>DASQIH010000001.1:0-16962 GCA_035631655.1 Terriglobales bacterium
GGGTCTTGGATTTCGGCGAGGGATGGTTTAATCTTGGCCACCACAATTGTTGCGAGCCTTGAGGTAAACGAATAAAAAGCCGACAATTCCGATTCTGGCAATTGGTGAGACGGAATCCTTCTCGGGTTAAGTAACCCGAACTGAAGGGTGAGAAAACCTTCTGTTCTTTAGCGCTGCACAGACCTGATCTAGCAGCTGTCTCTACGGTTGTGGGGAGTCCAGCCATGAAATCTCCTCGGTATGTGCCCGTATTTTTTCTCGCAGCGTTCTGCTGCATCAGCTCTTGTTTCTCCTGTCCCTTGTGGGGAATGCCTCCCGCTACATCAGAGAGGTCAGGGTCGGAGTCGTCGGTGGCGAGTGCGACCATCCCAGGCCCCCTGGCCTCCTTCCTGCGTATGTCTGGTATCAGCCAGAAGGTCTCCCCTGAGGAAGTCTTGCCGCTGCTGGCCCGCAATGTGGCCATGCAGGGTTATGAGGGTTGGCATCAAGATCCTCAAGGTACAACGGAATTTCTGATCCTGTTGAGGCGGTACGTAGAGCAGGCGAGAGCATTGCTGGTGCTGGCCGGTCCAGAAGGCGTGATTCGCGTCTCAGGTTGCGCTGACGCCGAGCCCCTGCTCAAGCTACTAGGATATCGTTTTCGGCGAGACTGTGGACAAGACACTGTCTTGGACACGGCTGATCCCGAAAGGGCTTTTCTGACTATCGACTCGGGATTCCCGTTGGTTGACCTCGAGGAGAGCCTGCGGCGCGGCCAGCCCTTCACTTACTCGTTTCCTCAGTCCCAAGTGCCCGTGCTTTTCAAGGACATCAATCAGATGACCACAAAAGCCAGCAGCACGAAAAGCAGAGATCCCATTGACGTGCTGCTGCATGATCCTGCTCTGGCACGCTTCTATTGGGCATTGGCACACATGGATCCCGAAACCAGGGTCGCGTTAGAGAAATCGTCCCGCCTGAAAAAGCTCATCCCGTATGCAGCCGTGCTGGATTTTTACGGCAGTTACGTTTACATGCGATCGGGACGAATCATGGTCCCTGGAGGATTGGCTGCAGAGCCCGCCTGGAGGGACTTGGTGGGAGCGAGTCCAGATTCGCCCATTGAGTTTGTGCTCCGATTGTTGGCAAAAGATCAGGGCTGGCTAGCCGCCTATTTTGACGCCCTCTCCCGCGTGAACCGCACGCAGCAGGCTTACTTTGCCGATCCTCGCCGGCTGCCACTCTTTTACGCGGCGCTGCGCGGACAGAGTCTGGAACCGAATGCTTACAGACCGATATTCAGGCCCAATCCCGGTCTGTTGCTGCTGGTTACCCGCCTCCACTGGGAACCGACTGGCGAACCCAGCGTTCCCGGGAATCTGGAGCTGTGGAAACAGATCCTTCGCCAGAGGAGTGATTCGAAGATCGTTCGCTACTGGGCCAAAAGGACGGATTGCTGCAACAGCCCTGACCAGCTGATCGCAACCATGTTTGGTCTGTCACGTATGGCTAGTGAAGACGGGCCGCTGCAACTCTATCTCTTTTTGAGCGAACTCGACGCCGAGCGTTCCGTGTCGCAACGGCTCACTCCAAAGACTGTCCGTTTGCTGGCCCGCAAGTTCGAGCGGTTCAGCAGTCAATTTCTGATTTTTTCCGAATTTCCCGACTTAAACAATTCCTCCATCCAGCGGTTCGTTGAGGTGCTTGAGACCGTGGACCGAATTTCCAATTTAACCATGCGCGGAAACGCGATGGGGATTCTTGAAAGCAATGTCGGACTGTGGCAAATCCTGGCGCGACAGGGACAGATTCCGAATACCGTGCTGAATGAGTCCTGGCAGCGGCTGATTAGTCCCTTTGGCAAGAATTCCTCTGCGGCCCAGCTCTTTGACGCATGCCACGATTCACTACGCGAACTTCTGAAGGCTGCGACCGGGAAACCTAATGGCTCGCAGGATGAAATCGTGGATCTGCTGGCGGGCCCACCTCAAACGACGCCGGTGGGACAGAAGGTGCATCGCGACTTGGCCAGCAGAATCGGTTCGGTCTTGGATGGGCAGCGCTTGGTTTCCCTCGACACATTATTAGCGCTCGGTGAGGGCTTGAATGAAGGAGCACAGGGAGGGGCCGAGGGCCGCACCTTGCTTCCTTTGGCGGCAGAGCTGCAGGAATTCGAAATGCCACAGCCCATCTTCAGTAACCGCGAGAGAACCGAATGGGCGGCAGGGGTTTACAACAACAACAACCGCCATACCGAAGTGCAAATGCGAACCGATTTGACGAAGTTAATCAAATCCCAGGTCTCCCCTGAGCGGTTGGCGAAGGCCCGCGGCCAGCTCGTTCCCTTCCTGAGGGACGCCTTGGCAGGCTTGAACTATGCCTACTATGAGCCGCCGGGCGCTCAGATTCTTCACAATAACCCTCTTTTTGTCCGGTCCCACGATTTCGCGGGCGAGACTGTTTCCGGGTACACGGGGGTGTGGCGAGCGCCGGAATTGTTCGGGGCGGGCAGCCCGGCGGGGGGTGGTGTCCATCTGATAGGCTCTCTTTCCGATCTGCCTTACGTTCTTGCCACTGCGGAGGAGGACTTTATCGCTCCGGAAAATGTGCAGGCCCTGATCTGGAAAGAAATGGTGCCAGGGCTACTTGCCAGCGCTGTCTTACCGCGATGGTGGAATGTCACTCGGACAGAGCTCCACGCGGTTGCGCTTTACCAGCTAGCTGGAGAGGAACTTCTAGCCGCTGCCCAGCAGGATGAAAAACTGCGACACGACTTGCTTGATATTCTTTCCGAGCGCATGGCACCGCAAAGACTTTCACGCCTGGAGACAGCCTTGAGCGCGGGGCATCTGGTGGATGTGCTTCCCGGCATCATGCCGTCAGAAACGTTCTATCTCACTGCTGAGTTCCGCCAGAGATTCCCCGAAAATATGGAATTATGGGGCGCAGCTGGGAAAGAGCTGCAAGACCTGTCCGTCCGCCACCCCGCAGAGGTGAGCCGGGAGCGTCTGTCGCAGGATTTCGGTGTGCCCCATCCTGTGCTAGCGCGGAGCTACAAACGGGAACTGCTGAATTTGAAACCTTTTCCGGCTTTCGCAGGCTACTCCAGCCGATTGCTGGCTGAGTCCTGGGATTCCACGAATTTATACTGGGCTCGTTTAATCGATGAAAAAGGCTACCCGCCGGTGATGCTGAACCGTCTTGTTCCGGAACTTACGCATCGCATGGTCGAAAAGATTTTCGCTACTGATTTGGAGGATTGGCCGGCACTCCTTCGGGCATTGCGAGAAACCGGAGAGGAGTTTCGTCTCGGCAAAATTGCGCGATTGCAGGCGGATAAGGCTGGCTCCTAAACTGGAAAATTGTATTGAGAGAGGACAAGAGACCCTGATCAGCTCGTCGTAAGGGCCCCGCGTATAAGCTATGGCAAGCCGGCATCCGTTTCTTTCATTCTGGTGGCTGTTCCTGTTCTTGTTTCTTGGTCCCGCATGCTGGACGGCGGCCCAGGAAGATCAGCCCCATATCCACGTTGTAGTGAACTTGGTCCAGTTGAATGTGGCGGTGACGGACAGTAAGGGCAAATATGTAACCGGTCTGCACCCTCAGGACTTTGCTATTACCGAAGACGGTATTTCAGAAAGAATTGCCACGTTCGCAGAGGGAAACGAACCGACTCGCAGTTTAGAGGACACTGTGCAGGGGCAAGGCAAACCCTCCGACCGGCCACAAGACTCAGGACCCGGCGCCTCCGCCAAAGACCCGCCTGAAACACTTGCCTCATTGGTTTCGGGCGCCAATGTTTTCATCCTGTTCGATACCAGCAACTACATGTACCGGCAGTTTGTCTTCGCCCAAGACGCAATTGCTGATTTTGTTCGATCACTGGAAACTGCGGATCAGATCGCTTTCTACTCCTACAGCCGCGATCTCTCCCGGCCCGCACTTCTTACGCGGGATCGCGCTCGGGTTTTGCACGGAGTACGCGCCACTGTCGCTGGAGATGATGCCGCTCTCTACAACGCCCTCTTAATGACCGTCAAGGACGCCAGCCTGTGTACGGGAAGGAAAGTGGTGGTTGTCTTTTCCAACGGACCCGATAACGCCAGCACCGTACCCCCTGAGGATGTGGCTGAGTTGGCCCAGTCCACCGGGACGTCTGTCTATATGATAAGTACGCAGCAAGCCAGGTTGGATCCCGTGTCGACTGCCGTCTTTGAAAGAATGACTACGGCCACCGGAGGCAAAGCCTATTTCGCCAAGAATTGGAAAGACCAGCAAAAGGCATTTGCTTCCATTCGGGACGATTTGGCCCACCTTTACTTGCTCAGCTATTATCCCCAGCCCAATCCGAATCGCGGCTGGCGCACGATTCGGGTGAACCTCGTGGGGGAACACCTCAAGAAGTATCGCATTCGAACTAGAAATGGGTATCGGCCTCAACCCACCCGATACTCCGCGGAGTATCGCCCCAAAAAGGGATTTGGCGTCGATGGTGCCCTGCGCTGGACGGGTATCTTCTCGAGGAGAACCGGACCGGCATGAGTCTGCCGGCGCGCGCGGAGAATCTCTGTTGCCTGGTTGAGGACACGGGGCGTCTGGTGCAGGAGCGTGGCATAGTCCTCGTAATGCCTGACCGAGTCTAGGGCACGGAAAGCGGCAGATCCGCGAGTTCGCTATGGACGCCATTAAATTAGCTGATTGGCATCTCGTTGCAGACTTTCGGCCAAAATAAGCAGAACGTGGAGTAGCTGCTTCGAAGGATGGCAAGTGCGTCGACTTTCTCCCGACAGGGACCGCTACGTTTCATAAAGGAGCGAGGACCCATGAATTCAGCCAATCATCGGTTAGGAACATTCCTGATTGTTGCAGTCACCGTGGCTCTGCTGACTTCGACGAATGCTGCACCAGCTCAAAGCAACAACCGGCAAATCGGAACGCAATACACGGTGACGGCTGATCCGCTTGTACCGCGTCCGCACAGAAAGCCTTGTGTCGTTGCCCTCTTCACCAATTATCAGTTCGCGTTTTTTTCGGATTCGGTGCAGAACTTTCAGTTCACGCCGCCGGCGAATTGCCCCGGTCCTTGGCAAAAGGTGGTGTTCGAAGTTAATTTCAGCGAGAACGCGGGACGGCAATTCGACCGAACCGCCAGCGTGTTTCTCGGGGATACGAACCTCTACTTTGGTACCACTCCTGAGCCGCTCCACACGGCTGCTAACCGCTGGCACGTTGAGCGGGATGTGACCGACTACAGCGCGCTCCTGAAGAATGCCCAGCACGGGACCATTGTTTTGCAGAACTGCACAACTGATTGCCCCGCCCCGTACAACACGCTTTTGACTGGAATTTTCACGGTAAACGCGGACTTGCAGTTCTATCCGGCATACGGGCAGAGTCCTCTCCCACGAACACCCGATGTCGTGTTGCCGCTAGTGCAGACGACCTCCAGCGGCATTAACCTCCCCGCGTTTTTATTTTCACCTAGCGATCAGCTGACAACGACTTTGACGCTGCCCCGAAACATTGAACAGGCGTACTTGGACGTGATCGCTCAAAGCCAATCCAACGATGAGCAGTGGTATGCCTGTTTTCCCAATAATCTGAGTAGCATTAATGAACTGTACGGTTGCGGGAACACCGACTTTCGTGAGACCGAAATCACGATTGATGGCCAGCTTGCAGGTATCGCGCCAGTTTCTCCCTGGGTGTACACCGGCTTTCTGCCTGACCAATGGCGGCCGATTCCGGCAGTGCAAACCCTCGATTTTGTCCCCTACCGGGTAAACCTCACGCCCTTTGCTGGTCTGCTCAATGATGGAAACCCGCATACGATCGCAGTGAGCGTGTTCAATAACGATTTTTATTTCACGGCGACATCGTCGCTTTTGCTGTACCTAGACGCCGGAAGCACACAGGTCACGGGCGCCCTTACTCAGAATACGTTGCGGAGTCCGTCCCCGGTCGTGACGGAGAATTTGCAAGGAACTTCCACGGTAACCGGAAACATCGGCGTAGCTTCGAGCCGAAGCTTCACGATCGCCGGATATGTCAATACCTCGCATGGACAGGTAACAACTTCGATCTCCCAAAATCAGATCTTCTCCAGCAACCAAAAAATCGACTTCGATACGGCGAATTTCAGCGTCCTGGATCAGAACACCTCAGTCAACACGAGCGTGGTGTCATCGACGACAGTGTCCAGCAATCAGGACGCGGTCCTGACGCTGGAGAAATTCAGTTTCCCGATAACAGTCAACCTGGTTTACCCGGTTAGCAATTCGACGTTTGGCTTTACGGTGGCGACTACGCAGAAGTATCAGGACAGCAAACTGGTCTTGCACAACGGTCATCTGGGCGACTATATGGCAGTCACCAACATGGCTAGCGCGAGCGATGTGAATCCAGCGTCAAGCTCCCAGCATTACACGTTTATCAACTTGAAAGGTCTGTCTTACGACTGCACAGTGGCCGCAGCGAATAATGTTTTGACGTCAGTGAGCGTTGGGTGCAAATAATCTCAACATCCATGAGCCTTGGATGCAAGGCGCGTGCACGAAGTTCCGCCTGGAGCTTCTCGCGGTCAGAAGGACGAGACCAGAAATCCTGTTCTGACGCAAGTACCGGAGTCGCGGTATAGATAAACGACGCGGGTCCACTGCCGAGGTGAGGGTCTGGCTTTTTTTGCAAACGCGCGAGTCTTGCATGTCAACATTCGATCCTCTTTGGTAACCGCCGGGAACGCCACGGATGTTCCTTAACCGGGTACGGGAAACAGCTCCAGTGTCGGTGTTGCGTTGATGGCTGATTGGGGGTAAAACACCAGCGCCAGAAACTCAAAATAGACGTCGATGGACCAGAAGACCGCAAGAGGATGTAACTACTCACGGTTCGGATCGCTCTGGATTCCTGAGGCCTTCTCAAAGGTGGGCGAGGGCACTTCGGTAACTTGTCGGTCAAGTCTGATGGCGTCAGACTACTCTCGCTGCATCGCATCCAAAGATGTCGGAGTTGGTTTTTGTGTCTCAGAGGAATGCTTATTCTCCCGGCAACTACACGCCGAAACGATCAGTTCAACAGCCGTCGAAGAACCGAGGGCTTGGGATCCGTGGAGAGGAACGCCTGGGCAGTCTGATCGCAACTGCTGGCGTTATTTGGGCCGTGCACGAGGCGACAAAGGGTCTAGCCGATTTATTGCAGCTGAAGATTCTTCCTCCCGGGCCACTGGAGATTTGCGCGATTGGCATCTTGATCTGGTTGCACGCCAAGTGGCGGTGGGCAACAAGGTGATATAAGCGACCGCGTCACTTCTAGGCGAGTCCCTGCCTCACCGAAGCATCCTTTTCTTTTGTAGGATTTGATACTCCTAGCGGGGACTGTCGCGTTTGACAATCCTTACAACTTCGAGCACCTGAAGGCAGATTTTGTGCCCATGAATTCGCCCGTGCCCACAGGTCCATGGCGCGCAGTGTTCTACCCCTCCAGAGTATTTGCTCGCGAGTCATTTCTAGACGAGATGGCGCATGCCGCAGGCCAAGACCCGGTCGAGTTCCGGCTGGGACTTCTGCAGCCAGGAGACATCCTAAGGGTTGGAAATCAGAAAATTGATCGCAGCCGATTGATCCGTGTATTAGAGGCAGCGGCTAGGCAATCGGGATGGAGACACCCACTTCGCCCTACGGACGATCGCCAGTGGGGCCGTGGGATTGCGTGCAATGTCTATTCCGAGGATACCTATATCGCCCAGGTCGCCGAGGTTTCAGTGGGCCGAGAATCCCGCGACGTCCGCGTCCATCGAATCGTATGCGCTGTGGATTGTGGCCTGGTAGTCAACCCGCTTGGTCTCGAAGGTCAGGCGGAAAGCGGAATTATTTGGGGACTCTCGGCAACTCTTTCCGGGAAGATTGATTTCAAGAAGGGTTCCGCGGTGCAGTCGAGTTTTACCGATTTCGAAGTCATCCGCATGGACGAGGCGCCGGCCATCGAAACGCATATCGTTACTTCGGACCATCCCCCGAGCGGATTTGGCGAGACTGCTGTACCGCCCGTGGCTCCAGCCGTGGTTAATGCGATCTTCGCTGCTACCGGAAAGCGCATCCGACGATTGCCGGTCAGGCTGGAGGAACCAAATAGTTAGCGCCGGACTGATCGTGTCGTCCCATTTCATTTGAGATTGCTACATAGTCGGCGCTTTGGTCGGCCTATGACCGCAATCAACCCGCAATCAGTAAGGTCGCCTGAGAATGCCGTCCATAACACCGCAATATCAACTCGTACAACAATTCACTGTATCCAAACCTCCCCACATGTTTATCTCGTGATGACTCAAGTAGAATTCGGACCCGAAAAACTTTCCAAGTGCAGAAAGTCGCTGGCAGGGCATCGTTTCGCCGCGAAGCAGGAGGCCATTACGAAAACACTTTGGACTATCTCTTCTCTCTTGTTCTGCATCGCGAGTTGCTATGTTGCTGCTTCCACGCCCGGCACGCCGGCATTGGACAAAATGAAGTCACTGGTGGGCACATGGGAAGGAAAGACCGCCGATGGAAGGCTCGTTACCACGAGCTATCACTTGACCGCAGGTGGAACAGCGGTCATGGAGGAGAGCTCCGTGGACCACATGATCACGATGTTTTACGTAGTCGGGGATCGTCTTGCGCTCACTCATTACTGCAGCGTGGGAAACCAGCCACATATGGAGGCAACGATTTCTTCCGACGGTACGACGCTTGATTTCGTGTTTGTGGGTGGCACAAACATTCCAGCCCTCAAAACTGGCCACATGCATCGCGCTGTGTTCAGGCTTGTGGATGCTGACCACTATACCGAGGACTGGACGTGGACGAAAGATGGCAAGTCTGTGAGTGAGCATTTCGAGATGCGTCGCAAGCAGTGACTACGATGGTATACACGTGAATCGACTGCGACGGCTCCATCTCGACAGGATGCCGTTAGGGCCTCCTGTAATTTGTTTTAAGACGGCCGCGCTGTGGGCTTGCGGACCCAAGTCATGAGACAGTCACTGCATTGCGTGCCTGTATACTCGTCTTCTGCTCCGTCGCAGTTCAAGGGCTTTGCTCGCAGAGTCAGCATCTCGGATTCTAAGGGCGCTCTAGACAAGTTCTTGCCGATGTCCAGACTGAGTAGATCGCAAAGGGGCAATCCATGAAACGGTATCGTGTAGGAATCTGTTTATTCGTGCTGACGGCAGCGACATTCCGCGGTGCAGCCCAAGTGAACCCTTACAAGGAAGGTACTCCCGGGGTTACGGGATATCGTTCCGAGGTGATGGCTGAGGTCATGGTGCAGGAGGACAAATTTCTGCGCCTTGCCGAAGCTGTGCCGGCGGAGAAGTATACCTGGCGTCCCTCGGCGGATGTGCGCTCGTTTGCGGAAGTATTTCTGCACGTCAGCGCTGCCAACTACAACCTCTACAAACTCGTGGGCACGCCTCCGCCGACGGGACTGGATGTGAAGAACCTGGAACAATCCACCACCGACAAAGCAAAGGTTCTTGCTACGTTGAGAGATTCGTTTGCCCATGCTCGTAAGGCGATCACCGCCGTACCCGATGCTGATCTGGAGAAGAGCATGGATTGGTTTGGTGGGAAGAACACAGAGCGCGGCATTCTACTTTTCATCGTTCGGCATGCTGCTGAACACTTGGGACAATCGATCGCCTACGCGCGCTTCGTCGGCATAGTTCCGCCCTGGACGGAGGACCTGAAGAAGAAGCAACCAGAGAAAAAGGATGCGCCCGCGAAGGACAAACCTCAACCACCAACCGTCTGAACCTGGAGTCCCGTAAGAACGGTGTGAACAAGTACTCGGGGAACTGGATTTCGCCATTAGCTTTAGATAGGTACTTTTTGGGTAGTAACTTTTTCTGGCAGATCCTTACACGGCAGCAGTTCCAGTAAACTTCGCGTTCGCAGCCCGTTGTTGGCAGCCAAAGGGCCGGGCAACTATGTCCGGCCCAGGGCTGCTCGGGTGATGGTTAGAAGTTGAGTCTGAAGCCAAATTCCATGGTTCGTGGAGTAATAAAGATCAGGTTTGGCAACAGTGTTTGACCAGGCGAAACGCCAAAGGAGGCAGGATTACTTGTGTCGAGATAGTCGAATGCAGGATCGAGTAACTGGGCATGATTCAGAATGTTTGCGAAGACGGTCTGGAACTCGAAATTCACGCGCTCCGTGATTTTGAAGTTCTTTTTAACGCTTAGATCCAAGTTCCAGTACCGCAAGCCGCGCAGAACGCCGAATCCGCCGTCCCTGGTATCCAAACCCAGAATCGGCTGACGAATCGAGTTATATACCGCCGACGGGTCAGCCCACAGATTGATACCCAAGCCCGATGTGCCGACACCATTCGACCCAAGAACGTTCCTGTGCACCGAACTGCCCGGGATAGGCCCGATGGGGATGGCGTTCTCAGAGTTCCCGTAACCGAGAAAGTTCACCGAATCGCCCTCACCGAACGCCTGTCCGCCTCCGTTTATAGTACCGAGGGTCATCGGCAGGCCGGTCCCGGCGGCAAAAATTGGAGCGAACGTCCAGCCTCCGAGCAACCGGCCGACCACTCCTGGTTGGCCCTTGTAGAATGGAGGCTGGTAGACGAAAAACAAGTTGTAAACGAATTTACGATCAAAGCCCTGCAGGCCATATCCCGTTCTCAGGTTGAAAGGATCTGGCGGGGTATCCGAACTGGTCGCCTGCACTACCGTGCCCGTCCCCAGGGCTTTCGACCAGGTGAAGTTAGACTGCATACTGAGACCTCTCCAATCGGACATCTTAATGCTGACGAAGCCCGCATTGTAGTTTCCATAGCCGACGCTGGCGTTGACCCCTACGCCACTGGTGAGCTGGCCGTTCACACCATTGGGCGAACCCGGAATGGGGGTGTTCAGCATGCTGCGGGGGAAATTGAACCCACTGCTATCCAGATCACTCCACAGGCTCCAGACTCCCTGATTGGCCAGATTTCCAAGGGGGCCTCCTTCGTTCGCCACCACGGCTGCCGTGCAGCTCGAATAGCCTGTGCAATAACCGGTGCCGGCCAGCGAAGCCTCGAAGAATGGTTGTGGCACGACGGCTGCCGTGTTGAGAGCGCACCCGCCGCCGGCAAGCCCCGCGATGCCCCCACAATATTGCAACACCAGATTCGCATACGCCTTGTCGAACCTCTGGCCCCCTAACGTCATCATGTAAGGCACGGCATTGATGTTGATCGGCTGGTACTCGTGATGAATCCACCGGCCGACATATCCCAGTTCCATGGTTATATTCCGTGATAGTTGGCGCTGAATCGTAAAGTCGAGCGAATCAACAAAGTTGGGCCGGAAATGTGGATCCAACGCCTGTCCGGCTCCGGCAGCGATGCCGTTTATGCCCGGAAAGAGAGGTTGTGGCAAGGTTGGGGTGGCGGCAGGTATCGGGGCAACCAGGCCGTCAACACCGACGCGAAAGGCGTTGGTCGGATCAGTTCCAGTAGTGGAACCGGCGCAGCCGCCGTTCCTGAGTGCGCCAATGCATTGCACCGGCTGGATCAGGCCAGTACCCAACAACGGCACCAGCACCAGGTCCACCCCATTGAGGCGTCCGTAAATGCGCCCGTAGCCAACCCGGAACACTGTATTGCCATTCCCTAACAGCGAGCCAACCATGCCGCCGCTCGCCCTGGGGTTCCATGCAGCGGCGATGCGGGGGCTGAATGAACCATAAAATGGATCGTAGGGATACTTCCGTCCATTTTCGGTATTGCCGACCAGATTGAATCCCACGATGGGATTGTAGACTTGGCCCTGCAAGGCAGCTGCCTCGCGCGAGTGCATGTAAGCCTGAACATCAATCAGCCGATTAGCTTGGTCCACCAACTCGACTTGCTTGCCGTTTTTCTCTACCGGCGGCATCTCCAATGTCCACCCCAGCCCGTAGGTTAGGGTAAAGGTCGGTTTCATGTGCCAAGTATCGCTGAAGTACACGTTGTAATAAGGGATGGTACTCTGGTCGAAAGCGGGGGTGAGGGGAGGATTCAGCGCCAGGTTCGCGCCGCTGCGTGTGTAAGCCTGCTGAGAGATGGACACAATGCCCAGCATGGCCGCATAGTCACGTCCAAAGTTCGTGGCTTGCTTAGAGCTGAGACCTGCGGGAGTCGGTATGCCCCCGATTCCGGCGCCGGCTGTGGTACCAAGCTGATACACGGGCTGATAATTGATGCCGCCGCCATTGTCGGTGCGTTGGTGCCAGTTGAAATTGTGCTGATAGACACCTCCCAACTGGAACAGGTGGTTCCCCTTTAGCATGCTGACATCGTCGCGCAGCATCTGGTCATGACCGTCCCAGAAGCGTGTACGGGTCTGCTGCGTGTTCACGTTGTACGGCGCGAGCACTTGGTTACGATTTTCACCGAATGGTTCAAGCGCTCCACCAAGTCCCGGGAACTGCACCACGTCTCCTGCCCTACTCCAAGCCCACCAATTGCGCAAGAAGCTGTAGCGAAAATCATTGGTAGTGTTGGAACTAATGTTCGTGGTCACACCGGCCACGAGATACCAGGGCAGCTGGGGAGCAGTCGACTGAGAAGCCGGGACGCCCAGTTGGTCGCCCTTGAAGAAGCCGCCAATATCCACCTCGTCGGCCGTGGCGGTGCTCAGTTTGAAGTAGCGATAGCTCGACATGAAGTGCCATTTGTCGCCAAAGTCGTGATCTAAACGCACGACACCAAAGTTGCTGGTTTGGGGAATAGCTATGTTCGCCTTGAAGCCCTGTACGTTTGCACCATCACAGCGCGCAAGGCCGCATCCGGATTCGTTCGATAGCGGCATGTACTTGTTCCACATCTGCTCTATCAGCGGGTCGATGCCAATGCCGCGCGGGTCCAAGTTGCTTCCGGGATAGGTAACACCGTCGTTCGTGACCGGCGTGGGGTTCAGGTTGTAGGTGATACCGCCGAATGTCAACAATCCCAAGCGCATGCCAGCCGACGGAACTGCCCTTTCAACGGAGCTGGAGTTCGGCCAGCGGTACCCCTCGTAATTGGCAAAGAAGTAAGTCTTTCCACCCAACATTTTCGGCAGGATCGGGCCGCCGGCGCGCGCGCCAAAGCGGCTGCGGTGCCAATTGGGTAATGCCGTGCCGGTAGCGTTATTCTCCCAGGTATTGGCGGAGAAGTTGTTGTCCAAATAATATTCGTAAGCGCTTCCGTGCCAGTCGTTGGTACCGCGCCGGGTAACCACCTGCACCTGCGCGCCTGAAGAGCTGTTGAAGTCGGCGGTCTGGTTGGCCGTGTTGACCTTGAACTCCTCCACGCTGTCGGCTGGGGTTGGCACCACACCCGTCGGCCCTGCGGCCACGGCATTACTTTGATTGGATATGCCACCCGTCGGATC
The DNA here is from genome assembly GCA_035631655.1 of Terriglobales bacterium. Taxonomy (GTDB): domain Bacteria; phylum Acidobacteriota; class Terriglobia; order Terriglobales; family Acidobacteriaceae; genus Gp1-AA122. The sequence continues at coordinate 13,364 of DASQIH010000001.1, forward strand.
GCCAGCGAAGGTGGTCGTGTACACGCTCATGCTGCCGTCCATGTCGTTGGTGTTGTTGCCCCCATCCAGCATAAAGCTGCTCTGATCCACCGCAGTACCTGCAACGCTGCCATCCGGGCTCACGCCCGGCTGCAGTTCAATGAATGTGCTGACATCGCGGTTAAGGCTGGGCAACGAGTCCAGCGCAATACCAGTGATGGTGTTGCCCACCGTAGCGTTCATGGTTTGCAACTCCGTACTGGCGGCTTTCACCTCCACTTCCACAGTCGCGCCGCCAACCTGTAGGGTCCCATTGACGGTAGTGGCTGTTCCGACTCTCACGGATACGTCGGTAGCCTTCATTGGCGTGAATCCGGTTTTGTTGATAGAGATGTTGTACGTGCCCGGGTTGACGTTCACGAAGATGTATCGCCCGGTCTCGTTGGTGGTAGTAGTTTGTGAGGTGTTGGTCGCGGTGTCAGTGAGGATTACCGCGGCGCTGCCCACCACCGCGCCTGATTGGTCCGATACCGTGCCCACGACGGTGCCGGTTGCAGTTGATTGTGCCCGAGTGGACAGAACGCCACCTAGGCAAACCACAAACATGAGAAATAAAGCTAACCTCATGCTGCGGGATCGCATGGTAAACCCAGAGCGGCAAAACGCCATTATTGTCATTGAACTACCTCCTTGAACTTTGTGGTGTACGTGCTATTCGGGAGATAGCCTTACCGAGAGGTATTGCCCGGAACTCGTTTCTCGGTGGATAGCTGTTTCCCCCGGGTGGCAACTCCTCACCTGTTGACGTGGCTACGTGCAAGCATTCCGGCGTCCGCAAATCGACTTGGTTGTGTGGTCAGGGACAGGTGCACAGGTAGGCTAGGGCGCAACGATAGGCAGGAGGGATGTGTTGACAAGGTTGTGTTGCGTCGCCATCGAGGTAATGCGATCGGTTCTTGAAGTGTTGCTACCTAAAACTGTATCTGCAAAGTTGACGCCTATGACAATCCGGAGACAGATTGGCCAATCTCAGCGTCCTACCCGCCATAAGCGTGACCGCTCACCTCCAGCGAACCTGGTGGGGATCGAATACAAGATCAATCTCTTGAGTGCCGCATCTCCACACCTGAACATCTGAGGTTACGGAGGAACTTCTGGGCCAGGCTTCGCTCCTCTTTCCCTCTTTCGACACAAGGCTGAGTATGAGTTGGTCGACAGAAAGGGGAAGAGTGTATCTGGAGGAGAAAAACACATGAAGTCGATCATCGCCAGAGCTCAATCAACCGACGGCTCGCAGTCGGAAACAGCTGCCTCCTTACGGCGCTTTGGCCGCCTCACCAGCTCTCCCCCACAGTTTGTGCAAGCGAATTGCAATTTGAGGGCGCAGTCCTCACAATAAGTGCACTCGTGGGAGCAGATGAAAGCCAGGCTTGTTGAGGACAATGTCTTCCTGCAACGCTCACAGTTTGCTCGCATTTCAAGGCCCACGATCCTATCGCCCCCTGTCCGACTCTGTTCTGCAGTGAAGAAGTGAGCGGATTGCCGAGTTATAGCTACGACTGCAGGCTAGCTCTTTCCCGTTTTTCAGTCGAACCATGTACTCACCGCTGTTGCACGGATAGAGCTCCTTGATTTTGGCCACACTCACGATCACGCTGCGGTGAATGCGCGAAAAATTGTGAGGGGCGACCAGTTTCTCCACCCGACCAATCGGCTCACGCAGCCGGTATACCTGACTTCCAGCGTGGACCGTGACATAGTTCGCAGCAGCTTCGATCCAATCAACCTCATCGAATTCCAGGAATAGGACACGGCCTCCAGACTTGATAATGAGACGCTCTTCGGGAATCGATTTCACGTGCCGGATAAGGTTGATCTGACGCAGGGTCAAAGAGTCTTCTTGGAACCTAGCCACATCGGCTCTTGCGCGTTCGATGGCAACATGGAACCGCCTTGGGTTGAAGGGCTTCAATATATAGTCAAAGGCCTTGGTTTCGAATGCCTTGAGGGCATACTGGTCCTGGGCAGTAGTCAAGATGAGCAGAGGCAGTGACTCTGGTGGCAGGGGTGCGAGGAGGTCAAACGGGTTTCCTTCGAGCATTCGAGGTTCCAACAGCAGCACGTCCGGCTGGTGCGCTCGTAAGGCATCGATGATTTCCCCCGCTCGGGTGCACTCGGCCACGATGTCGATTTCGCGTTCGGTGGCCAACAAGGACTTGACCCTTTGGCGACACAAACGGTCATGCTCAGCCACAACAATGCGCAGTAGCCGATCCTGGAACGCAGCCTCACCCATGGGGTTTACCCTCGGTGTTGAGGGGGCTCGTTGACGTGACCATCAATCGCTCCTGCCGATCCGAGTCAAGGAATTCTATCGCCTGTCGGTTTGGCGCGGAGGTATTCTCTTCGGTTTCCCTGGTGCGTGCTTATGAAAATCCATCATTCGTCCCTAAGAAATGTGTATTTATCCCATGCGGGACGATATGAAATCTGTGCCGACTCGATCAATTCCCAGTATATAAAGGTAGTTCGCTTTGATCTGCGTCCGCAGGCTCGCTCCCCGCCAACTTCAGTTCCGTTCTTTGAATCATTTGCCTCCACAAGGAATCCGGATTTGAATTGAAGACCGTTCGGGCATCCGCCTGGAAAATGAACCACGCGCCCAGTTCCACTTCCTTCCGCAGTTGCTCATTAGTCCATCCGGCGTAGCCTAGGTAAACATGAAAAACGCCAGGGTCAGGCCGAGCGGAGATGGTCTGTTCGAAGAGGGTTTTCGTGGAAATTAGGTAAACCCCACCGAAAATGTGCTCAGCCCCTTCGACCTTGGTCGACGACTGGAGTAACGCAAACACCGCGGGAGTTTCGACCGGGCCTCCGAGATAGACTGGGTCGGAACGGTCTTTGGCCGCCTTGAGCCCCTCAAGCACTCGTGAAAGCGTGACGTCCGTGCGCCGGTTGAGAATCAGTCCCACTACACCTTCGGCATCGTAGTGAACCAGCAGGACTACCGTTTCAGCGAAATTCGGATCGCCGAGGTTGCGGCTCGCCACCAGCAACTTTCCGGCACCCAGATCCTTGGTGTTCTTGGATTGGACAGGAAGAAAAATGGTCGGCGGGATTTCGCTTTGGGCACGGAACGCCGTGACCCAGTGCGATCGGCCTAGCTTGCTCGCCGGCTGGCCAATGTGCCAGAACGACCCATCGGGGGCAAGCGCCTCGTGCAGCCGCGAATTCGGCGTCGGCACACCAAATTTCTTGATCCGAACGTTTAGCCTTCCCACCGCAACGAAGGCAACAATCGTGGCTAGCATGATGAAAAAGCACAGTTTGCGCAGAGACATGCCTGCTCTCCCCACCGGCTTTCTTTGTTGCGAAATGTCCTCGCGAATTATAGTCGGTAGCCCGCGGCGAGGCGTAGTTTCGTAAGGTTCACACTGAACAACATAAGCGGCAAAGTGAGCATCGAGCGACAGGAGTCGGTATTTTTTCCTACCTCTGCCGCGTCCTCTCGCCTGCAGCTGCGATTTCCCGACGCCAACGAGCCTTGCTGGTCGCAGAGCCAAAATGGGAGAAGCGGCCTGAAGAGATCGCAGCTATCAACGAGACAGATGCGGCATTAG
>DASQIH010000002.1:0-69337 GCA_035631655.1 Terriglobales bacterium
AATCGGCTATTGAAGATGCTAGAGACAGCGAACATCAAACTGTCCAGCGTGGTCTGCGACGTCTTCGGAGTCTCCGGCCAACTGATGCTGAAAGCTTTGCTGGAAGGGAAGGCGAGCCCACAAGAGATGGCCCAGCTGGCCAAAAGGCGTCTCCGCAAACGGATTGCTGATCTGGAACCAGCCCTAGAAGGCAAACTGTAACCTCACCATCGATTCCTGTTGAAACTGCAATTAGGCCGGCTGCAAGCAATAGAAGAAGACCTAGCCACTCGCGAACGACACATGCAAGAGAAGCTACAGCCCTACGCAGCGCAGTTCGCCTTACTCCAGGAAATTCCTGGTGTCGATTGGACGCTAGCAGCGGTGATCATCGCCGAACTGGGCGTAGACATGAGCGTGTTCCAGAGCGTTTCCCAGCTGGCTTCCTGGGCGGGAGTTTGTCCCGGCACCAGTGAATCGGCCGGCAAGCGCAAGAGCAGCCGCGTCCCCAAAGGCAATGCCTATTTGAAGACCGGCTTAGTGGAAGCCGCCAACGCCGCCTCCCGTGCCAAGGGGACTTACCTCCGGGACAAGTTCTATCGGCTCAAGGCCCGCCACGGGTACAAACGGGCCACCATGGCCGTGGCCCACAAAATCCTGGTGGCGATCTACCACATGCTCTCCCAACAAGTTTCCTACAACGACCTGGGAGATCTTTACCTCGACAAGCTCAACAAGAACCATCTCACCCGCAACCCGGTTCACCGTTTGGAACGTCTGGGCTAGGTTGTGACACTGACACCTCAGCAACAAGCAGCATAGAAAGAACCAATTTTCATGGCAGAGGCCGGTTGCATTCCCTACCCTGCCGTGTGAGCCGGAGAACTATGTCGTCACAAGGACCGTGATTAGCGCTGCAGAAGGTCCACCGGTTCCCGCACATCATGCACTCGGAAGTATCCAGCCAGCGCCGGGTACTTCCGCGCCACGGCTTCGTACATCGCGTAGGCCACATTACGGTAGGACGTGTGCCCGGCGGGGGTGGTGCGCAACTCCGAAATGTAGACCACTTCGGCAAAGTCCATTTTGAAAAGCGTGCGCTTGCGGAAGGCGAGAGGAATGGCGTACTGCGCGTTTTCGTTAGCTTCCGTTCCGGCGCGATGGGAGAGTTGTTCGACGGCAGAGAGGGCGCGTTTCATGGCCGCATGGTAGCCGCTGCGGGCGCCGGCGGCATCGTACTCTTCCGGCATATCGTAGCCGTGGGCGGTCGTGAAGCCCTGGCCAATCTGGATGCACCGACGATGGCGATGCATGTCGCGAAAACCACCAATATCCATGAGAATGTCGAACCCGAATTTCTGTCCGGCGCAGAAGGCGCGCAGCATCTCGTCATGTTTTCCACGGTGCCGCAGACCTAGCTCGACGATCTCGCGCTGCATCTTCTCCCCGAGGCCATCCAACTGGTCGCGAATCTGTCGGTAGGAATAATGGCAGTGCTCGTACAGCAGCGTGGTGGCCAGCTCGAGTTCGAGCGGATCGTCATCGAGCAGATCAACCAATTCGGAGGGGATTACCGTCGCGTTCTTCATCAACTCTGCGGCGGCCTGCCGTAACTCTCGACGAGTCTCGATTTCATAGGCGTTAGGATCGGCATACTTGACGAGGGTGGGCGCAACCCGGACCTCCCGCAGCAGTTGGCTCGCGGCTTTCTTTCCCAGTTCGGAGTCGGCTGCGCGAATCTCTTCCACTAATCCCTTGAGCAGCTCGTTATTTAAGTTGTAAGCCGGTTCGATGGCTGCGCGTTTCAGCAACTCGCCGAGATGGCGCACTTCTTTGTGAGTATGCGACAACAGGTGAGCGACCTGGCTTTCCAGCGTCCTGGCGTTCACAATCTCACCCAGCGAAGTGTTGGTCGCCAGGGGCAGCAGATAACGGGTGATGTCAAAGGCCCGCGCTCGCAACGTGCGCTCGTAAGCTTCCTGCTTCATGTCCGCAGGCCGGGGAGTGATGCCGGCCAGATAGCGAAAGATGATTTCCGATTGCTTCTCGTATTCCGCGAAGAGGCTCTCGCAGGTGTCGCGGTACAGCCTGCGCGCTTGCTCGTCGTTGCCGAAATCAGGCGTGTAGTAGCCGCTCTTCTTGAAATCCTGGTAACGCGTGGAGCGCTCCTGCCCATCCCACCGTTGTTCGTCAGCGACGGCGATGGCGGCCAGAATGGAGAGACGTTCGATCGCCAGCGCGATGTGCGCCAGGTCTGCGATCGAGCGATGGCCATACTGAAAATAAAAAGTATTGAGGAACTTTTCCGCCTTCTGCTGGTTCATCTCGCGCAGCGACTCCTTCATGGAGAGCGCCGAGCGCGAGTACTTGGCCATGGCGTACGCCTGAACCTCGGGTTCGACGCCGTACACCGCGTACACTTCCACCGAAGGCGATTCGGGTGATCCGTTGCTGGGGGATGCGGGATTGTTGGACATGGCAGAATTCGAATCTTACTTGGCTGCGTGGCGACGCGCAATCGCTCGGAGTTAGTTATTGGATCAACTGCTCGCGGAACCAGTTGTGCACCGCAATGAGTTGGGCACGCCTGGATCCTCCATTCTCATGGCTGTGTGGAGGCGGTTCCCCACTCCCGCCGGGCGGGACTAACTTTTGTCACTTTCCAGAAAGTAGCTGAATCATATATAAGGGTATATTCGCCTCGCTGCTTAGCGTTAGGTGTTCTTAACTCATGCGGAATCATTTTTCTTATTACGCCGTTGGGATTGCCCTTTTCTCCGGGCTCGCTCTAGGGCAGGCTTTCACACCGGGAGCCTTCGGCGTTATGGATGCGGCCACTTCCGCCGGCGGGGCAGCGGTAACATCGGCGCCCGCGCCGGATCTGGCCACCCCTGTTGCCTTGCCTCGCATGGCTCCGGAGTTGGCGTTGCAAGCCTATCAAGGGCGTTCGGTGATTCAGAGTCAACAGCTTTCCGCTTATTCCGCTACCACGGTAGTCCATGCCGAGCTGCCCGACACCGCCCAGCAAGGCGAATTCGAGCTACAGCGCCATTTCGAGGCGCCCCGCACTTTGCAGTTCACCGCACTGCATTATTCAGGGGACGGGTTCGTCAAGAACAACATCATCGTACGGCTGCTGCAGTCGGAAGTAGACCACCTCAAGCAGGATGATGGCGTTCTGACGGCGATTAATGACAAGAATTACAAATTTTCCTACAAAGGCACCACCGAGATTAATGGACGCCTAGTGCACACGTTCCAGGTGAAGCCGCGGAAAAAGCGTCCCGGCCTGTTCAAGGGGCGCATTTATATCGACGCCTACCATGGAAGCCTGGTCCGAGCCGAAGGAGGAGTGGTCAAGCCGCCTTCTTTCTTCATTAAGAAAATCGAATTCGTGCAGGATTACGCGGACTTCGGCAATTTTACGTTCCCGGTTCACATGCACTCTGACGCTCGGGCCCGAGTGATTGGACGCGCCGTAGTGGACATTTATCACCGTGACTATCAGCCGGTTGCCGCCGGTATGCAGGCTGCCCAGCAGATTCCCTCGCTCTCGCCCCTGCCCTCGGAATAAGCGAAAAGAACACCATGGCAGCAGCAGCTGGAATTGCGTTGCCGAAGATAACTCCGTTCTTGCATTTTGCGAAGCGGCTCGACGTGCTTATCTGGCCTGTTAAGCGCGTCCGTTAAGCAGAAGCGACTTGCGGCAGAGCTGGTTTATCCCTATGCTTCCTTCGTGCCGGCTGGCCCAGAGAAATTGTTATTCCAGCTGTTCGTGATTTTCGTCGCGGCAAAAATTGTCGGCGAGATTTTCGAGCGGATGAAACTTCCGGCCGTGCTGGGCGAGATCGTAGCCGGAGCCGTACTCGGCCCGTACGCACTGGGAATCATCCACCCCACGGACACCATCTACTCCATCGCTGAAATTGGCGCAATCTTTGTACTCTTCCACGCCGGCCTTGAAACCAGCCCGCAGGACCTCATCCGCATTGGCCACAAAGCGCTCCTGGTGGCGGTCGTCGGCATTCTGGTTCCTTTCACTTTGGGATTCCTCTACATGTGGTTGCGCGGAGACGGAACCACAGAAGCGACCTTTGTCGGGGCGGCCATGGTAGCCACCAGCGTCGGTATCACCGCGCGCGTGCTCGGAGACCTGGGCGTACTGGACAGCCGAGCCGCCAAGATCATCCTGGGGGCAGCGGTCTTCGACGACATTTTGGGAATGGTATTGTTGGCCGTGGTTGCGGGACTGGCTTCGGCTGCCGGCATCCAGTGGCTGCATCTGGGAGTGCTGACCGCAGAAGCGGTCGTATTCGCCATCCTCATGATCTTTCTGGGATCGCACATGGTGCGGCCGCTCCGCAGCCGGGTCGACAACCTCTCGACGCAGAATGCCCCTCTGATCATCGCGCTGGCCATTTGCCTGCTCCTCTCCTGGATGGCGGCTAAAATCGGCATGGCTGCCATCATTGGCGCTTTTTTCGCAGGACTGATTTTTGCCGACTACTCGCCAGAGTGGGGGTTGCTGCCTCGAGTAACTTCGATCAGCGACTTTCTTGCTCCCTACTTCTTCTTTTCGATTGGCGCCCGCTTTGACGTGGGATTGTTCACGGGCAATGTCCTGATTGCTGCGATCGTGATTTCGATATTGGCCATTGTTTCCAAGCTGCTGGGTTGCGGTCTGCCCTTGCTGGGAGAGGGATGGCGCACCGCGATGACCGTGGGTATAGGCATGATGCCGCGCGGCGAGGTGGCGCTCATCGTCGCCTTGGTTGGCCTGAACTCGCGCATTGTCACCCAGTCCACCTATGCCATCGTGGTGTTTATGACCGCGGTCACGACCGTCCTGGCGCCGCCAATCCTTCGCTACGTGTTCCGAAATGAGGTTAGACAGGCCGCTGCCGCTTAGCATTGATCTTCCCCTAGGTATAATTCCCGCTTCTGATTCACAGTGAGGAGAACTTCATGAGCCTCTCGGGGCGCGTGGCGCTAGTGACGGGCGCATCGCAGGGGATTGGGCGCGCTTGTGCTTTAAGGCTGGCAAAAGCGGGCGCAATCGTAGCCCTGGCGGCTCGCAATCAGGAACGGCTCAATGACGTCGCGAAAGAGATTGCTGGATTTGGCGGCAAGGCTGCGGTCTTTGTGATGGACGTCGCCGAGGAAGAGCAGATCAAAAGCACCTTTAAGTCAGTCCTGGGAGAGTTGGGCAAAGTCGATATCCTGATAAATAACGTCGGCATTACCCACGACCAGTTGATCATGCGCATGAAGCGCGCCGATTGGGACGCGGTGCTGAACACCAATCTGACCTCGGCGTACCTCTGCACGCAGCAGGTGATCGGCTCAATGCTCAAGCAGCGCTGGGGACGAATCATTAACATCACCAGCGTGTTTGGCCAGATGGGGCAGGCAGGACAGGCGAATTACGCGTCCTCCAAGGCGGGACTGATCGGGCTGACGATGGCCGTTGCCCGCGAAGTGGCCTCGCGCAACATTACCTGCAACGCAGTGGCGCCGGGATTCATCGAAACCGCCATGACGTCGGCGCTCTCCGACGAATTCAAGCAGAACGCAGTGAAGATGATTCCGTTGGGCCGAGTCGGAACACCCGAGGACGTGGCGCACGCGGTCAGCTTTCTGGCTTCCGAGGAGGCGTCCTATATCACCGGCCACGTGCTGAACGTCAATGGAGGCATGCTCATGGGGTAGCGCGCGCCATTCCGGAGTTAGCCGTCATTCAGGCCGAATCGGCGGCTCAGATCAGGCAAGCGCGTGAGCTCTTTCTCGAATACGCCGAGTCCCTGGGCTTCAGCCTCTGCTTCCAGAGTTTCGACAAAGAATTGGCAGAATTACCCGGAGATTATGCGCCACCCGACGGCCGCTTGCTGCTGGCCGAATATCAAGGCGAACTCGCCGGATGTGTGGCCTTGCACCGCCTGGAGGCTGAGATCTGCGAGATGAAGCGGTTGTATTTACGTCCGAAGTTTCGGGGAAAGGGCCTTGGACGTGCGCTGGCGATGGCCCTCATGGCGGAAGCGCGCGGCATCGGATTCCGGCGCATGCGACTCGATACGGTTGAGCCGATGATGAAAGATGCGGTAGCAATGTATCGGAAACTCGGCTTTCTTGAAATTGCGCCCTATCGTCCAAATCCGATTGCAGGCGCGATGTACATGGAACTGCAACTGTAGCAACAAACACCACCATGTCGTCATCCTGAGGCGGCGCTAGCCGCGGAAGGATCTCGCGTGCATCACCAACCAACTTAGCCGCATTTTGGAGGAACACCCGTGATAAAAATGACAGTTCTCCTGCTAGTCCTGGCCTGTGCGTATTCCACTTTCGCCGCGGAAGGCAAGCCTGTTTCCTACAAAAGTGGCGACGAAACCGTGCAGGGCATGCTCTACACCCCGACGGGCAAAGGACCGTTTCCCGCGATCATTGTCATCCACGAGTGGTGGGGCCTGAATGACTGGGTTAAGGAGCAGGCGTCGAAACTCTCAGACCAGGGTTACGCGGCGCTCGCGGTCGATCTTTATCGCGGCAAAGTGGCCACCACGCCCGATGAGGCCCATGAACTGATGCGCGGAGTTCCACAAGACCGCGCTATCCGCGATCTTCGGGCTGCCTTTGATTTTCTTAAATCGGAAAAGAACGTGAAGGGCGACCGAATTGGCTCGATCGGCTGGTGCATGGGTGGAGGCTACTCGCTGGACGTCGCGTTGGAAGAGCCTGCTCTCGCAGCCGACGTGATCCACTACGGCCACCTCGCCGTCGAGGAGAGCAGTTTGAAAAGAATTAATGCACCAATTCTGGGCATTTTTGGTGGAAAAGATCGCGGCATTCCCGTCGAGGATGTAAAGAAATTCGAACAGACCCTGAAACAATTGGGCAAAAAGATTGAAATTGTGATTTACCCGGATGCCGGGCATGCTTTCGAAAATCCCAACAACAAAGCCGGTTATCGGGCTGAGGATGCAACCGACGCTTGGAGGCGCACTATAAGTTTTCTCGACAAAACTCTGAAGAAATGATGAAAACAGTTTTCAATTTGGGATTCTCTCTTGGACGTGCGCTGCTTACTTCGTCATCGCTTCTTGTGCAATGAAATTCTTCTTCAATGAAATTCTTCTTGCCAGACGGTACTACTCTGGTTACTATGCAGCCATCCTTGAAAAACCCTGTTGGATGCCTTCCCAATGAACATCGGCGAGACCATTAAAAACTACCGCCTGCAGAAAGGCATGTCGCAGGGGGACATCGAAAAACGCACGGGATTACTTCGTTGCTACCTGTCACGAGTGGAAAACGGCCACACCATCCCTTCTCTGGACACGCTAGCCAAAATCGCCGGCGCCATGGAGCTTCCGCTCTCCCAATTCTTTGCGGATGCCGGCCACAGCAACGGCTCCCGGGGACTCCCGCAACTGAGCGACGATGAGGTCCGTTTCCTGAGCCAGATTCGCCGCTACTCTGCCAGTCTCAACGAAAGCGACCGCAAGCTGGTGTTGGCCATGGTCAAGAAGATGGCCGCCAGCGCGGGAAGATAGCAAAGCAGCTTTCAGCTATCAGCTCTCAGCCGTCGGCTCTCAGCATCTCAGCTCACGCGTCGGTATCTTCTGCTCGGAAGCGACTGTGCGAAACCGCTACTTTCCGGGAAACTGATAGCTGATAGCTGCTTTGGGTACTTTCGTACCATAACCCCCCCTGCCCGAGCGACACCTCGCCACCCCATCTGCCTGCCGCTAAGCTGCTGGGAGGAGAAGTCTGCCTTGACCATCGACGAAGAACTCAATCTGCTGGACACCAATCTGCGCCGCCTGAAGATTGAGTACGAGATTTTCTTCAGCAATCCCAGCAAGCGACCTCCCGCTGAAATCGAATGGAAAGTGCTGAACCTGCTGCGCAAATTCAGTGATGGCGGCAAGATGAGCTTCTCCCAACGTTACCGTTACAACGAAATGGCGCAACGCTACGCGATCTACAGCGATCTTTGGCGCAAGAAGAGCCGCATTCGCGAAGAAGGTTACCGCAGGCCACAGGACGCCCTGCTATCGGTGCAAGGAGTGCGTGCCGGAGAGGAAGCCAAGGCCGAGTCACATCCCCTGTATGGAGTCGGGCACTCCGCCCCAGCCGCGGCGGCGGGAGAGACTCCCTTCACCGTGCAGTGTTCGGATGCCACCGCGGAGCGCGACAAGGTCCAGGTTCTCTTTCAGGCCCTAGCCGATGCCAAAAAGAAAGCCGGGGAACAGGTCTCGGGCAATCTCGATTCGTTCGCTTCCTTCGTGAAAAAGAAAACCGAGCAGATCCGCAAACAATACGGCTGCCACACGGTCGAGTACACCGTGGAAACCCAGGACGGCCAAGTGAAACTGAAGGCGAAAGCGAAAGTTTAGTTCTCAGCTCCCGGTCCTCAGTTGTCAGTTGAATCAATTAACGACCGAAGACCTCGCCCTGATAGAATTTTCCGCTGCCGCTCTTCGGCGCATCCATCCCACCCGGATTCGAGGCTGCTATGTCCAAGATTCAGCGTGCCATTCTTAGCGTCACCGACAAGACCGGCGTGGTGGAGTTCGCTCGCAAGCTCGTCGGCATGGGAGTGGAGCTAGTCTCGACCGGAGGCACGGCCAAGCTGCTGCGCGATTCCGGGATTCGGGTCAAGGACATTGCGGAACTCACCGGCTTTCCCGAGATGCTGGACGGGCGGGTGAAGACGCTGCATCCCAAGGTGCATGGCGGCATCCTGCACCGACGTGAAAACCCTTCGCACCGTTCGGCAGTCGCTGAGCACAATATTCAGCCCATCGACATGGTGGTGGTTAACCTCTACGCGTTTGAAGAGACCGCTGCCAAGCCCGGCGTGCATTTCGAAGAATTGATCGAAAACATTGACATCGGCGGGCCTTCGATGATCCGCTCCGCCGCCAAGAATTTTCAGGATGTGGCCGTGGTCACTTCGGCCGCTGACTATGACGCTGTTGCCGAAGAGATGGCATCGCATGGCGGAGAACTGTCGCAACCAACTAAGTGGCGGCTGGCGCAGAAAGCCTTTGCCACGACTGCGGCCTACGATTCTGCGATTGCTTCCACTTTGGAGAAGGTCAGCGCCAATGGACGCTTCGACCTGTGCGGCGATGCCGGATTTCCCCAGACTCTGCGGCTGTCATTTCAGAAAATCACGGATCTCCGCTACGGCGAGAACCCCCACCAGAAGGCTGCGATGTATTCCGACGGCTCGGTTACGGGGGTTGCCAATGGCCGCCAACTCCAAGGGAAGGAACTTTCCTATAACAACATCGTGGACTTGCAGGCTGCCTGGGACTTGGCGCAAGATTTTTCCGAGCCGGTCTGCACCATCATCAAGCACACGAATCCCTGTGGCACAGCCACGGGTGAAACTCTCGTGGAGGCCTACAAAAGGGCTTTGGAATGTGATCCCGTGTCGGCCTATGGCGGCGTGATTGGGGTCAACCGGCCCATAGACGGCGAGACTGCCGAGGAGATGGCCAAACTTTTTGTGGAAGCGATTGCGGCGCCGTCGTTCAGTGAAGCGGCGAAGACGAAGTTCGCTTCCAAAAAGAACCTTCGCCTCATGGAAATCACGCCCGCGCCTCAGAAATGGGTACTGAAGAACGTCTCAGGCGGAATTTTGGTTCAGGACAATGATCTGCACCAGCTTCAGGAAAGCCAGTTGAAGGCTGTGACTAAACGTGCTCCCACCAAGGAAGAGATGCGTGCCCTATTATTTGGCTGGAGGATCTGCAAACACGTGAAATCCAACGCGATTGTCTATGTACGCGACGGACAAAGCGTGGGCATCGGCGCGGGGCAAATGAGCCGAGTTGATTCCTGCAAGATCGGCGCCATGAAAGCAGTGTTGCCGCTGAAAGGGACCGTGGCGGCATCGGACGCCTTTTTCCCTTTTCCGGATGGGGTGGAGGAAATCGCCAAGGCGGGCACCACCGCGATCATCCAGCCTGGCGGCTCGGTGCGGGACCCGGAGGTGATTGCTGTCGCCGACCGGCTGGGACTGGCCATGGTGTTTACCGGCGTCAGGCACTTCCGGCACTGAAATTGTTGATTTCTTGATTGTTGATCGCTGATTGTGACGACCCAGCGTACTTCTTGACTTCAATCATCAATCAAAAATCAGCAAATCAACAATCCTTTCGTCCCTGTCCTTCCGAGAGCATTACCTGGCGCGATTCTGTGCTGCCTTTTTCTCCACGTAAAACGTAGCCAAGGTTACAATAGAAGCACCCGCCCGCCGCGGTTCGGCATCCAATCGCTATGGCTTTGGCAGGTCAAGGGTATTCCATGAAAAGAATTTTCCACCTTTGTTGCGTGCTGCTGATGGCAGTTGCGCCCATTTTCTCGCAGCAAAAGCCGGTCCCCAGTCCCGAGAGCAAGTCGTCTTCTCCGCCGACCGCCCGCAAGGTGGATCGCGCCGCCGCCTATTACCACTACTCGATGGCGCACATTTATGAGGAATTAGTGGCAGTGTATGGGCGCAGCGACCTGGCCAACAAGGCGATTGACGAGTACCGCCAAGCGATCGAAGCCGACCCCAGTTCCTCATACCTGACCTCCGGCCTGGCCGAGCTCTATGCCAAGACCGGGCGTATTCGGGATGCTGTTCTTGAGGCCCAAGACATCATCAAGCGCGATCCCAACAATCTGGAAGCGCACAAGCTGCTGGGGCGTATTTACCTGCGTTCCATGGGTGACATGCAGGCCAGCAGTCAGGGTGGCGGCCAGAATGTCCTCAAGCTGGCCATCGAACAATACGAGCAGATCGTTAAGCTCGACACGGATCCGGCAAATCTGGTGGACGACCACCTGCTGCTCGGACGTCTGTATCGCCTGAATAACGATCTGCAGAAGGCGGAAAACGAGTTCAAGACCGCGGTGAAGTTGCAGCCGGACTCCGAAGAGGCGGTTACGACCCTTGCCTATCTCTACAACGAAGAAGGCGACTCGGTCCGGGCGGTTCAGGCCCTGAATTCGATTCCCGATGCCGAGCGCTCCGCCAAGCTGTATTCCGCGCTGGGCTACACCTATGAGCAGCAGAAGGAATACAAGAACGCGATTGCTGCCTATCGGCATGCTATCGAACTGGACCGCGACAACTTGGATGCTATTCGCGGACTGGCTCAGAATCTGATGAATGATGGCCAGACCGACGCGGCTCTTGAGCAATACAAAGTTATTGCTGACGCTAACCCGGAGGACGCACAGACCTACGTGCGCATAGCGGAAATTTACCGCAAAAACGGCAGGTTCGATCAGGCCCTGGAGAATTTGAAGAAGGCCGAATCCATGGTGCAGGACTCCATCGAGGTCCCGTACCAGATCGCGGCCGTTTATCAGGCAGAGGGACGGTATGACGAAGCCGCCCAAACCCTGAAAGCGCTGCTGGATAAAACCGAAAAGCCAGACACCAGCTATACCCAGGGTGAGCGCAATAACCGCGCCGTCTTTCTCGAGCGCCTGGGGAGCGTGTACCGCGACATGGGTAGCAACCAGCTCGCGCTCGATACCTTCCGCAAGATGCTCTCCTTGGGCGATGAGAACGCGGTCCGCGGGTACCAGCAAATCATCGATACCTATCGCGAAGCCAAGCAGTGGTCGCAGGCCACAGCAGCCGCCAAAGAAGCTGTGGAGAAGCTCCCCAACGACCGGGGGCTGAAGATGGTCCTGGCTTCCCAATTGGCCGATAGCGGCCAACCGGAAGTTGGTCTGCAGCAAGTTAAATCTCTGCTCAAAGGAACGCCGGAGGATCGTGAGGTATACATCGCCCTGGCGCAGATGTACAGCCGCCTGAAGCGTTGGAACGAAGCCGAGGAAGCTATCAGCAAAGCTGATCAGCTCTCCACCAAGCCCGATGACAAACAGTATACGGCGTTCGTTAGAGGCTCGATCTACGAACGACAGAAGAAGTACGACCAGGCAGAAACGCAGTTCAAGCAGATCCTGGCTGCCGATCCGCAGAATGCCATGACCCTGAATTATTTCGGCTACATGCTCGCGGATCGTGGCGTCCGGCTGGATGAGGCGCTGGGTTACATAAAGAAGGCCGTGGAACTCGAACCAGCCAACGGCGCCTACCTCGATTCGCTGGGTTGGACTTACTTCAAGCTGGGGAAATACGATCTCGCCGAGGAAAACCTGAACAAAGCCATCCAGCACACGCCCAACGATCCTACCGTTCAGGATCACCTTGGGGACGTTTATCAGAAGACCGGACGGCTCCGCCAGGCTGCCGCTCACTGGGAGCGTGCACTGCAAGAATGGAACAAGACGGTTCCTGCGGAAATCGAAACCTCGGAAGTAGGCAAAGTCCAGAAGAAGCTGGAATCGGCCAGGATCAAGTTGGCCAAAGAAGAACCGGAACAGAAGTAGTATCGAGTACCGAGTACCTAGTACCCAGAAAAAGCGTGGGGTACTCGGTACTCGGTACTGCTAGACTTCCCTCATGCTCGCTGACTACGCTGTGCGCGTGGAAGAATCGCGCGGACGCCGTTATCCCGAGCCCAAACATCCCTACCGCAACGATTTCGAACGCGACCGGGATCGCGTGGTTCACGCCCGTGCCTTTCGCCGTCTGAAAGATAAAACCCAGGTCTTTACCCGCCGCTACTCCGACCACTTCCGCAACCGCCTCACGCACACCATCGAAGTGGCGCAGATTGCCCGTACCATTGCGGGCCAGCTTGGATTGAATGTTGATCTGGTGGAAGCGCTCGCACTGGCGCACGATATCGGACATCCACCCTTTGGTCACGCGGGCGAGAAAGCACTCGACGCGGTCATGCGGGAGCATGGCTTTTTCTTTGATCACAACCTGCACGCGCTGCGTATCGTAGAGGATTTTGAGCTGCGCTACGCGTCTTTTCGGGGATTGAATCTTACGTTTGAGGTTCGGGAAGGAATCATCAAGCACTCGCGCGACTATCCGCCCGCGAGTTTTCCAGAGTTACGCGAATACGACCTCGACTCGCGCCCGTCGCTTGAGGCTCAACTCATTGACCTTGCCGACGAAGTTGCCTACAACACCGCCGATCTGGACGATGGCCTCGAAGCCCACTTGCTCACCTTGGACGAAATTCGCTGGGGCGTTTCCATGTTCAACGGGTACTACCAGGAAGTCGAGGCGAAATTTCCCGACGCGATTGAAAAGCTCAAGTTCAACGAAGCACTCAAACGTATGCTCAACCGGTTGGCCGATGACCTGATCCAGAACACGCGGGAGAACCTGCAAAGAGCCCGAATCCGCAACCTTCAGGATGTTCGCGCCCATCCCGAGCGGCTGGTTGCCTTCAGCGAAGCGGTGGAATCCGATCGACGGGAAGCAAAGAACTTCCTGTATGCAAGCCTCTATTTCAGTCCCGCTCTCGAACCGGAAAAGCAGGATGCCGAGCGCGTCATCAGCGAATTGTTTGCTTATTGGATGAAAAAGCCGGAGGCCCTGCCCAGCACCTATCAGGACAAAGCGCGCCAGGAACCCTTGCCGCGCGTCGTGTGTGACTACATCGCGGGGATGACCGATAACTTCATCTACGAGCAATATGACAAGTGTCTGGGCAGCAGAAACGTCACCTAGTCGCGTGGGCCGGGTCTCCAACCCGCCCTCAGCGCATTCCGCTACGCCCCGCCACCCTCGCCACAACGTCAAACAGCACCCTGGGCCCGCGCCGGACTTCCTCCACCCGGATGCGCTCGTCATTCCCATGTTCGGTGCTGCCCTCTTCCGCAGTCGCGGTGTAGGGAGAGAAGCCATAGCAATTGATTCCCAACGGACGATAGCGCTGGTTCTCCGTATACCCGCTCGTGAGGCGCGGCACCACCGGAGTTCCTGGGAAGTATTGCTTCGAAACTTCGCGAATGGCGTCAAACAGGGCGGTGTTAGTCGGCGAGTAGTTGGCTATGCGGAACTCTGAGTTCTCTGGCTCGACCGTCACGTCGGGGTCATTCACGATTCTCCGGATGGTCTCCAGGAACTGCTTCGGATCCTCCCCAGGCAGCAGACGGACATCAAGGTTCGCCCATGCGTCGGGTGGAATCACATTGGTCTGCTCAGAACCGCCGAGCATAGTCAGGGAAATGGTGTCGCGCAAAAGATAGTTCAGCGACTCATCCCTCTCGATCTCCTCTTGAAACTTCTCGTCCTGGATGGCTTGCCGGATATTCAAGAATTTCCGCGCCCGCGCTGGCGACTCGTACGGAGCCATGTCGTGGAGGAACTCCTCGACCACCGGCAAGACCTTCAGCGGCGCGCGATAGCTGGTGATCCGATCCAAAGCCCGAACCAGCCGGTTGGGGGCGGAGTCCGCGATGGGGCGCGAGCCGTGTCCGGGACGACCATGGGCGATTACATGGAGCCAGAATGGGGACTTTTCTCCCACGTCCACACTTATGTACTTGACCTTACCGTTCTCGAGCAGGTTTTCGCCTCCTTCATTGATCAGGAACTCGGCATTTTCGAGCAGCTCACGGTGATGGGCGATCATCCAGTCGGTGCCGGTCCCGGCGGCTTCCTCGTCACTCACAGCCAGGAAGACCACATCCCGATCGAGCGACACCTTCTCGCGCTTTAACATGACCATCACCACCAGCTGCGCCAGGCCTTCATCTTTCATGTCCTGAGCGCCGCGGCCGTAGATCGAGCCTTCCACGATCTCCCCGCTGAAAGGGGGTACTTTCCAATGAGCCGGGTCGCTGGTCACGACATCCATGTGGTTCAGGAGAATGATTGGGCGTTGCGCCTGAGCACTAGTATGAGGAAGGCGAGCCCACAAGTTCGCCCGCCCGGGAACGTACTCGAAAACCTGATTCTCAATCCCTTCCTGGTCAAGGATCTTCTTGAAAAATGCGGCGGCCCGCATCTCATTGCCTGGCGGGTTAGTGGAATCAATGCGGAGGTATTCCTCCGTCCACTGGACGGCCAGATCGGAATATTGCTGCAACCGTTCGGCCGGAATGGCCTCCGAAGCCGGCTTCGGCAAAACTGAGGCTTCCGGCCCATCCCCCGCCCACACGGGCAGGTAACCCACCGTCAGTAACACCAGGAAAGCAGGAATCCGGCAGCTCCAAACTCCCGGTTTGAGCATTGATCCTCCTGTGGCAGTAGCCAAAGTAACCCCGAAGTTTTTATACCAGCTTCTGCCAAATTTACCCTGAAAGGACATGTCCTTTCGTTTGCGATCCCCTGTTGGCGTTACAATGCCCTTAGAAAACAAGGGGTTAGTAGCTGCTGGCGATCGAGCAGTTTGGCACGAGAACTGTTCTACAGTCTGGCAGGCGCGGCCCCCCTGGCCACGCCGATGGTTCCAAGTTTCGGGCATGCGTGGCGTCAGCGCATGCCGGGCCAAGCCGAGCAGGCTGCCGCCATTTAATCGTTAGGCGACGCAATCAAATCAGAACGTAACGCGCCCGTAAGGCGTGCTGGAGTGGAGCTCAACGCTCCCCCAATTTTGGAGGAAGTTCACATGACTAAGCGCACAATCCTTGCTCTGCTCCTAACCGGTGCCCTTGCCCTTCCGGTTATGGCTCAGCAAAACAGCTCTAATCCTCAGGATCAGTCGGCCACGCAAGCTGCGCCGGCTTCCCAGACCTCCCAATCCACCACGGGGGCCAGCGGGAAGGAACCCTTGCAGCCGCAGACTCACGAAGGCTTCTGGGGCCACCTCAACCCGTTCGCCCGCAAAAAGTACGTGCAGCGGCAAACCCAGCCCATCCGGGATCGGGTCAACGAGCTGGATGAGCTCACGGCGTCGAACAGCAAGATGATCAAGGACGTGGATAGCCGCGCTACCCAGGGTATCCAGTTGGCGTCGTCCAAGGCCAATGAGGCCGATCAGCATGCCATTGATGCCGGCAATCGCGCCTCGCAGGCGCAACAGACCGCGCAGCAGGCTACGACCCGTCTCACGACGGTGGAGCAGGTGGTCGGCAACATCGACCAGTACAAGGCCGCTACCCAGACGGAAATCCGCTTCCGTCCTGGCCAGAGTGTGCTGAGCAAGAAGGCCAAAGAGGCTCTCGATGATATGGCTACTCCGCTGAAGGGTCAGCGTGGCTACATCGTCGAAGTCCAGGGCTTCTCTTCCGGCAAGGGCCAGGCTGCCATCCAGAACTCGCAGAAGATGGCAGACTCCGTGGTTCGTTACCTCGTGTTGAACCATGAAATTCCTGTGTACCGGATTTACGTGGTCGGCATGGGTAACGCTCCGATAGCAACGGAAGAAGGTGCCAAGCCGAAACGCATTACCGGTGGACGCGTGGAAGTGAGTCTCCTGAAGAACGACCTGGAGCAGCTTGCCTCTTCATCGTCGACCGCCGCGCCCGCTGCTGCTCCGCAGAATCCGCCGCAGCAGCAGGAATCGCCTAAATAAGTTAGGACCGCGGGCCCGCAAGGGCCCAAGGCCCTCCCCCGGAACCTCTTGCGCAAGCAAGGGGTTTCTGTTTTTGCGCGAAAATAATTTTGGGGTAAGAGACGCGGCTTGCCGCGTCTCCGGGCTAGTTGGAGTGAGTGCCTGCTGAGAACAGGCCAAGCCGCGCTTGGAACGCGGTGATGAGTGCTCTGGGCGATTTGTCAACAGTTAACGGTCACGTCTAGCCTAAGGGCATACTGTGCCATCCTCCCAACAATCTCTCGTTCGAGAGAAATTGCGGGTGCGTACTCCCGGGAGAAGCCGACGATTTCTATGATGCCTCCAACTTCACGCGATTGGGCAGCCCGCTCCCGGAGTAACGCACTGCCAACCTCTTCTTGCAGCGTAAGCCTTCGTTGAGGGCTACGGCTTGCAGCTGGTTCATGATCCGGGTGCGGTGGCGATGCCACAAGAGTTGCCGCAGATCGCGATTGTCCCAGTTCGGAACCCAGATCCACGGAAAATCATCCTTCAGCATGAGTTTCAGAATCAGTTGTGCATCTTGCCGATCTGTCTTCTGCTTGCGTACTCGCTTCGCTCGGATCTCCGTGGCGTCGCCGATCCACAACTCAAACTGCAGTTCAGCTAGAAGCCGCTCAAACCAGCGCGCCAGCCCACTGGCTTCCATCCCCACCCGCACTTTCACTCTACTCGGGTCTTGGAGCCGACATTGTCATCGTCATTAGCCTCAGAGCCCGTCGATGAGTGCTAACAAGAAGTTTCACGCACACGTCAGCGGTGGGTACACGAAAGAGTATGTGGACACGTTCGGGGCGGCGCTCTGCTATTCTTTCCTTCTCCGGACAAATTTTGATGGAAACGATTTCTCACTCCAAGTTCGACTCTCCCATCGGCCCGCTGATAATCGGCGTTTCCGACCGCGGCCTGATCCTCCTCGAATTCGACCGAGGTAAATTCCCGCCCAAACACAACAAGGTCCTCTGGAACGAGTCCCCAGAAGCCACGCAAGACTACGTGTACCAGTTGAAGGAATATTTCGCAGGCCGCCGCCGTGAATTCACCTTCCCGCTCGATCTTCGCGGCACGCCGTTTCAACTCCAGTGCTGGCGCGCCCTGCTTGAAATTCCCTACGGTGAGACCCGCACCTACGCGGACATGGCGCGTGCTGTCGGCCGGCCCCAGGCCTATCGTGCAGTAGGTATGGCCAATAACCGCAATCCGATCGCCATTGTTGTGCCCTGCCATCGTGTGATCGCCTCGGATGGAACGCTCTGCGGTTACGGCGGTGGTCTTGACGTGAAACGCAAGCTTCTCGAACTGGAAGGCGCGCTTCTGGACGACCGCGTAGCCTGATCGCCTAGCCCGAATTTCCTTCGCCTCGATTTTTCTGATAACTTCTCTCAACTTTCCTTCGCCGAGGAGGCATCACGGGCTCCGCCGTTCGCAAAGCTGGTCTGTTCTATTTCGTCTGGGTGATGTTCTCCTACTGCACCGGGGGACCCTTCGGCCTCGAGGACATGGTCACCACCTCGGGTCCGGGAATGACTCTGGTCTACCTGCTGTTTCTGCCACTGTTCTGGTGTATCCCAGTTTCGCTGGTGGCCGCCGAACTCACCACGGCTATGCCTGTCGAAGGCGGCTTCTATCGCTGGGTGCGCGCCGCTTTTGGCGACTTCTGGGGCTTCCTGGCCGGTTGGTGGAACTGGTCAGCGTCTTTTCTGCTGGGCGGAGTCTACGCCGTTCTCTTTACCGATTATCTGAAATTCTGGTTTCCCGGAATCATCGGCTGGAAGCACTACCTGGTGTCGGTCGGGTTGATTGCCTTGATCACTTACGTGAACGTGCGGGGCATTCAACTGGTGGGGAAGTTCGCCGCGGCGCTGGAGATTTTCATTCTTCTGCCGATTCTGGTACTGGTCATCATGGGGCTCGCCAAGTGGCACTACAACCCGTTTGTCCCAGTGGTACCGCCCCACAAACCAGTGTTCCAGGTATTCGGGGTTGGCCTCGCGCTGGGATTGTGGCTCTATTCCGGCTACGAGCAGTTGTCCACGGTCGCAGAAGAAGTCGAGAATCCACGCCGCAGCTACCCAATTGCGCTTGCCATCGTAGTTCCGCTGTCGATTGCGACTTATTTCCTGCCCACGCTGACGTCTCTAGCCGCCCTGGGCAACTGGCAGGACTGGCATACCGGGTTCTTCTCCAACGCCGCGCAGCTGATCGGCGGCCCTTGGATGGGCGTTTGGATGACCATTTCGGCCATGATCACCAACGTAGCCTTGCTGAACAGCACGGTTCTGACCTCTACGCGCATGCCTTTTGCCATGGCCGAGGATGGTTACCTTCCGGCAAAGCTGACTTCACGCCATCCCCGCTTTGGCACCCCCTGGATTGCCATTCTGGGTTCAACGGCTATCTACGCCTTGCTTGCCTTTGAGACTCTGACCAGGCTCATCACGATCTACAACTGGCTGCGTGCGGCCACGACGATCTTGACGGTATTGGCAGTGTGGGGCCTGCGGCGCAAGAATCCAGCATTGCATCGTCCGTTTGTGGTACCCGGAGGGCGCGGGGGGCTGGTCTACGTCGTTCTGGCGCCGGTCGCCATGAGCATCCTGACTCTTCTGGGGAGCGATACGTTTACCTGGCATTGGGCGCCGGTCGCGATCGTGCTAGGCCCGGTGGCTTACGGGATCGATTACATTTTCCGCCGTCGGAGGCCTCTGGCGTCATCCTCGACAGCATCGTCCTGAGCGGATTCTTTCTGCTTGTCATTCAGAGCGTAGCGAGGAATCTGCAGTTCTACGCACTCACACTTCCCACACAAGGCCTGCGCGTTAACTCACCCAATCCAGAAACTTGTACCACGCTCCCGCCAGCGGCAAGAACCACGGATTCCCGTTGTACAGCCCCAGCGGCGCGCCTGGGAAAGGAATCCCGGCGTAGGGATTCTCGTCCTTTCCCGTCGCAATAAACTCTGCGACTTTTTGGCCGAGATAGGTAGCCATAGCTACGCCATGGCCGGCATAACCGAGCGCGAAGTAGATGCCATCCATCCGTCCGGCGTGGGGCATGATGTCGAACGCGAAATCCAGCGTCCCACCCCACACATACTCAGTCTTCATTTGGCGCAACTGCGGATAAACTTCGATCATCCCGCGCCGCAGAATCTCCGCGCTTTTCCGGATCGTGTCTTCGGTTTCCGGAAAAAACGCCGCTCGTCCCCCGAACAGCATGCGCCGGTCGGGCGTGAGGCGGTAGTAGTAGAGGTAGTTCTTGGAATCGTAGATCATGCGGTTGCGCGGGCTGAGTTCCTGGGCTAGGGCTTCGGGCAAGACTTCGGTCACGATGATGTATGAGCCAATCGGAATAATCTTTTTCTGCAAGGCCGGCGTGATCCCACCGGTATAACCGCTGGTAGCGACCATGAGATCGCGTGTCCAGAGTGGCCCGCGCGACGTGCTCACATGCCATCCTGAGCTTCCGTTCCTGGAGCCACGCTCGATTTTCTCCACTCGCGTACCTTCATAGATTGCAGCACCAGCGCGCTCGGCAGCACGGGCCAGCCCGGCCACGTATCGCGCCGGGTTCAGACCAGCACTGACTTCATCTACCATGCCACCGTAGTAGATCTCCGAGCCAATTTCGGACGGCAGCTCGCTACGCGGCACGACGCGCAAGGTGTGATTGAACTCGCGCGCAATCACCTCGGCTTGTCGCGCATAATCGTCGAAATGCTTCTGCTTACAGGCGACTTCGAGATGCCCGCAGCGAGAGAAGTTGCACTCGATGTTCTCTTCGCGAACGATCTGCTCGACACAATCAATCGACGCCAGCGAGGCCGCATACATCTTTTGTGTCTTCTCGCGGCCGTACATCGAGACCAGCTTGTTGACCCCGAGCTTCATCCCGGTAAGCACCATGCCGCCGTTGCGCGAACTCGCGCCCCAGCCGGTGGTCTCTGCCTCCAACACGACGACCTTGGCTCCCCGATTGGCCAGAGTTCGTCCCGCAGAAAGGCCGGTAAATCCGGCGCCGATCACCGCCACGTCCGCGCTCTGAGGCAAAGGTTGAGCCGAATCAGTCTTCGGCATCTCGACCGTGTCTAACCAGTAGTTTCTTTCTCTAGGTCTCATTTCGAGTTTTGTAGATGACGAATGCGATCACAAAGAGATTGGCGATGGAGAGCGAGTAGCCCAAGCCCTTCCTCAAACTGACCTCGCGATCGGATATTTGTTGTTCTCTAAGCCCACTGATCCCGGTTCTCGGAAGTTTGCGCGTGTTGATAACGCACAAGCGCTGCCAACTGAGCTGAACGTCGCGGACGGTACGTAGCAAGCGCCAACGAGAGGAAGACAATCTCCAGAATTCCCGGCAGCGACAGTAAAATTCCCTTTTTCGTCCTTGTCATGGGGTCAACAAACTGGTTGCTTCTCAATACATTGTCGTCATCCTGAGGCCCATCGGGTCCCGAAGGATCCCGCGTGCAGTGCCAGTACTCTCATCTCCCTACAAAACCGCGGTCTCTTCGATCAGCCGTCCTTCCACAAAGCGCTGAATTCCCAGCAACGACGTATCCACCAGGTTACACTTCCCGGTCAAAATTAAGTCAGAGAGAATCTTCCCTGTCGCCGGCGCATGCATCACGCCGTGTCCGCTGAAGCCGTTAGCCAGAAAGAACCCGGGCACCTCCGTTACAGGACCCAGAATCGGGTGGTGGTCCGGCGTCATCTCGTACAACCCTGCCCACGCCCGCTTGGGATTGACCGCAACGTTTTCGAAACATGGCACGCGGTCGGCCGCCCGGGTGAGAATCTTTTCAATGAATGCGGGATCAAAGTCGGTTTTGTACCCGGGTGTTTCTTCCGGATCATTCCACGCCAGCAGGAATCCCAATGCCTCGGGACGAAAGTGGAAGCCATTCGACATGTCTATGATCATGGGCGCGTTGTGGGGAAACTGGTCAAAAGGTTCGGTGGGCACCAGCATGCGGCGCAGCGGCTGAACCGGCAAATCGACGCCCGCGAACTTCGCTATCTCCGCGGCCCACGCTCCCGCTGCGTTCACCACGGTCCGCGTGGACACGTCACCTTTGCTGGTCTGCACTCCGGCAATGCGGATCCCGTTCTTGCTGATCCCGGTCACCCGAGCATCTTTCCACAACTTGGCGCCATGGTCTGCCGCCCACGTCATAAACCCGATCATCGCGCTATAAGGATCGACGAAGCCATCGGTGGAGCAAAAGCTTCCGCCCACAATGTCGTTTGTGCGAAGCTGGGGGAACATTTTGCGGATTTCATCCGCCGAAATCAGGCGAACATTCTTCAGTCCCATCGCCACCTGGCGTTCGTAGTTCGCCCGAAGGTAGGCCAGATGCTTGTCACTGGTAGCGCAGAACAAATATCCCTGGGGCCGATATCCGCAAGGATGGCCTAATCGCTCTTCAAAGCTGGCGTAGAAGGGAATCGAATACAGCGACATCTGGATGTTAACCGGCGTCGAGAACTGCGCCCGCACGCCACCCATGCTTTTGCCGGTCGATCCCTTGCCCTGCTGGGTTTCCCGCTCGATGACAAGTACGTTCCTGCAGCCCGCCGCTGTCAAGTGATAGGCAATGCTGGACCCTACAATCCCGCCCCCAATGATGACGACGTCTGCTGAGTGCATGAGCCAGGCAGTTCTGCCGCGAAGCATTGTAGTGTACGCACTTGCGTGCCTTGAAGCCACTTTGCTGCCAAATTAAACTTGATAAATGCACACGCATGCCAGTCCTGGCGCTAACGGCAGCCCTTCCCGGGTGCTGAAGATTTCCTCGCTGGTCACGCTGGTCTACATCGTGCTGCTGGTCATAGCCGGCGTCCGCGCCCATTCTCTGGCGCTGCTTTCTGAGGCTGGCCATAATCTCTCGGATTTCCTGGCTCTGCTGCTTTCGCTGACGGCGGTTTACCTGCACGCCCGGCCTCCGAGCGCAACCAAAACCTATGGCTACCATCGTGCCGGCGTTTTGGCTGCCCTGATCAACTCGGCTTCTCTAGTAGTGGTTGCGTTCCTTATTTTCTACGAAGCCTTCCGACGTTTGCAGAACCCCGAGCATGTTCACGCGGGCGTGATGATCGGAGTGGCCGCAGCCGGTGTGGTGATGAACGGCGTCATCGCGATACTTCTCTACCGCACCAGCCAGGACGTAAACATCCGCAGCGCTCTCTTGCACGAATTGGGCGACACGCTTTCCACTGCGGCCGTCATCGCAGGCGGCTGGGCGATTATGCTGACCGGTCAGTACTGGATCGACTCGGCACTCTCCATTGGCATCGGCGCGCTGATTCTCTGGTCAGCATTCGGCATCGTGCGCGAGACCCTGAATATCCTGCTGGAAGGCACGCCGCGCGGCATGAAGCTGGGTCTGGTGGAGGAAGCCATCCGCTCTATCGAAGGCGTCAACGACGTGCACGACCTGCACGTCTGGAGCATTGGTTCGGAAACTCATGCCCTCTCCTGCCACATCGCCATCGCCGACATACCGCCCTCGGTCAGCGAGCGCATCTTGAAAGACGTGAAAGAGCGCCTGCTGCATGATTTCCGCATCGATCACACCACCATCCAGTTCGAGCACGTCGAATGCGAAGTGGCTCATGGCTGTGTGATTCCCGTCAGCGAGGCGGAAGAGCATCATCATTGAATTGACATCCCCACTGAGTTGTCATCCTGAGCAGAGCAAGCCGTTGGCGAAGCGAACAGTTTGCGGAGTCGAAGGATCCCTATCACCGCAAGACGACCGGTTGCTGTCTCGAGGAATTCCTGCCAGCAGGCCGGTCAAAACCCAGATCCCTCGCTGCGCTCGGATGCCAAGTCTTAGAAAAAATCAGGTTTTGTGGGCGTGCTGCCGCTCATAAATTTCTCTCACCCGCTCAATCGTATCCGCTTCTTCCGGCAACTTATCCGGCCGCAGACGCACGATCCGAGGAAAGCGTAGAGCATACCCGCTGTTATGCCGGTCGGAGCGCATCATGTTGTTGAAAGCCACTTCCAGAACGATTTTCGACTCTACTTCCAGCAGCATTCCGTGATCGGCAACCTTGTGCTCGAGAAACCATTTGGTCATCTCGGCGACTTCAGAATCCGTCAGGCCCGAGTAAGCTTTCCCGATATTCACCAGCCGATCTCCATCCCAGACCGCAAAGGTGTAGTCGCTGAGAACGCCGATGCGTTTGCCGTGACCGTACTCGACCGCCGTGACCACGACATCCAAGGTGGCCAGCTCGCGCTTCATCTTCAGCCACGATTTGCCACGCCGGCCTGGCGTGTAGACAGATTCAAGGTCCTTGATCATGAGCCCTTCGTTGCCCCGTGCCTGAGCGGCAACAAACAATTCTTCCAACTGCTCCGGAGCAGATGCCTGAGAAGCCGGGGCCCGAATGACGTGGGCAGCGGCGGGCAGGTGGTCCGGCTCGAACAAAAGGTGTCCTTGAGCTGGCCCCCTCCTGGCCACCAGCGCCCTGGGCGCAGAAAGCAGGCGATTGAGAATCTCGGCCCGCTGGCGCAGAGGCCGGTCGATCACTAACTCGCCCCCAACATAAAGAACATCAAACGCAAGATAGGCCACCGGCACCTGCCGCATCATTTCTTCGCTGACCTTCTTGCGTCCCAGCCGCTGCTGCAATGCACTGAACGGCAAGGCTCGGCCCTGCTCGGGAGAATCGTTGGGCGGGTAGTTCCAAGCCACGATTTCGCCATCGAAAATCGTATCCGGAAGGCCAGCCAAAGCATCGGGCAATTCGGGGAACGACTCCGTGATTTCGTCTCTCGTGCGGGAGAAAATCTTCACTTCTCCACCCGAACAATGGGCCTGGGCCCTAATTCCGTCGTATTTGTCCTCGATGGCGGCGTTGGAAAAGTAGCTCAAGGCTTCCGTAGTGGACTCGACAGGGCTGGCCAGCATGAACCCGAGCGGATGAAAGAGGCGCATTTTCGCTTCGCAGAGACGACCCTCGGCAGCCAGACGTAGCGTTTCCCCGATGTCCCCCAGCAACATGTTGGCCCGTTGAATTTCAGACAGGTTCAAACCATAGGCTTTGGCGATCGCCTCTTCCACCAGGCTTTCTTTCAGGCCGATGCGCAGGTCGCCGGTCATGATCTTGATGAGGTATTTGGCTTCAAGTGGGGTCGCACGCGCCAGCAGTTCCCGCAAGAGAGCGGCCTTGGCAGAAGGTCCCCGCGCCTTGGCGATCTCGCGGAAGAGCTCCCGCACCTCAGCCGCATTCAAGTCTGTGCCGGATTTCTTGGATGGCAGCACCTCGCCGGCAACTGCGCCCAGGTCGCCGTGCTTCCGATACGACGCGCTGAGCTCAGCTTCGTTTTTGTCCGATAATTCCCGGACGACTTGCCACAGCAGCGCTCCGCCGACTTGCAGCGGGCTGTCATCCCCCATGGGAAAGGGACGGCCGGAGAGAAAAACGGCCGAGACAGCAGCTTCCTCCGGGGTTCTAGACTTCAGGTATTCGGCGACAATCGAGATCTTCTCCAGCTTCTTGGTGGTGGACGCGATGCGCTCGCAGGCTTCTGCCAGCTGCTGCATGGCAATTTCGATGCTCGGGAACTCCCGCCAGACTCTAACCATCTCAGAAACTGGCACTTAGGTCACGTAAGTGGCTGTCGGAAGCGCCCCCAAGCTGTGGTACTCTTAGTGTTTGAGGCGTCTGCCCGGAAGGAATCATCTAATCCGCATGCATCGGTTGCATTCCATGTGGCGTTTTCTGGTGGCCATCCAACTTCTGCCTGCGCTCGAAGGCGGCGAGGAAACTCTTGTCGGCGGCCAAGCCGTGCTGGAAGGGGTGATGATGCGTTCTCCCCACGCTTGGGGAATCGCCGTCCGCAAACCCTCCGGCGAAATGGCTATTCACAGTGAACAATTGGAGCGCCTCTCGGAAAAACATAAGTGGATGGGATGGCCGGTCGTCCGCGGAGTCATGACTTTGGGACACGCGATGACTCTCGGTTTCCGGGCACTTCGTTACTCGGCCAATGTTGTGTTGGACCAGGTGCCCGCCGACGAGAAAGGTAAGAAGCTCGAGATCAGCAGCTGGCTGGCGGCAGTCAACATCATCATCTCAGTCGGCTTCTTCATCTTTATGTACAAGTTCCTGCCGCTGGTCGCAGCGACCGAACTGAGGCGCGTTAATCCAGTTTTCGGTGAGCGGATCATCTTTAACCTGATAGACGGCGCAATTCGCATTGCGCTATTTCTCCTGTTTATCTGGGCGACGTCGCTGCTGCGGGATATCCGCCGCGTCTATCAGTACCATGGCGCCGAGCATAAGACGGTCTTCGCATTCGAAGCCGGCGACCCGCTGCAGACCGGCGAGGTGCAGAAGTATTCGACCTATCACCCGCGCTGCGGCACCAGCTTCCTGATGACCGTGATGATCATCTCGATCCTGATCTATACCTTGGTTCCGTCGGTAACGTTCTGGGGACGCTTTGTGGCTCGCATTGCACTGCTGCCGTTAATTGCCGGGCTGTCGTACGAAGTCATCCGCTTCGCCGCCAAGCATCGCGGCTCGCTCTTTGCCCTGATGACCGCCCCAGGCCTCTGGCTGCAACGCATCACCACGCAGCCGCCGTCGGATGACCAGGTTGAGTGCGCGATCAAAGCCCTCGACGAAGCTATGCAACTGGAAAAACAGCATGGCGGAGAACTGGTGATCGCCTAGCGGCCCCCCGCCGCGAAATCACATCGTCTGTGGTCGTTGGTCCTTGGTCGTTGGCCTCCTTCAAAATAGACTCCACTGCGGAGGCTCACATGTCATCATCATTTAGGGATTTGCGCGTGTGGCAGGAAGCATTGCGATTATCGGCCGAGACTTATCGAATCACGACAGGTTTCCCCAGGCATGAGCTCTATGGTTTGAGCCAGCAGATGCGCCGGGCAGCCGTTTCCGTCCCCAGCAATATTGCGGAGGGCAAGGGCCGACGCACCGATCGCGAGTTTGGACAATTCCTATTCCATGCCCGCGGTTCACTGCTCGAGCTTGAAACGCAGGTTATGATCGCTCATGAATTGCGCTACATTTCAGAGCAAGAGATGAACAAATTCTTAGAAAAGGCAGCCACCGTTGGCAGAAGTTTCAGTGGTCTAAGCAATGCTATTTCAGGGCCAAAGACCAACGACCAACGACCAACGACTCATGTTTGAAAGACTCGACCAAATCGAAGCCCGCTACGAGGAATTGACCCACGCCCTCGCCTCGCCGGAGATCATGAACGATTCGGCGAAATACCAGAAGACTGCCAAGGCGCACAGTGAAATCACTCCCGTCGTCGAACGCTACCGGGAGTACAAGGATCTGAAGAAGGGAATCGCTGAAAGCAAGGCTGTGCTGGCCGATGAAAAAGATCCTGAGATGCGCGCCTACGCTCAGGAAGAACTGGACAAGCTAGAAGCCCGTCTGGCTGAGACCGAGCAGGAACTGAAAGTCCTGCTGCTACCCAAAGATCCAAATGACGAGAAAGACGTCATCCTGGAAATCCGCGCCGGAACGGGCGGCGATGAGGCCACGCTGTTTGCCGCGGAGATGTTCCGCATGTACACCCGATATGCCGAGAGCCAGGGCTGGAAAGTGGAAGTGCTGAATACCTCGGAGTCGGGTGTTGGCGGCTTGAAAGAAGTGATTGCCCTGATTTCTGGCGAACGGGTCTACTCGCGCTTGAAATACGAAAGCGGCGTGCACCGTGTGCAGCGAGTCCCGCAAACCGAACAGCAGGGACGCGTGCATACTTCGGCGGTTACAGTTGCCGTGCTACCCGAGGCCGAAGACGTGGATATTAAGATCGAGCCAAAAGACCTGCGGATCGACACCTTCTGCTCTTCCGGGCCCGGCGGTCAGTCGGTGAATACAACCTATTCTGCGGTCCGTATCACCCATCTTCCGACCAATACTGTGGTCAGTTGTCAGGACGAAAAGTCGCAGATTAAGAACCGGGACAAGGCGATGCGGGTCTTGCGTTCGCGTCTCTACGAAATGGAAATGCAGAAGCAGCAGGAGGCGCTCGCGAAAGAGCGCAAGACCATGGTGGGGAGCGGAGACCGCAGCGAGAAAATTCGTACTTACAACTTCCCGCAGAACCGCGTGACCGACCACCGCATCGGCCTCACTATCCACCAGCTAGAAGCCGTGATGGACGGCAAGCTCCAGCCCCTGGTGGAAGCGTTGGTGACTCATTACCAAGCCGAAAAGCTGAAGCAGGAAACCGCATCTGTGGTCTAAGTAGCGCCGCCGTCCCGGCGGCTGTCCTGCGGGCGTCCCGCCCGCAGCAACAACAGATTCCGATCTGAAGAGGAGATTGAACCGGCGAATGCCGGCGGGAGGCCGGCGCTACTCCCTTGTGGTCAAATATCCGTGTGCGCCTGAAAGACGCCCTCATTTCCGCCATAGACGGTCTCACCGCCGCTCATGTCGGCTCACCTCGCATGAATGCGGAAGTGCTCCTCATGTTCACGCTGAGTTGCGATCGTGCTTACCTTTATGGGCACCCGGAACGGGAACTGACAGAAGATGAATCGAGCCGTTACGGCCAGGCCCTTGCGCAGCGCTGTCATGGAGTTCCCTCGCAATACATCACCGGCCACCAGGAGTTCTGGGGCATGGACCTGATCGTTTCGCCAGCCGTACTAATTCCGCGTCCTGAAACTGAGCACGTGATCGAAACCATATTGCCACTAGCTCGCAATGTGGCGAAGCCCAAGATTGTGGAGGTTGGAACCGGCTCGGGCTGCATCGCTCTGGCTTTAGCCAAGGAATTGCCCGAAGCCGAAATCCACGCCACCGAGATATCTCCAGCAGCCCTAGAGATTGCCGGGGCCAATGCGGCCCGCGCGCAATTGCAATCTCGCATTCACTTCCACCAAGCTGATTTGCTCCAGGGCCTCGAACCCGGCTCCTTTGACTTCGTCGTCTCCAATCCCCCTTACGTCGGCGAATCCGAAGAGGACCAGGTTCAACTCGAAGTCCGTAAGTTCGAACCGCGCAGCGCAGTTTTTGCCGGTCCCACCGGCCTGGAAATCATCGAACAACTCGTCCCCGCGGCCGGCGCCGCCCTTAAACCCGGCGGATGTCTGGTGATGGAAATCAGCGGCTCCATTGCTGCCGGTGTGCGGCAGTTACTGGCTGATTGGCAGGAAGTTCGAATTAGCGACGATCTGCAGGGCATCCCCCGCATCGCCTGCGCCCGGAAACCACAATAGCTGGGAAAGCCGCTCTGGCCGTTTTCCATCTGCTCGGGCTACACTATTCGGTGCCAGCCACACTGTAAGTGCGCTGCCAAATTCGTTTCGCATCAGGGCATGCCTTCAGAGACTGCGGAAAAACTCCGATTTCTGGCTTTGGAAACATCGTTTATGCGTCTACTTCTTGCATTATTAATTGTTTCCTCAACCGCCTTGGGTGCGGCTCAAACCGTGGTGGAAGGCGCTGTCCACGACTCGTCCGGCAATCCCGTTCGCGCCGCCAAAGTCCTTCTCGAACGCACGAGCGGCGTACCTGGGCATATCAATACGACGGACGACAATGGCCGATTCCACTTCGCTGCTGTTGATGCAGGCGCCTACCGGCTGAAGACGGAAGCTCCCGGCTTTTACACATCCGACTATGAACTCACCGTCCGTCCTCGTCAGCCGGTCACGCTCACGATCGAGTTACAGCCCGCGAAAACCGCCCAGCAGACGGTTGAAGTAAAGGCACTTTACCGCGCCGTGGATCCCGAGAAGACCGGCAGCTCCCAAACTTTTACGCACGAAGACTTGGAGCGGCTGCCTGATCCTCTCGTTGAGAACACAAATGCTCTCGTGGCTAACCTCACGCCGGGCGCGAGCCAGAGCCACGACAACTTCATCAACGTCCGCGGCAACGAATTCTCCCTGCACGAATTCATAAACGGAGTTTCATTCCTCGACAACACGCAGCCCCAGTTCGGCCCGGGAGTTAGTCCGCAGATTTTTGAGACGGTGGACCTGATGACCGGAGGCTTCGCTCCCGAGTACGGCAACCGTTTCGGTGGGGTGCTCGATATCACCACCCGCTCCGGTGCAACCATGCAGGGACAGGGCGACGTCAACTTCCGCGGCGCTACTGTGAGCAACTACGACTTGAATGCCGACTATGGCGGCCAGATCGGCAAGATTGGCTACTACTTGTTTGCTGATGGCTTTACCTCGGGCCGCTATCTGGACCCGCCTGAGCCAGGGGAACTGCACGATTTCGGTCAAGGCTCCCGCGCCACCGCCCAGTTGGACTGGCACTCGAGCAAAGACACTTTGAAGCTCCTCCTCATGGGCGGCGGCACAAATTTCCAGCAGCCGAATCTCACCGAGGACCAACTCGTCGGCCGCGATGCGGACCGGCATCTAAGGCAGCACACCGCCATCCTGAACTGGCTGCACAATTTCTCGTCCAACACCTTGATCTCGACCTCATTCTACGAGCGGCTCGGTTCAGACCGCGTCCTGCCGACCACCGACCCAGTCACCCCGTTGTCGATAGCCTCGCGCAGCACGCTGACAGTTGGCATTAAGAGCGACCTCTTCCGTCTGTGGCATAACCACGTTCTTAAAGGAGGCATTGAGCTGCTCCGTCTGCGGGAACTGGAGAGCTTCTTCTTCGACAGCCGCGGCGATCCTGACGTCTTTCCTCCCTTCAGCGCCGGAAGGAAGGGCGGGCAGGCCAGCGCGTACTTGCAAGATCACTTTTCGCCCTTTCGGAATCTCTGGGTGGATGTCGGCGCACGGTACGACCACTTCCAGCTGGTGCAGACTGGTGTCCACCTAAGTCCCCGTTTGGGGCTTGCCTATCATGTCAACCGTACAAATACGGCCATTCACGCGGCCTACAACCGCTTCTTCTCGCCCCCGCCTATCGAGTACTCGCTCCTGGCTAGCTTCATCGGCCACAATGCAATTGATCCCAGCCAAAGGGTGGGCGACGTCCGGGCATATACGCAGAATTATTTTGAGGTAGGACTAGCGCAGGAACTGCACCCGAGAATCAGCCTGGAGGTGAATGCGTATCTGCACACCGGGCACAACAGCTTCGAAAATCACGAGATCAGCATCTCCCGTATCTTTCTGCCTATTAACTTCCACACTGCACGTTCCACTGGTGCGGAGCTGATCATGAACATGCGCCAACTCGAACGGCTCGGAATCAGCGGCCGCTTCCAATACGCCGTAGCTCGCACTTTTTTCTACGGCCCAGTCACGGGCGGTTTCACCGGCGACGAAATTCTTGCTCCTGGCGAACGCATCATGCCTGCATTCGACCAAACCCATACCGGTACGGCTCAGCTCTTCTACCACAATCGCTGGCGCAGCTTGTGGGCAGGCAGTGCAATGCGTTACGGCAGCGGGACGGTGGTCGAAAGAGGGCCTCGTCTACCGCAACATCTGACGGCCGATCTCGCCACCGGGTTGAACCTCTGGAGCACTGAGCCGCGCCGGCTCGACCTGGAGCTCGACATCACCAACGTCTCGGATAGCCGCTACAAAATTGCCAAGGAAAGCGAAGAAATTCCCATCCAATATGCTCCTTCGCGCACGATTGGCGGCAGCTTGAAATTCCACTTCTGAGGGTCCGTTTCGAGTCAGTTCCCCGTGTCATTCCGAGCGGAGCGAGGAATCTGCTTTCCTGTTCCTGACGAAACAGCAGATTCCTCACGGCTGAAGCCGCTTCGCAATGACGAGGATTAGATAGTCTACCGGCGACAAGTAAAGGCGGTGTGGACGCGGGTCTTTGACCCGCCTTGCCCGCGTCAAAGACTCGGGCCCACATTTCTCTAAAGAAAAATTAGCGCCTGGTCGCAGTGGCAGGCTGAATTTCTTCCACATCAACCCAATCGGTGGGATATTTGCCGGTGTAGCAAGCCGAGCAGTAGGTAGTCTTCTCTCCGTCGCCACAGGCTTTCTTCAGACCCTCAAGAGAAAGGTAAGCCAAGGAATCCGCCCCAATGTACTCGCAGATCTCCTCGACCGACTTATTGGCGGCTATGAGTTGTTTCTTCGACGGCGTATCGACCCCGTAGAAACAAGGCGAAATGGTTGGTGGACAGGAAATACGCATGTGTACTTCACGCGCGCCGGCTCCTCGAATCATGCGCACAATCTTGCGGCTGGTAGTGCCGCGCACGATGGAATCATCAATGAGCACGACACGCTTACCTTCCAGGAGAGAGCGAACCGGGTTCAGCTTTAGCTTGACTCCGAAGTCGCGTACCGACTGTGAGGGCTCGATAAACGTCCGTCCTACGTAATGGTTTCGGATCAGGCCGAAACGGAAGGGAATCCCGCTCTCGGCCGCGTAGCCCATAGCAGCGGTTACACCCGAATCCGGGACAGGAACAACGATATCGGCCTGTGCCGGCGCTTCTCTGGCCAGTTGGCGGCCTAAGGCATCGCGGCTCATGTCCACCGGACGCCCGAAGACCAAACTGTCGGGGCGAGAAAAATACACGTGCTCGAAAATGCAGCTCGATTGCGGACCGGAAGGCGAATAGAAGTGGGAAGAAATTCCTTCGGAGCCCACCACGACGAGTTCTCCTGGCTTCACATCGCGCTCATAGGTAGCGCCAATCAGATCAAAGGCGCAGGTCTCAGAGGCAAAGACAATGGTGTCTCGCTTCTCCCCGGATTGCGCCGGAATGCGTCCCATTGCCAAAGGCCGGAAGCCGCGAGGATCGCGCGCCGCAAAAATGCGGTCCGAGCTGATCATCACCAGAGACAACGCCCCGTCCACCCGGCGGAGCGCGTCGGCCATGGCTTCCGGAAGCGTGTGCTCCTTCGAAAGCGCAATCAGGTGAACGATCACCTCGGTATCGCTATTGGTCTGGAAGATTGAGCCCTGGCTCTCCAGCCGGCTACGGATTTCGAGAGCATTGACCAGGTTTCCATTGTGCGCCAGCGCCACCTGGCCTTTATTCGATTGCACCATGATGGGCTGGGCATTGAGGAGGGCCGAATCGCCCGCCGTGGAATAGCGCGTATGCCCAATGGCTAAGGTCCCGCGAAGTTTCGTGAGCACCTCTTCGGTAAAGATGTCGGCCACCAGACCCATTGCCTTGTGGACGTGCAGGCCCATGCCATCAGAGCTCGCGATGCCGGCCGATTCCTGCCCGCGATGCTGCAGGGCGTGCAAGCCCAGATAGGCGAGCTTCTCCGCTTCAGGATGTGCATAAATCGCGACCACGCCACACTCTTCACGGAATTTGTCCATGGCTGTCATAAATTTTTCTTTGTCATCCTGAGCGAGGGCGCCAGCCCGAGTCGAAGGACCCCGCGTTTGCTCATGCTAGCGATGCTGCTGCGAGGCATCCTCACCAGCAGCTCTTAATTGAAATGCATCGCAACCTTTGTCACAGTGCACACAATCAGGGATCGTTCGACTTCGCTTGCGCTCGCTGCGCGAGCCAAGCTTCGTGTTCAGGATGACAACCTTGTTTGCCTAGTCCGCCGCTACTGCCTCCTGCTCACTTCGAAGAGCCCGTTCCAAGGCGCCCTCGTACACATCCTGCAAATCGCCTACCGCAGCCGACACCACCACCCTGCCGTCGAGCTGAATTTCCATCTTTTCAGGAACCGTCTCCCCGATGTGCTCTGCCGAGAGGCCGTATTTTATCGCCACTTGTTGGATTCGCAGCAGATTACCTGGGTCGCAGGAAAGCAGCACCCGGCTGGCATCTTCACCGAACAGCACGAACTCCGCCGGCAACTCGCGTGAGGCCAAATTGACCCTTGCTCCAATCCCGCCTGGCAAGGCCGATTCAGCCAGGGTAACGGCAATGCCTCCATCGGAGCAGTCGTGGGCCGATTCAACCAGACCCTCCTGGATTATCTCCACCAGCCCTTTCTGCAAGGCAGCTTCTCTCTCCAGCTCCAACTCGGGTGGATAGCCCCATACCGACCCCAGGATTTCTTTTGCGTATTCCGACGAACCAAACTCCGATTCCACATCGGTGATGTCGCCTGGTTCAGTTGCGCGCAGCAGCACTACCGCTCGGCCGGCTTCCCGGAAATTCATGTGTGCAATCTTGTGCACGTCTTCCAGAATAGCGACCACTCCTAACACAGGTGTTGGATAAATGCCCTCACCGAGCGTTTCGTTATAGAAGCTGACGTTCCCGCCAGTGATGGGCACCTCCAGTTCCTCGCAAGCCTTGGTCATGCCATCGATGACTTGCGAGAATTGCCACATGATGCTGGGCTTCTCCGGATTCCCGAAGTTCAGGCAGTTAGTAGCCGCCACGGGAGTTGCCCCGGTGCACGCCACATTGCGCGCGGCTTCGGCGACGGCATGCATAGCGCCCAGCCGCGGGTCGAGGTAGCACCAGCGCCCGTTGCCATCCAGGGCCATGGCGAGTCCTCGCTGCGAGCCTTTAATGCGGATCACCCCGGCATCGCCCGCTCCGGGGCCCTCGACCGTGTTGGTCTGCACCATCGAGTCATACTGCTGCCAGATCCAGCGCTTGCCGCAGATGTTGGCGGAAGCCAACAACCGCTTCAGATCTCCTGTCATGTCACCCGATCCGCTTAGCCGGATGTTCGCAGGCATCTCCCGGGGAGCCGGTGGCTCCCATCGTTGCAGCGGGCGTTTATACAGAGGGGCATCATCGGTAAGAGCTTCGTTGGGAATCTCGGCAACGACTTTGCCGTGTTCGAGCACGCGCATCTTGCCATCGAGCGTCACCCGCCCAACCTGGACTGCGTCCAGCCCCCACTTCTCGAAAACTCGCAGGACTTCCTGCTCGCGGCCTTTTTGCGCCACCAGCAGCATGCGTTCTTGGGACTCACTCAGCATGATTTCGTAGGGGGTCATGCCGGTTTCGCGTTGCGGGACGCGGTCCAACTCGATCTCAATTCCAACATGCCCGCGCGCGCCCATCTCACAAGTCGAGCAGGTCAAGCCGGCGGCACCCATATCCTGAATGCCAACCACAGCCCCGGTTTGCATGGCCTCGAGACAAGCTTCCAGCAGCAGCTTTTCCAGGAAGGGATCGCCTACCTGCACATTAGGACGCTTGCCTTCAGAAGCCTCGCTGAATTCCTCGCTGGCCATGGTCGCGCCATGAATGCCGTCGCGCCCGGTCTTCGACCCGACGTAGATAACCGGGTTCCCTTCGCCTGCCGCTTTCGCATAAAAGATCTGATCGCGCCGAACCAACCCCAAGGCAAACGCGTTTACCAGAGGGTTGTTGGAGTAGCAGGGCTCAAACTTCGTTTCCCCACCCAGGTTAGGAACGCCGAAACAGTTGCCATAAGCTGCGATCCCGCTGACCACCCCGTCCAGCAGAGAATGATTCTTGTGTACCTCAGCTTGCGTAGGGACAGCCGCCCCTTCGCTTCGCTCAGGGCAGGCTCCCGGCAGGGCGGCCGAGCGCAGCTCGGCTTGTGCTTTGCTTTGGATCGGTCCGAATCGCAGCGAATCCATAATCGCGACCGGCCGCGCGCCCATAGTGAAAATATCCCGCAAAATGCCGCCGACGCCGGTCGCCGCACCCTGAAAGGGCTCGATAAAAGAAGGGTGATTGTGCGATTCGATCTTAAAGGCACACGCCCACCCGTCGCCAATATCAATGATTCCCGCGTTCTCCCCCGGCCCCTGCACCACACGCCGGCTTCGTGTGGGAAGCCGCTTCAAATGCACCCGTGAGGATTTGTAGGAGCAGTGCTCACTCCACATCACGCTGAAGATACCCAACTCAGTAAACGTCGGCTCCCGTCCGCCCAGCAATTTCTTGATTTTTTCATACTCGTCGAGAGAGAGGCCGTGTTCCTGGATGAGTTCCGGGCTGATCACGGAAGTTGTCATAGGGAAACTCTATTGTCGCATGGTACAACGGGGCGTGCATGCGGAATTCGGATAGAGAGAGCGAACCGATGTTTTTGCGATTTTCTACCCCTGAGCGACAAGCCTTCAGTCTCGCTTTCCCTGATAGCGAGAGCCGATAGCTATACTTGTCCTGAATGAAATCCATCATCGTAGGCACCGCCGGCCACATCGACCACGGCAAAACCGCTCTGGTCAAGGCTTTGACGGGCATTGACGCCGACCGCCTGGAGGAAGAAAAGCGCCGGGGAATCACTATTGACATCGGCTTTGCCCACCTCGAACTGCCCGCGCCCGGCGGGGAGATTCTGCGGCTCGGATTTGTTGATGTGCCTGGCCACGAACGCTTCGTCCGCAACATGCTGGCTGGAATAGGCGGCATCGACCTGGTATTGCTGGTCATCGCGGCGGATGAATCCATCAAGCCGCAGACTCGCGAGCATTTCGACATTTGCCGCCTGCTGTCGGTCCGCCGCGGCATTACTGTGCTGACCAAGTCCGACCTGGTCGACCGTGAGACGCTCGATGTTGTGCGGCTCGAAGTGGAGGACTTTCTCCGCGGATCGTTTCTGGAGCTCGCCCCCATTGTGCCGGTCAGCTCGCGTAAAGGAATTGGGTTAGACGAACTGAAGCAAGCGCTCGTTCAGGTGGCCTCGGAAGTTCCCGCCCGGGATTCCGGCGCAATTGCACGTCTGCCGATCGACCGGGTGTTCACAATGAAGGGTTTTGGCACGGTAATCACCGGCACCCTGGTTTCGGGCACCATTCACAAGGAGGAAGAACTGGAAGTCTTTCCCACCGGCCGCCGGGTTCGCGTCCGTGGAGTGCAGGTGCATGGGAAAGCCGCAGAGCAGGCGTTAGCCGGGCAGCGCACCGCCCTCAACGTCGCTGGAGCCTCAATCGATGATCTGTCGCGTGGCATGACGCTGGCACCTCCCAATACATTCCATCCGACAAACCGGGTTGACGTTTCATTGTCGCTCCTGCCCTCCGCCAAGCCGCTGAAAGACCGTGCCCGCGTCCATTTCCATGCTTATACATCGGAGACGATTGCCGAGGTCCGTTTATATGAAGAGAAACAAGTTGCGCCGGGACAAAATGCTTACGCCCAACTACGGATGGAGGGGGGCACGCTGCTCTTGCCTGGGGACCGCTTCATTCTGCGCCAGTTCTCGCCGGTGATCACGATCGGCGGAGGAGTTGCCCTGGACGCCGCACCAGTTCAAAAGGCAACAAAAGAAATAGTGGAGCCGTTCTTGAGAATTCTCTCCGCTGGCGATCCGCAATCCATTCTGCGAACTCGCATCGCCAGGCGTTCCGCCGAAGGATTGTCCCTATCCGAAGCTGTGGCTGAGACAGGATGGCCCAGGCAGGTGATCGAGACGTGCCTGACTGAGCCAGTGCGCCAGGGCCACGTGCTGCGAGTTGGCCAAATCCTGGTCCACGCCCCAGCCATAGAAGCGTTAAAACTGTTGATCAACACCACGGTCGAGGACTTCCACAAGAAAAATCCTCTGGTTGCCGGAATCAGCAAAAGAGAACTTAACGAAACCGTGAAAGTGCCTGGCGAGGTTTTCTCCGCGACGCTCGATTCATTAGTGAAAGAGAAAAAGATGGAGGTGGTTGGCGAACTCGTCCGCCTGCCTGGACGCGGTGTGGTCATGAAGGACGAAGAAGCTGAATCCAAGAAGACGATCGAGGAGGCCTTTGCGACGGCAGGCTTAAAAGTGCCGGCCCTCTACCAGGTAATTAGCGGACTCAAAGTCGATAAAGTCCGCGCTCAGAAGATTGTTACTCTCCTCCTGCGGGACAAAGTGCTGATCAAAATTTCCGATGAGCTCGTGTTTCATCGCAGCGCTCTGGACGAATTGCGCCGCCAACTCGCAGTGCAGAAGGCCAAGTCGCCCAAGATTAACGTTTCCGACTTCAAGGACCTGACCGGCGTCAGCCGCAAGTACGCCATTCCCCTTCTGGAATACCTCGACCGAGAGCGCGTAACCCGCCGCGTCGGAGACGAAAGAATTATTCTGTAGAACGACTTGCCGCTCGAATACTTGCCATTCCGAGTGGGCTTCAGCCCGCGAGGAAGCTGGAGGTTGAAAAGTATCAAAACCGGGACCCCTCACTTCGTTGGGGGGATGACAAGGAACCGTCGTTTTCACCGCCCAAGGTTTGCATCCGTATAATAACTTGTAGCGCCGGCGTCTTGCCGGCTGTCATGCGGGCGTCCCGCCCGCACAGGTGCACTCGCGCCATGTCGCCACCAATAAGAATCATCGGCGCCGGCCTTGCCGGCTCAGAAGCAGCGTGGCAGTGTGCCCGCCGTGGTGTACCGGTCGAACTCTGGGAAATGCGGCCGGTGCGTTCGACTCCGGCCCATCAGACTGCTGATTTTGCAGAACTCGTTTGCTCGAACTCTTTGAAATCTGACACCGAAAACACAGCCCCCTGGCTGCTGAAAGAGGAAATGCGCCGTGCCGACTCGCTGCTGATGGAAATTGCTCGCGCTTGCGCAGTTCCCGCGGGCCACGCCCTCGCCGTCGATCGCGTAACCTTCGCCGCAAGGGTCACCGAAGCGATCTCTCGCGAGCCGCTGATCACGATTCGGCGCGAGGAGGTTACACGCATCGATGAAGGTGAGCTGACGATCATCGCCACCGGCCCCCTTACCTCCGATTCACTTTCCCAGGTTATTGCCCGCCTAAGTGGCAGCACGCATTTGTACTTCTATGACTCCATCAGTCCGATCGTGGAGGCAGATTCAATTGACAGGTCTAAGGTTTACATGGCCGCCCGTTATGACAAGGGCACAGCCGACTACATCAACTGCCCCATGACCGAGGAGGAGTATGACCGCTTCTACGACACCCTGATCTCGGCAGAATCCGTCGAGCAGCGCGACTGGGAGAAACTAAATTACTTCGAAAGCTGTCTGCCCATCGAAGAGATCGCCCGGCGCGGCCGCGATACCCTGCGCTTCGGCCCGATGAAGCCTGTGGGTCTTAAAGATCCTCGCACCAGCCGACAGCCCTTTGCGGTGGTGCAATTGCGTCAGGAGAACCTGCGCGTCGATTCTTACAACCTGGTCGGATTCCAGAATCACCTGAAGTTCGGCGAGCAAACCCGCGTGCTGCGGCTGATTCCCGGGCTTGAGAACGCCCGCTTCCTCCGCTATGGGCAGATCCATCGCAACACCTACATCAACGGCCCCGCCCTGCTATATGAGACGCTCCAGATGAAGGAGCATCCCCGAGTTCTGTTCGCCGGGCAAATCTGCGGAGTGGAAGGTTACGTAGAATCGATTGCTACCGGCCTGATGGCAGGACTTCATGCTACTGCTCTGGCCTCAGGCTTGGAGCCGCTGGCACCTCCGCGCGCAACCGCATTTGGGTCCCTGGTGTACTACGTAACCCACGCCAGCCCAAATAACTTTCAGCCGGCCAACATAACCTTTGACCTGCTGCCCCCGCTAGAAACAAGGGTCCGGGATCGCCAGCGGAGACGCCGCTTGCAGTGCGAACTGGCTCTACGAGAAGTTCAGGGCTGGCTGGACCGGGTAATTCCGGCCGCGGTTGCGTCGTAGATCTTCTGCAAGTACCCGAACAAAAGGGTCTTCCGATCCGTATCCTCCTCAGGGCGGGCTGCGGCTACCGTTTAAGGATGGCCGACGTCCAAGACTCAGGCGATGGTCTTACGCGATCTTGTTGGCGACGTTTTGCGGACGCTGTGGGCACACAAGCTGCGTACGCTCCTGACCATGTTCGGAATCGCCTGGGGAATAGTCTCCATTGTCCTCATGGTGGCGGCCGGCGAGGGGCTTCGCGTGGGCCAAGCCAAGCAGGCCGAGACCCTCGGCAAAGACATCATGATCGTCTTCCACGGGCGTACCAGCTTGCAGGCGGGAGGCCAGCGCGCCGGTCGCCAACTGCATTGGGTGGACAGCGACGTCCCCTTCGTGCAGGAGCAATCTCCCGACTGCCAATACGCCATCCCCGAACTCGAGCAAAACAACGTTCGGTCACATACCGCGTACAACGCCGCCGCCTTTCTGGTCACCGGGTCCTATCCGCCGTTTGGCGAAATCCGCAGCATGAATATCGGCAGTGGTCGCTTCTACAACTGGGACGACGAGAAGGAAGCCCGGCGCGTGGCCTTCCTGGGCAGCGACGCCGCCAAACAACTGTTCCCCTACGGCAACGACGCTATCAACCAGCTCGTCTACCTTAACGACATCCCTTATACCGTGATCGGAGTGATGGCCAAGAAGAAGCAAGACTCGAGCTATGACGGCTGGGATGTGAACAAAATTTTCGTCCCCTACGCGGCGATGCGTCGCGACTTCCCCGACAAACCCCCAGGCACGCCTTTCACCTTTGATCAGTTGCTGGTCACCCCCAAATCGGTGGGCCAGCACGAAGCCTGCAAGGGGGAAGTCCGCAAGGCGTTGGGCCAGATGCATAACTTCGACCCGCACGACAAAGAAGCCTGCCCCATCTGGGACACGGTCCAGGAAGCCAAGGCATTCGAAACCATGACCAACGGCATGAAGTACTTTCTGGGAGCAGTGGGGATAGTGACACTGCTTCTGGGTGGCTTGGGCGTGATGAATGTCATGCTAGTGTCCGTGCGCGAGCGCACCCGCGAGATCGGCGTACGCAAGGCTTTGGGCGCTCCCGCAAGAACCATCCTGCAGCAGTTCTTCTTCGAAGCCCTGCTGATTGCACTGGTCAGCGGCGGAATTGGGCTCGGGATCGCATTCGGCCTTTGCGCGCTCGTCAATCTACTGCCAATGCCTGACTTTTTTGCCGGTCTGTTGGCCACGTGGAGTTCGGGCCTGCTCGCTTTCGGATTGTTGGGAAGTATCGCGGTGCTTTCAGCGTTATATCCAGCACGGCAGGCAGCTTCCATCGATCCCATCGAGGCCCTGCGCTACGAAGCCGGAGGCTAGTTGTGTTCAGACGCTGCGTGGACAGGAACTGTGTGGGGGCGGGTCTCTGACCCACCCAAGCCGAGCGAGGCTCGGCTGTTAGAAACCAGGTATGCTGACTCAAGTTATTCTCGAAGCCTGGACCGCGCTGAAGCGCACCCGCACGCGCAGCTTCCTTACGATGCTCGGCATCGTCTGGGGCATCGTCACGGTCACGCTGCTGATCGCCTATGGAAGCAGCTTTCGCCACATCCTGGTGAACGGCTTCGACGCGTTTGGTAAGAGCGTGGTCATTGCCTGGCCGCAGCAGACCAGCGAGCAGCCGGGAGGTCAAAGGGCAGGAAAGAAAGTGGTACTAGAGCAGGCGGACCTGGAAATGATCAAGGCCGACGCCCCACTGGTGAAGTATGCCTGCCTGGAAACCGTTCGCCGGCCGGGAATCGCCTATGGCGATCGCATGGTGGGCACCTCGGCGATCCGCGGCGTCTGCCCCGAATACGGTGAGATGCGGAACGAAGTCCCCGCCGAGGGCCGCTGGATCAATGCCACCGACGAGTTGGAGCGGCGGCGCGTGTGCTTTCTCGGTGGACGCGTGAAAGAGCAACTCTTCAGCGGACGTCCCGCCGTGGGCGAAACCGTGCTGATTGGCGGGGTGCGCTTCACG
The DNA here is from genome assembly GCA_035631655.1 of Terriglobales bacterium. Classification (GTDB taxonomy): domain Bacteria; phylum Acidobacteriota; class Terriglobia; order Terriglobales; family Acidobacteriaceae; genus Gp1-AA122. Next base: position 40,831 of record DASQIH010000002.1, read on the forward strand.
GTGATCGGCGTGATGATGCGCAAGATCCAACTGAGCAATTATTTCAGTTCCGATGACGACTCTGTGTGGATCCCTTATTCGGCTGCCGGTGATCTCTGGAACACGCGCTACGCCGCCGTATTGGTCTTTCAGCCCATTGCCCCACAATTCGAAAAGCGTGCCATGGCCCAGGTCCTGGCCGCCGTTGCCACCCGCCAGCAGTTCTCGCCAACTGACCCGAAGGCATTCCAGATGTTCGGCCGTGACGAGTTCCGCCCCATCATCGATGGCATTACGATCGGCCTCGAAGTGCTGCTCACTTTCATTGGCACGCTCACCCTTGGGATCGGCGGCGTGGGTGTGATGAACATCATGCTGGTCTCCGTGGATGAGCGCATTCGCGAGATCGGCCTGCGCCGCGCCCTGGGCGCAAGGAAAGCTCACATCCAGATGCAGTTTCTGGCCGAAACCCTGATGATTATGCTGCTCGGCGGAGCCATCGGAATCATTCTCTCGTACTTGATCGCTGCCGCCGTCGGCACGCTTCCCATGATGGGCCCCCTTTTTGAGGACGATTCCGGCAAAGGCGACATCCACCTAAAGATTTCGCTCATGACAGTCTTTATCTCCTCCGCGGTGCTGCTTTTAGTCGGAGTGGTCAGCGGCCTTGTGCCGGCCCTGCGCGCCTCGAAACTGGACCCGGTCGAAGCGCTGCGCTACGAGTAGCGACTTTGTATAAGCCTGATCACCTCCGAGCCCCAGGAAGCGCAGCTAGGTTAGCGACTCCCTCCGATTGTCATCCTGAGCGAAGCGAAGGCTCTATACATTCTGTTTTGTGGTCACCCCTGAGAACAACCACCGGGATAGCGCGCATCATGCCCGGCTCCACCCGCATGTCATTCCGACCGCAGCCCTACCCTTGTCATTCCGAGCGCAGCGAGGAATCTCGGTTCTAATCCCGTGCCCGATTCTTGATCCATATCGGCGTGCCCACGAACCCGAATGCCCGCCGAATCTGGTTTTCCAGAAACCGCTGGTAGGAGAAGTGCAGCTTCACCGCCCGGTCGGTAAAAAGAATGAAAGTAGGCGGAGCAACCGCGGCCTGAGTCATGTAGTAGATCTTGACTTGCTGTTTCGCCGGCACCGAAGCACGCTCAAAATCCACGGTCTTCAGGAAGCGATTCATTTCCGCCGTGGGCATACGTTTGCGCCGCTCGGCGGCGACCAACTCAATCGTGGGAAAAACCTTATCCAGGCCCTTGCCGGTCGTGGCGGAAACGAACAGGACCGGCGCGTAGGAGAGAAACTTCAAACCATATCGCAGCTGCTGCTCGTAGAGGTTGCGGTCGGTTGTGCGTTTGCTCTCCTGGATGCGCGCCGCTTTCGACTGGCTTATCGCTTTCCGCTGTCCGCTCGTCACCAGGTCCCATTTGTTAACCACGATAATCACTGACCGGCCACTCTCGTGCGCATAGCCGGCGATAGCGGCATCCAGCGCACTCACGCCTTCGGTGGCATCAATGACCAGCAAAGCGATGTCCGCATCTTCCAGGTGCTTGCGCGCCATCACCACCGAGAGCTTCTCGGCCATTAACCTGGTTTTGCCTTTGCGACGTATCCCTGCCGTGTCGATGAACCGGAAGCTCCGCCCATCACGTTCCACCATTTCGTCCACCGCATCGCGCGTAGTTCCAGGAATGGGCGAAACGATCGCCCGCGAAGAACCCGTCAGCTGGTTGAGCAGGGTGGATTTCCCGACATTCGGATGTCCGATAATGGCAACTTTGATTTCCGCAGAGTATTCGTGCTTCTCTTCCTCGGCGGTCTCGGCGATCTCGGCGTTGAATTCTTTCGGTAGCACGTCCAACACAGCATCCAGCAACTCGTCAACACCGCGTCCGTGTTCCGCTGAAATTCCAAAAAGACTGCGTATCCCGAGCCGGTGAAAATCGTCCACCAGAGTCTCCTGCTTGGCGGTGTCAATCTTGTTGATGGCCAGCAACAGGGGCTTGCCAGAGCGGATGAGCAGCCGTGCCACTTCGATGTCCGGTGCAGCCAATTCGCTCCGGCCATCCACCAGGAGGATGACCGCATCGGCTTCTTCCAACGCGACCTTCGCCTGCCGAAAGATTTCCGCGGTTATCAACTCTTTTTCTTCCGGGATGATGCCGCCAGTATCGACGACTCGCAGGCGCCGCCCGCGCCAGTTGGCCTCGGCATACAACCGGTCGCGAGTGATGCCGGACTCATCCCCCACAATGGCTCGGCGGGAGCCTACAAGTCGATTAAACAGCGTGGACTTGCCCACGTTGGGACGCCCCACGATGGCAACGGTTGGAAGACGCGCCGGGGTGGCGACGGCAATGCTCGAGTTGGCCTGGGATTTCGCCAAGAGAATTTGTTCGCTGGATACTAGGTACTCGGTACTGGGTACTAGGTATTATAGAGACTCCGTGGCTTCCACTTCCCAACCCGCGTCCTCGCGCGTCAGGCAGGACTACACGCTGTATCAGTTCTTCTCCGCCGGAGGTCTGCTTTCGCGCACTCATCCGGCCTATGAGTTCCGTCGCGGACAGCTGCAGATGGCGCAGGCGGTCGAGCAGGCGTTACAAGAAAAACGCCACCTGATCGTGGAGGCGGGCACCGGCACGGGTAAGACCTTGGCCTATCTGCTGCCTGTAATCCGTTCGGGAAAGCGGGTCCTGATCTCTACGGGAACCAAGAATCTCCAGGAACAGCTCTTCTACAAAGACATTCCCTTTCTCGAGCAGGCGCTGTATCCCAAGGGCGAAGCCAAATTGCGCGTCTGCTACATGAAGGGGCGCGCGAATTATCTCTGCCGCAAGAAGCTCTACGATCTCACCGATCAGCCCGTGCTCTCCGGCCTGGAAGAAATCGAGCAATATCGCGCGATTGCGGCCTGGGAGAAAACTAGCCGGACTGGCGACCGCGCCGAACTGGCATCGCTGCCGGAAGCCAGCGCCCTGTGGCCCAAGCTAGACGCCCGGGCCGAAACCTGTCTCGGCCGGAAATGCAGCTCCTGGGATCGCTGCTTCATCACGGAGATGCACCGCCGGGCCATGGAGAGCGACATCATCATCGTTAACCATCATCTCTTTTTCGCGGACCTCTCCATCAAGCAGGCGTCCGATCACGCCCCCGATGCCGGTATTCTGCCCGAAGTCGGCGCCGTCATTTTCGACGAGGCCCATGAACTGGAAGACGTTGCCGGAAGCTACTTCGGGGTTTCCGTCAGCAACTGGCGAATCGAAGATCTGATCCGTGATGTGGAAGCCTCGCTGCAACGCAACCACTTGCTCTCACCCGCAATCCTGGGTGCTACGCGCGCCCTTCGGGAACGCTCGCAATTCTTCTTTGCGCTGCTTCCGCCCGGTGATGGCCGGTTTGCCTTCCAAAACCGCCGCGAATTCCTGGAAGAAAACGGCGACGAATTCATTGCCCTAATGCAAGCTCTTGGCCGGCTGGCTTCCGAGATACAAAACCTGCCCCAAAAGCCCGAAGAGGTCTTTACTTTTGTTCGGCGAACCGAGGAACTTCAGGTGCAGCTTCGCTTCCTGATGGAATCCGAAGACCGCAACACGGTGTTCTGGATTGAACGCCGCGGTGGGCGCAGCTTCAACCGCGAAGGGCAGGGCTTCAGCGGTGCCAACAGGACGCCCTTAGAAACCGGGACTTCAGCCGCTGAGGGAAAGCCCACGCATCGGCGATCCAATGTGTTTCTCCAGGCTACTCCCATCGACGTCGCCCCCATCCTGAAAACCTGCCTCTTCGACCAACTGGAGTGCGCCGTTCTGACGTCCGCGACGCTAGCCGTTGGCGGAGGCTTTGAATACATCCGCCAGCGCCTGGGTGTAGAACACGCGCGCGAACTCGTGCTGCCATCGCACTTCGACTACCAGAACCAGGCTGTCCTCTACATTCCGCCTGACCTGCCCGATCCGCGAACGCCACAGTTTCCCGCCCGCGCTGCCGACCGGATCCGCCGCCTGCTGGAGATCACCCGCGGACGCGCTTTCTGCCTGTTCACCAGCTACGCCCAGATGAATGAGATCTACCAACGCCTGCTCGGGGAACTGGAATTCCCCATGCTCCTTCAAGGCGATGCCCCGAAGAGTGTGTTGCTGGAAGAATTCCGCCTGACTCCAAACGCTGTACTTTTCGCGACCTCATCCTTCTGGCAAGGGGTGGATGTACAAGGCGAGCAACTCAGCTGTGTGATTATTGATCGCCTGCCATTCGCTGTGCCGAGCGACCCGGTGGTCGCGGCCCGTGTGCGCGCCGTGGATGAGGCGGGTGGCAATGCCTTCTTTCAATACCAGGTGCCCGCGGCGGTCATTACCCTGAAACAAGGCTTCGGGCGCCTGATCCGCTCCTTACAAGACCGCGGCCTCCTCTGCCTGCTCGATAACCGCGTTTTGAAGAAGCAATATGGCCGCGTTTTTCTGGAGAGCTTGCCGAACTACCACAAGACGATGGACCTGAAGGATGTAGAAACCTTCTTCGGAGCATCTTGACACTGGGTGTCTGACGCGATTTCGCAGCCTCCAGCGTCCGCTCTCCCCGGTAGTTTCGCTGTAAAATAGAATATCGCGCGGCGAGCCCGTGTTTATGCGCCTCGCTCAGGGGTTTCATGTTCGAAGTCACCGTTGAAGAGTCGTTTTCCGCGGGTCATTACCTGCGCAACTACAAGGGCAAGTGTGAGAACCCGCACGGACATAACTACAAGGTGCGGGTCACCCTGGCCGGCCAGGAACTGGACAAGGCTGGGCTGCTGCTGGATTTCAAAGATCTTCGTGACGTGATGAAGCATGTAATCGACCGGCTGGACCACCAGATGATGAACGACTTGGAGCCTTTTAAAGCGGTGAACCCCTCCGCCGAGAATCTGGCCAAGTATTTTTATGACGAGACCAACAGCAAGCTGCGGGGCGAGAGCAACGGCCGCGTTCGGGTAAAGGTCGTGACCATCTGGGAGACTGACGAGACTACGGCTACGTACTTCGAGTAGTTTGGCGCAGAGCGTCATCTGCCAGCCACGAAGCGGCACAAGAATAAAGGCCACGGTGCAAGCCGTGGGATTCAAAGCATCAAAATATATGAGTTCCAGAGGAGCGAAAGAACTCTTTCGCCGGGCAACTGATGATTGAGAGCTGTTATCGGATAGCCCATGCAAATTACCGAGATTTACAAATCGATCCAGGGCGAATCTTCCTATTCCGGGCTGCCGTGCATTTTCGTTCGGCTAACTGGCTGCAATCTGCGTTGCTCGTGGTGCGATAGTGAATACACTTTTTCCGGCGGCCACCGAATGACGCTGGAGGAAGTAGAAGCCGAAGTCGAGCACCTCAGCCCGGAGGGCGGCCTGGTCGAGATTACGGGTGGCGAGCCGATGCTGCAGGAACGGGAAGTAATCCCTCTGATGGAGCGCCTCCTCAATGCCGGCTATACCGTGTTGCTGGAGACCAGCGGCGAGCGCGCGCTGGAGAAAGTCCCGCGGGAAATCATCAAGATTGTGGACGTGAAGTGTCCCAATTCCGGGGAGCCGGATACCTTCCGCATGGAAAACCTCGATGCCCTGACTTCGCGCGATGAGGTGAAATTCGTCCTCAGCGACCGCGTGGATTACGAATTCGCCCGGGATTTCACCGCCCTCCATAAGCTGGGTAGTCGCGTCAGTTCAGTCATTTTCTCTCCGGCCTTCAGCAAGGACGCAGGCGGCGGACGCGACACTTCGCACTGCCTGCTCGACCCGCGCCAGCTGGCGGAATGGATGCTCGCCGACAACGTGCCCGCCCGGCTGGGCTTGCAGATCCACAAGTTCATTTGGGACCCGGCAATGAAAGGAGTCTGAAGAATTGCCGATTGTTGATTTCTGATTGGAAAAACCCCATTGTCTTCCGAAATCAGCAATCGACAATCAGAAATTTCTTAAATGCCTGCTGATTCGATAGCCGGTTCGAAGGGTCGTGCCGTGATTCTCCTGAGCGGCGGGATGGATTCGTGCGTCTGCGCCGCGCTGGCCGCGCGCGACTATGATGCGGCTGCGCTGCACATCAGTTACGGGCAACCCACAGAAGACCGCGAGCGCAAAGCGTTTCTGGCGATCAGCGACCGGCTGGGGATTCAGGCCCGACTGGTAGTGCGGAACGAGGCTCTCCGCGCTATCGGCGGCTCGGCCCTGACTGATCCCAGTATCGCAGTGCCGGAATCAGCTCTGCTGGCTCACGACATCCCGGTGACCTATGTGCCTTTTCGCAACGCCCATTTCTTGGCGGTGGCGGTGAGTTGGGCGGAAGTGCTGGGAGCAGAGAAGGTTTACATTGGCGCCGTGGAGCAAGACAGCTCCGGTTATCCCGACTGCCGCCCTGCCTATTACGAGGCATTCAATGAAGTCGTACGGGCAGGTACAAAAGAAGGCCATATTGAAGTGGTCACTCCACTGATTGGCTTGCGCAAGAGCCAGATTGTGAGGCTTGGCCTTGAACTGGGTGCTCCCTTCGATTTAACTTGGTCCTGTTATAGCCGCGAGGATCGCGCCTGTGGAGTCTGCGACAGTTGCGTTCTGCGCCTGCGCGCCTTTCAGGATGCCGGCGCTAGCGACCCGATCCCATATCTGGAACCAGCCGCGCGAACTGGCTGAGCCGAGTTTAGAAGTGCATTAATCGAATCTGGAGACAAATCATGAAACGTAATTTCATCGTTTTCGTCCTTGTGGCTATGGTCGCGGGCCTGTGTGTGCCTCCGCTCTTCGCGCAGGCTACGGGTACAGTGAAGGGCCTGTGCACCGATGTGGACGGCAAACCTATTGCCGGCGCCACGGTGGAGTATCGCAGCCAGGAAACAGGCCGCAAGTACACGCTCAAGACGAACGGGAAGGGGGAGTTCTTCTCGCTCGGCATCGCCCCTGGAAAGTATGACGTCATTCTCTCCAAGGATGGGAAAGAGGTGTTCCACTTCAACAATGTTCCGGTCACCCTGAACGAGGATACCAACATCCTGAACTTCGATTTGAAAAAAGAGCAGGCGCGCTCTGCCCAAGGCCAGGGACAGAGCCCGGAACAGATCAAGCAGCAACAGGAGCAGCAGGCCAAGATTGCAAAAGAGAACCTCAACATCAAGTCGCTCAATGAAAAATTAGCAGCCTCCCGGCAAGCCATGGCCGCGGGAAATTATGACCAAGCCGTCCAGGCCATGACCGAAGCCACGCAGCTGGACCCTACCAAAGATCTGATCTGGTTCACTCTGGGCGATGCTTACTCTGGAGCCGCGAAGAAAACCGCAGCCACCGATCGTGCCGCCGCCAAGCAGCAATACGCGCAGGCCGTGGAAGCTTATCAAAAAGCGATTGCGATCAAGCCCACCGCCGACTATTACAACAATATGGCGCAGGCGATGGCCGGTGCCGGCCAGCTTGACGAGGCGACAAAAGCGTATGACCAGGCCGCTCAGTTGGATCCTACCCGGGCCGCCATGTTTTATTTCAACAAGGGCGCCGTACAAACCAACTCGGGGAAGGTGGACGACGCCATCGACAGTTTCAAGAAGGTAATCGCGGCCGATCCTAACAAGGCGGATGCCTACTACTGGCTGGGTGTGAACATGATTGGCAAAGCCACCTTGAAAGGCGACAAAATGGTAGCTCCAGAAGGCACGGCGGAAGCGTTTAACAAGTACCTGGAACTGCAACCGAACGGTCCCTTTGCCGAACCTGCCAAGCAAATGCTGGCCAGCATCGGAGCCACCATTGAAACCACCTACGGGAAGAAGAAGACCAAGTCCAAGTAGGGAACAGCCGCCCTCGGCTGTCCGGCCGAGCGCGCTCGGCAGCGTCTTTTTGCGGACTTGCCTTTCCCACACCGGCCATTACGAAGGTCCATGCCCCTGACGTTCTTCATGGAACTTGCTTTTCTTTCACGCTAAATTAGAACTTCGGCAGACCAAACCGCTCACCCTCCCCCGCGGTGAACGTCCCAACCATTTTGTTGAGGTAATCTGATGGCTGCGCCAGGAATGGCTCCGATTTCTGTTCCCCTCGATCTGCCCACATCGGGTGCTGGAGCCACCGAGGCCTTGCTGGCCGCCATGTTGCGGGCCTCGGAAGGGGTAAGCGACCTGGTTTTTTCCCCGGGCCGTCCGCCACAAGTAGAAATTCACGGCCAACTGATCCCCGTCCAGGTGCCGCGTTTGCCGGTACTCACCGCCGACCACACGCGCCACATTGCTTCCGACCTCATCGGCAACAATAAACAAGCGATCAGCACGCTGCGGGAGCAAGGCGCGTGCGACGTCTCCTATGGCCTGCCCGGACAAGCCCGCTTCCGCGTGAATGTTTTTATTCAGCGCGGCAGCTGCGCCATCATCATGCGTGTGATTCCTACTGAGATCCCGGACTTCGCCGCGCTAAATCTTCCGCCACGCCTGGCGGAAGTTGCCGACTTGAAAAACGGAATTGCCCTGGTGACCGGGCCCGTGTGTTCCGGAAAATCATCGACCTTGGCCGCGATCCTCGATCGCATCAACAGCCAGCACAGCTATCACATCATCACCATCGAAGATCCCATCGAATTTCTGCATAACCACAAGAGATCAACCATCCACCAGCGCGAACTGCACAGCGACGCTCCCAGTGTTTCCCTGGCTTTGCGGGCCGCCCTGCGCCAGTCGCCGAAAGTGATTGTCATCGGGGAAATGCGCGACCGGGAAACCATCGAGATGGTGCTCGATGCCGCTGAAACCGGTCATCTGGTGCTCTCCAGCATGAATACGCTGGATGCCTCCAAGACAATAGACCGTATCGTCGGCTGTTTCTCGCCTGCAGAACAGTGGTCGGTACGCACTCGGCTGGCAAAATCCTTCCGCTACATCATTTCGCAGCGTCTGGTTCCGCGCGCCGACGCAACCGGACGAATTCCCGTGGTCGAGATCCTGAAGGCCAACCCTCAGACTCGCGAGTGTGTGGAGAAGGGAGAACACGAAGGCCAGTCTCTGCTGAGCTGTATCAAGTCCGGCAGCGCCGAAGGTATGCAGCACTTTGACGCCGAAATCGAGAAACTCGCCCGCGCCGGCATCATTGACCTGGAAACCGCGCTGAACTACGCCATCAATCCCAGCCAGTTGCGACAAACCCTCGGGAAATAATTGTTGATTGTTGATTGTTGATCTAGCCCTGTGATTCCTCGCTTCGCTCGGAAATGACCAGAGCGCCGATTTTCCCCTGGGATCAGAAATCAAGAATCGGACAATAAACAATCAAGAATTCTCCTGCGGTATGATCTTCCCCATGTCCGCGGTTCCCGAGCCACGCCTGGTCCTGCCGTTCGAAGATGCCCGCCATGTAGTGGAAGAACGCGCGGCAGGCCTGCGCCCCGCGGGGACAGAGAAAGTTGATCTGCTGAAGTCAGCGGGACGGGTACTGGCCGAGTCCATCCATGCCGACCGTGATTTTCCGCCCTTTCCTCGCGCCGCGCGCGACGGCTATGCGGTGCGGGCTTCAGACCTCATTCATCTACCCGCCACGCTCGAGGTGATTGCGGAAATCAGGGCGGGAGCGGCGCCGGAAGAACTGCCGAAACGCGTGGAATCAGGCGAAGCGGTCGCCATCATGACCGGAGCGCCTGCGCCTCCAGGCACCGACGGCGTGGTCATGGTGGAATACACCAAACGCAAACAAGACTACGTCGAGATCACGAGAGGAATTCGCGTCGGCGACAACATCGTCCCTACGGGCTCAGAGGCTCACAAGGGCGACTTGCTGCTGGCTCCCGGCACGCGTTTGACTGAGGCAGCGATCGCCGTTGCTGCTTCCGTCGGTAAAGCGGACCTCCAGGTTTATACCAAGCCTAAGGTAGCGGTACTCTCGACCGGAGATGAGGTCGTTGCGATCGTCGCGCAACCCGGACCTAACCAGATCCGCAACTCCAACAGCTACTCTCTCGCCGCCCAGATCCTGGCCGCAGGCGCCGAGCCAGTTCTGTTGCCCATAGCGCCGGACGAACCGAATAAGCTGTCCGCATTGATCCGGCAAGGACTGCAGTATGACCTGCTCCTTTTAGCCGGTGGCGTCTCGATGGGAAAGTACGATCTGGTAGAAGAAGTCATGGCGCGTCTCGAGGCCGGATTCTTCTTCACCGGCGCACAGATTCAGCCCGGACGACCGATCGTATTCGGGGTAGCGCCGGCATCCCCGCCGGCAACACGCGGTGCATCAGGTACTGCCGGGAACAGCAAATACTTCTTCGGCCTGCCCGGCAACCCAGTCTCCACGATGGTGACGTTCGATCTTTTCGTTCGTCCCGTAATTGATGCCCTCGCCGGCCTGGCCCCGCGCAAGCTGGTCTTTCTGCACGCCCGTTTGAAAACGGAGATCAAAACAAAAACCGGGCTGAAGCGCTTTCTACCGGCGATTTTGTCGGGAGAATTCGAACGCGCTGAAGTAGAACTGGCAGGCTGGCACGGCTCCGGCGACATTGCAACCACCGCGCGTTCGAACTGCTACATCGTGATCCCGCCCGACCGCGACCGGATCCCCGCCGGCGAATGGGTGCCCGTGCTACTACGGTAGATGTCGTTCAACCAAGTTTTGATTATTAACCGCCGAGTACACCGAGACCGCCGAGAAGAATTGCCGTGCTCGGCGCACTCCGCGATCTCGGCGGTGAACGCGTTTTGGCGAGTCAGCATGTAAGATAGACCAGTCCATGCCCCACAAGCTGTCGCATTACGACGAATCCGGCCGCGCCCGCATGGTAGATGTATCCACGAAGCCCGCCACCAAACGCGAAGCCGAGGCCAGCGCCTTCGTAGCGATGAGGCCAGCCGTGCTGAAAGCATTGCCAAAGAATCCCAAGGGCGATCCCCTGGAAGTGGCTCGTCTAGCGGGCATTATGGCAGCCAAGCGCACGGCCGAGTTAATCCCCATGTGCCATCCCCTGCCTCTTTCGCACGTTGATGTACGTATGCGGCTGTGCGAGAATGGCGTCGCCATTGCCTCAAAAGCAACGACCACGGCCGTCACCGGGGTGGAGATGGAAGCGCTGGTCGCCGCCAGTGTCGCCGCTTTGACTGTGTACGACATGTGTAAGGCGCTCGATAAGGGCATCGAGATCCGCCATGTTGTGCTGGAGAGCAAGTCGGGCGGAAAAAGCGGAGACTACCGCCGCAAGAAGCACTAACGTTATGTCCAACAACGTCAAAGTTCTGCTGGTGGACGACAATCCCATGGTGCTGGGAATGCTGAAGCAGAGCCTGTCTCCTGTGGCCGACGTCACCACTGCCAATGACGGTCCGGACGCCCTGCTCAAGGCGGTGGATGATCCTCCGGATTTGCTGGTCAGTGATTACCGCATGCCTGGCATGGATGGCCACCAGCTCATCGAGAAACTCAAGAGTCGTCCGTCGACCTCGAGCGTAGCCGTAATCCTGCTGGCCACCAAGAGCGACATTAGCGAGCGGCTTTCGGTCCAGGAACAGGTGGATGACTACGTGGAAAAGCCATTTTTTCTGAAGCAAGCCACTCATCGTATCAAGCGAGTCATCGACAAGATTGCTCTGGAGAAAATGGCCAAGGCCGCCTCCAGCGATGGCATACTCCGCGGCAGCCTCTCGCAGATGAACGTCATTGACCTCGTGCAGTCGCTCGAGATGGGTCGCAAGAGTTGTCTGCTTACGCTCACCAACGAACAAGACCGCTGCGAGATGTACGTCAACCAGGGGCAAATCGTGCACGCCACCTATGGTTCTCTGAGTGGCGACGAGGCAGTCTTTAAGGTCCTGCGCTGGACTGGAGGTAACTTCCAGATTGACTTCGAAGGCAAGACCACGCAACAAAGCACCAGCTTGAACACCCAGGGACTTCTGATGGAAGGCTTGCGCCTGCTCGATGAGTCCCGGCGCGACGCGGCGGAGTCGGAAGATGTCCTCCTTGACACCTGAAGCCTTCACCGCCGCCGTCCTCACAGTCAGTGACTCCTCCTCCCGCGGTCAACGTCCCGATCTGTCTGGCCCGGCGGTCGCGGAACTCCTCCAGAAACACAACTTCCAGATCGTGGCTGCTCAGATTGTGCCCGATGATCGCATCCACATCGAAGATGCATTGATGCGGCTGACGGAGAAGGCCCGACTGGTAGTCTCTACCGGGGGCACGGGAATCGCCGAGCGCGACGTTACCCCCGAGGCGACCAACTCCGTGTGCGAACGCCTGGTCGAAGGCATCGCCGAACGAATGCGCCTCGAGGGAACCAGGAATACTCCATTCGCCGCGCTCAGCCGTGGCGTATGCGGCATCCGCGGCCACTCGCTGATTTTGAATGTTCCCGGAAGCCCTAAGGGGGCTGTCGAATCCCTGGAGGCTGTGATCGAAATAATTCCCCACGCCCTGCAACTGCTGATTGGCGACACCAAACACATGTAGGGACAACCGCCCTGGCTGTCCGGTCCCAGCGTAGCTCGGCTATTTCGCGTAAACTGCGAATTCCGCTTTGAAGACCATCAAACTCATTCTGACCCGCTACACGAGGTGGCTGTGGAGCATCCTGGCCCCGCTGGGCATCTGGGGAGTCTTTGTGGTGGCCGCCATTGATAGCTCATTCCTGGGCCTTCCCATGGACGCGATTGTGGCTAGCTACGTGTACCAGGACCACTCCAGGTTTCTGCTCTACGCGTTCCTGGCCTCGGGAGGTTCCGCACTGGGTAGCAGCGTCTTGTATCTGGTCGGCTATTTAGGGGGCGAGACGCTGCTGCGCAAGAGAATGTCCCAGCAACGCTTCGAGAAAATCCATCGCTCCTTCGATCAGCACGAATTCTGGGCCCTGATGCTCCCTGCCATGCTTCCGCCGCCCACCCCGTTCAAGCTCTTCGTCCTGGCAGCGGCCGTCTTTGAAATGAATTTCGGCCACTTCCTTCTGGCCATCTTCGCCGGGCGGTTCGTTCGCTTCCTGATCCTCTCTCTGCTCACGGTGAAGTACGGCAAGGGCGTGGTGGAGCTGGCGGCGCACCTCTTTCGTACACATCTGCATTGGACTTTGGGGATTATCGGTGGCGCGATATTGTGCTGGTTGCTGTTGAGACAAATGCGCCGCAGGAATCGGAATTCAAGGAGCAATTAACCGCCGAGCACGCTGGGACGCCGAAGAAACTCGGCGACCTTAGCGCTCTCGGCGGTGAACTTGTTTTTATGCGGCGGCAGCCTGATCGGACTTGCGGGTAATACCGGCGATGTAGTGCAGCAGCGCTGGCGTCAAAAACATCACACACGTGAAGAGCAAGTCACCTTCGATTCCGCGCCGGAAGAAGGGCAGTCCCAAGGTGTAGCAGACCGTCAACCCGCTCAGAGTTTTGGGATACATCGTTCCTGAAGCCCATACCATGAAGTTGCTGATCAGGAAGAACGAAACCGAACTCGCCAGAGCGGCCCCAATCACGCGCAAGGGACGAGCATTCTCACGCAGGCCGGTGCCAAACCACAGGATCGCTGCATACCACGCCCAGGTCACGTAATGGTCCCAGGTGAGCGGGTAAGCATAGCGCACGATCGTGAGATACACATCCGATGCTGCCATCAACAGCAGCGGAAACCACATCTGGCGCTTCGATCCGCGGGCGCCAAAAAACAGCAGCGACGCCGCCACGGGGGTGAATCCCAGAGTTTGAGGCAAGAATCGGACACCAAATGCAATCAGAACGAACAGGTAGGCCAGCATGATCACCTCGTCTCGCAACCAAGATTGTGGCGCTGGAAGTCATCCACGTCAAGTTTCCTATACGTAGGTGTTTGCCTGCCGAAGGCACTGGAAAGTTCTTCACAGATCGAGTTTCTTGCCGTTCGTGAGATTCATGCATTGCCGGAGCGGTTCTAATACCTTGGTCACTTTCTGAGTGACAAACGCACAGCTAAGATCGAATCACCATGGGTCTGGAATGTCTTCTCCTCTGCCGCGACCAGCAAGCCATTCGCGTATTGCAGCCCGCTCTGGAAAAGCTGTATATCGCGGTGGAAGTGTGCCGGGGAGCTCGCTCCGGACAGGAGATTCTGGCTTCCGAGAAATATGACGCGGTTGTGATTGATTGCGACGATCTCAAGGATGGGCTGGAAGTCCTGAGAGAATTGCGCAAAGCAACCAGCAACAAGAACTCGGTTGTCTTCGCAATTCTGAACGGAACGACCACGACGAAACAAGCTTTTGAGATGGGGGCAAATTTCGTTCTGCAGAAACCTATCCAGCCGCTTAATGCTTTGCGCTGTTTCAGTGCCGCCTTCGGCCAAATGACTCGTGAGCGGCGCCGCTATTTCCGTGTACCCCTGGAGATGCCCGCCATTCTCAGCTTCAAGGATCACCAATTGAAGGCGACCGCGACCAATCTTAGTGAAGGCGGCATGGCTGTCACTTTTCGCGGAAAGCTGCCGCGAGCAGGCCTCAGCAAGGTCCGCTTCACGTTGCCGGGCACCCACACTACGCTGGAACCGAACGCTGATCTGGCTTGGGCAGACGGCTCCGGACACGCCGGCATTCGCTTCCTGGAAGTACCTCAGAATTCCCGCGAACAGCTGGAGCGCTGGCTCTCCCCGAGAATCGACCAGCCCGAGACCGTCTCGCGAGGCTGAATTCCCCGCAACTGCGGTATCAGAAGCAACCGCGAAGCGATACAAGAACAAAGCCCATGGCGTAAGCCACGGGCTAACAGAAAACGGAACCAGCCCAGTGGTGCGAAAGATCCTTCGATTTGCAGCGACAGGGGACTCGGACTGCGTTACCTATTTCTTGTCGTATTCCAACGCTTCATGCAGGTGGTGGATAGCCTCATCGATCGACTTGATAGCTGCAGCCTTGTGTCCGCCGAAGTCGCTGGCCGCCTTGGTGGCGAGTTCGTTCTTTACTGCTTCCAATTGCCGAATGGAGTGACGAATGACCGGATGTGGTTCCTTGCCCTTCTGCGCAGGTTTGGCTTGGTCATCTTTGTCCTGAGGAACTCCTGCAGGTTGCGCAAAGGTCATGGCGGGCAGTGCTAAAGCGCCAGCTAACGCCACGATTGTCAGAGTCTTTCTGAAATTTTCATGCACGTTGGATCCTCCATTTGAGTGCCGATGCTCGGCAGAATGTCAACACATGTCGTGATTCGTTACAAACCGAATCGCGATACGAGTCATTTTTCTTGAACACGGATTCCCTACAAAGTTTCGAACTGAATTGTACAGAGGAATGATGGAAACCAGGGGCGAGATCCCCGACTAGACAGGCTGACCGGCCCAGGCTTGCGTGCTCGCCAAGACCGGCTTGGAAACTTCGTCCAGGGTCGTTTCCTCCCAAAGTGTTCGGTCTTTCAGAATACGGGACACCAAAGCGGTGTGCATGGCGTGTCCCGCACGATCGGCCACCACGCGACCCAGGATGCGCCGCCCAATCAGAGCCAGATCCCCAATGAGATCCAGCACCTTGTGCCGGACAAACTCATCCCGAAATCGGAGTGGTGGGTTCTCGATCCCGTCGCGCGTAAGCACGATGCAGTTATCCATTGAAGCGCCCCGGATCAATCCCATGTTGCGCATGGCTGGCTCCTCCTGGCGCGAACCGAACGTCCGGGCAGGAGCAATGAAGCGCTGGTAATCACCGTCAGAAAGGTCCGCCTCAAAGCTTTCCCGCCCAATCAGCGGATGCGGGAAATTGATCGCATAGGACACCGAATAACCATCGGCCGGGTACACAGCAATAAACTTGTCGCCTTCCCGCAATTCAATCTTGCGGCGAATTCGAAGATAGGTTCTCGGTCGGCGCTGCTTGCGAATGCCTGCCTTGAGGATCATCTGCACGAAGGGCCGCGAGCTGCCGTCCAGGATGGGCAACTCCAGGTTATCGAGCTCCACGATCGCGTTGTCGATTCCGGTGCCGATAAAAGCCGACAGCAAGTGCTCGGTCGTGGAGATGAGCACGCCTTTTTTCATGAGACTGGTGGCATAGCTGACCCGAGCGACGTTGCGGCTGACCGCCTCAATTTGGAAGCCATCCAGATCGGTTCGCCGAAAGACAATCCCGCAACCTGGGGATGCGGGAACCATACGCAAGTGAACGGGAGCGCCGCTGTGGAGGCCCACTCCTTCACATTCCACAGCCGTGCGAATTGTCTGTTCCTGGATCAAATGGGGGAGTGTATCTCTCCTGTGCTCATCAGATTACAGGGTCGACAAGAAATGTTGTATGTGGCAAATGAGCCACACTTTGTGGCCCGCTGAGGACGTTTACGCCAGTATCGGAACCAGAGGTTCCTCTTTTTGCAACAAGATGCGGAATCTGGGATGGAGGGAATCCAGCAAAGGCGCCATCTCGATAGTTACCCCCACGTTCGCTGATTCAGGCTCTCCACTTTCAGCAACTCTCAGCGCTTCGAGGGCGGAGTCTGTTTGGGATCGTACGTCACACTGGCGTCGAACAAGGAATCCGGGACGTTCTGGTTATAGGTCACGGTGTTCATGAACCGTTGAAAGGACATTTCATCGTTCAGGTAGCGAGTGATGGAATGCGGAGTCATAATGCCCTGCTCCGGCTTGTAGTTGTCGTACACCTCATCCTCGACATTGCGCATCTTGTCGGAAGGATCGCGCCAGGAATAGCTGGTCTTGATAGGCAGATGCGTGGTGCTGTCAAGGAAGAGAGTCACGGAATCGTTCTTGGCGGTCACGATACTGACTTGATCCGCTGGCTTTCCGGCAGCCACCGCTGTGCCCTCGTAGAAAAACGCAACACCCGGCTCGTTAATCCATTTGCGATAAACCCATTCCTGCGAGTGCTGGCGTCGGCGAAGGTAGGCGGCGGTGACTGCCGGATCCTCTGCTGCGGTGCCTTTATAAGTGATCTCGTAACCCTTGCCTCCATTGTGGATGACCACAATGTCATTCTTACCTTTGGCCGGAATGTTCCCCACCGTGAACCACAGGAAGAAGTAACTCCGCAGGTGAATGATTTCCAGGCGATCCTTGTCCGGATATTCGGTATGCCGTCCGTAAGGAGTCCCGGCGCTGTTGGACTGGCCATGAAAAAAGCTGTAAAAGCGCCCTTCTTCGCTCTTCTCCTTATAGGTGAGAAAAGCTTGGCCGCCTAAAGCCTGAATTGATTGATCGATGAGCGCACGTGCTTTGCGGGCATTTTCGTCTTCGGGCGCACCCGCCTTCGTCCCGGGAGCAGTTTGCGCCGCCGCGAAAGCAAGAAGGAGCAGCACTGAAATCAAATATTTCATCGCCTATACGAAATTAGATGCGGCCACTAGAATTGTAGCCGCTGCGACGCCCGTGTGGGGGCGGGTCCGTGTGGGGACGGGTCTCCGACCCGCCCATCTTGTGTCGGGACAGCCGCGCTCCTCTATCCGCCCGAGCGAAGCTCGAGCCTTTACCCCGCCAGCACTGCCCCTCCGTTCACATTGAATACCTCACCGCTAATGAAGCTGGCATGCTCCGTGCACAGAAAAAGAATTGGACCGGCAATCTCTTCCGGTTTCCCGACCCGGCCCAGAGGAATGGTATCGAAAATAGCCTTGCGGGTTTTCGCATCCGCGAGCGCCGGTTCGGCCATGTCGGTATGCACCCAGCCGGGAGCGACACAATTGACGTAAATACCGTCTCGAATCAGCTCGGTCGAGAGTCCTTTGACCATGCTGATGAGCGCCCCTTTGGTCGCTGCGTAATCACAGTGAAACGCTTCCCCGCGCTGCCCGGAGGTCGAACTGATGAGTACGATATGACCGGCGGCGCTCCCGCGGCGCTCTTGCTTTTTCATCTGCGCCACGGAATGCTTGATGAGCCCGAAGACGCCGTCCAGGTTTACAGCAATCGTATTGTGCCACTGCTGCTCTGACATCTTCTCGATCGCTACATCTTCAGCGGGCCATACTCCGTGATTGGCCACCAGGATGTCGAGCCGTCCGAACCGTCGCACGGCCGCGGCCACAAGTGCTTGCGCAGTGCCCGGCCCGGTAAGATCGCATTGCAGGGCCGCACAGTTTTCCCCGCACTCCTTCGCTAGCTGCTCGGCAGCGGTTTTGGCTTTCTGATAGCTGAAAACGACCTGCGCCCCCGCAGCCGTGAACATCCGAACCGTGGCCGCGCCAATACCGCGCGAACCGCCGGTAATGAGGGCAACTTTGTTGGCAAGGGAGAGGTTGACGGTCATGGAGAAACAGTTTCAAGTTTCTGGGTTCTAGTTTCAAGTGGCGGTTTGAGAAACTTGAAACTAGAAACTACTCGACGCCTTTTCCGTCTTCAGTTGGCGAATGAGAAGCCGTACCAGCATCCCGTCATAGCGGACGCCGCTCAGATGTTCCAGTTCGGCAAGCGCCTGCTCGTGAGTTTTGGCTGGGGCAAAGGCACGATCGCTGGTCATATTGGCGTAGGCATCCGCCAGTCCGATGATCCGCGCCCAAAGAGGAATCTGCTCGCCGCGAAGCCCGGACGGATACCCCGATCCATCCAGCGCTTCATGGTGGTGCTCAATCGCCTTTAGCATGCGCTCGCTGCCCGGTATGGTTCCAATGATTTCCGCGCCCACCCGCGGATGCGCTTTTATCTGGTAAAACTCATCTTCGGTGAGCGGACCGGTTTTGTTCAGAATCTTCTCCGGAACAAAGATCTTCCCAATGTCGTGCACTCTGGCCGCATAGACCAGGTCTGCCAGTTCCTCCGGTCCCATTCCCAGTGCGCGCCCGATCACCTCCGAGTAGCGCGAAACCGCGTCGCTATGACCCGAGGCCTGGACCTCGCGGGTCTCGGCGGCCCGGTTCACATTTTCAACCGCCTCGCGCAAAACAGGTACGTTACAGTCGTCGCCTCCAGACAGCTTCTTGAGCGTGGTGACTAACTCTTCGAGGTACTCGGGGCCAGTGTGCTCGCGCTGCAAGAATCCCTCGATATAGCCGGAAATGAGCTGGCGCTGCACCGCCGCGGTTTCGCCTTCGACGTACTCCTCGGCGGTCGAAACCCGGTTACCGCCCGCATGCTTGGAGACGTACATCCCAGCATCGGCCACCCGAATAATGTCCTCCACCGAGAAACCATGCACCGGGAAGCTGGCGACTCCAAAGCTGCCACTGATGTGATGCTCGGCCAGCATTGGGTCGGTCGCGATCCACAAGCGCAGGCGCTCCGCGAGAATCTGCGCTTGTTCCACGCCGGTTTCGGGCATGAGGATGATGAACTCGTCTCCGCCGTAGCGGGCGACGACGTTCGACTGACGGCACTTCTGTTCGAGCAAGCGCCCAACCCGCGCCAGCACCAGGTCGCCTTCCAGGTGTCCCAACGTATCGTTTACTTCCTTGAACTTGTCGAGGTCCATCAGCACAACCGAGAACGGCCGCCCTGAACGAGAAGCGCGTTTCCATTCCGAAGTCAGGGCTTCCCAGAAGAAGCGTCGCGTCTTGATCCCGGTCAGGCCATCCGTGATCGACTGCTGCTGCAGTTTCTGGAACACAAATGAGTTGTGCAGCGCCGTCGCCAGCAGGTCAGCAAGTGTGTTCAGAATAAGCACGTCTTGCGGCGCAAACGCGCTCTCCCGTTGGCTTTCGACGTTGAGCACGCCGAGCAAGCTCTCACCATAGGTGATCGGAATGCACAAGACGGCGCGCGATTCC
The DNA here is from genome assembly GCA_035631655.1 of Terriglobales bacterium. Classification (GTDB taxonomy): domain Bacteria; phylum Acidobacteriota; class Terriglobia; order Terriglobales; family Acidobacteriaceae; genus Gp1-AA122. Next base: position 60,436 of record DASQIH010000002.1, read on the forward strand.
GGCAACACTCCCAGGAGATGTCCTTCCCCGGCATTCTGTACCAGTGCGGTTTCCCCCGTACGCGCGACCCGTCCCAGAATCCCGACACCCAGCTGGACCCGTTTCCCCAGCGCCTTCGCGGTCGTACCCGCCTCCGCCTTGATCTCAATATCCTTGGTCACGTAGTCGAGAATGCCGATGCCGATGTGATCGAACCGGAAGTTCTTCTGGATTTCGCTCACAATCTCGGCCAGCATCTGCTCGGCATCTTCGCTGGAAATTGCCGTCTTGGAAATGTTATTGAGAAAGGCGAATTGCCGGGCGCGCCGTTGTTCTTCGGCAAAGAGGCGGGCGTTTTCCACTGCCACCGAAACCTGGCCCGCCGCGGTCTGCATCACGTCCAGGTCGCGCTGTTCGAACAAGAATTCTCGCTCGGTGTTTAGCGCGGCCATCGCGCCGGCCGGTTTGCCACCCCGCAGAATAGGAGCGCCGCAGAAGCATTTGGCCGGCTTGCCCGGAACGAAACTGACTCCCAGCCGATCGCGCACCTTCTCCAACTCGGAACGGATCAGAAGTGGCTGGCCGGTGCGAATGATGTGTTCCGTCAAGCCGTTGCTGACTTTGCGGGAGCGCTTGGGCAGCACTGCTCCGTTTTCGATTTCCAGCTCGAAATAGATCTCGTCGCCTTCCTGGAAAGCGACATAGAAGCTGCTGGTATCGAAAAGTTGCCCGAGTTCCTTCTGAATCGTGCGCAGGATCTCGTCCTGGTCAAGCCGCGAGCTGATGGCCTGGCCAATCTCGGTCAAAAGCTCGTATTCTTTGGTGCGCCGCTGCGCATCGTGCATGACCACGTAATTCTCGAGCGTCAGGCCGATTTGCAGCGCTAACCCGATCAGCAGCCGCAGATTTGACGAGCCAAACATCTTGCGCTCGGCGTGAGGAAACAGGATCACGCCAAAGTTGTGTTCTCTTGTTTGCAAGCTGACGGCAGTTAAATTCCGGATATTGTCTTCCGAGAGGACTTTCTTGAACTGTTCAAAACGCACCCCAGGGAACGCGGGTAGCGGTTCCGCCAATTCTGCAAAATTGCGGAACGTAATAAACCCGCCACGCCGGTAAGCGAGTTCGGAAATGTACTCTCCGGCACCATGGCTTTGCAGTTTCTCCAGCAGTTCCGGGGAAAACCCGCGCTGCACCGATGGCAGCACGCTGCGCCACTGCTCGGAAATGTAGATAATGGCGCGCCGTGTCGGTAGAGGCGCCACCAGCCGTTCCAGAATGCTGGCCATGCTGGGAACCAGTTCTTTGGCGTCCAGCACCCGTCCGGGATCCACGCCCAAGGTGGAAAGTGCCAGCGCGTTTTCCTGCACTGCATTGCGTTCGTTTTCAAACAACACCATCACCATGGCAATACCCAGCAGCATCTGCGGAATGGGCCCCAGCAAGTGCCCGCTGCCAAAACTTTCAAAAAAGGGATTCCGGAACTGCCCGAATCCCATCAGCACAGCCCACAGCGCCAGCGAGATAGCCAGCAGGTTGAAAGCAAGGGATCCCTTCTGGTGGGCGTAGCGGTAAAACTGGAATGAGGAGTAGAGCAGAATAACGGCGAGGCCCACTTCCAGCGTGAGGTGCGGTTGCACGGCAACATCGGGGCGAAACACCCCGTCTATGATGTGCCTCCACAGGCTCCACATAGCTAGCGCGGCCCCGCCGGCTGCGACGGCCATGTCATACCAGCGCAGCCGGAATCGCTCTTTCATCAGCCGCGTGGAGATGAAGATACTCACCGCCATCACCACCATTAGCAGTGACCCGATAAGGAAGGCCAGCCCGGAAGGACGACGGTAATAGGTCCAAGCGTCAAGGGCGTAGTGAACACAGTAGGCCCCCCATCCGATTTGCCACGCGCGGAAGTATGGTTGCCGGCTCTGCTCGTACAGGTAAGTGAAGACGAGAAAAAGCAGCAGGGCAACGACGCCTGGAATTATGACGACACTGGTCGCGACGCTGTTCATGGCGCTAGAAACAGCTCTGACTCACTCTGCCGGTTGCCAACAGAAACCGCCTCCCTTGAGTTAGAACAATGTTTTCACACACCACAAACCAAAACAATAGTGTTTAAGGACAATGGGCCCGCATGGAGCGGGAAACCCAAGATGACGCCGAGGACAAAAGGGACGCCAGCCTAATTGACGATCAGGTAGCCGTTTCCAGCATGAAAAATCAACGGCTTGCGGTCGTTTCAGCACCACTCTACCTTGACGCTCCTTTTCTCAGACCCGTAACATCGAACGACTGGTTACCACCCATGATCGATTCCGTAACTACCCGGTCAGGTGCCGGGCCTTCCTCCGCTCGCAAACCTCGTGTTCGTTTTGCCCCGTCTCCGACCGGTTTCTTACACGTTGGGAGCGCCCGCACCTTCATCTTTAACTGGCTTTACGCCCGCCACAATGGCGGCACCATGGTTCTCCGCATCGACGATACTGACGTCGAGCGCAATACCGAAGCCTCCCTCAGTTCCATCTTCGAAGGCTTGCGCTGGCTGGGGCTCAGCTGGGATGAGGAATACAAGCAATCCGAACGCCTGGCCATCCACCGCCAAATCGCGGATGCCATCTTCCAAAAGGGGCTCGCCTATCGCGACTTCACTCCCGCCCACGCCGGAGATACGGAGAAATCGGGTGGCCAGGGAACCTGGCTCTTCAATCCCGGCATGCGTGAGCTCTCCCGCGCCGAGAGCGACCGCCGTGCAGCCGCGGGAGAACCTTTCGCGCTGCGCTTTCGCGTACCGCGCGAGACCGAGCCGCAAATTCGCTTCGTGGACAGCGTTTACGGCGAGCAATCCAAGTCCACCGCCGACATCGAAGATTTCGCGCTTCTACGCAGCGACCGCATGCCGACCTATCACCTCGCCTCCTGCGCCGATGATGCCGACCTGGGCATGGACCACATCATCCGAGGCCAGGACCACCTCTCCAACACTTTTAAACACATCCTGATTTTCGAGGCCGCTGGCGTCACCCCGCCGGAATTCGCGCATCTGCCACTGTTGGTGGCGCCTGACGGCACGAAGCTTTCCAAGCGCCGCCACGGCCCGGTGGTAAGCGTAACGACCTATCGCGATGCCGGGTTCCTCCCGGAAGCTTTCGTGAATTTCCTGTGCCTGCTGGGTTGGTCCCCGAAAGATAACCGCGAGAAGATGAGCCGCCAGGAACTGATCGACGCATTCTCCTTGCAAGGAATCAATCGCGCCAATGCAGTCGTCAATTTCAAAGAGCCCGCGGCTACGCCGGAAGAGACCTTCGATCCCAAGGCAATCTGGCTAAACGCGGAACACATCCGAGCCTTGTCTGTGGATGATCTGGCCGATCGTCTGATGCCGATCGTGCGTGAAGCGGGTTTCACGGTAGGGCGCTGCAAGATGCTGCAGATCACGAAGCTGATCCAGGAGCGCATCAAGCTGCTAAGTGACGTGCTTACCGGCGCCGATTTCTTCTTTGTTGACCAACTTCCGCCCTACGACAACGCGGAGCTAGTCCCGCAAAAGGGCGACGTCGCCATGGCGGAGAAGGTTCTCAAAAAAGCCCGTGAGGTGCTGGCGCGGACCGACTTTAAGCACGATGCGCTTGACCAGGCTCTCCGCGCCGCCGCCCAGGAATTAGGCTTGAAGGCCGGGCAAATGTTCCAGCCGATCCGAGTGGCCGTCTGTGGCCGTAAGAACGCACCGCCGCTGTTCGAAACTTTGGAAGTGTTGGGTCGCGACACGACTTTACAGCGCATTGAGCACGCTATTCAGAAACTTCAATAATGCCGTCTTTGCGACGCACTCCCGCGCAACCTGCCTCGTGAATCTTGCCTCTAAATGTCGTCCAGGTTTTGGGGAGGGCAGGCTTCAGCCATGCCGATTTCAGCTTCCTGATTCCTTGTCATTCCGAGGCGCCTTGGCGCCGAGGAATCTGCTTTTTGCAGAGGAGAAAACAAATGGCACGCAGAAGAAGCACCGGCAGGAAATCTCGAGGTCGCAGATACGGTAAAGGCGCAAGCAGGAGCGTAGCCAGCGCCATGCGCCGCCAGAAACGCGGTACCCTTCGTTCCGGAAAACGTGGTAAAGGTGGTCGGGTAAAGAGTCGCAAGCAGGCGATCGCCATCGGTCTTTCGGAAGCCCGCAAGAAGGGCGCAAAAGTCCCGCGGAAAAAAGCCGCGTAGCGCGCCGCGCTCGGCAATAGAACCCCTACCTAAGGACTGACCCTCCAGCGAATTGTCCTCCTGAGCGAGGGCTTCAGCCCGAGGCGAAGGATCTCATACCTGCTTGCAGCACTACTGGCCGGTAAGGGAATTCTTACTGCTACGTCTGCAGTTTCGCTGACTTGCGGACGCCCATCGCCCGGTGGACCCCGCGTTTCCTTCGCCTCTGTGTAAAATGAAAACAACGCATGAACGCCGCCAAGCCCCAAACCGAAGCCGGCGCGACTTCGCCCGTCGAGTCTCGTCCCTCCAACTTCATCCGCGGCATCATCATCGAGGACCTGAAGACCAATAAGTACGGCGGCCGCGTGCAAACCCGCTTCCCGCCCGAACCCAACGGCTACCTGCATATTGGTCACGCCAAGGCGATCTGCCTTGACTTCGGATTGGCCGACGAGTTCGGCGGCAAAACCAACCTGCGTTTCGACGACACCAATCCCGAGAAGGAAGAAACCGAGTACGTCGAATCGATTATGGAAGACGTGAAGTGGCTGGGCTTTCACTGGGACGGCCTCTTCTACGCCTCCGACTACTTCGATCAGCTCTATGAGTGGGCCATTCAGCTCATCAAGGCCGGAAAGGCATACGTCGACGACTTATCCGCCGACGAGATTCGCGAATATCGCGGCACGCTCACCCAGCCCGGCAAGGACAGCCCGTATCGCAATCGATCTGTGGAAGAAAACCTGGACTTGTTCCAACGCATGCGCGCCGGTGAATTCCCCGATGGCTCGCGAGTTCTTCGCGCCAAGATTGATATGGCTTCGCCTAACCTGAACATGCGCGATCCGGTGATGTATCGAATCCTCCATGCCGAACATCACCGCACCGGTGACAAGTGGTGCATCTACCCGATGTACGACTACGCCCACGGCCAATCCGATTCCCTCGAGCGCATCACCCATTCCATGTGCACGCTCGAGTTCGAGGATCACCGGCCTCTCTACAACTGGTTCATCCAGCAGCTCGGCATCTTTCCTTCACAACAGATTGAATTCGACCGCCTCAACCTCACCTACACACTGTTGAGCAAACGCAAGCTGCTCCAGCTGGTGAACGAAGGCCACGTGCGCGGCTGGGACGATCCCCGCATGCCCACGCTCTCCGGTATCCGCCGCCGCGGCTACACCCCCGAGGCGATTCGCAACTTCTGCGCGTCTATCGGCGTTTCGAAGACGAACGGGACGATCGAGCTGGCAATGCTCGAACATTTCGTCCGCGAAGACTTAAACAAACACGCCCCACGCGTAATGGCCGTGCTGCGGCCGCTGAAACTGGTCATCGACAACTACCCGGCCGATCAGGTCGAAGAGATGGAAGCGGTCAACAATCCCGAGGACCCCGGCGCCGGCACGCGCAAGGTGCCGTTTTCCCGCGTGCTTTACATCGAGCAGGACGATTTCCGCGAGGATCCACCAAAGCAATATTTCCGCCTTTCCCCCGGCAAGGAGGTACGGCTGCGCTATGCCTACTTCGTGAAGTGCACGGGAGTCGTGAAGAACGAGAAAGGTGAGCCCATCGAAGTGCACTGCACCTACGATCCTGCCACTCGAGGCGGAAATAATCCTCCGGATGGGCGCAAGGTGAAATCCACGATTCACTGGGTCTCAGCCGGGCACGCTATCGACGGTGAGGTAGGTCTGTACGATACCCTCTTTGCCAAACAAGATCCGAATCAAACCGAGGACGGAAAAGATTTCACCTCCAACCTGAACCCGAATTCGCTCGCAGTGCTGAGCCACAGCAAACTCGAGCCTTCGCTGCGGACTGCCCCGATCGGTAGCCGCTACCAGTTCGAACGCCTGGGATATTTCTGCGTCGATCCCGACTCAGCCCCAGGGAAACCGGTGTTTAATCGCACGGTTGCATTGAAAGACACCTGGGCCAAGGTCGAAACCCGGCAGCGCGGAAACCCAGGCCAGTAAGCACTTCAGCCAGGGGTCTGTCGACTTCAGGCTGGGCCATCTATCCGAAAAGATAGCAATCTATCCGACTGAAACCATTCGCCGACGCGCCGACTCACCCCAACCCGAACTACAGCGACCTGCAAGCCACACGCCATGCGTGCCTTATCACGCTTGTTGAACTAATTTGGCGCTTTGGCCGGAGAAGTGCAAAGCCAGTTCATATCAGCAGGCGAGACGAGCCAGCAGTCGGGGGGATTACGAAAATGCCGAACAAATCACCATTGTTGAACTGGGAAATCTGGTTGCGTGGGCTGCTTGCAGCTTTTATCGGGGGAGGCTCAGGAAGCGTGACCAGCGGCTTGGCTTCCATGGGCATTGATCCGGAGCATTTCAATCTCGGGAGTGGTTTGCGTCACACCTTCGCCCTCATGGGAGCCGTGTTCCTCGTAAACGGCGCCTTGTCCGTATTTCTATATCTGAAACAGAGTCCGCTCCCGACATTGGAATCCGGAACCCAGACTTCGGGACAGACTATGCGTTTCGCGCCTTTGGGTGCCGGTACCGCTCCTACCCATTAGTCGGGAATTGCACAGCGAAACGGTGGGCAAGAATGAGGACGCCGGCTTATCGGTGCACGTGTGGGCTTTGGGCCGGGTTCCCCTTATGCGTAGCCACCGCCTTCGCCACCTTCACCTCGAACTGCACGGGAAGCTCTTTGGGCGGATAGCAAGCCGCATTGTCACAAGCTTGATATCGAAGTTTCCCGCGCAGCATATATTTGCCCGGAACAACGGTGTGTAGAGGTCGCACCACCACCGCCAGCGCGAAGTCACCGCTGTATACGCTGAGCTTTTCGTCGGGCGAGAAGGGGAAGCTCATATCCTGGCCTGGGGGATAGCTGATTTTACCGACCACGATGTCGGTCGGCGCGTCCAGCCTCAGTGCGGTAGGAATCAGAAATTCTGACTTAGGCTTATTGGAATTGACGTGGTACCCGCGAATCACGCGGAAGTGCAGGCGAACCTCGCCTGGCTTTCCTCCGGGGATGCTGACGATGGGCACGGGCAACATGCTCACCGAGGGACCTTTCGGTCCCAGCAGATCCTGTCCCCAAGCCAAACTTGCGGCCATGAGAAGCCCGATCCACCCGAGTTTTTTCGCCCCTCGCATTAACCGCAATATTAGGACTAAATAACAGCTTGCGCCTACGTTACTTGTGAGCGTGTACCAAAACTCCGAACTTCACCTCTGCGCTACCCGTTGCTGGCCCAGCGCTGCCTTGATGTCCTCCTCAATTTCGCTTTTACTCTTGAGACCGAAGATCCGCGTCACGATCTTGCCTTGGCGATCAATAAAAAAAGTAGAAGGCAGAAACTGCACCCCGCCATAGGCGCTTCCCACCGATTCCTTGCCCAGCAGAATCGGATAGTTCACACCCATCTCTTTCGTAAACTTCGCGATATCCTCCTTGCTGGCATCATCGAGGGCGACGCCTACTACCTGAAACCCTTGCGACCCATACTGCTTTTGCAGATCTTCAAACCAGGGCATTTCAATTTTGCAAGGCTGGCACCAGGTCGCCCAGAAATTCAGGAGGACGGCCTTGCCCCGGAAATCTGAAAGATGCACTGTCGCCCCCTCCAGCGACTGCAAGGCGAATTCTGGAGCTGGCTTCCCACTCATATCATCGTGTTCCAAAGTGCCATGGTTGAAGCCGGCGCGGCGCGCCATGTAAGGTGCGGCGGCCAGCATGATGGAGACCGCGACGATCACTACAACCCAGATAGCAGAATTGCGATTCACAGCTTTGTCCCCTCTTATAACGCGAACCGATTCAAGAAAGACAAGTAATTCGAAATCAGGGTAAACCGGCCCAGCACCAGCAATCCACCCAGCGCGATGAGTAGAACGCCGCTCGCTACCTCCACCGCATGCATGTGCGCACGAAAGCGGCCGTAAAACTTCAGAAACCGCTCAATCCCCAAAGACGTGAGCAGGAACGGAACCGCCAGCCCGAGTGAATAAACCGCCAGCAGGAGGATTCCCTTGACTATCGAATCCTGCTCCGCGGCAAAGCCCAGGATGACCGCCAAAATGGGCCCCACGCATGGCGTCCATCCAAAAGCAAAGGCAAATCCGATGACGAATGCCCCCCAAGCGGTGCTTCCCCCTTGCAGGTTGTGCAGCCGCTTGTCCGCGTAAAGTGCCTTGATCTTGAAAATTCCGGTGAGGTGCAGGCCGAAGAGAATAATAATGACGCCGGCTATCACCGCTAGCCTCGACTTGTACACGGCCAGCAGTTGTCCGATGCTGGTGGAAAGCGCCCCCAGGGTTACAAACACGATGCTGAACCCGATGATGAACATGATCGAGTTGAACATCACTCGACGCAGCAACTGTCCTTGCTGCGACTTGAGTTCCTCGACACCGACTCCCGAGATCAGCGAAACATAACCTGGAACCAGAGGCAGCACGCAGGGCGAGAGAAATGAGATCAGCCCAGCTACGAAAGCTGCGATAGGAAGGGGAAGATTTGACATTCTGCTCTATTTTACCTGTCCGACCCACTTACACGACATTATCATCCAGGCTCACGATATGCCTTCCCTTCGTGGAATCATATACTTAGTGACTACGCCCCATAGCTAAAGCTAGGGGCTTCAAGGGCCACGCCCGCTATCGCAGGCGTTTCGGTCCTCAGGCGCAGTCCGCGCCTTAAAATCTCCAATGCCGAGGCATGGTCGCGGGTTGTGTTTAAGCCGCAAGCC
>DASQIH010000003.1:0-4231 GCA_035631655.1 Terriglobales bacterium
GCAGGATCTCCTCGGTAATCTCTTCCTCATCGAAGACGACCATCTCCTTGATCGAGCGAAAGCCACGCTTCAAATCCTCGCCAATGGCCAGAATCTGGCGGATCACAATAGGCGAGCGTGAAAGCGCCTTCAGCACGCGCAGCTGTCCGCGCTCAATGCGCTTGGCAATGTCCACTTCCCCTTCGCGGGTGAGCAGAGGCACCATGCCTAACTCGCGCAGGTAGATGCGCACCGGATCGGTGGTCTCTTCAAGAGCGCCTGGAGTCACGTCGGGCTCGACGTCCTCGCCCTCCATCTCCCTCGCAATTTTTTTTTCGAGAGCCGAGTGAGGTAGATTGGGCTGGCCTTCAAGCACGGCAATGCCCTGCGCGCCGAAGGTGGTGAGCAGGTCGTCCAGGTCCTCCGGGGAATGGACACCGTGCGGAATCAGATCATTCACCTCGTTGTACGTGAGATGGCCTTTTTCTCTTCCGGCATCAATGAGTTTCGTAATGTCATCAATAGCCAAGCGAGGTTCCTTTTCAGCGCCGTCCTGCATGGAGAAAAGGGTGCTTCGTTGATCTGCAGCGGCAACTTCGACTGGAAGTGCGGGAATCCAAAACTGAAACGATGCTAGCACGAGGTCCCAGCATTGCCCAAACTACCCGATATGTTACGTTCTAGCCTCCTGCTCTGAGGAAAGTCTTGCCCGCTTTTGTTCTTGCCCGGACCTCCCCGCTTATTGCGACAAGGCTTCACGGAAGAGCTCTCCTGGACCTGAATCCCTTGTCCAGAGCCCGTTATACCGTGCTCTGCTCCGACAAACGGGTTGCGATCTGAAGAGCACGACGTTCGATTCTGGTCATTTGAATCAGTCTGGCTCGAGGTCTAGAATTCCTGCAACGAGCTTTGGCCGTTGGGGGGTAGTCATGCCCTACTACCAGTTTGTTTTCACGCCTGCAACAAGCCATTCTCCAAGATCTTCAGTGGCACTGAGTACGAAGAGGCTGAAGCTGTCTGTCCGCACTGCGGCATTGAAGAAGTAGAGCAGCGCCGGTCGGCCTCCAAAGCAACGGCTTGAAGAGGGCGCCTGAGCGACTATATCGCGGATGAGCGCATCGAGACTAGCATGCAGCGCGGGTACAAAACGGGATTAGAAGACGGAGTCAGCCAATGCGGTTCGAAGCGTTCGCGTTCGGTTCCATTCGCATCGATGGCATCACCTACGAGCACGATGTGCTGATCGACCGCGGTAAGGTTCGCAAGCGGAAGAAGAAGCCGTCCAGGGAATTCCGGGATGAGTTCGGGCACACGCCGCTGTCCATCGAAGAGAAGATCCCCTGGAAATGCCGCCGCCTGATCATCGGCACGGGCACGGGCGCGCTGCCGGTGATGGATGAAGTGAAGCTCGAAGCCAAACGTCGCAAAGTTGAATTGCTCATCGTGCCGACCGCCCAAGCCATCGAAGAAATAAAGCACGACCAACAAGACACGAACGCCATCCTGCACGTGACCTGCTAGCGGCGCGCTAAGGGACGCGTGCGCAACGGAATCGCTCAGATCGCCGAACGTCGCGCTTTCCTAATCTCGGTCCTGACCATGATGCGGGGCCGCCATGTACAACCACCAATAGCGTTATTTAAACTGCGCGGAGAGGGCAGCGATGTCTTCCTCATTCGTGAGAAAATACGCGGGTACTGGCGCGGCAAGTGACCAGCCTTACGGTCCCCGAGCCCTCCTTCGCCGAGCGAGTGCGCACTTTGTTGCACTTGGGACGAATTGGCAGCCTCTCGACCCTTTCGCGTAAACAGCCGGTTCCCCTTCGGATCTGTGATGCCCTACGGGCTGGACGAGCATGGGCGTCCCATCTTCCTCATCAGCACGATGGCCATGCATACCCATAACCTGCAGGCGGACCCGCGCGCCAGCCTGCTTGTGACGCAGCTTGACGCCAGCGGGGAGCACTAGGCGCGACCAGGGTCACGTTGATGGGACATGTTCTGGCAATACCGGAGGCGGAGGTGGTAGAAGCGCGTGAACTCTACCTGGCGCGTTACGCTAGGGGCTTCCTGGGCGAGCGCAGAGGCCACAGACAGAGAACTCAGCAGGAGGACGGCAGGAATCCAGGTCACGAGACCCAGAAGAGACGCAATCAGACACTCAGCTTTTCTGATTCCGTAACGAAAGACAGGCGGCGTTGCCATGACCCACCAACCTGGGAGGAATCTCGCTCGCCTCGAGATCCGCGGGTTGGGGAAACCAAGAATAAGGTACCACCAGTGGTTCTGCTCTACGGGTTCGGCACCACCTCTGCGCCCGCCAGCGACAAACGCTCCTCCCCGGCATAGACAATGAACCGCTTGCCGCGCAGGAATCCAACGAGCGTGAGGCCCATTTCGCGCGCCAGCCGCACCGCAAGCCCCGATGGCGCGGAAACCGACGCCATGACCGGCACGCCCCCGGCAATGGCCTTTTGAACAATCTCGAACCCCCCTCGCCCGCTCACCATGAGGGCGTACTCAGAGAGCGGCAAGCGTCTTTCAAGCAACGCCCAGCCAACAACTTTGTCAACGGCGTTGTGTCGGCCCACGTCTTCGCGCTGCGCGATTAGCTCGCCGCGCGTGTCGAACAAACCCGCGGCGTGAAGCCCACCCGTGCGCCCGAAGATCGCCTGAGCGCTGCGCAGCGTCTCGGGCAGCCGGCAGAGCACCTCCGGGTCGAGCCGAAGTTGTGGATTGGGCCGCTGGATGCCTCGCACGCGTACTGAATCAATGGAGGACTTCCCGCAGATCCCGCAACTCGATGCCGCGAAAAAGTTGCGCCGCGTGCGTTCCAGATCGAGTGACGCCGCGCTGGCCAGCTCGATCTGCACTACGTTGCCCCGCTCAGTTGCCTTGCCGCCCTCGGCGTGATCAATCGAGGCAATCTCTTCGAGCCGATGGATCAGCCCCTCGGTATACAAGAACCCGGCGGCCAGCTCCAGATCATGGCCCGGGGTCCGCATCGTGACGCTCAGCGGATGCTTGCCGACGCGGATTTCCAGCGGCTCTTCCCCGACCAGATAATCCTGAAACCGCCGCACCTGCCCGTCCTGCCATTCCTGGACTAGCGTCAGGTCAATGCTCCGCGGGCTATGGCTAACTGGTTTCTTCGTCATGGTAATACAACCAAATTGTACGACCAGGCGACGTAGATCGTGAGGACAAGGCTCAGCCAGAACTTGATCTAGGATTCAATCCCTCGCTACCAGTCTGTCGCCTCACCCGCCACTCGGGAACTTGGGAAACTCACCCTGGGGCGGATTCTTGATAACTCCGGAGAGACCTTTGAGCCGCCGCGCGAATGAGCTATGAGTAGGCCAGAAATTACAATTGGACTGTCCATTTCTCTCTCGGGCAGGTTCCACCTCCAAGGGCAACAGGCCCTCCAGGGCGTCCTCCTCTGGCAGTCATATATCAACGCTCAGGGTGGCATCACTGTCCGGAATGGAGAAGAAAGGCCTGTCCGGCTGATTTGGTATGACGATCGCAGTCAGATCAGTTGTGCCGGGAAGAGCGTATACCATCTTCTTCGAGAGGATCAGACCGACATTCTCTTAGTTAGGGCCGTATGCCAGCAGCTTGACGATGGCGGCAGTGGAGATCGCGGAGGAATGCAAGAAAGTCCTATGGAACTATGGCGGCTCTTCCGATGAGATCTTCCGCCATGGTAGGCGATACTTGGTCGGCATCACGAGCCCCGCGAGTGACTACTTACGAGGGCTGCCGTTTTGGCTGGCGCAAGAGTGCCCCACGCTCGGTCGAATCTGCGTCTGGTATTCAGGCAGAGGGGTAACGAACAAGCCGCCCGATTTTCTTGAAGGGAGGTCCTTGATGCTTCGCCTGATTCCGGTTTCATGCGCCACTTGCGGAGTTGGGACAGCGATACTTGCAGCATTTCGGACAGCTGAAGGGCACCCGCGAACTCGTCTTCGGTGCGTTGCCGCTTGGGAAACTCAAGCTCGCGGCAGTGAAGCTGCTGGAGGTGCAGGAAGGAATTGTCGAACAAGCCCTTGGCAGATGCTCACAAGCGGCACTCTGGTGCTGGAGGAAATCGACGGCGAGCCCCTGATCTTCCTGCCGCACCTCATGAGGGCGGAGGGTTGCACCGAGTGTTTGCAATACGGGAAGTAGAACAATTCGCCTAGCTGGACGAGCACGGCGTTGAGCCCTAGCAGTGGCTGACTGATACCTACTGATACCGTTTTGACGGT
>DASQIH010000004.1:0-10294 GCA_035631655.1 Terriglobales bacterium
TCGAAGTCCTCGATGGTGAAGTCGGTGAAAGGTTTGTTTAGGAAGATGCCGGCGTTATTCACCAAAACATCGATGGTTCCAAAGTTTTTGATTGCTGCTTCGACAGCATCGGCAGCAGTTTGCTGCTTGCCGATATCGCCATCGATGCGAACCAGGCTGCCGGAGGCTGTCAACTTCTGATTGGTGTGACGAGATGTCGCGACGACGTTATAACCTTCCTCCAGAAAGCCCGCGACTAAACCTGCGCCAATACCGCCTGATGCTCCGGTGATGATTGCTGTTTGCTTGCCCGACATAAATAACCTTTCGTTATCGGTTGGAGCCTACAGATGTGCCTCACCGGCTGCTCTCAAGCGGCTTTATCCCGCCCGGCGCTGCGCGAAGCCCTCGCGTGAAGAACCGACGAATCCTTCCACCAACGCGGCGATTTCATCAGCAGCCGTATCCAGCGCGAAATGGCAACCATCGACAATGTGGACTTCGGCATTGGGCACATCTCGCCGGTAGGATTCCGGCTCCGACGAGTCAAACGATGACTCATATTTGCCCCAGATCACCAGCAGGCGCGGTTGGTTCTGGCGCATCCACGCTTGCCATTTCGCATAGGCGTCGACATTGGTGCGATAGTCGTAGAACAGATCGCTTTGAATCTCGGCCTGGCCCGGCTGATTCAGAAAATAGAATTCGTCCGTCCACAGATCCGGGTCATGGCGTTCGACGTCAGGATCGTTTCCGGCATGGCGTAAACGCGTGGTCTCCAGCGACAAGAGATTGGTGCGTAGTGCGTCCTCATTGGCAGCGCGATGCGCCCAAAACTCGCGGCGCGTCTTCCAGTTTGCCCCCAGGCCTTCGTTATGGGCAACTGCATCTTGAACAATCAGAGCTTCTACGCGCTCGGGGTGCGCCAGGACCATTCGGAAACCCACCGGCCCGCCATAATCCTGCATGTAAAGTGTGTAGCGCGAGAGCCCGAGCGTTTCGGTGAACCGATTCATGATGTCGGCGTAGTGATCGAATGTATAAGCGAATTGTTTGGGATCCGGCCAATCGCTGTGTCCGAAGCCAGGGTAGTCAGGAGCGACCATGCGATAGCGATCGGAGAGGCGGGCGAAAAGCGGCTCGAACATTCGCGAAGACGACGGCAGACCGTGCAGGAGCAGGAGTGTTGGCGCGTCTCTCGGACCAGCCTCCCGGTAGAAAATTGAAAGTCCATCAATCCGTGCAGTGCGATAAGAAGTGGGGTATTTCATGCGATGTTCCTTTCCGTTGTGCTTCTGCTCAGAGTCATTGAGTTCTGAGAGTGATTCTGGATTCCTTTTCTTTCGCATTTCCGATCGCCTATGTGAGATCCAGGACGTGCTGAAGTGGGCCAAATGCCAAACTTCAGCGACGAGTCCTGTTGGCATCTCGCCATTCCTACCCCGACTTTCGGGGCTCCATCGAGTCGGCGACCAATTCCAGGTTCGTTCATCTAAGTTTTACTAGTGACTGTTTGCGTATCGTACGAGGAGATAAATCATAAAGGCGGTTGTTGTCCATCAATACGGCGGTCCAGAAGTATAGAAGTTCGAGGACTACCCTGACCCGGTTCCGGGTCCAGGAGAGGTGCTGGTGGGCGTCGCCGCCACGAGCGTGAATCCGATCGACTACGAGTGGCGTGCCGGGTTAACGAACTCACGTCATTCCTGCGGCGGGCGAGGTGTTTGGGAGCTTCCAGTCTGCGCTCGACGAATGCCTCATAAATAACTATCTTCGCGGTGACATCGGTGAGTTCGCTTTGCTGCGACTTCTCCACCTGCTTGCGCATCGGTTCGAAGTTGCGTTGCATGCGGTCGACACCCGCCGAGATGCAGTCAATCAGCGAGAACGACTTCGCGTGTTTTGCCAGCACTGGCGTGAAGTCTCCGGTGAAGGCCATGACGACGGATACTCGGCCGTCATCCAGTCATCCGTATATCAGCGCTCCGAAACTGCATAAGGGTGATCCCCTGGCGCGTGCCCAAGGGCTCAATCAGCGGACAATCAGGTCGCGGACCATCGCGAAACCCGCATTTTCACTGCACGTTCTGGAATTTCGGGAAAAAGGAAATTTTTATGGGTGCCGCGAATGGGTGCCCCAACCGCCAGTCCCGATGATCTCCAACTCCCTGTCGAATCCGACACTTGGTCTGGGGCACCCACAAACACCGCACCAGGGGCTCAATTCCAGAGACTCGCAAAATTGTAAGTGATTGAAAAACATTGGTCGGGGAGAGAGGATTTGAACCTCCGACCCCCTGGTCCCGAACCAGGTGCTCTACCAGGCTGAGCCACTCCCCGACGAGAACAACACAACGCTTTGCTGGTCCGCAAAACTGCGCACCGCTGGTGAAATTATAGCATCCGCCGCTGGCCTCTCTGTATGGAGCACGAGACGGATTGATTCGACGCCACCGAATTCGACAGTTTTGCTGTTTCCGATAGAATGATCTTCGTTTCTTTTCGACATGATAGCTTGCACCGCCGCCGCACTATACACGCCACTGGAACGCATTGAGCGAGCCCTTGTGCTGATAGACGACGGCGTGATCCTCGAGATCACTTCCCGCCCCGGACAGGCAGTTCCTTCCAAGGCCCGGATAGTGGATTTCGGTGACGCCGTCTTAGCGCCGGGATTCATTGATATTCACATCCATGGCGGAGCCGGCCACGACGTGATGGAATCTGACCCCGGAGCCCTGCCCTGCGTCGAAGCGTTCCTGCTAAAGCATGGGGTAACCACCTATTTCCCAACTACAGTAACCGCTCCTCTGGACGCCACATTGGCCGCCTTGGACCGGCTCGCCGATGCGATTGAAGACAAGACGAATGGAAACAGCCCGCGTGCCCGGCCTCTCGGCATCCATCTTGAGGGTCCCTTCATCAGCCACGCGCGCCGCGGAGTGCATCCTCCGGAATACCTCCTGAAGCCGACGCTTTCCTTGTTCGAACGTTTTTGGCAGGCGTCTCGCGCACACATCAAGGTGATGACCATCGCGCCCGAACTTCAAGGCGCCCAAGAGGTCATCCAGGAGGCCAGCAAGCGAGGGGTATGTGTGAGCCTTGGGCACTCCGACGCAGACCTGGGCGCCGCTCGTTCTGCTATGGCGGCCGGAGCCCGTCATGCCACGCATACCTTTAACGCGATGCGCCCTCTCGGCCATCGTGATCCCGGCATTCTCGGCCTGGTGCTGACGGACGCGAATATGACCGCTGACATCATCGCTGACGGTATCCATGTCGATCCGGCCGTGGTCGAGCTCTTCGTTAAGCTAAAAGGCCCGGAGCGAGCTGTCCTGATTACCGATGCCACCTCCGCCGCTGGCATGCCCGACGGACATTATCGCCTTGGCTCCTTCGAGCTGGAGGTAAGGAACGGAAAGTGTATCCTTGGCGATAAGCTGGCAGGCAGCGTTCTCACCATGGATCGCGCCATACGCAACGTCATAAAATTTGCCAATCTTGACCTGCAGCAGGCTTTGCGTACCGCGAGCTTGAATCCAGCGAACGTCGTCGGAATTTCCGGGCGGCACGGGGTTCTCGCTCCGGGAGCCGACGCCGATATCGTTGTCTTGAATCCACAGAATGAAGTCGTAAAAACGATCGTCCGTGGAGCGGGCATCTAAAATCGCAGTCGGGGAGGAAACAGGATGGGTGATGAGCGCCAATTCCGTCATCACATGATCAAGGAGATCTTCGAGCAGCCTCGCGGCTTGCGCGACACGATCGTGCCCCGGGTGTCGCTCGCCGAGGGTCTTGTCCGATTGGAGGACGTTCACCTCAGCGCCGAGGACTTGAGCGGGCTGCACCGGATCAACATCGTCGCCTCAGGAACCAGCCGCCATGCCGGGATGACCGGCCAGTTCATGATCCAGGAACTGAGTGGTGTTCCGGTGGACGTTGATTATGCCAGCGAGTTCGAGTACCGCAATCCCCTCACCGGTCCCGGAGAGCTGGCCATCCTCATTACCCAGTCTGGCGAGACCGCCGACACCACCGGCGCCTTGCGCGAAGCAAAGGCAAAAGGCGCGCGGACCATCGCGATCTCCAATGTGATTGGTTCCACCATCGCCCGCGAGGCGGACGGTGTTATCTACACCCTGGCGGGCCCTGAAATCAGCATCGCTTCCACCAAGGCGTTCACCGCGCAAATGGCTGTCTTGTATCTGTTCGCCCTTCACCTCGCGCATGCTCGCGGCAGCCTGAATCAGGAGCAAATGCGGCAGCACATTCGCGAACTTCTCGATGTTCCCGCCAAAACGGAGCGGGTGCTCGAATCCGCCGGTCAATGGGAAGCTCTCGCCGACCAGTATCACGAGGTGGAGGATTTCCTGTTTTTGGGGCGGGCTGTGCATTACCCCGTGGCCATGGATGGAGCGCTAAAGCTCAAAGAAGTTTCTTACGTGCATGCCGAAGGTTATCCCACGGGGGAAACCAAGCATGGGCCAAATGCTCTGATCGACGAAAATCTGCCGGTTGTAATCCTCGCGACTTGCGATCGCAACGATCCAGGCTCGCTGCTGCGTTATGGAAAGACGGTTGCCAATATACAGGGGTTCAAAAAGCAGGGTGGCAGGGTCATTGCCATCGCTTCCGAGGGGGATACCGAGGTATCCCATTTGGCCGACCACACCATGCTCGTGCCGGCTGCGCCGGAATTGCTGTCTCCTATTTTGGAGATCGTGCCCCTGCAATTGTTCGCTTATTACATGGCCGTTTATCGGGGCCTGGATGTCGATCGTCCGCGGAATCTCACCAAGTCGGTGACAGTGGAATAGAGAGGCAACAACGGGCTAATTCGGCTTGCGAACCTTGCCATCGGTCAGATACCGCATCATGGCGGCATCCGCCGCCTGGCGGATTTTATCGAAAAGGCTCACTTCGGCAGTGGGTGAAGCATCTGCGGAAGCGCTCTGGCCCAGCGTTTGTCGCAATTTTTCTCCCATCTCAGATTCGCTGGTAACAATCTGCATGTAGAACCACAGAAAGTGCCGCATCTGATCCAGCGCGGATTTCAGAGTTTGAATCGATTCCATTTCATCTAACTGGCTGAGTGATTCCATCAATTCCGGGTCCGCGGGAGCCTGCATGGCGGCACAGTTCAGTTCCTGCTGGATGGCCCGCAGGTCCTCCGTAACCCGCAGGATTCGGAGATCAATGTCGTCCATGTACTCGTTCGCGCTCATTTTCGTGCGCCTGAAGACATCTCAACATCTCACTCGAAGAAGTGAGCGAACAGATGTCCGCTGTGCATGAGCTTTGGTAATTCGCGGTTACCTTGGTGCGAAAAGCGCGACCGACGCGGGTTGTCACGCTGTCGCGCGCACCAGCGTTATTCATTTGTGCACGCCGTAATCCACCGAGATCTCGGCACCTTTCGCCGGATTGGGGATCGTCGCAACCACCTGCTCCGCGGCTGGATCGTAGCTCCAGCCGGTCAGAGGAGTGCCGCCCGCTGCAACCTGCTTAGGCTGCCCCGCAATCCCGAAAATCTCCAGCTTCACCTGCGTCCACCAAGGAGAGAACGAGCCCTGAGGCGGCGAAATCTTCACTCGAACCAAACCGGGTGACATTTCGCAGGTATAGTTCACGCGCAAGTAGTCGCCTTTCTGATAAGCGAAACTGACGCCATCATCCAGGTAAAGCGAACCGCGGCAGTCGCCTCCGGGATAGACCTGCAAGGTTAAGGGGCCATCGGGCTTTTGTCCCGTGTACTGCACCACGGGCTGCTGCGGAACGATTGCGCCTCCGCGAACATAGACCGGCAGCATGTCCAGCAGAGGCTCTAACCGGATATCCGTCCCACCTTGAAACTTTTGCCCAGTCCAGAAGTCGTACCAGATACCCTGCGGCAATTCGACTTGTAACGGATCCAACATCTCCACTACCTTGGGCGCAATCAGCAGGTCGCGCCCAAACAAGTACTCGGGCAGAAAGCCGCTGTCTACCTCTTCATAAAATCTCTCATCGTTCGGGTACTCGAGAAACAGAGGCCGCTCCAGCGGTAGCCCAGTCCGTGTCGTCTCTTCCACACTGGTGTAGATGTAGGGCAAAAGCTGGTAACGAAGTTCGATGTACCGGCGGCGAATCGCTTCTTGCTCCGGACCGTGTACCCAGGGCTCCTGGTCGCCAGTGCCCTTGGTAGTGTGATCGCGGAAAATCGGGGTGAACGTTCCGACTTCAATCCAGCGGGTCAGTAGATCCGGTGGAGGTGTCCCTGCAAAGCCACCGATATCGGCGCCCACCAAGGGATACCCCGATAGGCCCAAGCTCTCCAAGGTGGGAGTCATCATGCGCAGGTGATTCCAGGAACTGGTGTTGTCGCCGGTCCAGGAGGCGGCATAGCGTTGCGCACCGGCGTAAGCGGCACGCGTCAAAACAAAGGGACGCTCATTGGGACGCAGGCGCAGCAATCCTTCATAGGTGGCGCGAGTGTTTTGCATGCCGTACACATTGTGGATGGCGCGATGAGTTTCCGTTCCGCCCCAGTCCACACGATGAACAACGTCGAGAGGCATGGTTTTGTCGGCGCGTTCGAAGATCGCGGGCTCGTTCATGTCATTCCAGAAACCGGCCACGCCCATATCCACAAAGTCTTTGTAAAGAGTGCCCCACCAGCGTCGGACTCTTTCCAGTGTGAAATCCGGGAAGACGCTCTCTCCCGGCCACACCTTGCCCACGTAAACCGAGCCGTCCGGATTCTTGACGAAATCGTCGCCTGCGACCCCTTCGTCGTAGGGTCTGTAGCCCGCTTGCTTCTTGATGTGCAGATCGGTAATGAGAACGAGTTTGAAGCCTTCCTTGCCCAAGTCACGAATCATGCCTTCAAAATTCGGAAAGTTCTGGCGGTCCACCGTAAAGGGCGCATTCCCCTGCTGGTAATCGATGTCCAGGTAAATTACGTCGCAGGGGATTTTATGCTCGCGGAAGGTGCGGGCAACATCGCGCACGCGCGCTTCGGGGTAGTAGCTGTATCGGGATTGCTGAAAACCCAATGCCCAAAGCGGCGGCAGGGGAATATGTCCGATAAGTGTCAAGTAGGACTCCAGCACTTTTTTAGGATCAGGACCAAAGAAGAAGTAATAATTGAGTTCGCCACCCTCGGCGCCAAACGAATACACATTGCGTTCCGCCCGTCCTAGGTCAAAGCTGCTGCGATAGGTGTTGTCGAGAAATACGCCGTAGGAAACCCCGTGGCGAAGCGCTAGGAAAAATGGAATGTCTTTGTACAGAGGATCGGTAGATTCCTGCCAGCCGTAGGCGTCGGTGTTCCACATACTGTAGGCCTGGCCTCGATGATCCACCGAGCCGGGCTTGTCCCCCAGGCCGTAATAGTGCGCGTCTTCGGGCATCACCTTCCATACCCGGAAAGCATCCCCGCTGAAGGCCATCGGGCGGGCATCGGACAGCAGGACTTTTCCGCTCGTGTCGAGGAACACAAGCTGCAGCGGTGATTTCTGCACGCGCACCTGTCCACCACCCGTCGTGAATTCCACGGCGCCGGGTGATTCGGAAATCCGCACGCTCAGCGGAGATTGCACTACTTCCGGCAGAACGGCCCAGGAATGATCGGCCGGGAAAGTTCCATCTCTCGTCACCCTGACTCTCACGATAGCGTCAGTGACTGCAACCACGCGCACGGCCGCCCTCCCCGCTCTCAGTTCAACACCGTTGGGCAGTTTCTCAACTTTCGTCACTCCTCCGAGTGGCCGCCACGATTCGTCAGGGACCTGTGCCCACATCCGGAAAGGGGAAAGGACAGCAAGAACAACCATCAGGATCCAGGAAGTCCGCTTCATCTCAATTCCTGTAATGCTGGATTGCACCACGAGTAGCGGCTTCATTCTATAATCTCGCCGTCGGCTGGGGGTTATCCATGGCGAATTTGATCCTGGTCATCGGCGCGACCGGCGTGGTAGGCAAGGAGGTTGTGCTGCGGCTCCGCAAGAAAGGAGCCGCGGTACGCGCGCTGGTTCGCGGCGGTTCCGGCCGTACCGAGGCTAACTCTCTTCTCGGCTCGGGAACAGAAGTGACAGACGGAGACCTGACCCAGCCCGACACTTTGTCCCACGCCTGCGCCGGAATCCACACCGTCGTGTGCACAGCCACTTCTATGCCCCACGGCAAAGATGATGGTTTACGACGCATCGACCACGACGGCGTGCTCAGCCTGATTGCCGCCGCCGAGCAAGCCGGAGTCAAAAAGTTCGTCTATCTTTCTTACACGGGAAATTTCAAATTTGACTCTCCTTTGGAGACGGCCAAACGTGATTGCGAGCGGCGTCTGCTGGCTGGCCCGATCCAAGCCATCATTCTCCGTCCATCCTGCTTCATGGAAATGTGGCTAAGTCCGGCACTGGGCTTTGATCCTGCCAATGGCAGCGCCCGCATCTACGGCTCAGGAGAGGCGCCCGTAAGTTATATTTCTGCCTTTGACGTCACCGATCTAGCGGTCGCGGCAGCTCTCGCCGACGACAAGGGGAACCAGGTTCTCGAACTCGGCGGACCCGAGCCGGTTTCACAGCTGCAAGCGGTGCGTATCTTCGAAAATGAACTCCACAAGAAATTGACCTTGCAACACGTCCCCGTCGAAGCGCTGCAGGAGCAACATCGTTCCACCGATCCCTTGCAGAAGAGTTTTGCCGCCCTAATGCTGGGATATGCGGGAGGCGATGTCATTCCCATGAGTCGCGACAACGCGACCCGTTATGGGGTGCGGCTCCATTCCGTGGAAGAATTCGCCGCCCAGTGCGCAGCCAAGCACTAATAACTGGTTTCAAAAAGTGGTTTTGTGGAAGGGCACGGCTTCAGCCGCGCCGCTAAAGACCGCGCAAACAGAGGGCTTTAGCCCTGAGGTGATTTCCACTGCCATCGGAAAGTATTTTGGAAACCAGCTCAATTCGTCAGCTTCGAGACGACTTCTCCGTTGTGATCGCCCGGCTCGTGTGTTACAAGCGCCTCTGTGACGGAACCGAGCTCAACCGAGCTGGTGCGGGCTATCGGACGCTGGAGCATGGTCGCGCTGGTAGTGAACTCCATTATCGGCAGCGGAATTTTCGGTCTGCCCTCTCAACTCGCGGGCCTGCTGGGAAAATTCAGCCCCCTCGCCGTACTGCTGGCAGGCGCCGTAATTGGCGTCATCATGTGCTGCTTTGCGGAGGTAGCTTCCTATTTCACCGAGGCCGGGGGGCCATATCTTTACGCCCGCGTCGCATTCGGCCGCTTCATGGGAATCGAGATGGGCTGGATGCTGTGGTTGTCTCAGTTGAGCGCCCCCGCTGCCAACGCCAATCTGTTCGTCATCTATCTTGCCGAGTTCTGGCCTCGCGCCAATGATCCAATCCCACGCTTCTTAATCCTAACCTTGCTCGTGGGCATACTTGCCATCATCAATTACCGTGGCGTGCGCAGCGGCACGCAGGTAAGTAACTTCTTCACTGGCGCCAAGCTGGTGCCGCTCGGGATAGTCATTCTCGTTGGAGCCGTCTACATCGTTACAGGCCACCGCATGGCAGCGGCAGCCACGCCCGCGGCTGGCGCAGGGCCGTGGCTGAAAACCATCTTGCTGCTGGTTTTCGCTTACGGGGGCTTCGAGAGTGCGATCACGCCGATGAGCGAGGCGAGAGATCCCCAGCGCGATGCCGCGTTTGGCCTGTTGGCCGCTTTGGTAATCTGCACTCTGATTTACACCTTGATTCAGTGGGTATCGGTCGGCGTGCTGCCCAACGCCAGCAGCAGTGGACGGCCTCTGGCGGATGTCGCCCGGCTGGCTATCGGCGAGGCCGGCGCAGTCATCGTAACCGTGGGCGCGCTGATTTCCTTCTACGGTTATCTCAGCGCAAAAATTGTCGGTGTCCCCAGGGTTACCTATGCGCTCGCAGAACAGGGAGACTTCCCGAGAATCTTTGCCGCAGTACACGCCCGCTTCCGGACTCCCTATTTTTCCATTCTCGTCTTCGCTGTCCTCACTTGGTTGCTGGCTCTTCTTGGAAATTTTGAGTGGAATCTGACACTCTCAGCGGTGGCACGACTCGTTTACTACGGAGTCGGATGCGCCGCGCTTCCCGTGTTGCGCAAGCAACGACCAGGGCCAGCCCTGTTCCGACTGCCGGGCGGTCCGGTTTTTTCAATCCTTGGCATCATTATCTGTATGGTGCTCCTGACCCAGGTTGACTTCAGAAAATCACTCATCCTGATCGCGACCGTAACGCTGGCTTTTGCAAACTGGCTTGCCGTACGAAATAGACCAGCCGCGTAGCGGCAACAGTCGTAGCCC
>DASQIH010000005.1:0-11086 GCA_035631655.1 Terriglobales bacterium
TGGCGGTCCGCAAGGCAACGGACACGATTGCGTCGAAGTTCGCTGCGTAGTGGGTCGCGGCAACATTTGACGGAAAACTGGCCCAGCGACGCGAGGAAGAATGCGGCGCCTCGGGGGTAGGTGTGCCCGCTGAAATCTGACGTTGACCACGGAGGAAGACGGCATGGGAGGAATGGTTCCATTAGGCGACGCGTCGCGCCGCCCGGCACGCGGTCCCCTAGTAACCGCCCTCATCATCCTCGTGAATGTCTTCGTTTTTGTCCTTGAGCTGATGCGTGGCGAAACATTCGTGATGCAGTGGTCAGCGGTGCCAGCGCAAATTGTTTCCGGCCATCACTGGATCACGATACTGACTGCTATGTTCATGCACGGCAGTTGGTCGCACATCATCGGCAACATGATTTTCTTATGGGCCTTTGCCCCCGAAATCGAAGATGCGATGGGCCGGGGCCGATATCTTGTCTTCTACCTGGTAGGCGGGCTCGCGGCCATGCTTGCGCAGATTCTGGCCGACCCACATTCCACCGTGCCCAACCTCGGCGCGAGCGGAGCAATCGCAGCGGTGATGGGCGCGTTTTTGGTCACCTACCCCCGTGATCAAATTCGCACGCTTCTGTTTATATTTGTGTTTGCGCGAATTAGGTTCATCCCGGCGGCCCTCTTAATTGGTTTTTGGTTCCTCACTCAGCTCTTCCACGCAGGCGCTGTGGCACACGTGCAGACCGGAGGCGTGGCATACTTGGCGCATATTGGCGGCTTTATCTTCGGAGCTGCCACTGCGCGTTTGTTCGAGGGCTCGCGTCGAATCGCGTGAACTGATCACCTCTTCCGTCCGACAGCCCAGCGGGCCGTCGAGCAATTGCGAGTATCCACGGGGTCGGGTCATATAGGTACTGATAAGTCGGCTTGTAGGAAGTGATCTCCGCACTTACCATCGATTCTGGTCGGCCATCCGGAAGTCATCAAGTCATCGGCTTGAACTGTCCTTTTTTGTTTGTCGACAAACCGAGAATCAGTTCCACTTTTGCTTCGAGACTCTAGACGATATCTTTGGCAGGAAAATCGAGTCAGTGTCCCAGAACTGCCGCAAGTGTACAAACCTCACGTCGAAAAACACCCGAACACCGCATAACGACAACAGACAAAGAACTGCCCTAAAAGCCGACCTAAGGAAAACTGCAGCAGGAGGCCGGACCCCAAACGTTGAGTCAGGCGGCAATTTGGTCACGCATGCCGCCGTAGCGGAGGGCGCGGGGAAATTCTTTCGCGTACAACTCCTGGGGAAAGCCCAGGTCGATGCGGCTGGCGTCGTCGAGAATTTTGACCTGGTCGGGTGAAAGGGCCAAGTCGAAGCTGGCGAGATTGTCTTGCAATTGGGTGAGCTTGCGGGCGCCGAGAATCGGGATGATCGGAACCGCGCGATAGCGAAGCCAGGCCAGGGCGACTTGGGCCATGCTGCGGCCCACGTGGTCGGAAACTCTTTTCACGGCCGCGACAACACGGTCGGTACGCTGCTGCTCCGGGAGAAACTGCTTCATCATGTCGGTGCTCATCCTCCCCTGTTCGGAGGAGCCGTGCCCGTGGTATTTCCCTGTGAGCACTCCGCCAGCGAGCGGTGACCACGCGGTGAAGCCGATGTTCAGCGACTGCGCCATGGGCATCAGCTCGCGCTCGGGAGTGCGCTCCATCAGGCTGTATTCGACTTGTAAGCCGACAAAAGGCGACCATGCGCGAAGCTGAGCGAGCGTGTTGGCTTGCGCGACCCACCAGGCAGGCGCATCGGAGATGCCGACGTAGAGCACTTTGCCTTGGCGGACGAGGTCGTCCAGCGCCCGCATGACCTCTTCGACGGGCGTGAGTCCGTCCCAGATGTGCACCCAGTAGAGGTCGATGTAGCCAGTTTGCAGGCGCTTGAGGCTGGCTTCGACGGCTTGGACCATGCTTTTGCGGTGATTGCCGGCAGCATTGGGGTCCTTACCGGGAACTGCGTTACTGAACTTCGTTGCTAGAACGACGCTTTCGCGGTGACCCTTCATGAATTCGCCAAGAAAGGTCTCGCTGCTGCCATTGGTGTAGACATTGGCGGTGTCGATGAAGTTGCCGCCCGCTTCGCGGAAGGCGTCATAAACCTTGCGGGATTCGTCTTTCGCCGTGCCCCAGCCCCAATCTTCGCCGAAGGTCATGGTACCGAGCGAGGTTTCCGAAACTCGCAAACCGCTGTTGCCCAAGAGTCGATATCGCATGGTGGATCCCTTTCTGGATTCTGAGAATGTCTTCCGTGATCACTGACGTTGCACTGTGCCGACTGATTATACGGGCGGGCACGGACGCGTTGTCAGTTTCTTGATTGCCGACCATTCGCCCGCAATCCATATCGGCGGTTCGCAGGAAACCAAGATTGTTTGGGTCTTATCGAGAAAATGTAGGTGCAATGGAGGCGGCTTCCGCTGCGACAGCGTGAGGTCGCAGCCCTTTATTATTAGCGGGACGGGACGCTATTCGACGATCTCTTTCTTGAGACTCTGGACAAACGCGACCACGTCGCGCTGTTCGGCCTCGGGCACCTGGAACTTCGCTAGGGTGGCGGCGGCATGACCGAGGAACACATTTCCAATCTTCCTCGCTAATGCGCATGCCTCGGTGAGTGAGCACCATGTCCCTGCCGCGGTAGTACACCGGTCCGCCCGCACTCGCGCAGAGGAAGTCGATCAGGAGCTGCTTCTCGCGCTTGAGGCCGTCTTCCCCGCGGTGCGCCCAGAAGCGGCCGAGCTGCGGATCGGCCTGGAGCCGGGGAAGCAGATCGTTCGCCACCGCCGTGATCGCTTCGTAACCACCAAGGCGCTCGTAGAGGGTCTTCTTCTCGTCACTCATCGTGTTCTCCCCACGTCCGCTGGGCGGACGTTGTGACGTTCTACGTTAACCATTATCTCGCGCGGCGTCGAAGACTTATTGGCGGACGCTTACGATTAAGAAGGGGAGGAGGCCATTCCATCGACCTCCAAGCTAGTCCTTACGACCTGCGATCCAGGCGCCATGTGGCATTTTGAAGCCCTCCTTGGGGTTGGCAATCTCAGATACGGCGAGTGTTCCTGTATCGACCTTGAGAACATAGCCGGAGGTGTAGCTCTCAATCACAACACTCTTTCCATCCATCGAGGTCGAGAGACTGTGCGCAACACTGAAATCCGCGGGAAGTTCGCGGCCTGGGCGCAGCCGTTTGACGAACTTCGGGTGTTCGCGATTAGAGAAGTCGAAAACGGCTACAAAGCCATCATCGGCATATGATGCATCGAGTGAATCCTCTTCCGCGACAAACAATTTATTGCCGGCTACGGTGATCCAAGAGGCCGACCGCAGCACGCCGGCGTTGTCTACATCCTTGGCAGTTCCAATGATTTTGGTGGCTTTCATTGTGCGGGTATCGACGAGCCAAATGCTCGGACCAATGATGGAGGCTTTTGCGGGCGTGAGCGAAGTAGGACCAAACTGCATGGTGCCAGCGATAGCAAACCGCTCGTCCAGCCAGAAAGCATTGTGTATAAACGAGGCGTAACGGTCAGCCGTGCCGAGATGGATTTCGCCCAAAAGTTCTAGCGCACCCGTTTGGCGATTTGGGCGAAACACGGTGAGGTTGCTTTCGTCATAAAAATAACCAACACCTAAACCCAACGTGCCCCTGTCGTTAAAATAAACGCCATGCAAGTGATTCGACGCCGTACCAAACCGCTGCGCCGCAAGGAGCTTATCAGCCTCGACGTCTACCACGACAATGCGGTCGTCGGTCCACATCGTAAAATAGGCAAAGGGTGAGTGCGGCAGAAGAGTCGGACCGTGAAGTTGAGCAAAAAAAGGGCGACTCCAATCGCTCTCCACCTTTTTGTTGATGTACTGATCGGGCGAGGTTTGAGTGACCGGAGGGAAGGTGCTGCGCGTACCCGCCTTATCGGTCTCCAGGTTCTTAACAACCTGAACATCCGCGGTTCCCGCCGTCCAATTAATGGAATTGATCTTGATCACGGCGATGCCGACTGGTTCGGTTGCAGACGCCATGTAAGTCACTAGTACCTTCTTACCGTCGGGAAGGAGCAGAGTATGTTCCGGCGCCGGACCAGGCCAGCCCGGAAGCCTCTTTAGATCAACCTTGGCTTTGGTGCGGATAGTCGGGTCACTGAGTACCAAGGTGTACGTGTTCATGTCCACGAAACTCAGGAGTGAGGGGCCCGGCTTCGCGGTCTGAGCCAAGCCGAAAGGGGCGAAAGAAAACCACGCTAGGATCAAAAGAGTCCGGAATCGCATGGAGGCTTGCACCTTGTTCTCGGAGCTTGCTGATGATCGGTCAGCGACCCCGCCTCGCTGACGTCTCCCGGAGATCTCCATGTTTGGGCAAGCGGACAAATACTTCGTAAGCGTACAGCAGGTACGAGTTTTGATTCAAGCGCCGCGCGACCCTGCACACCCCCCTGATGGCGTAGTCATTGACAAGATGTTTGCTCAGTGGCACAGCGACGGAACCGAATCATCAATTCGTCGCGCCCGCCTGCCGTCGGAAGCTTCTGTCTGGGCGTGTGGAAGAAGGTCGGCCCTTTGCACTACAAGCTCAACCACTTCGCCATGGGATGGGATCCGAACGTCAACGCATTTGCCCCGGCCCATCTCCGTGAAGAGGTAGTCCTGGATCCGGGAGGAAAATCCTTCACGGGAACATTCACCATTGACCAGTATGATCAGTCCGGGAACACGGTGGCGCAGGTGGTTGGCGTGGTGAGCGGAACGCGCATCACCGTCAATACGCCTGCAAACATTTTGTTCTAACGCATTCTGTGCAGGACAAACCGATGACGATACGAATCTCGGGTCTCGAAAAACGAGACCCGGGCACTCTTTAAGGAACTTCAAGTAATCTGTTGGACACCAGTCGAGTACACGAAGACCCGGCCGCTTGGCACAAGTTGAACTGGGGTTTGCAGGCTATCCCACAGTTGCT
Organism: Terriglobales bacterium; assembly: GCA_035631655.1. Lineage (GTDB taxonomy): Bacteria > Acidobacteriota > Terriglobia > Terriglobales > Acidobacteriaceae > Gp1-AA122. Next base: position 4,985 of record DASQIH010000005.1, read on the forward strand.
GGAAATTCGATACGTTTCCGAAAAACCTACCTTTCTTGTCAGATGACGGGCTACATGTAAAGCCGCACACACTAGAACGGCCAGACATACCATTTACCAAGCAGGCTGAACATAAGAAGACTCAGCTCGAATTCAACGCCGAAATTCACGAATGGGGGCATAAGACCAATCAACGGAGGTTGCTGAACAGCAGAGCATCGGATATCTGAGTGCCGCGGCTGATGGCGAGGCGCTTGCCGTCTTGCGACCATGCATAGGAGAAGATCCGGTCTTCCTTGAAGTGGGTGAGGGGCTTTGGGGGGACGCCAGTCCAATCCTGGTACCAGATGTTTTCCGCCCCACCTTGCAGCAAGCGGTACGTGAATCCGTCAGTGGTGAGGCGGTATTCCATGCCTTGCCCGTTGGCGGCCACCTGGTGAACAGGTGGCCCGCCTTCGGCCGGAATCACGATGTACTTCGCCTTCTGGCCTGCGCTTTCTGACTCGAAGCTGAGAAACCCGATGTATTTCCCATCCCGCGAAATGCTTGGTGCCTCCACGGAACCGCCACTGAAGACTACGCGCGACTCGCCGCCGCTAAGCGGAACCCGCACAAGCCGCGACTGCTTGTCCACTTGCGTTACGTATACCGCCCAGGTCCCATCGGGAGAGCAAGCGGAGGCTGTATCCATCGGGCCGTTCGACAGCGCCGTTGGTTTGCCGCCAGAAAGGGATGCGCTCATTATGCGGGATGCGTTCTCCTCTGTGATGGTGGCGTAGACGACCGTATCGCCAGCGCCGCAGACGCTGGGGGCTCGCTTTCTGCGGTCCTGCTTGAGGATTTCGAATCGGTTCGAGCCATCCGCATTCATCCCCCAGAAGTGGAAGTCTAGATCTTCCGTGAGCAGACGGCCGTCCGGCAGCCAGTCGAGAGATGATCCATCTGTGGGTTGTGATGGGATTGGGGACGGTTCATCCAGGGCATTCGCCGCTGCGGTGAATAGGGCGCTGCGGAACTCCGTTTGCACAGCGGTGAAAGTGGCGGAGTTCCTGGCGATGCTGATCATCACGTACTGATTCAGATCGTTCGTGAGCCGCATCGGTTCGCCGCGGCGGTAAGGTCGAAAGTAGAGCTGGCGACGAAACTGATCGCCGGACCTCATTTCCACGGTGACTAGGCCAGAGCCGTCGGGAAGCCATTGGGCCATGGCCACCAGGCTATTCGTGGGAATGACCGTGGCGACGCTTCCGTTCACGGGCTGGAAGATCAACAGGCCGATACCCTGCTTCGAGAACTGCCCGGCGCCCACGACAAGCACCTTGCCGTCCGGCGACCAGGCCGGAGGAGCCACGGAAAAACCGTCTTGCGCGCCGCGTGTGGCGAGTACTCGCTCGTTGATTCCGTCGGCATCCGCAACCACCAGCCGGGATTCGTTCTTGGCGTGAACATGGCGGATGAAAGCCAGACTACGGCCGTCGGGCGAGACCGCAACGCCCGAATCCACATCGTGAATCAGTTCCTTTGACGCGCCCCCAAGGGAAGGCACTTGGTAAATGTCTGCGTGCGATTCACCGGCCGGGATATAACCGTAGTAGACATAGTTCCCGTCAGGAGAGAATGCTAATCCGGGCGCAAAGCGGCCCTCCTGCGGCTGCACGACAGGCGCCTCGCTCCCCGTCGCGACCTGTCTAACCCACAAGCTGCGTTTCTGATCAAGGCGTGCGTAGACCAACCATTTGCCATCCGTCGAAATGGCTGCGTCGCTCACATTCCCGCTCTGGGTGAGCCGGGTGATGGTCGTGTTCTGCGGTTTCACTGCGGGTGCCGCCGGGAGAAAGAATTTGTAGGTATATACGCCTGCCCCCGCCAGCACCCCAAGAAGCACCAAGAAAATTGCCCATCGCATCTCAGGTGCAAGCGTGGTTCTTTTGACGGATGCGGCGGCGGACTCATTGACAGCGAGCTTGCCGGATTCCGAGTCACGCTTGAGCCGCTTCAAATCGGCGCGCAGTTCGGCTGCGGTCTGGTAGCGCAGATTGCGATCCTTCTCCAGTGCCTTATTGATGATCTGCTCCAGCTTCGCGGGGAGATCGGGATTCAGGCGCACCGGCGCCAGGGGTTCGCGGTTCAAGATCCCGTCGAAGATCACGCCTGAGGTGTCGCCGCGAAAGGGCAGCATGCCGGTTGCCATCTCGTACAGCACCACGCCGAAAGAGAAGAGGTCGCTGCGCGGATCAAGTCCTCTGCCGCGCACCTGCTCGGGAGACATGTAGGCGACTGTTCCCACGGCGCTACCGGGGCTGGTCAAATGCTCCTCCCTGAGCTCGGTGGTGGCTTGCGAGCTGATAGGATGGGCTTGTGAGACCTTGGGGAACGATAGCTTTGCCAAGCCGAAATCCAGGACCTTTGCGTGCCCACGCTTGGTAACGAAGATGTTCGCAGGCTTGATGTCACGATGGATGATGCCTTCCGAGTGTGCCGCATCCAGAGCATCGGCAATTTCAATCGCAAGCGAGAGCAGCGTTTCCAGATCCATTGGGCGGTTCCCGATCAGGTGCTTCAGCGTGGCACCGTCGAGGAACTCCATCGCAATGAACGCCTGACCATTTTCCTCACCAATGTCATGGATCGTGCAAATGTTTGGGTGATTCAGGGCGGACGTAGCCTGCGCCTCGCGCTGGAAACGGCCGAGACTCTGGGAGTTTCGAGCTACTTCGTCCGGCAGAAACTTCAGCGCAACAAACCGGTGTAGCCGAGTATCCTCGGCCTTATAGACCACTCCCATCCCGCCGCCACCTAGCTTCTCGACGATGCGGTAGTGCGAGATGTTCTGGCCAATCACTGGCTCAAAATCTTATGTCTGTGAAACGGGCGAGTCAATGAAGACGAGGGAGTTGGCGGAATTCCAACAAAGTAGTTGGCGATAAAGTGCGCCGTCAAAAGGCGCTGGACTTCAGCGGGTGCAACTCCCGCCCGGGAACTGGTTCGCTCCACCCGGTAGCTATCGAAGCGGCAGCGGAGGCAACGAAGCTGTCGGAGCCTTCGGTGTAGTGGGTCGCATGGCGACTCGGCGAGCGTACAGGCCATAACGTGAGTGAACGCTGAGCAGGCCTCGAAAAAACAGTTGCAGGAGCCGACCCGACTTTTTCACGGGGAAGGCCGCCGTCGATGGAGCTGGACGAGCGAACATGCTCCATGGAACCTGCCGGGGTAATGGCGATGGCATGTAGGCATAGGAGACCAGACGCAACACGGGAAACCCCGGCGGTGATCGCGGTCGGGATCAACTGGCAACTCGCGAGAGACAGGCCGGGCCGTGTGGGGTGGCGGAGAGGTCCGTAGTACCGAGGAGGCCGGGTAACTCCGGCGGAGGGAAGGGACCTCAGTTAAAGACTGACGCAAGAAGCAATGAAGGACATGGGGATTGACGACAAGTCTAGACACCCCGGATTGTGTTCAGAAGTTGCAGACGGCGTTACACGCCGAATTCCTTCGATGTGCGTCTTTTCCGAGAGCCGGGGAAATCCGCCTGTCCGGTTCGATGAGCGGGAACAGGAAACAGAGCCAGGCCAAACCGGATTGAGGCGGGTGCGGCGAAAGCCCAACCCGACAGCCACCGGGAGACCTGATTTCCTGCAGGACTCGGACGCATGGGAGAAGAAAGGTCGAGGGATTCTCCCAGATTGCCAGCAGCGCCTGCCTGCCAACCGGCAGGCTGCCTGGTTGCATCACGCGCGGCTGTCTCGGCTTTTATTGCGCTTGAGCTGCCGTGATCGCATCGCCTGTCGGAACCTTCACGTCCTCCCCGTACATCGAGCCGTAGTAGAGGCACTGATGCACGGCGCTGCGCGGGTAGATCATGTCCACGCTCTGCACCTTCCCGTTAGCTGCCTTCGCATTAAGCTGTGCATTCACACCGACCCAGTAGGTCGGGATATTCAAGACCTTGTAGCGCTGGACGACCTGATCGCGCAGCTTCGGATCGAAATGCACGCCGTACTTATCGACCATGGCCTTGATGGCTTCGTAGTCGCCTTCGGCCTTGATGCGCATCAACTCGGTCAGAAGCATCGAGACGCCTTGCTTCATCTTCTGGTAGTCAGCGACTTCTACGTACGTCTTGCCATTCCGCTCGAACATGTGAATGCCGCCGGTCTTGTCCATGATGTAGTTGGCGATGAGCGCTCGGTCACGTTGATGGTCTTCTTCGATTGTGTCGCCACGAGGAATCCTGCGCAACTGCGTCAGCACCACCAGCGCCGCCGAGTCGTACATTGCCTTAGCGACTTCGTCCTGGTCGCCTTCGATCAGTCCTAGCCGCTTCAGCTTCGGGTCCCAGATGTTCCATAGTGCCGAGAGATCAGCGCGCGCCTCTTCCAGGGTCGAGAAATACTCTTTCAAATACGGCTCGGAACCGCTCTTCAGCCGCGCGCTCAGCTTGCCGGAACCATGACCAATCACTTCGTGCAATGCGGTCATGAGCTCGTCAACCTGCCGGCCGTACTTGATGTCGCGCTCAATCACCGTCTGGTTGGGTCCGAATTCTCTGATCGATTTGTGGCCAGCCGCAGCGGTCAAAGCACGGCTGCTTCCCGTGAACAGGAAGTTCTTGGTTCCGTACTTTTCGTGAATCTCATTCTCGTTGGGCAGGTTGTCGCCGACGATGGCCACGCCGAAGTCGCCAGTCTCGACTATCGTCTCAATCGCCTTTACGGTCGGAGGCGTGAACGCCATCTTCTTATACTTCGCGTCCCACGGCGCCCTCTGTTCGAAGTACTCGGCGTTCTGCGCGAGCTTCTCCATCTTGGTGGTGAGCAGCGTGTCGGTGACGCTAACGAACGCCTGCGAGCTGGCCTTCATGCCGTTCGCGTCACGATAGGTCTCGATGAAGTTGTTGGCGAAATCGACCTTGGCGTTGTTCTGCACCCAGCGGGTATCGAACCTGATCAAGTCAGCGTACTCGCCGGTTTGGTAATAGCGAATGAGTGCCCCAATTACCGCAGCCTGCTGCGGATCCGCCACCGCCTGCGCCTTCGCCAGATACTCGTTCGCACGCTTGAGGAAAATCGCATAGAGTCCCGGAGGCACGGAACCGTCCGGCGTGCCGGCCCGATAGACCTCTTCCTTCAGCGTCCCATCGGGCCCCTTCACAACCCGTGAGTTCAGAGGGTACTTCGCCTTGAAGTTCTTCAGGTCGGCCAGCGCAACGCCCGGTCCGTAAAAGGTGTTCGCGCTCGACTGCACAATATCCTTTCCACCCTGTGGGCTTTTGGCGGTCGTCATCGGCTCGAAGTCCGGATCGAAGAGCGATGCCTGTAAGTCGCCAAGTTCCTTGGTGAGCGCGTCGCGACCCGTGAGTGCCGGAAGATCGACGTAGGGCGATCGGAACGCGCCATTCTTCTGTGCCTGTAATGCGGCTCTCTGCAGTTCTTCAAACGTAAACTCGGGCAGAAACTTCTGCGCGCTCAGATCATTGTGATTGCCACGATTGCCCCAGAATAGCTTGGCGTAATCGGTGATCTTCGTCATTGTCGCCGGATCGATTCCTTGCGGATGCGAGACGATCTCTTCCAACATGCGCTTTTGGCGGAGTCCGAACCAGGAAAGTTGGTCGTAAATGATTGGATCGATGGCAATGGCCGCCTGCGTAAGCCAGTACGCCAGTTCCTTCTCCTGCAGAGTCAATGCCCGAAAGCTTTCGGCGTGAATCTGCACGAATCCGGTGTTGCCCACGCGGTCGACAAGTTCGCCGGGAGAGGTGTCTTGGGGAGTCGGGTTGGCCGGTTGGATCTGGGCCGCCGCGGGAATGAGCAAGGAAGCAAACAGAAGGACAAATGCGCCGCCGCTCAACTTCATGCCAACCTCCGCATAAGCGCGCAATACCGAAAGGCGAACGAACCATGGTAAATGACGGAAACGGGTCAGCCCAGGGTTCCACGCATGAATCAGTCGGAAAAGTCGGAAAGTGACCATGTGCCTGCCAAAACAATCTATAACGATGCAGAAGAACCCGAGAGACGACGCCAATTTTCTCGAAAGCGAGATTGCAGCCGAGATTTAGTTCGCTTGCGCTCGGGGTGAAGAGACCACGAGGGGGTCAGCCAGGGGATCAAGCGAGACGAC
>DASQIH010000006.1:0-11089 GCA_035631655.1 Terriglobales bacterium
CTCACCTTCCGATTGGAGACCTGAGGGTGTTGTGGAACAAGGCACGCTCTGTTCGGCCACGGCACCCATGGCCATCAGCATCGAGCCAACGAACAACGCGATGGCGAAGCGCATCATCCGCGCAGGTACAAGCCATCGGGATTCTACCTCATGACACCAGCACTGCGTCCCTATATCTCTTCTCTTAAGAAGCGGGAGCAGGGTACTGGTTCTCGCCAAACTGCGCCTCCTGGGTTAAGCGCGTACTAACAGGCATCCCAAAAATCCCCGTGTCCCAGGTCGGGTTGTTACGATTGAGGGAGGAGAAGAAGCGAATGAGCCGGGCAGAGAAACCCACCAAGAGCGACAGCGCGCAGGTACGCGCGCTCGTGAACCGTCAAGTGCAAGCGTGGGAAAAGCGCGATTTTGCCATCGCTGCCGACGATTGGCTAGCGAACGGAGAGTTGGTTTCTCCCGAAGGTCACGTGGTCAAGAAGGACATGCAGAGCGCGATCCTTGACTATTTCAAGAGTTTCACGGATCTGAAGGTCACGGTAAACGAGATGTTTCTCTCCGAGGACGGAACCAGGCTGGCTATCCAGTGGGATTGGACCGTCACTCGCAAGAGAGACCGCAAAAGAGCGACGACCCATGACGCTATCCTTGTGCATTTGGTTGGAGGAAAAATCGCCACCTGGAACGAATACTTCGGGTGACTCGTGTGAGCGCTTTCAGTTCAAACCGCGGTTAGGCTTTTACGCCGCGGCAGCTGCGTATTCAGGCGTTCTCCTCTTGCTGATGATTTATTTTGGCTCCCAACTTGGCTTGATTCGCTACTGAGTCTTTTTTCCCCGGGCCTTCATAGCGCTCTCGATTCTGGCCTTCATCAGGCTAGCGTTCCGTAAGAGCCAACTGCTATTCATGGCATTCCAGGCCGTGGAATGTTCTGGAGCGTAGATCGCAACCACGATCTTACACATCTCCACCCGCTCGTTTGTCTTCTTGTCCTGCCCGTGCTCGGGGAAGATTCGGGCAACCACCTCCACGTTCCCGGAGGGCGTCGTCAGCAGCGGTTGACTGGTCACCATCATCTGTTCGTCATTCCAACGGATGGCTTCCGGCAGGGTCGACTTCAAATCCTGATAGCACTGCCCCGCCGGCTCCTTGATCATCACCGACTGCTGTGCGCACAGCGGAGCGGCAGCGGCAACAGCGAACAAGATTAAGAGCAAGTTCTTCATGGCCTTGGAAACTCCTTTTTCGTCGGTCATCCCGCTTGCTGTACGTCAGCAGCCTTTTGCGGCCTCATGAGACTAGCACCTTTTGGAGCGGACCTGCGGACAGCCCTTCCGACCCGATCGACGAGCCTTCGGTGTTTGGCTCGATAGGGACTTGGAGGCGATTTCCGCTGCCCCCTTCACCTTCAGCCTACCCACACGCACCGCAAGGGAGAACGCGGACGCCTCCGTCACCCATATGACAGCGACATGTAGTCGTATGACGCACCCGTTGAGAAATCTGAGCCGCTTTTCAAGCACATTGACGCGCTTGTGGGCAAAGCTCAAGCCGCATAAGTACCTACTGGAACTGAAAAAACACGCGACCATTGACGTACTTCTTGGATACCGCTCCGATTGTGAAACGGCAGGTGCAGGCCTGTCGACTCCACCCCGAACCCGGTGGTCACCGCATTGGCATTGGCCGGTTTTGCTTTTTCCTTATTAGAAAGGTTCTCGGGGTTGGGGTTGGGGTTGGGGTTAATCGTGTGGGTCGGTTTTGCCGCGTCCGACCCGGTGGTCACCTCGTTCTCGTTGGCCGGTTTTGCCGGCGGTCGCCGTCCCCATGCGCCCGGCGGCCGCACCCCGATCCCGGCCGCTTTCAGATAGGCTCCGGCCGTCTCCCGACGCACCCCGGTCTCTTGCTCGATGCGCCGCAGTGGCCATCCGAGTCGTCCCAGGACAATCACTTGTTGTTTTTTCGCTTCGCTCAAGACGTTGCTCATATCGACGAAGGCTACATGCCTCACGCCGAAATCAACGTCCCGGGCCTCATTCTCGTTGGCCGGTTTTCAAGTGACCCTCAGTGGCCGGTTTTGGGTGACCCCTGAGGGCATCGACCATGAAGGGTGATATCGGAAGGGCCAAAACGGTGCTAAGTCGTTTTGAGGACAGGGGCCAATCGTGGACTGACCGAAGTGTAACAATATGACATTCACAACCGAGAGAATTTTTGCGCATCACAGGCTTCCTCGAAAGAAATGTGGTGCATATGGTTTCGCCTGCCTCGTTTGTAAAGTTCCTTTTTGTGGAGTTCGTTGTCTTCGTGGACATTTGGGACCTCACAAAATGCGACTTGTATGTTGACAACAATTCTCAAAAAGCTTTTTCAGAGACGCCTTTTATAGCGCCAGGAATGTTCGTCCGAGTTGCAGATTCCGAATTCTTTAAAGCCGTTGCGAGCGGCAGTTCGACGGTAAACACGCTTCCGGCGCCCTCTGTGCTGGTTACGTTGATGCTGCCACCGTGGGCCGAACAGATTGCCTTTACGATGGCGAGACCAAGGCCGGCACCGCCGGTATTGCGGGCCCGAGCTTTGTCGGCACGGTAGAAGCGATCGAACACATGTGGTACCGAGTCCGCAGGGATTCCAAGGCCGGTGTCTGCTACTGAAAGCTGAGCCCGCGCCGCGGCGGCAGCAACGGCGACGGCCACGCGCCCGCCCTGCGGAGTGTACTTGATGGCATTGTCGAGCAGGTTGACGATCAACTGCTGCAGGCGCAGCGGATCACCCTCGACCACCACATCGGGCCGAATCTCCTCATCGATGGTGATGGACTTCTCCTCAGCCAGGAGCCGAACCTGTTCCACGGTCGAATTGGCGAGTTCGCCTAGGTTGAGGACCGTTCTTGGAAAGACCTCACCGGCATCGAGTCGTGAAATGATAAGCAAATGATCGACAATTCGAGTCAGCCGCTCGACTTCTTCTAGAGTGCTGCCCATAGTGTCCAGCAGATCGGGTGGCAGCCTGCGCCGGCGCGCCACCGCCTCCAGTTCACCGCGCAGAATCGCCAAGGGAGTGCGAAGCTCGTGCGATACATCAGCAGAAAAGCGGTTGATATGCTCGAAGGCTTCCTCTAGCCGAGATATCATTCGGTTCAGCGAGATAGAGAGACTTTCGATTTCATCTCCGGTCTGGGGAACCGGCAAGCGTTCGCTAAAGGTTCGGGAACTGATCCGCTCCGCTTGCTGCGTGATAGCGTTGATGGGAGCAAGGCCGCGCTGCACAATAAAGAATCCGCCGATCGCCGCAGTAGCTACCACGAGGGGCATGCCAGTAATAAAGATGAGCAACACCCCATGCAGCACGCGCTGGATACCCGCATACGGCGCTCCGGTCTCGACCCGGTAGCTACCGCCGTTCACCTTGAGGGCATATCGCTCGAGCACAACCGGCTGAGCTCCTCCGAGGGTCGCACCCTCGAGCGAGCCGGGGGCCTGTCCGGCCGAGGCCATCGGTATGGTCGCCGGGTCAAAAGATTGGTCTTTCGGGGGACCGGATTGGTACATCACGCTGCCGTCGGGCCGGACCACGCGGATGAAGCGCCCATTGATTTCCGGCGCATAATCGTCCACTTCGGCGATAACCCAATGCTCGCCCTGGGCGGTCACTTGGCGCAGCAGATTCTCTCCGATGACCCGGGCTTGATCGCCGAGTTCCTTCCGCAGCGACCACTCTAGGTAGCGCTCCAAGCCGAGATACAAGGAAGCGCCGGCCAGCGCTAGACAGACCGCCATCATTGCTGCATACCAGGCGCTCAGGCGAAACCGCAGCGAGTGCATCCTCATATGTCATCACCCGTCGTTACGGTGTAGCCGACGCCGCGCACGGTTCGAATGAGCCGTGCGGTATGGCCGCTGTCAATCTTGCTGCGGAGGTGGCGAATGTAAACATCCACGATATTCGTGATGCCGTCGAAACCCTGGTTCCACACGTGTTCGATGATCATGTTGCGTGAAAGCACCCGGCCGGCATTGACCATCAGATATTCCAGGAGAGCGTACTCTTTGGAGGTTAACTCAATGCGATGTCCGGCGCGCTTGACTTGCTGCGAAAGCCGGTCCAATTCCAGATCGCCAACGCGGATCGAGCTGGCGCGATTCACGGGGCCTCGTCGGAGTAATGCCTTGGTCCGGGCCAGCAGTTCTTCGAAGGCAAAGGGCTTTGTCAGATAGTCGTCAGCTCCGGCTTCGAGGTGTCTTACCTTGTCGGACATGGCATCGCGAGCGGTCAGGACGAGAACCGGCACTTGAGTATTGCGGCTGCGAATACGCCGCAGGAGTTCGCTTCCATCCATGAGCGGCAGCATCAGGTCCAGGATAATCAGGTCATAGTGGTAAGTGGTTGCCAGCTCCAGGCCATTGGCGCCGTCCACAGCGACATCAACTGCATACCGCTCTGAAGTGAGACCGCGCTCTATCAAACCTGAAACTTTGCCCTCGTCCTCAACTACCAGAATTCTCATGCCGAACCCTTCCCGTTTTTCCCAGCGACATCGAGGTTGCAAAGGTCAAAGCTCCGTATTTGTATCGCGCTGCCCTTGCCCCTGGTGTGGAATTGTCCTCCCGTTTGCGAAAAACGCAAAGAGCCGCTTTTGCGGCGAGCGCTAATTCACGTTGAAGATCAGCAGCTTCGCCCCAGTTTTACCCTCCCCAGGGGACACCGAAACGTAGAGTTCGGTGCCATCGGGGGAGAGCAGTCCGGTCTTGGCTCCTGGCGCGCTGGGAACGGGGGTGAGGGGCTCAAAATGATTTGCGTCTACGGCCTGGTAGGGATATACCTTGCCCTGTCCGGCTAGCACATAGACCCGCTTGTGCGCCCGATCATAGATGGCCTCGTCGGCGCGCTCGCCGGTCGGAAAGCTGGCGATGGTTTTCCCGGTGGCGGCATCGAGCACCACCAGAGTTGATGGCTTGCGGCAGACTACGTACAGCCTCTGATGCGCTTCATCCAGGGCGATAGGAGCATTTTCTTGGGCTTCCTTGATGGGCCAGCGGCCGGTCACGTCCCCGGTGTTACGATCGATAACCGCAAGGTAGTTCTTGTCGGTTACGTTGACAAATAGCCGCGGCCCCGAAAGCTCCAACGCCATAGCTTCTACGTGAGCTGCATCAATCGGGATCTCCTTCAGAAGCTTGCCTTGGTTGACGTCGATGACCGACAAAAACGACTTTTTCATGTCAACATCTTTGCCGCCCGTAACCGCGTAGAGCAGCCCGCGCTGTTGGTCAAATCCGATGGAGTCAGCTCCCGGCGTAGTGGAGATCCGCTTTACCAGCTGATAAGTTCGACTGTCGCGCACCTGCACGGTATCAGAACCGTCAGTAATGAACAGACTGTGCGCCTGCGGAAGATGCAGAATGGAGTGTGGAGTTTTGAATCCCTCGAGCGTTTGCGCAACCTTGAAGTTGTTTAAATCAACAACCCGTACTGTACCGTTGTCCTCTGCTGTCAGCAGCAGTCGCCCGCCCGCGGAGTCCAGGCTCAGGTGGTCCAGGTCCCCCTCGATGCCCGGCAGGTCTACCGTGCGGACCAGTGTCAAAGGCGAGTTGGGTGCAGTCTCAGCGGAGAGAAGAGCCAGTCCAAGCGCGCAGACAACCACGCTTACAATAAGGTTTTGCTTCATAGAAAACTCCCGCCCATTCTGGGAAAAGCATTTGTATATCGCCGTTTTATGAACTGATCCTGAAGCAGACATAAAAATCCATTCAGAAAGAGCACCGGCAATAGGGTTCTGATTGATGAATAAGTTTTCATGCTGCTTTCAGGACAATTTCATTCCGGGGGCGCTTAATGTGGGGGCCTTTTCAATATGTGCATGATTCCGTGGGTAGCTGAAAATCATGTCAATGCCGCTAACCCCGGGGACCGAGGATGCGGTCCCCGAGAGGAGTTACTTCCATGAAGCGAATAGTCCCGAATGACCGGTCTTTGCGGATCCTGCTGATTCTTATTCTTTGTTCTATAGCTCCGCGCTGGTTAGCCGCCCAGTTGTCCACCGGCATGGTGGAAGGAAACGTGACCGACCGCAGTGGCGCTGTCGTCGCGGATGCCACGATCACGGCGCGGAATCAGGCGACACAAATTGCGCGCACTACGACCAGCAATGAGGTCGGCCTCTACGTGCTTCCCAACTTGCAGGCCGGTACTTACCAGGTTTCCGTTGCGGCGAAGGGATTTGCCGAGCAGGTGGCTTCCAACGTGGTCGTAAGCGTTGGCGCAAAGCAGGAAGTCAGCTTCTCTCTGGCGGTGGGCAATGTGTCCGAAAAAGTCGAGGTGACCGATGCGGTCTCACCCGTGGAACTGGCTGCTGCGACCATCAGGCCAGTCGTCGACTCTACGACGATCGTCAACCTGCCGCTGAACGGACGGGACTGGACACAACTGGCCAACCTTGAGCCGGGAGTTGCCGCCGTACGCACCCAATCGGCGGTGGCAGTGAGCAACCAGCGCGCGAACCGCGGCGTAGGTAACCAAGCCACGATTAGCGGCAGCCGGCCCCAGGGTAATAACTACCGAGTCGACGGCATCAGCATTAATGACTACTCCAATGGCGGACCCGGCGGGGTGCTGGGCGCCAACCTTGGTGTTGACGCCATCCAGGAGTTCTCCGTGGTCACTGGCAACGCGACCGCCGACTACGGCAAGACTTCCGGGGGCGTGATCAACGCCGTTACAAGAGCGGGCAGCAACGAGTTTCACGGCGACGCTTACGAGTTTCTCCGGAACAGCGCCCTGGACGCGCGCAATGAGTTCGACCTCCCGGGCAAAATCGCTCCCTTCCGCCGCAACCAGTTCGGGGCATCAATCGGTGGACCACTTATCAAGAACCATACCTTCTTCTTTGGAGATTACGAAGGTCTTCGCCAGTACCAGAGCACCAACGTGGCCAGTAACGTTCCTACTCAAGCCGCCCGCAGTGGGCAACTGGTGGCAGGCACGGTAACTGTTGACCCCAAGGTAGTCCCCTACTTCACGTTTTATCCGCTCCCGAACGGCCCCGTCAGCGGCGACACAGGCCAGTTCCTCTTCAACGATCCAACAACCACGAATGAAAACTACTTCACGGTTCGAATCGATCACACTCTCGACAAAGATGACTCGCTGAGCGGCACCTACTTCTTTGATCGGGGAACTCTCCAGTCTCCAGATCCTTTCGACGTGAAGCTTCTGGCTAATTTCGATCGCAGGCAGATGGCATCCATCAGCGAGACGCACATCTTCTCAACCTCGGTCTTGAATAGTGTGCGGTTCGGCTACAGCCGCGTTGTCTCAATTGCCCCGACGACCGTCAGCGCGATTAATCCCGCCGCAGCGGACATCTCGTTGGGCTTTGCTCCCGGTCTTCCCGTCGGACTGATTAACATCGGCGGAGTTTCCAACTTCCAGGGAGGCTTGGGAGCAGTGGGCACGTTCGCATTTCACTACAATTCGTACCAATTTTATGATGACGTCTCGATGACTCACGGGAAGCACTTTCTGCAGTTTGGCTTCGCCTTCGAGCGGCTGCAGAACAATCAACTGGGGACGGCCAATCCTAATGGCCAGTTCATCTTTAGTAATTTGAGGACTTTCCTGTTGAACGAGCCCACCAGCTTCAACGCTCCCATCTCCAGTGCCATTACGCCGCGTGACCTGCGCCAGTCCGTCTTCGGCGCATACTTCAATGATGACTGGCATATCCTTCCGAATCTGACGTTAAATATTGGACTGCGCTACGAGCCAGTTTCGGTACCTACGGAGACGGCCAACCGAATTGCGAATTTGCCGACCCTTACCAGTCCCGCGCCTCCCCTTGGCTCCCCATACTTCCAGAATCCGAGTCGAAAGAACTTTGCGCCCCGAGTGGGATTCTCCTGGGATCCCTTCAAAAAGGGAATCACCGCCGTTCGCGGTGCCTACGGAATCTATGACGCCCTGCCGCTCAACTACCTGTTCGAGGGTTTGAGCATATTTGGGGCTCCTTTCTTCCAGCAGGGCAACGTCACGGGTCTTGCAGCGGGAACATTCCCCACGACTGCGTACGGGCTTCTGACCTCCAACAGACTCCGCTACAGCTACAATCAGTCGAATCCCGCCCGGAGCTACGTGCAGCAATGGAGCCTGAATTTCCAGCAGCAGATCCCAGGCAACACCGTTGTGCAACTTGGTTACTTTGGCTCCCACGGGGTCCATCTGCCCTATCGGGTGGATGATGTGAATACGGTGCAGCCGATTTCCTCCTCCAATGGGGAGTACTTGTTCCCGACGCCGCGAGGCAGTGGTATTTTGCTGAACCCTAACATTGGGCAGATCAGCGCTCTTTTCTGGACCGGTTACTCCAATTACAACGCGCTCCAGGTCAAGGTCAACCGGACCATGACTCGTCGGCTGCAGGCGAGCCTCGCCTACACTTGGGCGAAGTCCATTGACGACGGATCATCCTCCACCTTTGGCGACACCTTCGCGAACAGCGTGTCGAGTTTGCCGTTATTCGCGCCAGACCGGCGCCGAGGGGTCTCTGATTTCGATGTCCCGCAGAACTTCGTCGTCAATGTTCTCTACCAGCTGCCCAAGTTTCAGAGCACTACCGCCTGGCTCATAAGCGGCTGGCAGTTGGGAGGGATCTTTCAAGCTTCCAGCGGTTTGCCCTTTACCCCTCTGGTGAGCGGTGATCCGCTTGGCCTGAAAAGCGCCGACACCTTTGATTTTCCTGACCGGCTGCAAACATCCGTTTGCAGCGGAAATGCAGTAAATCCCCAGAATCGTTTCCATTACATCAAGACTGAATGCTTTGTATTCCCCAATCCCGGCACTCGCCTGGGTGATTCCGGGCGGAACTCGCTCTTTGGACCGGGCTTGCAAGATCTGGATTTTTCGCTGGTCAAGAACAATCCGGTGCGGGCAATTTCGGAAACCTTCAATGTGCAGTTTCGCGCCGAATTCTTCAACATTCTGAATCGGGTCAACTACGCGACTCCGCTGAAGGCGAGCACGCAGCTGTTCAGCCAGGCGGGAGCAGCCATCGCCAGCGCAGGCACCTTGACCCAGACGGCGACCAGTTCGCGGCAAATGCAGTTTGCATTGAAGGTAATCTTCTGATCCGGAATTGTTGGTCGGGAGTCGGCATTACGCTATTTCTATGACTGAGTCCTCGAGTGGTTCAAAAATTTGGTCCGTTGTACGCGTCGCCAGCGGAAACTTCCTGGAGATGTACGACTTCATGGTCTTCGGTTACTACGCGCCGGAGATCGCGCGGACCTTTTTCCCGACGGCCAACCAGTTTGCATCGTTGATGTTGACCCTGATGACCTTTGGCGCCGGCTTTCTGATGCGGCCGCTGGGAGCGATCATATTGGGGGCCTACACTGATCATCATGGCCGGCGCGCCGGGCTCATTCTGACGCTCGGCCTGATGTCAGTGGGCATTGTTTCCATCGCCTGCATGCCCGGGTACGAAAAGATAGGCCTCCTGGCTCCGCTGCTGGTGCTTGCGGGCCGGTTGCTGCAGGGATTCTCGGCGGGCGTCGAGTTGGGCGGCGTTTCGGTGTATCTGTCCGAAATCGCTACACCAGGACACAAAGGGTTCTACGTCAGCTGGCAGTCGGGCAGCCAGCAGTTGGCTGTGATGTTTGCCGCTCTTTTGGGCGTGCTGCTTCACTCCCGGTTGTCGCCGGCCCAGATGACGGCCTGGGGATGGCGCGTGCCCTTACTGGTCGGCTGCACTATTGTGCCGGTACTGTTCCTGCTGAGGCGCTCGCTCCAGGAGACGGATGAGTTTAAAGCCCGCAAGGTTCATCCGAGCCGGCAGGAGATCCTTAGCTCACTGGCGAATAATTGGCAAGTAGTGGTCATCGGCATGCTGCTCACCACCATGACCACTGTTTCGTTCTACCTGATCACCGCTTACACTCCAACCTATGGTGGTACTGTTCTTCGTTTGGCGAGTGCGGACAATCTGATCGTGACGCTTTGCGTCGGCGCCTCCAATTTATTGTGGCTCCCGGTGATGGGAGCGCTGTCGGACAGAATTGGGCGCCGACCCCTGCTTTTCGCGTGCACGCTACTGGTACTGATCAGCGCCTATCCGGCAATGTCATGGCTGGTGGCAGCGCCGTCCTTCTCTCGACTGCTCACGGTCGAACTCTGGCTATCGTTCTTGTACGCAAGCTACAACGGAGCCATGGTTGTCTTTCTAACCGAGATCATGCCCATCAAGGTGCGGACATCGGGCTTCTCGGTTGCGTACAGCCTTGCGACTGCTATTTTTGGCGGGTTCACGCCGGCTATTAGTACGTACTTGATTTACCTGACGGGCAACCGTGCCGTGCCTGGATTGTGGCTCTCGTTTGCGGCAGCTTGTAGCCTGTTGGCCTCGCTGTTGGCGAGACCGAAGCAAGAAAGTATGCCGGCGGTGGTAGCAGCCGTTCCCGCCGGCACTACTTGAATCCCGGGGTACCTTATGTCGGGGAAGCGGAATCAGAACCACCAAATTCTCTTGTCAAAAGGTGACAAATGAAAAGTCCACAGACGGTTCTTTGCTTAACTCTGCTGGCTGTGCCCCTCTTCAGGATGGCCCAGGGCCAGACCCAGGGTGACTCACAAAAACCCGTGATTTATGCCCAGAAGCTCGTGAACGACACGCTGGCTCGGCATAAGGAGGTGATCATCATGGCATTCCACGTCACTCCACCCAATCAATCCGAGAACGTAATCATAGCCTCCAACATCGGACGGATTGGCAAAAAGGCGGATGAAGACGACATGCGGGTGATCAACACCGGCGTAAGCAACCTCGAGGTCAACAAAGCCGGCAATCACTTCGAGGATGAACTCCCACTGCTCGACAAGGCTGGTACCAGGATTGGCGCCGTGGGAATAGTCTTCAACTATAAGGCCGGAGACGATAAGAACAAGCTCGCCAAGATCGCTACGCAGGTGCGTGATGAAATGAGCCAGCAGATCCCCTCGAAGGAGAAACTGTTCGAAGAGTTTAAGTGACGCGCTCCGGCGAAGAGGCCGCGACGTGAAGAGAAACTTGCCGCCTGCGATTTAATGCCTCGGCAACTTTGGG
>DASQIH010000007.1:0-18076 GCA_035631655.1 Terriglobales bacterium
CCGAACTACGAGAAACACATTGGCAAGCTACATTGGCGCAATTGATCAAGGAACAACCAGTACCCGTTTCATCGTGTTCGACCGCTCTGGGCGCATCGTATCGCTGTCTCAGAGAGAGAACGAGCAGATCTATCCCAAGCCCGGCTGGGTGGAACATGACCCGGAAGAGATCTGGCGCCGGACTCAGGAAGTGATCACCGAGGCAATCGAACAACGATCTCTCCGCTCGACTGACCTGGCTGCGATCGGTATTACAAACCAGCGGGAAACCACAGTCGTATGGAATCGCAAGACCGGAAAGCCGCTGGCGAACGCACTAGTTTGGCAGGACACCCGCGTTGCCGATTCTGTGACGGAATTTGCTAAGGCCGGCGGGCAGGATCGTTTCCGTAGGACCACCGGCCTGCCGCTGAGCACTTACTTCAGCGGGCTAAAGCTTCGCTGGATTCTCGAGAACGTTCCTGGCGCCCGCGAGCTGGCCGAGTCCGGAGACGCTCTGTTTGGCAATATTGACACGTTCCTTGTCTGGCACCTGACGGGAGGTCCCAACGCAGGCATTCACATTACCGACGTTAGCAACGCTAGTCGCACGCAGCTGATGAACCTGGAAACCTTGTCCTGGGACCCGGATCTCCTTGCCGCTTTCTCTATCCCCAAGGCAATGCTTCCCCGCATCTGTTCCAGCAGTGAAGTCTATGGATACGTTAAGGAGGGGACGCTCAAAGATGTCCCTATCGCGGGGATCCTGGGGGATCAGCAAGCCGCTCTCGTGGGACAAACCTGCTTTAGGTCCGGAGAAGCCAAGAATACTTACGGGACAGGATGCTTCCTGCTCATGAATACCGGACCTCACTGGGTGCACTCCAATTACGGCCTGCTCACCACAGTGGCGTACAAATTTGGCGACCAGCCCGCCCACTACGCGCTAGAAGGCAGTATCGCGATCACCGGGGCCCTGGTGCAATGGTTGCGTGACAACCTCGACCTGATCCAAAAAAGTTCGGACATCGAAGCTCTCGCCCGAACCGTCAAAGATAACGGAGGAGTCTACTTTGTGCCCGCGTTCTCCGGTTTGTACGCGCCCTACTGGAAAGGCAATGCTCGTGGGATCATTGCCGGCCTCACACGCTACGCCAACAAGGGCCACTTGGCGCGAGCCGTGCTCGAAGCGACCGCCTTTCAGACCCGCGATGTCCTGGAAGCCATGGAAAAGGATTCGAATATCACACTGGACGCACTGCGTGCGGACGGAGGTATGGTTGAGGACGACCTCCTCATGCAGTTCCAGGCCGACATCCTGAACCTTCCAGTTATCCGGCCTGTCTCGCGAGACGCCACTACCGGGCTGGGTTCAGCCTACGCCGCGGGATTGGCGGTCGAATACTTCCAAAACTTGGCAGATCTTCGCGCCAACTGGTCCGTTGATCACGCTTGGCGACCTAACATGCCGCATGAAGAGAGGGAAGCAAAATACAAGCTTTGGAGGCGTGCAGTCACAAAATCTTTCGACTGGACTGAATAGAGCGGCACCAGTGAAGATCACTGTGAAGCGAACCCGGTCTTAACTCCACGAACTCCACACACGCGCGTATCCATGGACATCGAATCAGTGACTGTCCTTTTTACATTCGCTGAACTGTGTCCGGTCCGTTCACACCGACAACGTGGTTGAGAGGAAGGATAACAACCGCGAGCTGGGAGCAGGGAACCTAGGAATGTACTAGTAGCGGGACAGAGTCGTTTATAAGATCATGCTGACCGGCGAAGGCATCCAGCGGACATGGAGTCGGAGAGAACCCGTGTTCGTGTTTGCCCTCGCGGCCAGCATAATAAGGCTATGACTGGATTGGGTTCCGCGAAATGGCCTCCCAGTGCCGGTCTGACCCGCACACAAGTGCCCGCCTCCTCGAACCCCCTCTAATCTTTGGGAAAACAGTTCGGCGCATGGAGAGATGCGCATAGCGTCCGCCAGCGGAGACTGCATTTCAAACGCGGTGCTGCTCGAACAACAGAATGCTTGCAGCTGTGATAACTTCCGGTTGCGGAGGCAAGGCGACTGGCCGAGACCGCTGCTATACAGGTGGGCTTTCTTGCTCTAAGGAAATTCCTCTGACAGCTTCATGCAGGCGTCGGTTTTGTACTCGTATTCTGGACCTATCGCATCGAGGGATGTTGTAGATACGCAGGGAGAGCTCCACTACTCTCTGATCCAATGCCAGAAGGATCTCCAGCAGCCTGTTGGGATCACTCTCGCTGACAACTTGATTGCGCAATTCGCGCCATTTCCTTTCACGCTGCTGTTTCATTTGAAACTGATACCAGCTCCACTTCAGAAATGGAAATTCAAACAACTTATCGCTCCCATCAATACGGGTGATTTCCGTAACTGCATGGAAACAGCGCGAATGAGGTGACATGAACTGCCATGTGTGGCGTTGATCCGATAGGTGGAATCAATTCTTTGAATCGCTCCTTTAGCGGCCATCTTGAGGCACATCACTGAGGAGTTGACGTCCACAAAACGCCGAACCGTGGCGGAAAGGTGATCACCTAAATGCGTGATCCGAATCACATCCCTGGGTAGAAGCCTGATGATATTCAAGCCGGAACAAACTGGTACCGGGAAAAATCCCAGGCTTGCTTTCCGGTGATTCGCCACTGCTTGGTTCCCGGGCAAGAAGACACGATCGAGGTGAGGCCCATGTTCCCATCCAATCAGACGTTCTCTGGGGCCCTGCAGCAGAAGGGTGTCAACCGCCGCCGCTTTATCAAATTCTGTGCCGCCATGACCGCCACGTTGGCGCTTCCTCCGCGGTACGTGGCGCAGGTGGCCGCGGCCTTGGAAAAATCTCGCAAGCCCGTGCTGGTGTGGCTGCAGTTCCAGGATTGCGCGGGCAACTCCGAATCCATTCTCCGCTCCAGCCATCCTACGGTCCTGGAAGTAGTGTTGGACCTTCTTTCCTGGGAATATCACGAAATCGTGATGGCGGGAGCCGGCCATCAGGCCGAGGCTGCCTTGGAGCGAGTCGTGCGGGAAGAGAAGGGCAAGTTCTTGGCGGTAGTGGAAGGTGCAATACCCCTGGCCGATGGCGGCGTCTACTGCACGGTCGGAGGCCGCACGGCGCTCGACATCGCCCGCCACGTCTGCTCCAACGCCGCCGCCACGATTGCGGCAGGAGCCTGCGCTTGGGATGGCGGGCTGGTCAGGGCCGATCCCAATCCCACCGGCGCGGTGGGAATCTCGGAAGCCGTGCCGGAAGCCAAGGTGATCAACCTCGGCGGCTGTCCGCAGAATCCCGCGAACACCGCAGCCGTGCTGGTGCACTATCTCACCTTCGGCGAGTTACCCGCGGTGGATCAGTACAACCGGCCACTGTTCGCCTACGGGCGCATCATCCACGATCAATGTGAGCGCCGCGCGAATTATGATGCTGGCCGCTTCGTACAGGAGTGGGGCGACGAAGGCCATCGCAAGGGCTGGTGTCTTTACAAGATGGGCTGCAAAGGGCCGCAGGCCACCTTTAACTGTCCTTCGGTGCGGTGGAACGACGGCACGAGTTGGCCAGTCAAAGCCGGTCACGGTTGCCTGGCGTGCGCCTCCCACCGTTTCTGGGACGTTCGCTCTCCCTTCTACGAGCGGCTGCCGCAGGTTCCCGGCTTCGCCGCAGACGTTACTGCAGGCCAGATCGGAATCGGTGTGACTGCCGCCGTAGCGGGCGCCACCATTGTTCATGGAATCGCCAGTGCGGTTCGTGACCGCATGAGAACCAGGCCCGGAGTTCAACCGCCGGCGAGCACCCGGCCACCGAAGAAAGAAACGGAATAGGAGGAGCGTATGGCACGCATTGTGGTTGACCCGGTGACTCGCATCGAAGGCCATTTGCGCATTGAGGCTGAATTAAGCGGTGGGACGGTATCCGACGCGTGGAGCTCAGGAACCATGTTTCGCGGCATCGAGCTGATATTGCGCGGGCGCGACCCACGCGAAGCCTGGATCTGGACCCAGCGCATATGCGGGGTCTGCACCACGGTCCATGCCTTGACTTCCGTGCGTGCGGTTGAGGATGCACTCGGCATCGAGGTCCCCGAGAATGCCAATCTGATCCGCAACATCATCGGCGCCAGCCAGTACGTGCAGGACCATGTGATCCACTTCTACCATCTGCACGCGCTCGACTGGGTGGATGTGACCCTGGCGCTGAAGGCTGATCCCGCCAAGACGTCGCAACTCGCCGAGTCCATTTCTCCCTGGCCGAAGTCCAGCCGGACCTACTTCAAGGGCATCCTGGACCGCGTAAAGGCCTTGGTCGAAAGCAAGCAGTTGAGCTTGTTCAGCAGCGGATATTGGGGCCATCCAGCTTACCACCTGCCGCCCGAGGCGAACCTGTTGGCGGTCGCGCACTACATCGAGGCCTTGGAATTTCAGAGAGACTACATCCGCATCCACGCTGTGCTGGGGGGCAAGAATCCCCACCTGCAAACTTATCTTGTCGGTGGTATGTCAACCGCGATGGATCCCAATGAGCCGCAGGCGACCATCAACCCGGAGAGAATCACTTTCTTATCGGAGTTGGCCGACAAAGCCAAGGCGTTCGTGGATCAGGTCTATATCCCGGACGTACTGGCGGTTGCCGGCTTTTATCGCGACTGGTTCGGACGGGGCGAGGGACTGGGGAACTTCTTATCCTATGGCGACTATCCCCAGGGAGGCATAAAGGACGCCTCGCGGTTCTACCTGCCACGCGGGGTCATTCTGAACCGGGATCTTTCGAAGGTGCAACCGGTTGATCCCGCCCAAGTGGCGGAGTACGTCACCCACTCCTGGTATGAGTATTCCGATGGCGACCAGAAAGCGAAGCATCCCTTCCAGGGTGAGACCAACCCAAAGTATACCGGGCCCAAACCACCGTTCGAGCACTTGCAGACCGACCAGAAATACTCCTGGCTCAAGGCGCCGCGCTACCAGGATCATGCGATGGAAGTCGGACCGCTCTCCCGCATGTTGGTGGCCTATGCTTCCGGGCACCAGGAGGTCAAAGACTTGGTCAATGGCGCTTTAGCCAAGTTGGGCGCGCAACCGAGTGCTTTGTTCTCGACCCTGGGACGGGTTGCTGCGCGTGCCATCGAAGCGCAGCTCATGGCGCGCCAGGTCAGCAAGTGGATTGCTGAACTGGGCGGCAAGCTCGGGCATGGGGATCTGCGCGTACACAACGGCGAGAAATGGGACCCCGATACCTGGCCGAAAGAAGCGCAGGGTTTCGGTTTCCACGAAGCTCCTCGCGGTGCGCTCGCTCATTGGGTCCAGATTGAGGACAAGAAAATCAAGAACTACCAGGCCGTCGTACCCACGACGTGGAACGCGGGACCCCGCGATGCCAAGGGACAACGAGGCGCCTACGAGGCTTCATTGCTGAAGACCCCAATCGCCGACCCGGAGCGTCCGGTGGAGATCCTGCGCACCGTCCACTCCTTCGACCCCTGCCTGGCGTGTGCCGTGCACGTGGTCGACGCCCATGGGCGGCGCTATTCGGTGCTCAAGGCGAGCTGAAAGGAGGCTGCGATGGCGGAATTACGGACCTTTGGGTGGGGTGAGGCTCACCGCCCGGAACCCGCGTTTCCTCCCGTGCGGGTCTATGTATGGGAGTTGCCGGTGCGGGTCTCGCACTGGTTCATCTTCCTGCCCGTGGTCGTGCTCTCCTTCACCGGTTACTACATGCATAATCCGTTCATCGTCGCCCGCAACAGCACCACCTTCCTGATGGCGACGATGCGGTTCATTCACGTGGTCGCCGGCTTTGTATTCATCGCCGCGTTTCTGCTGCGGTTTTACTGGTTCTTCCAGGGAAACAATTGGTCGAACTGGCGCGCCTTTGTACCCATCCATCGCCGCCAATGGCGGGGCATGGGCCAAATGGTGGCCTATTACAGCTTCCTGCGCAGAGACCTGGTGCACCATGTCGGGCACAATGCATTGGCCGCTGTGACCTACATGGTCATCTTTACCCTCATGTTGATCGAGATCATCACTGGATTGACCCTGTACACCCAAGTGCGTGGGGGATGGCTGCTGGCCCCGCTGTTCAGCTGGCTGCCTCGGGTCGTCGACATCCAGAATCTCCGGCTGATTCACTTCTGCATCATGTTTGCGTTTCTTGCCTTTGTGATTCACCACGTTTACAGCGCCGTGCTGGTCTCCTGGGAAGAGCGGAATGGATTGATCGAGAGCATCTTCACCGGATACAAGTTTGTTCCCAGGGACGAACTGGAAGAGGATGAGGCGCTGCACCAGGCGGACTGAATGCCGGTACCCGCGAAATACGTTGTGCTCGGTTTAGGCAACACCCTGCACTCTGACGACGGTGTCGGACCGCGGGCCATTGAGAGACTGAAAACCGACACGAGAGTGCCTGACGATGTCACCTTGATTGAGGGCGGTACGCTGGGCCTCGAATTGCTGACCTACGTCTGGGACTGTCCCTACCTCCTGGTGCTGGATGCCGTGGATTTCGGTCAGACCCCCGGCACGTTAGTCCGGATGTCGGGTGAGGACCTGCACACCTTGCCGGGTAAGGGAAGCGTGCACCAACTTGGGGTCGCCGATCTGCTGGTGGCCCTGCGCGTCCTGGCGAGGCGCCAGCCTACGGTCGTGCTGCTGGGCGTGCAGCCTGCCACAACCGACTGGGGCACTGAGTTGTCAGCCCCGGTGCAGGCAGCGATGGACTCCCTGCTTGAGGCTGCAATCACCGAATTGCGTAGTCGAGTAGCGGCGGAGGCGCCGGCCTAGAGGTGCACGGAGAGGAAAAAACACCATGTGTCTGGCCATACCGGGAAAGATTGTAGCGGAGGAGCAACGCAACGGCTTACGCATCGGCCGGGTGCAGTTCGGCGGTATTATCCGAGAGGCCAGCCTCGATTTTGTCCCGGAAGCGGGTGTGGGTGATTACGTGATGGTGCACGTAGGGTTCGCAATCAGTCGCGTTGACACGAGTGAAGCCGAGCGAACATACCAAATTCTGGAACAGATGGGAATCCTGCAGGAGGAACTATCACCGACGGAGAGTCCCCAGCAGTAGCTCGACACCGGGCTTAGGAATGCAGCCTTTCTCCCAACGTGATCAGTCCCGCAACAATGCAGAATATCCCGACGGCTCCGTTGGCCAGGCGATAGAGGAGATGCTGTTTCTGAAGATTATCGGCAGCCCCAGTTACCCGCTGAAGGGCTCCACCCGCTAAGAACCCGTAAGCAGACATCGAAACCACAATGCCCAAGGCAAATGCGCTGATCCGCAACAAAGAGAGGGTCATCGTCTGCGCCAAAGCAACCGGCACTACTACCAAAAGGCTGCGCACCCCACCCAGGGCGAACAGGCCGCCTAGCACGAATGCCAGCTTCCCATGCCGATGCTGGTGCTCTGCCCGGCTCCCGAGGTGAGCATGGAAGTGCTCATGGCGACCGTCATCATGATGATGCTCATGGGCGTGGATCGAAAGGTGCCCCGTGACCAGGCCAATTAACAAAGCAAGCCCGGTGAGCAGCAACAATCCCTCAGCCGTGAGATCGAAGCCGCGTTCCCAATTCGCCGGCATTGCCAGGCGGCCGAAGCGCGCGAGTAGGGCGGCCGCCGCGACAACAACAGCGTGTCCGCCGGCAAAACGCAGGGCGAAGAAAGCTACTCGCCGAAAGTTGTGCCCAACAACGGCACCGAAAGCGGTAATCGCCGCTAGGTGATCCGGCCCGAGCCCGTGCAGGATGCCGGCCAGAAAAATCATCGCGAGCAGCAGCATAGAGAAACACAGTCTCCCGGAAGAAGGGTCGGCAAATTCTACCAGCCCGCTGCTTCCTGCCGCACACTCCTCATCACCGGCGTCTGTGACGTGTGTCACCGATTGCATGTTCACTGCGGGGTAGAGTCGCGGCTGGCGAGCCGGTTTCACGGGGTGAGCTTCGACCAGGCCTTTGTCAGCGGAGTTGCCGATGAAGTACATCGATGAATATCGGGATGCGCGCATCGCCCGGGCATTGGCCAAAGAAATTGCCGAACAGACCACCAAGCCCTGGGTGCTGATGGAAATCTGTGGCGGCCAGACTCACACCATCATGCGCTACGGACTTGATGAACTGCTCCCCAAACAGATTGAACTGGTGCATGGACCCGGCTGTCCCGTCTGTGTTACTCCCCTGGAAACAATTGATAAGGCCATTGCGCTCGCCTTACGACCTGATGTGACGCTGGTTTCCTACGGCGACATGCTGCGTGTGCCTGGGTCGAACTCCGATCTTTTTCGCGCCAAAGCGCAAGGCGCGGATGTCCGCATTGCGTATTCGCCCAGCGAGGCAGTCAAGATCGCCCGCAGCAATCCCGACCGCAAGGTTGTTTTTCTCGCGATTGGATTCGAGACTACGGCTCCGCCCAATGCCATGGCCGCCTGGCAGGCCAAACGGGAAGGACTGTCCAACTTCTCAATGCTGGTGTCGCACGTACTCGTGCCGCCCGCTATTCGCGCGCTGATGGCATCTCCTGATAATCGCGTTAACGGCTTCATTGCACCCGGGCACGTGTGCACCGTAATGGGCTATCAGGAATATGAAGCACTGGTCCGCGACTTCGAGGTACCTATCGTGGTCGGCGGGTTCGAGCCGGTAGACCTGCTGGAAGCTACTCTCATGCTGGTTAGACAACTCGAGAAAGGCGAAGCCCGGATTGAAAACCAGTACGTCCGCAGCGTGAGTTATCAGGGTAATCTCCCGGCACAGCAGGTAGTGAAAGAAGTATTCGAAGTCGCCGACCAGAAGTGGCGGGGCATTGGCATGATCCCACGAAGTGGTCTCCGGCTGCGCTCGGAGTACGCTGCCTATGACGCCAATAGAGTTTTTGATCTTGTGTTGATCACGGCCGACGAACCTGCCGAATGCATCAGCGCTCAAGTGCTGCAAGGCCTGCGCAAGCCCACCGACTGCCCGGCATTCGCCATGCGCTGCACACCAGAAAACCCGCTGGGCGCGCCCATGGTTTCCTCGGAGGGCGCCTGCGCTGCCTACTACCACTACCGCCGCCATTCGGCGGCAAGCTGAGGAGGATGGTATGGCCGACGCAGTGAAAACTATCGCCCAGCTCAGTTGCCCGGCACCTCTCACCGCCAAAGACACCGTTTTGCTGGGACACGGTAGCGGCGGAAAACTGAGCGCCGAACTGGTTCGCGATATTTTCCTGCCCGCTTTTCAAAATCCAGCTCTGTCGCGCCTGGATGACCAGGCGATTGTCAGCGTTAATGGTTCGCGGATTGCCGTGACCACGGACTCGTTTGTGGTCAAGCCAATATTTTTTCCGGGCGGCGATATCGGTTCCCTCGCCGTACACGGCACGGTCAACGATCTTGCGATGGGCGGTGCCCAGCCTCTTTTCCTGAGCGCCGCGTTCATCATTGAAGAGGGCCTTTCGCTGGAGGTTCTGCGCCGGGTGGTAGCTTCGTTGCAGCAAGCGGCAGATGCATGCGGCGTACAAGTGGTTACCGGCGACACAAAGGTAGTTGAGAAAGGTAGCGGGGATGGCCTCTTTATTAATACAACCGGGATTGGGCTGGTCCCGCCGGATCTTGAACTCTCGGCCAATCGCGCTCGCCCGGGAGACAAAGTTATTCTCAGCGGATATATCGGCGACCACGGCATT
Source organism: Terriglobales bacterium (assembly GCA_035631655.1). GTDB lineage: Bacteria > Acidobacteriota > Terriglobia > Terriglobales > Acidobacteriaceae > Gp1-AA122. The sequence continues at coordinate 9,669 of DASQIH010000007.1, forward strand.
GCCATCCTGGCACAGCGCGAGGGACTGGAATTCGAAAGTACCATTGAGAGCGACAGCGCTGCGTTGCATACCCTGGTTGCCGAGATGTTGAAAGCCAGCCGCAATATCCGCTGCATGCGCGATCCCACACGTGGCGGTCTTTCCAGCACGCTTAATGAAATTGCCGCCCAGTCGCTGGTCGGAATCGAGCTGGAGGAAAGCACGATTCCTGTACGGGAGGAAGTGAGAGGCGCATGCGAGATGCTGGGCCTCGATCCGCTGTATGTGGCCAATGAAGGCAAACTGGTGGCAATCGTGGATCCAGGAGCTGCTGACAATGTGCTGAACGCCATGCGCCATCATCCGCTCGGAGACCAGGCACGAATCACCGGCGTGGTGACCGAGAAAAATCTCGGCCTGGTCACAATGCGTACCGCGCTGGGCACGACACGCATTGTCGACATGTTAGCGGGCGATCAACTGCCGCGTATCTGCTGAGGTTCCATGCACGAGATGGGCATCGCTAATTCCGTAATCGATGCTGTCCGGGTCGAAGCTCGGAAATATCCAGGCTCCCGGCCTCGCAAAGTGGGCGTACGCATCGGGGAACTTACTGCGATCGATGCCTCGGCTTTGCAATTCTGCTTTGAAGCATTGGTCGGGGAAACCGATCTGGAGTTGCTGGAGCTGGCGATTGAGATTTGCCCGCGGCGACACCGCTGTTTGAATTGCGCTGCTGACTTTGACATCAAGGAGTATGAGTTCCACTGCCCGCAATGCGGTGAGTCGCATAGCGAATGCATTAGCGGTGACGAGTTGCAGCTAGCTTATCTGGAGATGGATGAATATGAACCGCGTACCGCTTGAGAAGAAAGTCTTAAGCGAGAACGACCGAATAGCCGCCGACCTCCGCGAACGTTTTCGCGAACAGGATATCCTCTGCCTCAACCTGATCAGTTCGCCTGGCTCCGGCAAAACCAGCCTGCTCGAGCGCACGCTGGAACGCTTTCCTCGAGGCGAACGCATTGCCGTTCTCACCGGGGATATTCAGACTGAGAACGACGCCGCTCGCTTACGCCGCTTCGGTTTTCCTACCAAGCAGATCACGACTGGCGGAACATGCCATCTTGATGCACGCATGATCGATCGGCACTTGGCAGATTGGCGCTTGGAAGATATCGATCTGCTCTTCATCGAAAACGTCGGCAACCTGGTTTGCCCGGCCAGCTACGACCTGGGAGAAGCCGCGAAGGTCGTGCTGCTCAGCGTCACCGAGGGAGAGGACAAGCCGCTGAAGTACCCCTCCATTTTCTTCAAGTCCGAACTGCTGGTGCTGAACAAAATTGATCTGCTTCCTTACGTTCCGTTCAACATTGCTGCCGCCGAAGAGAATGCCCGTCGCGTACATCCCAATATGGAGATCGTGCGCGTGTCCTGCACTCAACGGAATGGCCTCGACCAGTGGTTGGCTTGGATTGAACAGCGCCGGCAGGCTTACGCTGTAAAGGCCGAAACCGTCACCTAGGTGAACATGGAAGTCCGCCGCCAGATCGAGGTTTCCGGAATCGTGCAAGGCGTCGGCTTCCGCCCCTATATCTATCGGCTTGCGACCGAACGCCGGCTTGCCGGCAATATCATCAATACTTCCTCCGGCGTGACCATCGAAATTCAGGGGCCTCATCATTCGGTCGAGGACTTTGTTGTATCACTTCCAAAAGAGGCTCCGCCGCTGGCGCGTATCACTGGCATAGCTGTGCTCGATCTTCCCTGCAACGGCGACCGGGAATTCCGCATTCTCGCGAGCCGCCGGGGAGAGGCTGTGCACACTCTCATCTCCCCCGACGTGGCAATCTGTGACGATTGCCTGCGCGAACTGCTTGATCCGCGCGACCGGCGGTATCGTTATCCTTTTATTAATTGCACCAACTGTGGGCCGCGTTTCACGATCGTTCGCGACATTCCTTACGATCGGCCGCACACTTCCATGGCTGCCTTCCCGATGTGTCCCGCTTGTCGGGCCGAATACGACGATCCACTGAACCGCCGTTTCCACGCTCAGCCCAACGCCTGCTGGGATTGCGGACCGCAACCGGAGCTCTGGGATTCGAATGGCCATCGCATCCAGAGCCGCGACCCGGTGGCCGAGGCGGCAGCCGTTCTGCGGCTGGGCTCGGTGGTAGCCGTCAAAGGATTAGGTGGCTTCCACCTCGCGGTGGACGCAACGAATTCGGCAGCCGTCGCGCTTCTCCGGGAACGTAAGCGGCGAGTCGAGAAGCCCTTCGCAATCATGGTTCCAAACCCTGCGGTTGCGAAGCAAATCTGTGAATTGGATGACGAAGCACGAACCGTCTTGCAGTCCGTGCAACGGCCAATCGTGTTATTGCGCCGCAGGCATCCGTCTCCGATCGCGGAAGAGGTTGCGCCCTTCAACCGCTATCTCGGAGTATTTCTGCCTTACACCCCGCTGCATCATCTTCTCTTTGCCGAGGGCGGATTCAAGGCACTTGTGATGACCAGCGGAAACCTGAGCGAGGAGCCAATCGCCATCGATAATCGCGAGGCTCTGGCTCGGTTAAGTGGCCTGGCGGATTATTTTCTGCTACACAACCGCGAGATACTGTTGCGCTGCGACGATTCGGTGGTGCGTGTGATGGGCGGAAAGACGCGCCAGATGCGGCGTTCGCGAGGCTATGTTCCCGTGCCAGTATTCTTGAAGAAAGAAGTTCCGCCGATTCTGGCGGTGGGCGGTGAACTCAAGAACACGATCTGCATAGCCAAAGGCCAGCACGCATTTCTCAGCCAGCACGTGGGCGATCTGGAGAATCTCGAGAGCTATAAATTCTTCGAGGAAGCAGTCGGGCACCTCGGGAAAATTCTCGAGATTCAGCCGGAGATCGTCGTCTACGACCTGCATCCGGATTACTTCTCAACCAAGTGGGCCCTGGCGCAAGGCGGCAAGCAACTGGTCGGGGTGCAGCACCACCATGCGCACATCGCCAGCTGCATGGCAGAGAACCAGCTCGAAGGGCGCGTGATCGGGTTCGCTCTCGACGGCACCGGCTATGGCAGCGATGGCCATATTTGGGGTGGCGAGGTGCTCGTCGCGGGCTTCGACGGATTCGAAAGGGCTGCGCACTTCGAATACGTGCCGCTGCCCGGCGGGGCGGCCGCCATTCACGAGCCCTGGCGGATGACCGTGAGCTACCTTGTGCATCACTTCGGGCGCGGCTTCCTGGATTTGCCTATTCCGTTTGTGCAGCAGCTCGAACCACGCAAACTTGATCTTCTATTGCAAATGCTGGATCGCCGCATCAACTCGCCGCTGACGTCCAGTTGCGGGCGGCTGTTCGACGCGGTAGCTGCGCTGGTCGGCATCCGCCAGCAGGTTAACTACGAAGCACAGGCGGCTATCGAATTGGAAATGGCGATTGACAGTTCCAGTTCCGGCATCGCATATCATTTCGAAATAATGGCCGACGCTAATAGCTGGATCATTGCTGCTCTTCCCCTCTTTGAATCTGTTCTGAAGGATATCAGCAACAAGGTGCCAGTAGCCGAAATGAGTCGCCGGTTTCACAATGGCTTAGTCGAAGTGTTTATTGGCCTCGCTGAACTGATACGACAGCAGACTGCTCTGAAGCGCGTATGCCTGAGTGGCGGAACGTTCCACAATGTCTATCTGCTCCAACATCTTACTTCGCAGCTGATGTCCAAAGGTTTCGAAGTCTTTACGCACAGCGAGGTGCCAGCAGGGGATGGCGGGTTGAGCTTAGGTCAGGTGTTGATAGCGGCTAGCGTTTGACGCCCAGCACCAGACAATTACTGCCGAGGTTAGGCAGTCAGGCCGAATCAAACGGCGCGGGCGAGGAAAGGCTCAGCGAATCCTGGAAGCAAGCGATCGTAGCCGGTTGCTGGTTTTACCTTGGCCAAAGCCATCCGAACGTGCCAGCGGTGAGCAGCCCATAGATGAGGCCGTCGAAGACGTGCTTCGCAGTAACTGTCCACGGCTGGGCTTTCCAAATCGAATCTTGGATCTGTGCCACGGCATATCCCAGGAACGCGGTTGTCCCAGCCACGCGGAAAACCTCCAGGTACGGAGTGCCGGGACTGCGCGTGCGTCCGGTCAGGTAAGCAACAAAAATGGCTACGACGATGCAGTAGAGAAACCACTGCACCAGATTTTTCCCCATTCTCGGTGGGCCGCTGGGAATCACAGTTAACAAACCCACTGGTCCACGTTTGAACCTCTCCACCACCGCGGGAGACTTCATCTCTTTGTGCGTAGTGTACGGAAAAAAGTAAATCTGCCCCGGACTCACGCCAGCCACCCGCATGGCGTCAAGCACTCTGTCTTCCTCTGGAATCTTGTGGTAGTCGTTCTTGTGGATTGGAAGGACCATGTGCAGGATCGAGCTGGCAATGAAAACGATCACAGCCGAAAGCAAGATCGGAAGCCAAAGAGCGGTGATGGGGACCATCGTGCCTCCTGTGTGCCGGAATTGGTGCAGAAGTGCCCGGATTTGCAAGAGCCTACGCCTGCGTGCGGAGGTAGTCAAACTTGCGACAACTTGCGAAACGGCTTTCAGGCCAGCCTCGGCTACGACGTCGCTGTTTGTGTAGCCGCTACAACTCGCGAAAGCCCGAGAGCAGGGAAGTGGGCGCCGACCTGCTGAAAGCCTCTGAGGTCAGAGGAAACCTTGGAATAACCTACGATCTCGATTCGTTGTTCACAAAGCATTAGCACAGTATTGTCTTTTTCCAGTTCCTGTAAGCGATCATAGGATCGAGCCAACGTCAGTAAAAACCGTTTCACAGTGTCACGAGCAGGTGATATGAGGGTACAATGTTGCCGTTTCTTGAAGTCACCAAAGGAAACCTCGGATTAATGCGTTATCCCTTATGTCCAAGCCGCTCTTTCTGCTACCACTTCTGCTTACCGCTGTCCTGACTTCGGCCCGCGAGAAGCAGGAAAACTGGCTGAAAGTCAGCAGTCAGCATTTCACCGTCGTCTGCGACGGCAACGAAAAGCAGGCAAGGCATATCGCCGACCAGTTCGAGCGGATGCGCATGGTCTTTCACACTGCCTTCCCGGACATTCACATCGATCCGAGCGCGCCCATCGTTGTAATCGCGGTGAAGGGCGACAAGGCCTTTCGCGCGTTCGAGCCGGAAGATTACTTGGCGAAAGGACAGCTGAAGCGAACCGGAGTGTTCCTGCGCGCTCCCGACAAAAACTACGTCCTACTGCGAATGGATACTGGCGGGGAGCATCCCTACGCTTCGGTCTACCACGAATATACCCACCTGCTGTTCAGTAAGGCGGAGTGGATTCCCCTGTGGCTGAACGAGGGCTTGGCGGAGTTCTACCAAAACACTGACATCAGCGAGAAAGACACAGTCCTCGGGCAAGCCAGCACGGACGACATGCAATGGCTGCGCCAGAACCGATTGATTCCGTTGACGACGCTTTTCGCGGTCGATCGCAATTCTCCCTACTACCATGAAGAAAAAAAAGGATCGGTCTTCTATTTCGAGTCCTGGGCGCTTACCCACTATCTCAAGGTGAAGGATGCGCAGGACAACACGAACAAGATCCGGGACTACATAATCCTGGTGGGAAACCAAGTCGATGCTGTGACAGCGGCCACGCGTGTGTTCGGCGATTTGGAGCAACTGCAGTCCGCTCTCGAAAGGTACATCGCACAGTCCAGCTTCAATGGCTTCAAGTTGACCAAGTCGCTTCCGCTGGATGACACAACCTTCAAAGCGCAGCCGATTACGTCGGTGCAGGCCAATGCCGTACGTGCGGACTTTCTCGCCTACAACCAGCGGGAAAAGGATTCCCGCAACTTGCTGGACCAGGTGCTTCACGACGATCCGAACAACACTCTAGCGCACGAGACCATGGGATACCTGGAGTTTCATGAGGGCCACCTGGCACAGGCCCAGGACTGGTATGCACAGGCGGTGAAACTGGATTCGCAAAGCTACCTGGCCAACTACTATTTTGCGGCTATCGCTATGAGCCGCGGCCCGTCGGGGGCGGACATCGACGGACAGATCGAAACCAGCCTGCAGAAGGCAACCAAACTCAATCCGTCTTTTGCGCCAGCTTATGACCGATTGGCCGTCTTCTACGCAATGCGCCACAAGAACCTTGACGGGGCACATACGCTGATGTTGCAAGCCGTACAACTCGATCCGGGTAACCTGCATTTCCGCATCAACACCGCCAAGGTTCTGTTGACTATGCAGCGCGAGAAGGACGCGACGGCTGTGCTCCAGGCCGCCCTGAAGCTGGCAAAAACGCCGGCCGAAGTGATGCTGGTGCAGCACGAACTGGAGGCAGTGCGGCAATGGCAATCCGCGAAGGACCAGAACGAGGAAGAAGCCCGCCCGTTCCAGCAGGCAATGGCAGCGTCGAAGCAGTCTCAAGCGGAAGGCGCGGAGCCAGATACGGAGCAGGGAAAAGAGACCCTGACGGGTCCGCACCGAACCATAACTGGCACGGTCAAGAATGTCCACTGCTCGGCTCCGGCGATGATGGACGTGGATGTCGATGTCGGCGGCGGCAAGACAATCGCGCTTCATGCTAGCAACTACTACAGGATCCAGTTCCGCACGCTGAATTACACCCCCAAACCTGAGTTTCAACCCTGCAGTGATCTGGAGGGCATGCACGCGAAGGTGGAGTACATCGAAAGCGCCGCAACCAAGACCAACGGGTTGGTCGCGATCGATCTACACAAGTAACAGCCTCTGCAATCCCTTTGATTCTTGTTACACCTCTCTTCTGGTGCCGATCACCACCGCTCTTATGTTCCATGTCCTGACTTAAAGACAAATTCGATGGCCTTGGTTTCACTCGCGCCAAGGGTGATCTTCTGGGTTGATGTGCCCAGCTTCTCGTGCCACGCTTTAATCGTGTATGTCCCTGGCGGAATGTTTTTCAAATCAAAAGTGCCATCCTTACTCGTCACCGCAAAAAATGGATGCTTGAACACCGCAACATAACCTCTCATCCAGGGATGAATATTGCACTTCACCGGGATAGCAATCTCTTCTCGCTGGAACGTTTCTTCCGCCTTGGATCCTGGGGGCTCAGACTTGTTCCACTCGCGGTTGTTGGCCGGAACAGGATGGATATTGTGCGAAGTTGGGTCGTCGTTCACCACTTCCAACGGCTGATTCGTCCGCATTGCCAACACATGCGGCTGATACATACAACCTTTTTGATCGATGACGACCGGTTGGCTAGGTGGGTCAAAAGTCCCGTTGCTCAAGCCGTCAGCAATGAACACCACTACGTTTCCAAGACCACCTTTCGGATCCGCTGCCACGTCCTGGTTCAAAACAGGGGTCGGATGCTGTTTGGCGCAGCTTGGGTCAGCCGCCATCTTAATGAGCGTAGGCTTCGGCACCGTACCCTCGAACTTCACCACGCCTCTGAGAGTGGAAGTGCTTGTCGTGTTTGTTGCCGAAGTAGCAGGACCCCCAGCTTTCACAACCAGCTGGCTGAAAGCACAAATTATTACTGTTAGACCAAGCATAGGAATGAGGTTCTTCGTTTTCATACAAACCTACCTTCTGCGGGGGAGTGGGGCCTGATTGTTCTTCTTTCAGATTTCCCGGAACCCTAATATCGCCCGACAAGAGGAAGAGTACGAAACGAGCAGGAAGGGATTGTCATCTCGCGGTCAAAGGTGCGTCATTTTTGCGTTACGTACTTGTCAACGCGATTTCTTCGAAATCCGAAAACGCCAAACCTAGTCGCAGCTTCTGCGGAGTTTGACGCTGACCGGTGGTGGGCAAACACAAGAACGTGCGGCCCAGTTTCGGGTGGACTGGATCGACCGCGGTGGGGGCAGTAAGTACCGAACTTACGACCTGCTGAAGTCGGACTCGGGATTCAGCGACAAGATCTTCAAGGAGGTTTGGAATGAGATCTTCGCTTTCTGCGTAGGCCGCACACGTCCAAACCAGACATCAGTTGCCATGGCTGGCCGAAATTAACTTCCGCGACCAAACCGGGTCTGACACCCCGACATCCTCCGACGCTGGACGATTCGCTCACCTATGATTGCCAAACACTAGGGCAAGCACGGGGCTGATCGATCCTTCGCCATGCCTCCTTCTATTACCCCGTCAATCGGTTCTGATTCGCAAATCTCGAAGACCGAGTCCACATTCGTGAGTCTCAATACTTCACGGACCGGCTCGGTCGGATTCATTAGCTTGAGATAGACACCTGCGGCTTGCAGAGAAACCAAGACGCCTATTCCCGCTGCATCCATCGACCTGACTCCGCTCAGATCAAGAACGATATCTTGCCCACGCTGCTGAATGGCGGCGCACAAAATGGCAGTTTCCTGGCCACGTACAATTCTGCCCCGACATTGCAGAATGATCGTGTCGCCCAAGTCTTGGAC
>DASQIH010000008.1:0-10108 GCA_035631655.1 Terriglobales bacterium
GGTGAGGCGGAAAACGGGTGGGAGGCTATCAAGAAGGCTCAGGAGTTGGAGCCAGACTTGATTGTGATGGACCTCTCAATGCCCGTCATGAACGGGCTTGATGCAGCGCGTGCGCTGAAGCGCTTAAGGCCCACAGTGCCCGTTATTATGTTCAGTGACTACGCGCATGCATTGGCGGAACAGGAAGGGCACGCTGTCGGTGTCGCTGCTTGCGTTTCAAAATCCCAATCCGCGTCTACGCTAATAGGAATGGCCCGCAGTTTGCTAACGCACGCCGCTGCCCGCTTACGCAGGGATTTGCTCCTGCACAGCCAAAACCATATCTGGAGGTCGGAAAAGGCCAAACGCCTTTCGACGTCACTCTCCACTCTGTTCCAGTTGAGGAGATCCTCCCCGGCGGTCCTCCGAAGGACGGCATCACATCGGAGAGCTCTTGAATCTCGAGTTCGTGGAAGCTGCGATCGTGGCGGGGTGTCTCGACGATGATCTCGTGTGCACCCACGCCGTTCATGAGGTCGTGCAATCTGTCTTACACACCGATCAAGGCGCCCATCTCGCGAGCAGAGCACGAATGCCGTAATCCAAATTCTGGTTTTCTCCGTAAGCCACAATAAAACCTATCCCCACGCGCCGTAATCGCGGCTTTGCGCCTGAACGAACTAGGGGCCGCATCGATGTGCGTAAGCACTGACTGACGACACCACAAAAGGAATCACAAAGTTGAGGCACATCTTGGTTAAGAGACCGACGTGAACTGGACCGCGCAGGATGACGTCGAACTGGTTGGCCAGTGTCAGCAGTGTTCCCACGGCCAATGCAATGAGCAGGTTACGTTTGAACACACGTCCACTGAACGAGTAGCGGAAAACGCCGATGAGTTCGCTGCTCGTGGCGGTTTGAGCTATCGCCGAGGCTGCAGTCTGTCTGGGCATATCCAACTCTCTGGGCACAGCGCATCAGGCCCCTAGGTTGCTAGATGCGCAGAGCGGGCCACGGTTACGAACGTATTGGGCTGTTCTGGACCAGTTGAAACGGCAAGGCGCCGCTTGGAGAGCGCCCTACATATGCGCTGGCACGTGCCCACAGAAAGAATTAAGTCTTGTTGGCTTGCTCCCCAAGTGCTTGACAACTCGGCGACGCACGCTCCCGAGCGCCGCTCTACCTACTTGCACGGTGTAGGTATATATTTCCTGACATTGTGTGCAATTCCAGCACGGGCCCACCCCCCGAAAGAACCCCCTCAACAGAGATAGTCTGGGGACTATATTCTCCGCCCTTGGTTTGCGCTCCGATCTCGGAAAACTCCGAATATATTTTGTGGCCGTTGGCGACCTCAATTTTGGCGCGAATGGTAATGGCAAGTCCCGCGGGAAGGTAAACCACAATATCTCCCGCTGACGTTTCCAGGGCAGAATTACTGAGGGAATGCCCCCGATTTACAAATCTTGCTTCGATAGAGCCCTCGCCAGTCTCCGCTTTTACGCCTTCAGACACATCAGCGAGTTCAACTCCGCCGCATCGCGTTTCAATCTGAACAAAGCCGGTTGCGGACCCGACTCGGATATGGCCACCGCGGCTTCTAATCTGAGCACGCATAACGTCGCCCAGATCAATGCTCCCTCCCCCTGTGACTGCGCTCAATTCTCCACGACAATGCTTAACGTCGATATTGCCGGCGCTGGTTTCTAAGGCTCCGCCCTCTGGACATGAGAGGACGGTGACGTTCCCTCCCCCGCTGCTGGCCTTGATCTTTCCTTTGGCGGAGCGGACGTAGATGTTGCCGCCACCAGTGTGCAGGGTCAGGTCAGCTCCAACCTCACCGACTTCGATACCCTCGCCTGCTGTCTCAGCTACAACCACGCCTCCGATGTCGTCCAGTCTAATGCGCCCTCCCCCGCTGCGCGCCTCAACTCCTCCGAGAACACCCTTGACCGAAATGCTGCCACGCCGGGTAGTTAACTTCACGGCTGATGTTCCTCGAGGTATTATCAAAGAGAAATCTGCGTCAAGCTCTCCCGGATCTCCGGCACTGCCGACTAAGGTGAGAGAAGCAGTGTCTCCATGAATTGAATGCCTAGCGTGCTGTTTTGCGAACAAGCGACGGGCTTCTCTCTCAGTTGATACGCCGGCACGCTCCTGGATCGTGTAAATGATGGAAGGCTGAACTTCGGAGCGAACGCTTATTGAACCTGCGTCCATGTTGACGTCAAGAATCTTCACTGCTGGTAGCGTGCCCTTTACCTCCTCTATCCAGGTACCAGCCTCCCGGTATACTCGCGCGTTCTGAGGGGCCGCTGGGAAGATCATGCACATTGTGAACGACAGGACGCCACAAATTCCCTTGAGTCCTTTCAAGTCAGGAGCCTCCTTTTCCACCAGCTTTGGGATCCTGATGCGCTCTCGCAGAAGGACGTCCTCAAGGCAACGCCTGAGCTTAACAAGAACCAACTGCGCGCGGTCGGCAGACGAAGTGACGCCTATAGAAAAGAATCTATTTTCGAACTGCCTGGGATCCATCCAGCAGACGCGCTGCAGTTTGCGGGTCGGCCGTAGGCAAGTTACAGATGTAGTTCTCGCAGATGTAGGCGGTCGCGCGCCCCTGCTTGCGGGTCACATTAGCCAACAACGGCAACCAGCGAGCCAGCTGCTTCTGCCCTTCAGCGCCATCAGCGAGCAAAAGCACCCGGTTGGGAATATAGCGCTGCCATACCAAGCGGAGCAGGATGCGGGTATCGTCAGCGCCAGGAATGCCTGCGATGACGATTTGCTTGTGCTTCGCCAAGCTGAAGTCCAATGCCGACATCATGTATGGCATGGCCTCCGGCATCTGCTCGAGGTGTGGGGCGAAGGCAGCCAACGTTTTGTCCGCTTTGTCCTTGTAACTCTGCCGCTCTGTGACCTGCCAGAGGCGCAGCAGATTCATCGCTGCTACGGAATTCGGGGAAGGTTCAACACCGTCGTACGCTTCCCGCGTGCGCAGCAGGATCGATCGGTCCTGGCCGCTCGTGGTGAAATACCCACCCTGCTTCTGATCCCAGAACAAATGATCCTGTGTCTCCTGAAGCCGCGTTGCCGAGGAAAGCAGCCGTACGTCGAATGACGCTTCATAAAGATCGAGGAGGCTCTGTGTCAGAAACGTGTAGTCGTCGAGATAGCCATCGATGTCCGCGCTTCCGGCACGATAGCGGCGCTTCAACTTGCCAGAAGCCGGCAGATAAAGGCGAGCCTGTAGAAATGACTCGGCGTGATTGGCAGCCTCTAGATACTTCGGTTCGTCCAGAGCCTGGCTGGCTTTGGCCAAGGCAGAAATCATCAGGCCGTTCCAGGAAGTGATGATCTTTGTATCCACAGGCGGCGGTGGTCGCAGAGAACGACGGGCGAACAGCTTCTGCTTTGCGTCGCTCAGTATCTGACTAGTCTGGGTTTCCGTCTTTCCAAAGTTCTTTGCCGTTTCCGCTAGGGAGTGGTTTTCGTAAAGGACATTTTTTTCCTTCAGCCAACCCTCAATATCCTGCCTGGACGGGACGTTTCCCCCGGCTTCCACACCATAGCGAAAACTGAAGATCGAAGCCGTTTCTTTGCCCAACACTTGTTCAATCTCTGCGGTGGTCCACACGTAAAACGCACCTTCACCATGCTCAGACTTGCCCTTTTCGAGCGGGCTGTCCGCATCCAGTGCCGAATAGAAAGCGCCTTCGGGGCTGCGCATCTCGCGCAGGGCAAAGTCGAGAGTGTCGCGCACGACATTGGCGTAGAACAGATCATTCGTCGCCTGGTAGGCTTCGGTGTAGAGCATGGCCAGCTGGGCCTGGTCGTAAAGCATCTTCTCGAAGTGCGGTACTCGCCAGAGGCCGTCAGTGGAATAGCGATGGAAACCGCCGCCAATCTGGTCATGAACTCCCCCTCCGGCCATAGAACGGAGATTCTTCAGCACCATCTCGAGCGAGTCCTTTTTCCCGGTTCGCGACCAGTACCGTAGCAGGAAATCCGGGACAACCGGCCGAGGGAACCTCGGGACTTCTCCAAAGCCACCATTCGCAGCATCGTAGGATAGGCGAATCTGTTCGTAAGTCTTGTCCAGCAAGTGCGCCGGCAACGGGCCACCTCCGCTGCCTACTCCACTCTCTACTGCCTGTTGCAATTTCTGCGTGACGCTGTCCGCGGAGCGCATGATCTCTGCACGCTGCTTGCTCCACAGATCAGCGATGCGCGGCAGCAGAGTTCGAAGACCGGTGGCGCCATACTTGTCTTCCGGTGGGAAGTACGTCCCGCCGAAAAAAGGTTTCAGATCGGGTGTCAGGAAGACGTTCATCGGCCACCCACCACTCCCGGTGGTTGCCTCGACGAAGCTCATATATTCATTGTCAATATCAGGACGTTCTTCGCGGTCTACCTTGATGGAAACGAACCAGCGATTGAGCAGCTCGGCAATCGCAGGATTGGACTAGGACTCGCGCTCCATCACGTGGCACCAATGGCAGGTGTAATACCCGACAGAAAGAAAGATCGGCTTGTTCTCGCGCTTGGCCTTGGCGAACGCCTCTTCTCCCCATGGATACCAGTCGACTGGATTGTGCGCGTGCAAGAGAAGGTAAGGGCTCTTCTCGTGGATGAGGCGATTGGTGTAAAGGTATTGGTTCTTCGCCTGAGGCGATCGGGAGGCAGCAGCCGCCTTCGTTTGCTGGGTCGAGTCTTTGTCGTTCGGAAGTCCAGCACCACCTGAGAGCGCCGTGGCCACAAGCGCTCCACAGAGGAGGGCGTTCACGCTGAATTTCCAAAAATGAAGGTCACGCAAAGCGAGAAGCTTCCTTCTGGTAGCACTTGAACTCGACACTTTCCCTGCTATCCTCTTCACAGTACCTCGTAGCTGTCGACCTCGATCGAACTCGCTCTCCTGAAGCAGCGGCCGTGGATCCGGACCGTTCGCCCAAGCAGTTTTGAATTGTGAATGAGTTCCTCCGACGCTTCTCCGTCGAGGATGTGCCAGATCTTGCCGTCCCTCGTCTGCAAAGAGCCGTGGTGACCTCTCGTAGGACACATCGCGTGGTATCCGTATTCTTCCTTCAGCAGGCAGTCGCGACACAGAAGTTTTCCCTCCATCACCGTGGCCCGGGAATCGTCCAGATGGAAAGCTGCAACCTCCAACCCGTTTGCGACGGCACCACGGATTTGTGGAGCGAAAAGGCTCATAACCGCGATAAGCAGTACGGTAGCCGCGACAGGAACCCAGGTCCTCGGGCGTCTCCACCGCGAGATCGTAGACTGTCGGACTCGATCGACTAGTTGTGGCATCGGCTGGTATTGGCCGACCGTGGTTTTAACTATCTGACGCAACCGATTCAGGCGGGCAACCGCACTCCGGCATGGGACACACTCCGCCAGGTGAGTCTCCGCTTGCACGGTTGCTTCCGGCGATAACTCCCCATCTACGTACAGATCCAAGATTTCTCGAATATCTTTACAGTCCATCATGATCTTCTCCGGACGAAATCCTCCGGCTGGGGATTGCAACCTTTGGACTCAGCGTAGGTTCGAATCAGCCGGGCCAGCATCTTGCGTCCCCGGTTGAGTCGCGACATTACAGTCCCAATCGGACACTCCGTTACACGCGCGATCTCCTCGTACGTCAGATCTTCAACATCCGCTAAGAGAATCGCCAGGCGATAGTCAGCGGGCAATTCGGAGAGGGCACGTTCTGTCTCTGCTGACATCTCATCGCGCAGGAACTCATCTTCCCAGTCATAGTAAGGCTCGATCTGCTCCTCTTCCGTTTCTGGGATCGGCAACTCGAGGCGGCTCTTTCGCCATCGGCTGATCCAGACGTTCCGTAGAATACGAAATAACCAGGCGCGGCAATTGGTGGCTGAGTCAAAGGTATCGAAATACTTCCACGCTCGGAGAAAAGTCTCCTGGACGAGATCGTCTGCCGCCTCGGCCCCTACGAGCTGCCGTGCCATGCGATAAACCGCCGGCAAGTGGGGCAAGGCGTCCCGTTCAAAACGTTTCGACTGTCTTGTCCATCCGAGCAACACAGATCGTCCCTACCTTGTTTAATCCTTCTGTCTCTGTAATTTATTCCCTCTTTCGGCCGGAGGGGAATAAAACCGATACCCAGGGCGATTTCAGCAAGTGGAGGGATCGCGATAGCCTCAAGACATTTCTGCGGGATACCTGTCCCTCTGTGTCCCGCTCAAAGAACGATCAAAAAGGCCGGCGAACTCATATTGCGAAGTGCGCTGGGCAGGAGGACCGATGATGCTAAAGCTCGCGACTCGAACACTCGCTGTAGCCCTTCTCTTCACGATAACCGCAATGGCAGCAGGCGCAGAAAAGGCGGTTACGGTCAAAGGTTGGGTATCAGACACCATGTGTGCAGCCAAGGGTGACAAGAAGTGCGCTAACAAAGATCACCTTAAACAGGGAGCCAAGTTGGCTCTGGTCACCGATGGCGACAACAAGATCTGGACCGTAGAGAACCCTGACAAGCTGGCTGACCACCAGGGACACTATGTCCAGGTAAAAGGAGTTGCCAACGCGGAGGCGGCCACGATCAGGGTTGAAACCGCATCAGCCCTGCCTGAGCCGAAGGAGTGAACTGCTTTGGGTGCGGCGGCCCGCCTCGCCGCTTTTTGTCCTTTTTCAGGTAACGACGGGTTGGTCTGCGAATCTCCGCCTTGTAGGCTATCGGGCCAATCGCCGCGCGCATTTCTTATGCGCCAGCCGTTAGCTCGGATTTGAAAAAAGAAATGTCCAACTCCCCACTCCCGATTGTGGCTTTCGTGGCAGGGCTGATTTCCTTCCTTTCGCCCTGTGTATTACCACTGGTCCCCGGATACGTGTCGTTAATCTCTGGGACAGGAATCGAGGAGCTGAAATCCCAGGAAGCGCGGGTACTGCGGAAGCTGCTCCTGAACTCGGCAGCCTTTATCCTGGGTTTCAGCGTCGTATTCATCACTCTCGGGGCGGTTTCAACGGAGGTCGGCCAGCTCCTGACACGCCATAACTCCGTGCTGGCACAAGTAGCTGGGGTGGTCATCATTCTTTTGGGCTGCACCTCACGGGTCTCCTTAGAATTAACGCGTTTTACGCCGACAAACGACTACACAGCGTCAATGGCGGCAGGTCGGCACTTGAAGCCTTTGCTATCGGCTTCGCATTTGCCTTCGGATGGACACCTTGCGTGGGTCCGATCTTTGCAGCGATTCTCGGTTTGGCGGCGGCACAGGATTCCTTGGTCAAGGGAGTTCTGATGCTTACCATCTACTCAGTGGGATGGGCGGTCGCATTCCTGTTGACTTCTCTGGGGATCGAGCGCCTCCTGAAGTTCTACAGCCGCTTCCGGGCGCACATGCATACGGTTGAGGTAGCAAGTGGTGAGGTGCTCATCGCGCTGGGCGTACCGTTTGTGCTGGGACGGTTCACAATCATCTCGAACTATCCGTCATTCCTGAATCGGTTCGCGCTGTAAGAGGGAGTTCATGCATGAAACGCACATCGATCATGGTGCTGGTGGTCGCTATGGGTGTGACGGCACTACTGGTCGCCAAGTTCCGGAATTCCCGGAGTTCCAGCACATCTGTTAGAAAGCCCTCGTCAAGTCTCAACGGGCAAATGGCGCCTGACTTTGCCCTAGAGTCGCTCGACAGCAGGACCGTCCACCTCTCCGATTTCCATGGCAAAGCCGTCCTGCTGAATTTCTGGGCAACCTGGTGTACGCCGTGCAAGGTCGAGATGCCCTGGTTCGAGCAGATGCACAAACAATACGGACCGCAAGGCCTCCAGGTGGTCGGCATCGCCATGGACGATGCCAGCAAAAAGGACATCGCTGAGTTCGCCAGCAACCTAGGGATCGACTACCCCATCCTGGTGGGAAAGGAAAGCGTGGGCGAAGCCTATGGAGGCGTCCAGTTCCTGCCCGTTACCGTCTATGTTGGTCGTGACGGCAAAATCGTCGAGAAGGTGTTCGGGTTGAAGGGCCGCGACGAGATTGAAGACAACGTTAGGAAAGCTCTTGGCCGCAGGCGATGATGCCGTGAGGCGCCTGGTGAAAACCGAGTTTCCCACCGCTCGCCCCGCCCTTGCTCCGCTTCTTCACGCCTTTCCCCTCTGGCAGGTTGTCGCGTTGGCGGTGCTGTTGCTCTGGCTCTATGGACCTACGCTGATCCATTTGGCCCGACAGTGGTGGCACGATCCGAACTTCTCTCATGGCTTTTTCGTGCCGGGCCTTTTCTGCATTCGTGGTCTGGCAAGGACGCGTGCGGCTCGCGCGGAATTCGGTCAAACCCTCCTGGACACTCGATGCTTCAAGGACTTGCGATGGGTGGTTAACCATCCGCGTAAGTGGATAGGGGAGGCCCAGCCGCTCAAAAATTTCGATTTGCGCGCATTTGGAGGTTTCGAGCACATAAGCGTTATAACCGTTGATGACCCGGACGCCCACATTTTCGAGGTAGCGAAGAAATTCGCGGCAAAAGAATATCCCTTGGGAGTGTCCTCGCAAATAAGACGAGGGGCTCATACGATTCAACACAAGAGGGTAAGGGAAGGAGCGCACCGCCGGGTCATACGACAGTTCTCCCGCAAATGTCGGAACGTAAGGAATGCCTCGTCCCTCAAGTTCGCTGAACAGCGGCTTGAACCAATCGGGGTGTTCGTAGAGAATGGCAAGATGTGGAGTGGTCATGGAGGGCTCCCCCGAACAAAAAGCATGATACCGCAGTCTGGTTTGGGAGGCTTAGGCAGGTTGCCACCCACACGGGCAGGCTCGGGCAGTCTCGGGTAGGGGTCAGGGTCCGGCGCGGGGGTTTGAAGCTCTTCGAACTGCTCTGTCTCAGCTTAGGCGGTTAACTCAGATCTGAGAGCACCGCGCTATCCGGGTAACCTAAGGCCGTGCCCAAAATATCTTCCTGCGGGATCATCGACCTGCGGCTGGCGGTGGTCGAGGTCGCCAACTTGTATCAGACCTCACAGCTCCCGCAGACCACGCTGCGCTCCGTGCTGGGCGAGGTGGAGTTGGACGAATTGCTCGCCCACCGCGACAAGATCAACACGCGCTTGCAGAGTATCCGCGTCACCCAGCTCCTTGGCCGCCTGCCTGGTCTGTCGACATATAGGCAACCGCCGACTTCGCGTGGGCCACAGAATTCGGCGGGGTATAATGCGAAGGGAGGCGCCAAATGCGATTTGAAGAGTTTTCGTTTGGCTCCATTCGGATCGATGGTGTCACCTACGAACACGACGTGGTGATCGACCGCGGGGAAGTCCGCAAGCGCAAGAAAAAAGCCTCCAAGAAATTCCGCGACGCCTTTGGCCATACGCCACTATCTCTGGAAGAGAGGATACCTTGGAAGTGCCGCCGCCTGGTGGTCGGCACCGGTACGGGCGCGTTGCCGGTGATGAAGGAAGTGAAGCTGGAAGCCAAGCACCGCAAAGTTGAATTGCTCATCCTTCCGACGACCCGAGCGATCGAGATTTTGAAGCAGAAATCTGTCGACGCTAACGCCATCCTGCATGTGACTTGCTGAGCCAGCTCGTGTGGGAAGTCCCACATCCGCGCCAAGGTGCGTCAAAAGCGTTGCTTTTCGATGTAGAACGTCAAACGACGCGGTTTAGGTTTGCTGGTGAGATGGACCGTAGCTCGGAATCCACTGCACGAAAACATTATGCGGGATGGCGTTCTTACGTTTCACGATGTCGATCTCAGAGCACGCCAGCGTTCGGTTGTACGCGTCGAACGGCTACAATGGACCCATTCTTGGCTGTGGTCTTCGATATTGCGGAACGGAGAATCAAGCAAAACCAACACCAGCGCGAGTATCGCGTTCGTGTGTGCGGGATGAGGCTCGCCAGAAGCTGAGAGCTTGACGCCGGTACCGGGAGTGGAATAGATGGCCACAGATTACTGGGATTACTATCGACCTGATTACGCCTGGAACGATGTGCGGTCGAACGTCGATTCATCTGTTCCGCGTGATATGCGAAACAAGACGCACTATGCATGTCCCCCGTATCACCTGAGTGCGAGCGCGAAGACCACAAACAATGCCAGCGAACCAGCCGGCAGATCTGCGGCATGCCAAAGCTGGACCCGACGCTGAATCAAAAAAAA
>DASQIH010000009.1:0-3399 GCA_035631655.1 Terriglobales bacterium
TGCCGTCCCCGGCCCAGACTTTTTTGGTGGGGGTAACCAGCACCCCGTTTGGTCCCTGGCCGTTTGGCGGCGGTGGTGTAGCGTTGCCCGGACCTGCAAACCCGGTAACCCGGCCGGCAAACAAATTGTTTTCGGCATCGACGATGTCGATGCCGAAATTCGATCTATCCGCAAGATAAAAGCGCTTCGTGCCTGAATCCACCCAGGCGATGTCCGAGCTGAGGATGGGATTGCCGGGAACGCCGATGACTCCGATCAGTTTAAGTGGAGCTTTGGCATTGGGGCCGTGAGCATCATGTTTCTGAGCGGGCTGGCCGGCGACGCCAAGTATCAGCACGAAGGCCAGAACAAATGAAAGATAGCCTGCCGTTTTGAATGCCATATGTGCCCCCTCGCGGACATGATCGAATTGGAGTTGTGTGGCTTCTGCGCGAGCGGCAAAATACAATGGAGCGGCGCCGAATACAATGACCAATGCCAAGGCGCCGGATAAAAGAAAGAAACGTGAACTATTTACAGTGCATCTAGAATGTGAAGGTAACGGAAGTAATTCCGACCCGATGCAACGTAAGTCATTGCCTTTGGGAACGAAATCGGTGTTACTGATGGGCTACGGAGGGGAACGCATGCGAACCAGGATCGTCCCATTTTTTGCAATTGTCGGCTGTTTGCTTCTCAGCATTCCGCTTTTCGCACATCATGGCAATACGGCATATGAGACCAGCAAAGCGGTGGAATTGAAGGGAGCAACGGTTACCAAATTTGTGTGGGGCAATCCTCATACATTTCTGATGTTCGACGTGAAAGACGACAAAGGCAACATTGTGCATTGGGCCGGAGAGGCCGGCAGCCCTTCCTCCCTTAGCCTGCTCGGCTGGACCAAAGATTCCGTGCAGCCCGGCGATGTGGTTACAGTTTACATTTATCAATCAAAGACCGGCCGTCCCGTCGGGCGGCTCAATCGAATTGTGCTGGCGGATGGAACAGCGCTGAAGGATAGTGCGCTGGGATATCGGGAACAGTAGTTCGAGCAACCGAGTCAGATTTTCAAACCCACAGGCCCGATGGCGCCTTCCGAGGAGTGAGTAAATGAAGGATTCTGTTGCCGTGTCAGTCGCTGCCTTTACAGCAGCACTCGTGCTTTCGTCTCTTGCGCTGGCGCAAGATACACCGACGAAGCGGCCGGGGCAGGTGGATCAGCGTCCTCCGAGTACCTACCAGAAGCTCGCCGATGCCGGACCGGGCGGGCCTGCTCCCGTCCACGATCTGAATGGCTTTTGGAATGGGCCGCTTGAACCGAAGTTCGGTGATATGCCGTCTCTGACGGCTCTCGGGCAATCCAAATTCAAGCTCAACATTCCCGATCCCTTCAGCGCTCGTTCGAACGATCCGTGGAGGGTTTGCGATCCCTTCGGATTCCCGCGCAGCGCGACGAACGAAACGCGTGGCTTAGCATTCGCTACAATGCCGCAGGGCATCGCGATCATGACCCAGTATCAAAAAATCTGGCGCATGGTGTGGATGGACGGGCGCGAGCTTCCCAAAAACGTGGGAACGCGAGGCGGGCCGAGTTCGCGGTGGTATGGATACTCGGTGGGCCACTGGGATGGAGACAACACCCTTGTGGTTGAGACCACCGGCGTGGACGACAAGACCTGGATCGACCGGCGCGGCTATCCGCATAGCGTCGATATGCACGTGGAAGAACGCTACACGCGCGTAGACCGCAATGACCTCGAGCTCACGGTAAAAATTGACGACCCCAAGATGTATACGAAGTCTTTCGTCGTGGTGACGAATAAATTCAAGTTCACGCCCCAGCAGCTCGAAGACGAGCAGCTTTGTGTTCCCTCCGAGGCGATCGATTATCTCAATACGATCGCCATTCCCGCGGGCCAGGATGAGGTCGGGGCAAAATAACCCACTGGCACTAAGGCAACTTGCTTTCCCCTCCTGATCAAGGCGGCCCGACGGGCGAGCCTTTCACCGGGACCGATAACAGAGAGAGAGTTCCTGCCGCTTTTTCTGTCGGTAGCACGTGAAGATGTCCGGTTTTTGTAGCATGTGAAGTGTCCGCTTTCCAAGTTCAAGATAAAGGCCTCGTCGTCGCCGTAGCGGTGGGAAAGTGGGAAACGCGCAGCGTTTTCCAAGGGGGCGCAGCCCCCGTCTTTTCCACCGCTTTTGGCCGCCGCGTTATGTGCGGCAGCGGTATCCCCTCAGGGTTGAAATGGCCCACTAGGTGAGGGCCATAGCCCACGCTGAGCGTGCCGTCTAGATGCTCATAGACGATCACCTGGCAACCGGCCAGAGTGTTCCGCCAAGGCGTCTTTTCGATCTGCAGCACCCGATGGGCAATCTCCACGGTGTTGTCCCGATTGACCACCCGCTCGTGTTGCAGAGCGAAGACACGCTCCAGATTCTGGCCCTGCAGCGGCAAAAAGGCACTGCCCGGCTGCGCCGCGGCCACCGCAAAACGCCGGTTGAACTCCGCCACGTACTCTTCGCGCAGGAAACCGTTGGCCGCTTCCAGCGTGTGTATCCCACGCAGACGCAACTCCTGCGGCAGCCGTCCCTGCCAGGTGCCAAAGTTCCGCTCACTCCGCCCACGAGCCTGCGGGGAATAGGCCGGGATCATGCGTATGCCTAACTGCTGCAAGGCGCGGCCCACCTGGGTCAGCCGCTGCGGATCGATCTTCGCTCCGGCCTTGGGGGTCTCAAAGAAATGGCTGGCCCGATCGCTATATAAGGCGCAAAACAGGCCCTTTTTCTCCACCACCGCGCGCAACGCCGCCAGCACCGTGCGCGTCGATTCCTGCTCCACCAGTTGCGCATAGTAGATCTCGCTGGTGGCATCATCGAGCACCACCAGCAGATCAGAGCGGCGGCCGTCTCCGAACCAGGCGTGCGAACTGCCGTCCAGATGTAAAAGCATGCCAGACAGAGGCCGACGCGGTCGCCGCCGCCGATGCACGCCCCGGCGGCCGGCCTTCTTTACCAGCCCGGCCCCTTGCAAGGCCAGCTTCACCCAGGTGTAGCTGAGCCGGATCCCGTGCTGCTCGCGCAGCTTCTCGTGGAAATGGCGCACATTGAAATCGAAATACTTCTCCCGGTACAGCGCCAGCACCCGTTCGGCCAGCTCCAGCGGCACACGCCGCGAGCTGGGACGACCCCGGCGCCAATCCAACAGTCCGTCGTAGCCGAATTTCTCCCAGCGGCGGCGCCAGCGCCGCATCTGCCGGTCACTGATGCCGATCACCTCTGCCGCTTGCCACCAGGTCATGCGCTTGGCCATCGCTCGCAGAATTACTTCTTGCACTTTCATCGCCCGCTCCACTACCGCTTCCGGTATCACTCCTCGCCCCTCCTGGGGCGAGAGCTTTACCGCTAGCTGGTCTAGTT
>DASQIH010000010.1:0-2241 GCA_035631655.1 Terriglobales bacterium
ACGGGAGAAGATTGACCATGTCAGCGATCAGCACGCACAGCAGTTCACCGCCAAATTTGCGAAGCTCTCGCCGTCGCGCATCAATTGCGGGTTGCGAACTCTGCGGCGTGCTCTGAATCTGGCTTACGAATGGGGCAAGCTGGAGCGTCCTGCAAAAATCACCCTGGCGAAAGGGGAGCGGCAACGGGACCGCGTTTTGACCGATGCGGAATGGCAGCAGTACATCGAAGAGTGCCCGCAACCGTGGCGGGACGCTGCAACGCTGATTCGCGGCACGGGGATGCGGCCTGGCGAGGTTTTTCCGCTACGGTGGGAGAATATCTACCTGAACGGCACGGGCGGGCTTATACAGGTCACTGAGGGCAAAACGAAGGCAGCCCGGCGGATGCTGCCGATGGTGCCCGCCGTGTACGCCGCGCTGAAGGCCCGGCATGAACAATCAGGAAAGCCCGAAGCGGGGTGGGTTTTTCCGTCCACATCTCGCGAGGGACACTTCAACAAGGACACGGCGAAGGACCAGCACAAGAAGGCGATTGACGAAGCCAACCGGAAAGCGAAGGAAAACAAGACGCGAGAGCTGACACCGTTCCAGCCCTACATACTCCGGCACACGGCCCTGACCAGTCTTGCCCAGGCGGGATGCGATGCGTTCACGCTGGCCCGAATCGCGGGGCATAGCTCCATTGCCATCACGCAGAGGTACATTCACCCGCAAGCGGACGCGATTGAACGGGCCTTTGCACCGTTTGGAGCGGAGAGTGTGCCCACCCCTGAGAGAGCGGAAGAAACTCAGGTGGGCACAAAATTGGGCACAGCGACGAAAAGCCTAAAACCGGCACCGCTGCAACTTGCTGGTGCGAAAGGGGGGACTCGAACCCCCACGGGTTTCCCCGCCAGATCCTAAGTCTGGTGCGTCTGCCAATTCCGCCACTTTCGCATGCGCGGTAGGTCTCAATAATTATACGACGCACTCTCCTCAACGAACCGAGCACGCCGCCTTCCGGAAACTTCGCAGTCACTTCCGCATGGCCTCACTCTCGAGTAGAACGAACTTGTGACCCATACCCAACTGATCAAGTCTGCAGAGCATTGGCTCAGGAGCCGCCGCTGTCACATCGTACTCAGCGAGCAGACGGCGGATTCGGGCGAAGTGCCGGATGTCATCGGCTGGCGCAGGGACTGCCATTCCGTCGTGATCGAATGCAAAATCTCGCGTCCCGATTTCTTCGCCGACCGCAAGAAGCCTGTCCGCCAGAAACCGGAGACCGGCATGGGATGCGAGCGTTTTTATCTCACACCCCACGACTTACTCAAAGATTCCGACCTGCCCGATGGATGGGGTCTGCTGGAACTGCGTAAGCGTGAGATCGTCATGAGAGTCAGAGCCAATCGAAGCCAGCGTTCTCTTGCCGGATTAATGGCCGAGATGGAGCTTCTGCTGGCCAGTCTCCGGCGGGTGGAAGTCAGGATCGAACCACAGACGATCACCGACTTTCTGAAGTGGACGAATCGGATGGCCGCTTATAATGGCGGCCGATTACCGCACGGTCTGGAGCGCATTGCGCAGCAGGTCGCGCCCTGAGCCTCAAGGAGTCTGGGGAGTCTCGGTAAGAACAATACTGTGCTGGCTCTTGCACTCCTTGGCAGGATCGAGCACAGCCGAGCCTTCGAGTTTTCCTTGTGAGGCATGGAACTCCAGCGGCCGTTTGACCTTCTCCGGCAGACCCTCGAAGCGCGCCTCCCCGTCAGCATTCGTTCCAACCTCCAAGTCCAGCTTGTGGAGGCTCATGAATCCATAAGCGATGTGCACGCGAATCTTTGCGTCAGGCACCAGCTTGCTCGAGTCATCTCGAACCGTGAATTCAGCCGAGCAGGAACCCAGGTCCGCGTTGATGACCGGAACTGGATTGGACTTGGCAGCTTGATCAGGGACCTGCGCTGGAAGATTATTCGCCGAGACGAGTAGCAATGCCAGCAGCGCCGGTCGGAGCAGGGATACGTGCCGCATACCACTCGGCCTTCGAACTATATGAGGCATTCGACTTTCCTTTCCGAAGCTCGCCAACTCTTATCATCCTGCCACTCGGGATGCTCCGATTCAAGCTCGCTATCTCCCCTGCAATACGTTTGCACGCAACCCTGTCCAGCAGCGTCCCACGTTGCCCTACGTTTCCTTTCTCTGGCGTGTACATGTTCTTACGAATGGGGTCAGACTACGGGGCAATTTATTTTCATCATGAG
>DASQIH010000011.1:0-36275 GCA_035631655.1 Terriglobales bacterium
TACCTGTTAGTTAATATACTGGGACAGACGGCGAAGGTGGAACCCAGTGCCAATCCAGTGCCAATGGCGTGCAAAACCTGCCTAATCCTGCCTAATCATGGCACGCGACACGTTACCAGTTAGTACCTAAGATGGTCTGTAAGTGATTGAAAATCGAGAAAAGGTGCGAAAGGTGACTAATCCTGCCTAATGTTTTTGCTTATCACGCGCTCTAACCAGCTGAGCTAACCGCCCCTTGGCTACCCACGCGTCGTTGCACACGTCGGCAGCACCGCTAAACCTGAGGGGCATTTTTAAAAAAAATGCGCTCGTCTTCGAGTATACGCGACGCCAGAAACGACGGTCAAACCTGCAACCAGCGCTACAATTGGCGGCGTGCGTCGACTCATCATCAATGCTGACGACTTCGGCCTCACTGCCGGTGTCAATCGCGCCATCGTAGAAGCGCACGGCCGTGGTGTCGTAACATCCGCTACGTTGATGTCTAATGCGGCTGCGTTTGAAGACGCTGTGCAGAAAGCCGCAACCGCCCCTAAACTCAGCGTCGGCTGCCACGTGATCCTGGTGGACGGCTCTCCTCTTCTGAGCGCAACCCAGCTGCCTACTCTGGTCGCTTCGAATACTACAAACGGTCTGCGGTTTCGCGAGAGCTTGGGTAGCTTCGCCGCAAGCGCGATCCTGGGCCGTCTTGATCCAGAGCAGATCGAAGCCGAAGCCACCTCCCAGATGCGTAAGCTTCAGTCCGCTGGCATAACCGTCTCGCACTTTGACACCCACAAGCACACCCATATGTTCCCATCCGTGCTGCGTCCGCTCCTGCAGGCAGCCAAAGCATGCGGTATTAAGGCGGTGCGCAATCCGTTCACTCCCTGGCTGCCAATTTCCCTGATAGGTTCTCCACGTGTTTGGAAACGCTACCTGGAAGTCCGAGCCCTGCACGGGCTGGCCGGCACCTTCTGCGGCGCTGTCCAACGCCAGGGGATGCTCACGCCCGACGGTACCTTCGGCATTGTCGCGACAGGTGCGTTGGATCTGGATTTTTTTCAGCGGATTGTCGGCCACATTCCCGAGGGTACCTGGGAGTTTGTCTGCCATCCCGGTTATAACGACGCCGAACTCCAGGCGGTCAAGACTCGTTTGCGCGAATCGCGAGTGAAGGAGCTAACGGTTCTGACCTCGACAGCCGCTCGCGAAGCCCTCAGCCAGAGCGGCATCGAGCTAATCTCGTACCAGGAGTTTGTTGCCTGTAGGTAACTAACGCCTTGTTACGCGAAGGCTTGTCCCGAAGGCATTGAGACGGGGGTACCTACGTAAGTCCCTCCCTGCCTTACGCCTATATGATTCCGCCTAAGTCTCTGCTTGAATATACGTAGATAGGCGCCCCATGGCAGAACAACGGCCGGAGCCCCGTGTCGATACCGACCTCCCGGTACGTGTCTTTGGCATGGACTCTAATGGCAAGCCCCTCAACCAGCGCGTGCGTGCCCGCAATATCAGCATTACCGGCGCGCTGATCTCCGGCATCGAGCAACCCCTCAAGCCGGGCGATATCATCGGCGTCCAACTCGACCAGAAAAAAGCGCGCTTCCGCGTGGTGTGGGTGGTGGACGCAGGAGGAATCGAAAAAAACCAGGTCGGCCTGCAGATGCAGGATGGCCAGGAATGCCCGTGGAAAGAGATACTTGCGAAACAAGTGCCGCCCGGTGCGGCCATCCCGCACCCCTCCAACCGCAGGCGTCGCGCCCGTCACAAGATTGACGTCAATCTGGAACTGCGGGACGAGCGCACCAACATGCCCATGCGAGTCAGTGCCACCGACATCAGCGGCAACGGTTGTTATATCGAAAGCATACTGCCGCTTCCGGCGGGCACCCAACTTAAGGCTGCTTTGTGGATGGACCAGGAGAAACTGACCACCAACGCGGTGGTGCGCACCTGCGATCCGGGCGTCGGTATGGGCATCGAATTCATGAGCCTGACTGCCGAAGAGCAGGACCGCTTTCAGAAGTATCTTGAGAAATTGGATCCCGCCGGCATCTCCGGCCCGGTGCAGCAGCCTGTTAAGAACACCTAACCTCTAGCGATCGCGCAAGCCGCGTAAAATCTGAATCTCCGCGCGGCTCCGGCCATCGAATGCAGGGGGGAACAACTTGAGCAACTGGAGAACCCCTAACGGATGCGAATCGGGATCACCTGCTATCCCACGTACGGCGGCAGCGGCGTGGTGGCCACGGAACTCGGCCTGGAGTTGGCGCAACGCGGACACCAGATCCATTTCATCTCCTATTCGCAACCCATCCGCCTGACTGGCCCGCAACCGAACATTCACTATCACGAGGTTGAAGTCTCCCGCTATCCCCTGTTTGACTATCCGCCGTATGACCTGGCACTCGCCACTCGCATGGCCGAGGTTTCCGAACTCTATGATCTCGACCTGCTGCACGTGCACTACGCAATTCCCCATTCGGTAAGCGCGATGCTGGCCCGCCAGATGTTAGCCGCGAAGCCCAGAGGACGAAGACTGCCATTCGTAACCACGCTTCATGGAACCGACATTACGCTCGTGGGTCTGGACCGTTCCTACCTGCCCATCACGCGTTTTTCGATCGAGCAGAGCGATGGCGTCACCGCCATTTCCCAATATCTGCGCGAGCGCACACTGCGCGAGTTCGACATTCTTAACAAGATCCAGGTGATCTACAACTTCGTAAACTGCGATATCTACTGTCGCGACAAGCAAGCGGCAGAGCGCCGCGCTGAGTTCGCCAAAGAAAACGAAAAAGTCCTGATCCACCTCTCAAACTTCCGCCCTGTCAAACGCTTGATGGACGTCATTGAGATCTTCGACCGCGTGCACAAGAAAATTCCCTCCAAGCTCCTGCTGATCGGTGACGGCCCCGATCGCTCCCAAGCCGAGTGGCTGGCGGTGCAAAAAGGGATTCACGACGATGTGATTTTCCTCGGCAAGCAAGACCGCGTAAACGAAAAGTTGCCTATGGCAGATCTCATGCTCATGCCCAGTCAATTGGAATCTTTCGGTCTGGCCGCGTTAGAAGCCATGGCCTGCGAGGTAGTGCCCATAGCAACGCGCGTTGGCGGCGTGCCCGAGGTAATCGAGCACGGGAAAAATGGTTTTCTGGCTGATGTGGGAGATGTAGACACCATGGCACGCTACGCCATCGATCTTCTCAGTGACGACATCAGGCTGCGCGAGATGGGGAAAACCGCGCGCGCCTCGGCGCAGGCACGTTTTTGCGCCAGCAAAATCATCCCGCAATACGAAGATTTCTATCGCCGCGTGTTGGGCTCGTAAAGCACCGCCGGAATTGAGCCGGTAGTCTCCAGCACCGGCAAGCGGAGCCGCACCAGAGTTCCCCTTCCCTCGTGGGTGTCGATAGTCATGCGCGCCGTGCCGCCGTACAGCACCTTCAGCCGCTCGGCCACGTTCGCCATGCCAATTCCGGTGCCGCCAATGCCGGTGGGCTTCTCCAGCAATTGCGCCGATCCCATGCCCACACCATCATCCTCGACTTCGATCATCAGTGTGGAATCATTCACCTGGCTGCGCAAATAAATACTGCCGCCTTCCACCTTCGACGAGAGCCCGTGCTTGACCGAGTTCTCCACCAGCGGCTGCAACAGCATGCTGGGCACCATCACATCAAGCGACGCCGGGTCCAGCGCCTTCACCACGTGCAATTTGTCGCGCCCGAAGCGGACCACTTCGATGTCGAGATAATCGTCGATAAATTCCACTTCGTCTCGCAGCGGGACAAATGCGTCCGTGCTGTGCAGAAGTCGCCGGAAAATATTGGCTAGCTTGATAACCAACTCCCGAGCCGTGTCCGGATCAAAGCGCACCAGTGACGAAACCGAGTTCAGCGTGTTGAACAGGAAATGCGGGTTGATCTGATTCTGCAGCGCTTCCATGCGTGCGTTGAGCAGCAGCCGCTCTTGCTCTTCCAGCTTGATCTGGATGCGCACGCTATTCCAGATTTTCAGCTCGATGCCAATGACCGTCACCGAAGTGGCATAGATTAAAACCTCGATCCAGCGACTCGGACTCTCCAGGCTGTACGTGAGTCGCGGAAAGAATCGAAACAGCTCGCTGTGTACAAAGCGCAGTGCCACGATGGTAAGGAAGAACATGATCTGCCAATCGAATAATCGTGGCCAGGGAAAGTTGCGCCGGATCCAGCGATAGATGGTCAGGTCCACGAAGGGCGAGAAGGACCAGATTTCTTCCCGGTCGGCAACGAAGGTTCGCAATTGTCCGGCTACAAAACCGCACAACAGGAGGAAAGGCAGGGTAGCCAACTCGCCGTGAAGTACCGCAGGCAGGGCCAGCAACGAGCCGCCGACCATCCCGCAGAAGCGTCCGCCAATCACGCCCAGCAGCAGAGTGGTCTCGAACGAGAGGTCGCCGGCTAAGAAACTGCGCTGATTGAAACGTATCCACACCCCCAGCGCAAGGGGTACTCCGATCCAGAGGACCAGATAAATTTTCTGCGCGGTCGTGCGCTCCTCTCGGAAGAGTAAGGACTTGAATTCCACCGAGCGCACCAGGGTACTGGCCACTGCCGCAGCCACGCCCAGCTTGACCAGCAGGTTGATAAGGATGAGTCTCGGTTCCATGGCGCCTGATGAGGCAAGGGTAGCACGAGAGCCAACGTTCGCAAGCTTGGCAAAACGACGTCAGAGGTGTAGCGGTACACCCGAGATTCTTTACCTGGCTGGCGCGAGGCTCAGAATGACGACATTTGATGAGAGCATGTGTGCCCCTAGAGAAGGGATGGTCCGGTAGGAGGGTTCTCAGCGAACTCGGCGCTCTCGGCGGTGAACAAGTTTCTCCGGGGCAGCGGAACGTATGACAATCAAAGGTTCTACTTTAGAGAATTCAATGTCCGAACGCATTCCACCAACACGGTTCCCATTTGCCGGATGTCAGTGGGTCCACCCTGCGCCATGTCCTTGCTCCCGCCTCCACGTCCGCCCAACTTGGCAAGCGCCTCCTTCATTAACGCTCCCATGTCGAAAGGTAGTCCCTCTGACTGAGCAAAGACTAATGAAGGCTGCCCCGACCTGCTTCCCAGCAGAGCCACAGCATTCGGCTGCAAGCGCGTGAGTTTTTGGGCGAGCAACTTTATGAAAGGCAAATCGCGGTCGGAAAAAACCCGCGTGATTACTTTGCGGCCATTCACCGGTTCCGCCTGCGACAACATACCCGCCGCATACAATTCCGCCAATTCTTCCAGCAATTGCTCGCGCGAGCGCCGGACGCCCTTGACCTCTTCCTGGGCCTTGCGAATCTGCTGGGGCAGGTCCCAGATGTGGGAGGAATAAAGGGCGCCCGCCTCGACTAAAGTGCTGTAATCCCGCCGTGCCGTTCTGACCGCGCGCAACCCGCAGACAAATTCCACCCGCGTTCCTTGCCGCACCTTCTCCGTCTTGCGCAGCAGGACGCAACCAATCTGCCCGGTCCCCCGCACGTGAGTCCCACCACAAGCGGTCAAATCAAAATCATGAATAGCGATCAGGCGCAGCTTGTCCTTGCCGCCGGGCGGGAGTTTGCGTAATCCCAAACCCCGAGCTTCTTCCTGGGTGACAAATCGGATCTCTACGGGCCGGTTCTCCAGAATCACCTCGTTCGCCAACCGCTCGGCCGCTTCCACCTGCTCAGCGGTAAGCGAGTTCGTCTCCAGATCAATCGAGCAATAGTCATCTCCCATGTGGAAGGAAACCGTCGGCAAGTCGAAGAGTCGCACGAAAGCCGCCGAGAGCACATGCTGGCCCGAGTGTTGTTGCATATGATCGCGACGGCGGTCTGCATCAATCAGGCCACGGACTCGAGTCCCTTTTCTGATTAGCGCTGCACTATCCAGAAAATGCAAGACCGTTCCATTTTCCCTCTCGGCAACTTCAATGACGCGCGCTCGGCCCGCTTCGTCGGACGCATCTAGCGGAGCTATCCACCCGGTATCAAAAACCTGTCCGCCGCTCGTGGGATAGAACGCTGTGCGGTCCATAATCACTGCTCCACGAGACCCCGCAGAAGACGGCGGAAGGATTTCGATTACATCAGCTTCGAAGTCGTAAAGGAAAGAATCGGTGTAATAGAGGCGATCGGTCATGGTTGAACACAGGGTCTCTTATTCACCGCCGAGCGAGCCGAGAGCGCAGAGAAACGCGTTTCTCGCGGCCTCGGGTTCTCGGCGGTGAAATTCTTCTTAATACGGTCCAATAATGCCGCCAATAGCCCGCGAGGCCGGCGGCGTTGCTGGTCTCTTTTTCTGCGGCTGGATCACATCCAGGTACTTTAATCCGTTGCCGGTATTGAACAGCACGACCTTATCCTCGGGCCCGAAGAACCCGTTGGCCCGCAATTTCCGGTAGGCCGCCAGCGCCGCCGCGCCTTCCGGAGCCGCAAAAATCCCCTCCACGCGCGCCCAGCGGCGCAGCGCGTCCATGATCTCCTCATCCGAGACCGAGACAGCCACACCCCCGCTCTTCCGCAGAATGTCTAGGATCAGGTAGTCCCCATAAGCCTTAGGCACGCGCAATCCGGCTGCTAAGGTG
This sequence comes from Terriglobales bacterium, assembly GCA_035631655.1. Lineage (GTDB taxonomy): Bacteria > Acidobacteriota > Terriglobia > Terriglobales > Acidobacteriaceae > Gp1-AA122. Next base: position 6,577 of record DASQIH010000011.1, read on the forward strand.
GCTGCGTTCTGCCACATCTCGGAGCTTGGCTTACCTTCATCCCATGCTTTAGGAATCGGGGCACAACCGGCTGACTGTACAGCCACCATTTGCGGTCGGTCCGAACCGATCCAACCCAGCTGCTCCATCTCCGCGAAAGCCTTCCACATGCCGATCAGCCCGACCCCGCCGCCGGTCGGATAAATAATCGCCTGCGGCAGGTCCCAACCCAACTGCTCTGCCACCTCATACCCCATAGTCTTCTTGCCCTCAACTCTAAAGGGTTCCTTTAGGGTCGACACATCGAACCAATGTTCGCGGTCCTTCCGCTCGGCCACTATGCGTGCACAGTCGCTGATGAGTCCATCTACCAAGTTGACATGTGCTCCGTAGCTTTCGCACTCCACACGGTTCGCTATCGGTACGTCCTTGGGCATGAAGATGTGAGCCTCGATTCCAGCCGCAGCCGCATAAGCCGCCAGCGCACTGGCAGCGTTTCCAGCCGAGGGAATCGCCAGCTTCTTCAGAGCGTAATGCCGGGCCATGGTAACGGCCACCGCCAGCCCCCTCGCCTTGAACGAACCGGTAGGATTTAACCCCTCATCCTTAATGTAAACATTCGGCATCTCCCGGCTAGGCAACATGGGAGTAAAGCCTTCTCCCAGGGTGACCGGTTCGGCTTCTGGAAGCACGCCTGCGTAACGCCACATGGAAGGTGCTCGCCCTGCAAGTGATGCTTTGGAGAAACTCTTCTTTATGGCGTCGAGGTCATAGCAAACGTATAGCACGCCGCCGTCCTTGGGACAGACCGTCCGCGGACCGTCTGCTGAAAGCCTCTCCCCGCATCTTGTGCATTCCAGGTAAGCGATGCGCGCCATGAAGAATGGCAGTTTATCACCGGGAACTGTGGGGATTTGGCTATCAACTACGAATTGCTTTGGGGCAGTTTCTTCAGCAATGCGCTAGCCTTGCGAAACCACGGACGCTCACGCCGCCGCAGATAGCGTGGCATGGTCGGCTTCTTCGCCAATATCCGTTGCGTCCATTCCCGAGCCTCCGCCGCACGCTGCTGTTCCGCCAACATCAAGGCATAGTTGTAGTAGGTCTCAGAGATCGTAGAGATCCGGGTCACGTCCTGGAACAGAGCCTCCGCCTTGGCAACCTGCCCGGTGTTTGCATAAGCGTGGGCCAGCAGGCCCGCCGCACGGTGAAAGTCGTACTTTGGATCTTTGGCGACCACCCGCTCCAGGTCTTGAACCGCCGCCGGAAAGTCTCGCAACTCGATCTCGCAAACGCCTCGTCGGTAAAACGGGTCGGGCGAGTCGGTGCGCGACGAAATAGACTGGTTGTAGCATTCCCGCGCCCGGGCAAAGTTCCCATCCTCCATGTAGAGGTCTGCCAATTCTTCAAAGTTCCCTGCCGAAGGATTGTCCAAAACTGCCGCTTCCAGCTCGCGAATTCGCCGGCGCCGGGGAAAAACCTTGAACTCCTGCCGCAGCAGACCAAAATCAGGAACCGCCTCAACCAGCAGGTAGACAAGGGCGCCAAGAGGCCCTAGAAACAGGATGATGTAAATCCAATAGGTGTCGGGCCGCCGCCGTATGAAGTGCACCAGCGCCAGGGCGACCAGCAGAAAGCCCCAAGGATGAAAAAGATAGCTGAACAATCCCATGGGAATGCGGCAATATAGCATGCGCACCCGTTCAGGCTGGCCTGGTTCCGTGGCACACCCGGGCCACGGACGAACTTTGCGCGGATGTTAGAATCAGAGACGGTGAATTCGTCCATCCGACTGCTCGCCGTTGACATTGACGGCACCTTGCTCAACCCCCAGTTCCAGGTCGCCGAGGCCGATCTAGCGGCGCTGCGGCGTGCACAGGAGGCAGGAATTGAAGTCATCCTGGTAACGGGTCGGCGGCATACTTTTGCCCTGCCCATTGCCCAGTCGCTTGGTTTTAATCTATGGGTTGTCAGCTCCAATGGCGCAATCACGCGCTCCCTGAGCGGCGAGACCTTTCACTGCGATTTTCTGCCCGCTGCCACAGCCCTAGAGCTGTGCAGTGCAATGAAAGATTTTCGGGGCAACATGGTCTTGACCTTCGACACCGAGGCCAAGGGTGCCATCGTGTTGGAGCACATGGACGAACTCGGGGCCAGCATTCAACGATGGCTGGAAAAGAACATGAACTACATTGAGTTCGTGATTCCCTTGGAAAACTCCATCGTCAAGGACCCGGTGCAAGCCATGTTTTGCGGCACGATTCCGCGGATGCGTCAGGCTCGGGCGGTGCTTGCAGCGAGTAGTCTGGACAACCAGATCACGATTTTGCGCACCGAATATCCGCTCCGTGACTTGTCGATCGTGGACGTCCTGAACCAAGGCTGCTCTAAGGGTCATGCGCTCGAGCGTTGGGCGAATTACCGGGCCATCCCTCGCGAACAGGTCATGGCCATCGGTGACAACTATAACGATATCGAGATGCTTGCCTTTGCTGGATACCCGGTTATCATGGGAAATGCGTCAGCAGAGCTGCGCGACCGAGGATGGGCCGTGACTTTGCCAAACGACCAATGTGGAGTCGCTGCCGCGGTAGTCCAGATGCTCGACGGGGTACCTGTCACAAATTCCAGATAATGTCCTTTCGCCTCCAACTCGGTCTTGGTGTGGCTCTCATACTCACCTCATTGTCCGCAGCCGCATCGGACCTTGCTATCCTGCGCAATGGCTTTACCATCCGTCACGAGCGGCGCAAGGTGGTCGGCGCAGTCACGCGTCTCTATACGGGCGCTGATGATAAGAGTTACGTTGATGTCCCTACGGACCAGATAGAGCGTTTTGAGCTAGACGAGACACCCCCGCCGCCCGCGCAGGCTCAAACGCCGACACCAGCACCGGTAGTGACGACCACCCCGGCTCAGCCACTGCCACTCTTACAGAAAAGCGCAATACCGGCGCAACCTTCGAATACACTCAAAACCGCCCCTGTTCTGAATCTGGATCAGGTCGTCAACGCGGCCGCTGACAAGCACCTTTTGGACACCGATTTGATCAATAGCGTCATTAAGGCGGAGAGCAGTTTCAATCCCCGCGCTGTCTCACCCAAAGGCGCCCGCGGGTTAATGCAGCTTATGCCGAAAACGGCTTCCAGCCTGGGCGTACCTAACTCATTCGACCCCCAGGCGAACGTGGATGGCGGTACCCGGTACCTGCGCTGGCTCCTGGAACGATACAACTTTGATCTGGTCAAAGCATTGGCCGCTTATAACGCCGGCCCGGAACGAGTTGATCGCTATGGCGGTGTCCCTCCGTACTACGAGACGAAGGCCTATGTCGCCCGCATCATTCGCGATTTCAACCGCAAGAAACTGGCCCAGCAAAAAGCGGAAGCCGAATCTCGCAAGAAGACGGCGAAATCTCAACTTGCCCCTGTGCCCCCTGCTAAGGTGAAACAGTCATCCGCGCCGGTATCTGCCACTGGAACTCGGTAAGACAGTTTCTCGTTTTCTAGTTTCGGCGTGTCCATTCAGATTGCCTCAGCCTCTCGTCCGTGCTTGCCGTCACGAACTAGAAACTTGAAACTGGAAACTGTGCTTCATTGACCCTTCCTTGCCCGTCATTTACCTTGGCATTGAGAAACAACCACAAAATGGGGCGAAAACGCATTGTAGTCACCGCGGTCGTCGCAGTCGTGCTGGCCGTGCTCGTGTACCTGCAATTCCGAACATGGACGAGCTTCGAGTGGTCCAAGCTGCTGCAATATGAGCTTCGCTGGCGGCACATCGTTCATGGGGTTGCGCTTATTTACCTCGCCTATATCCTTCGTGCCTTGCGCTGGAAGATCTTTCTTCGGCCAGTCCGCAAGCATGCCTCCACGCTGGGACTGATTCCTCCGACGCTGATCGGCTTCACGGGTCTGGCCATCCTTGGACGTCCCGGAGAGCTGATTCGCCCTTACCTGGTGGCCCGCAGGGAAAACCTCAGCTTTGCCTCGCAATTGGCGGTCTGGGCCGTCGAGCGCATTTTCGATGTCGGCGGTTTCACGGTTTTGATGTTGGCCGCCATCTTTTTGCCCAGCAAGCTCCGAGCTTTCATGGCTCTTCGTCCTGCCTATCATCACGCGCTCCACGTGATGGGCTATGTCTTAGTGGCGCTGGTGGGCGGACTGTTGATTTCGGCCATGCTGGTGGCGTTCAAAGGTCCAGCCATTGCGGACTGGGTTGAAAACCGTTTTTCTCATCTTGCTGGAAATCTGGGCCACCGAATTGCCCAGCGGGTCCGCGAGTTTGCTGCCGGGCTGCATACCATTCATAGCCCGTTTGCTTTCCTGCAACTGTCGGCAGTCTCGGTTCTAATGTGGTGGCTCATCGCGGTCGCCTACAAAGAGGTGACCCACGCCTACGGCGCGCCCATGCACGCCATGAGCGTCACGAAGGTACTGCTGCTGATGGGCTCCAGCATGATCGGCTCCATGGTGCAATTGCCCGGCGTCGGAGGCGGTTCGCAACTGGCCACCATCGCAGCTCTTGACCATATCTTTGGCATCCCGAAGGAATTGGCGGTGAGCTGCGGCATCATGCTTTGGCTCGTGACCTTCGTGGCGGTGGTTCCCATTGGATTGGCGTTAGCCCATCGCGAGCGGCTCTCACTCCGCAAGCTGTCGCAGGAAACTCAGAAGGAAGAAGAGGAAGCAGCCTTGACCATTGATCGGCCGCTAGCCTGACCCGCGGAACCAGCCCACACACCCCGGTCCGCACCTGCCTGTTACAATCTAACTTCGTGAAATGTAAGGGCGAGGAGCCCCTTCAAGCGCCACATGAAGTGTCCTTTTTGCGGTTTTGTCAACGACAAAGTGGTGGATTCGCGCGAAAGCAAGGAAGCCGAGTCGATCCGCCGCCGCCGCGAGTGTCTGAAGTGCGAGAAGCGTTTCACCACCTACGAGCGCATCGACGAGATCCCTTACATGGTGGTGAAGAAGGATGGTCGCCGCGAGAAATTCGATCGGCAGAAAGTATTGAACGGGCTGCTGCGAGCGTGCGAAAAAAGACCGGTACCGATCGGCAAGTTGGAGCAAATCGTGAACGAAGCCGAAGGCTTCGTCATCGAATCTCCCGAGCGCGAACGCAAGACCACAGAGATTGGCGAGCTGATCATGAACCGGCTGCGCAAGTACGACAAAGTCGCCTACGTGCGCTTTGCCTCCGTCTACCTGGATTTCAAGGATGTAAAGGAATTCATGACCGAGTTGAAAGATCTTCTGAAAACCAAAGAGACACCTGAAGCAAGAGCCCGAACCGCAAAACCATAACCTCTCCCTGTGTGGGGACGGGTCTCCGACCCGTCCAGGCCAAACGAAGCTCGACTAGAGATTTATGACTTACCGAATCACTCTAATTCCCGGCGACGGAATAGGCCCTGAAGTCACAGGCGCCACGGTGCGTATTCTCGAAGCCACGGGAATCAAGTTCGAGTGGGAAACCTTTGACGCCGGCGCCGAGGCCTATGAGAAATTTCACGAGTACATTCCCAAAGACCTGATTGAATCCATCGAGCGTACTCATGTTGGTCTCAAAGGCCCGGTCACGACGCCCATCGGCGGCGGCTTTCCCAGCATTAATGTCGAGTTGCGTAAGCGGTTCGAGTTGTACGCAAACTTCCGCCCGATCCGAAATCTGCCACACATTCCGACGCGCTATCCCGATGTCGATCTCATTATCGTCCGCGAAAACACCGAAGGACTTTACTCGGGAATCGAGCACGAGGTAGTCCCCGGGGTGGTGGAAAGTTTGAAGATCATGACGGAAAAGGCCTCCACCCGCATAGCCCGCTTTGCCTTCGAATACGCCCGCAAAAACAAGCGCAAGAAGATCCATGCCATTCACAAGGCCAACATCATGAAGTTGTCCGATGGATTGTTTCTGCGCTGCGCTCGCAATATTGCCAAGCAATATCCCGAGATCACCTACGGCGAGCACATTGTCGACAACACCTGCATGCAGCTGGTGATGAATCCCTACCAGTACGACATGCTCCTGATGGAAAACTTGTACGGAGACATTCTGTCGGACTTGTGCGCAGCTTTCGTGGGAGGCCTGGGATTCGTGCCGGGCGCCAACTTCGGTGATGAGATAGCCATTTTCGAAGCGGTCCACGGATCAGCTCCCGATATCGCGGGCAAGAACATCGCGAATCCGACTGCTGTTTTGCGGTCTGCCCTGCTTATGCTTCGCCACATTGGCGAGCCGGAGGCAGCGCTTAAGATTCGTAATGCTCTTGAGAAGGTGTATCGCGATCGCGACAAGTTGACTCGCGACGTAGGCGGCAAAGCAAGTACATCGCAATTTGCAGATCACATCATCAAGGCCATGGAGTCTGCGGAAGTCCAGCAACCGGTCAGCCATTAGGAAACCCGGATTGTTTGGGGGCGGGCCTCCGACCCGCCACGTCGAGCGAAGCTCGACAGTGTTTCGCATCTTCTCTGAATCTAAGTTCTCCGCTGTCCCCCTGCGTTGACGAACCCTGCCGGTTTTAAGTAACATGCGTGCGCTTCCGATTCTGGGGTTTTGGGGGATGGCGATTCCAACACGGCGTGTGGGTGTAGTGCTGTTCCAGCTTGGCGGACCGGACACGCTGGAAGCGATAGAGCCTTTTCTTTACAACCTTTTCTGTGATCCCGACATAATTGATTTTCCTTTTTCCCGCTTAGGACGGAGGGCTCTGGCCAAGCTGATCTCCACCACCCGCGCCAAAAAGGTGCAGCATCATTATTGCCTGATCGGCGGAGGCTCCCCAATTCGCCGATTCACCGAACAACAGGCCTCCGCCCTGGAACGCCGCCTCGCCGACGACGGCCTCGATGCTCGCTGTGTGGTGGCCATGCGCTACTGGCACCCCTTCACCTCGGAAGCCATCGCGCAGTTACGCAAGGCCCAATGCCAGGAAATCGTGCTGCTGCCTCTTTACCCGCATTACTCCTCGACTACGACGGGCAGCAGCTTGAATGAATGGAGCCGCCTGTTCCACGATGGCGTTCCTGTTCATTGCGTGAAGACGTTCTATCGCAATGAGCTCTATCTCGATGCGGTGATCGAAAAGATCCGAGAGGCCCTTTCCCGTTTCGCCGAACCCGAACGTGCGGAATTGGTTTTCAGTGCTCACAGCGTGCCCATGGCCGTCATAGAAAAGGGCGACCCTTACAAGAACCAGATCGAAGAAACAGTAGCACTTCTCATGGAGCGCGGCGGGTGGCGCAATCACCATCGCCTCTGCTATCAAAGCAAGGTCGGCGCCAACAAATGGCTTCAACCATCCCTGCACACCATGCTGCGGGAGCTGGCCAGCGAACGAACTAAGAACATCTGCATAGTTCCCATTTCTTTCGTCTCCGATCATGTCGAGACGCTGGGTGAAATTGATCACGAGGCCCGCGAAGAGGCTGCGGAACTCGGGATCGAGCAGTTTGAAATGACTTCCGGGCTGAATGATTCGCCCACTTTCATCGCGGCTCTGGCCGAACTGGTAACCACGGTCATCGTTCGTAACTTCGATCAACCACGCGGAGCCAGTTGCCTGGTCGCAGCGGACCTGACTAAGGCAACGTACTTCTAAGGAGAAGGGATAAAGACGGATGGTAGACGAGAAAACTCTCGGGCGTCTCCCCAAGTGGCCGCGCCAGGCGCTGAACAATTCCGTGATTGCCGCCGAACAAGCCTACCGTAAGCGCTCCGGCCTGCCGCTGCTCACCGATGCGGACATGGAGGCTCTCCGGAGCGGTGTACCAATGTCGTGGGAGGCCGGTGACGGCTCGTCGGCTCCCGCTACGCCTGCCGCGTCAGCCCCCGCTGCCCCTGCCTCTTCCACCTCGCCCGCGGCAGTTGCTGAGCAGGGGACTTTCAGCCCGGACGTTCAGAACTGGCTAGCAGCAGGAAAGAAATGGAGCAAGTCCGCCCTTGCCGCCGAACAAGCTCGCCGCAAGAGAAGCAACCTTCCTGCTCTGACGGACGCAGAAGTCACGGCCTTGCTCGGGGAGCCCGCTGCCCCTGCAGCTGCTCCGGCCGCACCGGCACCCGCTGCCGCTGCGGCGGCTGCCGGCCGTCCGGCTGCTCCCGCGGCACCCAAACCGGCCATGCCATCGGTTCCTCCACTTACTCGCAGTGGTACTGCTACCACCTATGTGGGAACGCCGGCTGTGGGCACTTCCAAAGCCGCGGCCGCCGGGGGTGTAGCCTCCGTCGGTCCGGATGACACCACGGTTGACCAGCGCCGTCGACGTCTCGTTTGGAGTAGCGTAGGCGCATTTTTGGGCGCCTGGTTCCTGGCCTTCTTCCGATTTTTCCTGCCGCGAACCCTGTTTGAGCCAGCCACGAAATTCAAGATCGGTTATCCCTCGGATTTTTCCCTGGGGGTTGACACCAAGTTCCAGCAGAAATATCGCATCTGGGTGGATCGCACGCCCGACCGGCTGTTTGTCATTTATGCGCGCTGCACTCATCTCGGCTGCACGCCCGACTGGAAGCCTGCGGAAAACAAATTCAAGTGCCCCTGCCATGGCAGTGGCTACGACAGTGAAGGAATCAATTTCGAAGGGCCGGCGCCGCGGCCCATGGACCGCGCGCACATTGAGCGGGCGCCCGATGGCCAAATTCTGGTGGATGTCTCCCACCTTTACCAATGGCCCAAGGGCCAGCCGAGCCACTTCGATGATTCGGGAGCATTCTTGTCGGTGTAACTCGTGTGGGGACGGGTTTCTGACCCGTCCAGGCCGAGCGCAGCTCGGCTCCCTCTAACGCTAGTGGGGATTGAAGGGGGTTGGATGGCTGAAGAAAATCAGAATGGAAAAAACGGCAATCGCGTCGGACTATTGGAACGCGTGAAAACCGGGGTCAAAGAGGACATCAATTCTTTAAAGACCGATCTTCCCGCGAAAGCCAAAGAGCAGATCGAGCACCTCAAGGATCCGACCAAAACCCAGGTTTACACCTCGATCTTCCGTCACAAGCACGACGACACCCCGCGCAACCGCGCGCTGGGCGTGCTGTCCAACGTGTTCCTGCATCTGCATCCCGCCAAGATTAATCGTGACGCGGTGCGCTATAGCTATACGTGGGGCATGGGCGGCATCACGTTTTACCTCTTCATCGTGCTGACGTTCACGGGCGTGCTCCTGATGTTTTATTACCACCCGACCAAGGTGCAGGCCTTCCGTGACGTTCTGTACCTCGAGCACGACGTTCCCTTTGGCAAACTGCTGCGCAACATGCATCGCTGGGCAGCCCACCTGATGGTGATTGGCGTCTGGCTGCACATGTTTCGTGTGTTCCTTACCGGCTCCTACAAGAAGCCGCGTGAGTTTAACTGGAATATTGGCGTGCTGCTGCTGGTATTCACCTTGCTGCTGTCGTTCACCGGCTACCTGCTTCCCGACGATCAACTGGGATTCTGGGCCGTAACCGTAGGAACCAACATGGCCCGCGCCACGCCGCTGCTCGGTCACGAAGGACCGTTCGGCCCGCAGTTGGGAATGACTCCTTATAACGATGTCCGCTTCGGATTACTAGGTGGCTCGATCGTGGATGCCAATGCCCTGCTCCGCTCTTACATCTGGCATTGCATCGGTATTCCGATCGTGGCTTCGGTATTGATGATCGTCCACTTCTGGCGTGTTCGAAAGGATGGCGGCATTTCCGGGCCGGCTCCGGTCATGCTGCAGTCGGAAGTCAAGGAGCCAAAGTGAATTACGTGGGGACGGCCGCCCTCGGTCCCACACGGTCTTAGGAGAACCTATGGATTGGCGACAACTCTGGGACATCATCTCCGCGCCCGACAACGTTCCGATCGTGGCCCTGATCCCATTGCTGATTCTCTACATTTATCTCGCGTGGAAACAGGCCAAGGCCAACGACGATCTGATCCGCGAGCTTGAGACCAATCCCTCGATGGCGAAAACCCACCATCGCAAAGCGTGGCCATTCCGTCCCGGCTGGCAGAAAGAAATTCATGTCTGGCCATTCCTCCTGCGAGTCGAGTTCCTGGCCGCGATCATTGTCACGGCCATTCTGATGGTCTGGTCCATCACGCTCAGCGCGCCCCTGGAAGAACCTTCGAATCCCAACCTGACCATGAACCCGGCGAAAGCGCCGTGGTATTTCCTCGGCCTCCAGGAAATGCTGGTCTACTTCGACCCATGGATCGCAGGTGTCGTCATGCCGACGCTGATCATCATCGGTTTGATGGTGATTCCTTATATCGACACGAATCCGCTGGGCAGCGGTTATTACACCTGGAAGCAACGCAAGTTTGCCATTGGGACATTCCTATTCGGTTTCGTCGTTCTGTGGGTCTCGATGATCATCATCGGAACCTTCATCCGAGGCCCCGGCTGGCAGTGGTTCTGGCCCGGCCAGACCTGGGATCACAATCGGCTCATTTACGAGGTGAACCGCGACTTGCCTGACCTGTTCGGCATCACGTCGAACCTGGGAAAAGGCATTTTCGGGGCGATCGTGGTGGGCGGCTATTTCCTCATAGCCGGCTTTATCGTACACGCTCTGTTCCGCCGCTATAAGGCGAAAGACTTCAAGCGCATGAGCTTCTTGCAGTACAACATCATGATGGTGTTCCTGCTCGTCATGGTGGCGCTACCCATCAAGATGCTTATCCGCCTTTTGTTCCATATCAAGTACGTGTGGATTACGCCCTGGTTCAACATATGAGCCGTTGGTCGTCGGTCGTTGGTCCTTGGCCAACAACCAACAACCAATGACCAACGACCAACTGGAGGATTTTGGTGCCGGAAAAACCAATCCCCGAGAACGATCCGATCGTCAGCAAATCGCTGGCACCGCATTACGTGATTGCGACGGTCATCCTCATCGCCACGCTCTTCTGGGCCTTGTGGGACGAGTCTTTTGGACAGCGTCCCTGGAAGGCGTACCAGCACGAGTGGAAGGACCGCTACAGTGCATTTCTAAAGACGGCCACGTCCAAGTCGTCGGCCTCGCTTAAGGACATCGAGAGCAGTTCTGACTATCAGGCTCTGGAGCAGTCGTACAAGCAGGCCGAAGCCGAAGCGGCCCCCAAAGCCAAGGCGATCACTGAAAAACTTCGTGACGTAAATGGACGGCTGCTGGCGGTGCGTTCGGTATTCACCGATCGCCGCGCCTATGCTAACGCGCTCACCTACGAGATAGAGACCGAGACCAGCCCGTCCGCCAAGGAAAGTAAGAAGAAGGACCTGGTGAAATACCAGGAACAACTTTCCACGGTCGAGTCTCCGGACGGAACGCGGAAGAAATACAACTTTCATCAATTGGAAGAAGCCTTTACCGAACTGAACAGCGAGAAGACCAAGCTGAGTCTCGAATTGGGAGAGGTCATCAAGCCTGCCACCGAAGCCAAGGCGAAGATGGACGAGTATGTCACCGATCACATGGTGGATCTCACGCCTGACGCTATTCAAGGCTTGCAGGAGAAAACGGACAAACTCGATCCTGCGATCCAGCAGATCAATGTTCCCGAAGCCAACATCGTAGACCGCTGCGAGTCCTGCCACATGGGTATTCGCGAGCCGGTGAAGCTCACGGCCGCTTCCATGACTCGGAAAGGAGCGAAGAAGCCCGACGAATACGCGCTGGCTTTCACCAGCCATCCTGAACCACAGCTGCTTAAGACCCACGATCCCGAGAAGTTCGGCTGCTCGCCCTGTCACCAGGGCAACGGTCGCGCTACCACGAGCGTCGAGAAAGCCCACGGCAATTACGAGCATTGGCTGTGGCCGTTATTTCCCAAAGAAAACGTTGAAGCCGGATGCCAGACCTGCCATGCCGCCGACATGTTCCTCACCAGCGGAGACGTCGGCTGGACCATCAGCGAAGGCAAGGATCTCTTCCGCCAGCGTGGCTGCGTGGGTTGTCATCGCTACGAAGGCTACGACAAGGAACCCGAGGACCTGCAGTCGATCGACCAACAACTCAAGCTGTTTGAACAGCAGAAAATCGACAACCTGAGAGATGCCGCCGACCTCATGAAGCAGGCCGACGCGGCGCAGAGCAACGAAGAAGCCAACCGGCTGAATGACAAAGCAGTCGCGCTCAAAGTCGCCAACAGCAAGATCGATGGCCGCATTCAGCAACTCGATTTCCAGTCTCACAGCCTGATGCAGGATATGAAAAAGGTCGGCCCCAACCTGAAAGACGTCCGCCTCAAGTTGAACAAGAACTGGATTCCGGTCTGGCTGAAGAAGCCTACTGACTTCCGCCCCACCACCAAGATGCCGAACTTCCGCCTCAACGATGACCAGATTAAGGCGATCTCGGCATACCTTTGGCAAACCGCCCTTACCGACCCGCTTCCGAAGGAAGCTCCCGGGAACGCCGCGCATGGCAAAGAACTCTTCGAATCACGCGGCTGCCTCGCCTGCCACTCCATCGGAGAAGGCGATCAGATGCAAGGTGGGACTTTCGCGGCGAACCTGACCCGCTTGGGCGAGAAGGCGAATTACGATTACCTCGTCCGCTGGATTCACAATGCCCGCCAGCGCACTCGGCCTTATTGTCCATACGAGAAGAAAGATATCGGCCCCGAGGACTACGCCAAGAAAGGTCTTCCCTACCAATTCGACTTGCAGCACAGCCAGTGCCCGAACGACGGCCACGAACTCCAGGTCCAAAACATGACGGTCATGCCCAGCCTGCGCCTCAGCGTGCAGGATGCGCAGGACATCGCCTCGTACCTGATCACGCAAAAGGAGAAAGATCCGAGCTCTTATCCTGATGCTTCTTTTATGGACGATCCGAAGCTGAAGGAACAGGGAAAGACGTGGATCCGTCACTTCGGCTGCGCCGGGTGCCATGAGATCTCCGGCTTTGAAGAGGAAGGCCGCATCGGAACCGAACTGACCGCAGAAGGCTCAAAACCGATTGAGCGCCTCGATTTCGCCTTGTTCACCGAAGTTGCGCAGCGCGGCGGCCACGAGCCCATCAAGGACCCCGAAGACCTGCAGCGTCTGCCCGATGGCCCGGCGAAGGCTGTCTGGTACAACCACAAGGGATTCTTCGAGCACAAGCTGGCCGAGCCCAATATTTACGACCAGGGCATGATCAAGTCGGAAACCGAAAAGCTTCGCATGCCCAACCTGCACCTGACGAAAGAACAAGTCCAGGCGTTGACCACCTTCCTTCTCGGCAGCCAGGAAACTTCCCTGCCCGAGAGCTACCAATACAAGCCCAAGGACGCGCGCGGCGACATCCAGGCGGGCTGGTGGGTGGTGAAGAAGTACAACTGCATGGGATGCCACCAGTTCGTCCCGGGCCAGAAGACCATTCTCATGGGACTCCAGCGCTACCAGGACGCGCAGGAACAGCTGCCGCCAAAACTCTTGACGGAAGGTGCGCGCGTCGATCCCGAATGGTTGCGCCGTTTCTTGTCGAACCCATCGCTCAGCACGACCGACACGAATCGCAATGGAGTGCGCCCGTACTTGCTGGTGCGCATGCCCACGTTCTCCTTCTCGGATAATGAGCTGCGCATCCTGGTCCGTTTCTTCCAGGCACTCTCGCAGCAACCGCTGCCCTACATACCCGAGCAGGTGCCGACCCTGACCGCCAAAGAAAACGACATGGCGCGCAGCTTGTTTTCGAGCACAGCTGCGCCCTGCTTGAAGTGTCACGCAACCGGTGATCCGCAGCACGATAAGATCGCCACCGCGCCGAACTTCCTGCTCGCGAAGGAAAGATTGAAGCCGGACTGGGTCGAGCGTTGGATCATCGATCCACAAGCTATCAGCCCCGGTACGTCCATGCCTTCAGGGCTGTTCCGGAAAGAGAAGAACCAGTGGGTCTTCGCGGGTCCGACACCGCCTTCCTTCCAAGGCTACGATAAGGACCACACCAAGCTGCTGGTGGATTACATCTTCCAACTCACGCCCGAGGAGCAGCGGCGGGTAGCGGCTTCGATGGGCCGCACGCGGGCCTCCAACCCAGCGCCTAATTCCCGAAATAAAACCGCATCCGGAGCAGCTCGCAAGTCGCCACCGGCATCTCCGCATTCGGCAGGGAGCGCTTCGCGGTAGAATAATTAGTTTTGTGAACAGCTTTGAAACTTTAAGAGAGGGTAGCTCATGAATAAGAAGGCATCGGTAGTCATCTTGAGCGTGACTGCATTGCTAGGCGTGCTGCTTCTGGCTGCGTGCGGTAAGAAGGAGGCCGAGCAGACTTCTAACGCTCCGGAGCAGAAAGCGGCTCCCGCAGCCACTCCCATTGATCCCAACACTGTAGCCACCATTAACGGCACTGTGAAGTTCGACGGCACCGCCCCCAAGCCGGCCAAGATTGACATGAGCCAGGACCCGGCCTGCAAGGGCACCAATGAATCGGAAACCATGGTCGTCAGCGGCGGCGACCTCGCCAACGTCTTCGTCTACGTGAAAGACGGCTTGGGTAACCGCACCTTCGACGTCCCCAAAGAAGCAGTCACAATTGACCAGCAGGGCTGCCGCTACCGTCCCCACGTTCTTGGCGTAATGACTGGCCAGAACGTCGAGATCAAGAACGACGATCCGACCACCCATAACATTCACCCCACCCCGAAGGACAATCGCGAGTGGAACGAGTCGCAACCGCCGAAGGCTGCTCCGATTGAGAAAAGCTTCGCCCGCGAAGAAATCATGCTGCCGGTCAAATGTAACCAGCATCCGTGGATGAAGATGTATATCAACGTGGTGAAGAGCCCGTTCTATGCCGTCACCGACAAGTCCGGGAAGTACGAAATCAAGGGTCTGCCGCCCGGAGACTACACACTAGCCTTCGTGCACGAGAAATTGGGAGAGCAAACCCAGAAAGTCACGGTCGCTCCAAAAGAAACCAAAACGTTAGATCAAACTTTCAAAGCCGGGGGAGCGGCAGCCGCCAGCATGTAGTCTGATAAACTGTTTGCTTGCGAGTGGGCCGCCAGATCCGGCCCACTTACGTGTAACGCCGGCATCTTGCCGGCTGTAGCGAGGGCATCCTGCCCTTGCTGCTGGGCCCGGGTAACACACCGAACCAAGGAGTAATCTCTGAAGTCTCTGGCCGCACCGTACAACCGAGCGCACCACCGTTTCGCCGTTTTCACGGCCTGCGCCACTTTTCTTCTGATTATTGCCGGGGCCCTGGTCACGAGCAACGACGCGGGTCTCTCCGTACCCGACTGGCCCACCACCTTCGGTTCCATTTACAAAATGCCGCACATGGTGGGCGGGGTGAAATTCGAGCACGGCCATCGCATGGTCGCGGAATTCGTCGGCCTGCTGACCATCATCATCGCTGTCTGGACCTGGCGTACCGAGCGCCGCCGCTGGCTGAAGTATTTAGGCGTTGCCGCGTTGGGAACGGTCATCGCGCAAGGGGTGCTCGGAGGCCTCACCGTATTGTTTTACCTGCCGGCCCCGATCTCCAGCGCACATGCCGCCCTGGCCCAGACTTTCTTCTGCATCGCCGTGATTATCGCCGTCTTTACCAGCCGGCGCTGGATTGAAGAACAGCCGCGCATCGAATTCGACGCCCGCCGTCCCAGCCTGATCACGCTCACTGTGCTCTCGATTTTCGTTCTTTATGTCCAACTGATTCTGGGCGCCATGTTCCGCCACAAGGGCATGAGTTGGTGGCCGCACGTTTTGAACGCCGGCATTGTGGCTCTCGTGCTGACCTGGACCGCCATCCGCGCCCTCGCGCTCTATTCGCACATCCAAGCCGTGAAAAAACCGGCGGTCATCATGTTGTCGCTGGTGATCGCGCAGTTATGCCTGGGCTTCCTGGCATTTCAGACCCGGATTGTGTGGGGCCACGATGCGGTGCAACCCGAATTGCCCATGGTCCTCTCCACAGTCGCTCACGTTGCTACAGGTGCCCTACTGTTGGCGACTAGCGTGATTCTTGCCATCCAGGTCTGGAGACACGTCCCGGTTTCTTTCGAGGAACGAGTTCCCAGCACGGAGAGAAAACCGCTGACCGCATGATCAGCCTGTCGAGCCATGTGGAGACGGGTCTCTGACTCGTATGGTGTGGGGACGGGTCTCTGACCGGTCCAGGCCGAGCGCAGCTCGGCTCCGAATAGAGCGCCGGGAGCCTCGCCCGCCCAACAGAAAAGCTTGGCTCCTGTAAAATACCTTGTGGCCTTCGAAACCCCCGCCTACGAACTTGCCCAGGCAACAGCGGAATCTCCCGCGAGCCGCGCCGTAATTTCGGTCCAAGAGATCGTTCACCGCTACGACGGCCGCTCCGCCTTGGACGGAGTCAGTTTCGATGTGCGCCCTGCGGAATTGTTCGGACTCCTGGGCCCTAATGGCAGCGGCAAGACAACTCTCTTCCGCATACTTTCAACCCTGATGCTGCCCACAGCCGGCAGAGCCCTGATTATGGGTTACGACGCCGCCAAGGAACCGAATGCGCTGCGTCGGCAGATCGGCGTGGTGTTCCAGGCGCAAAGTATCGACGTGAAACTCTCGGCTTACGAGAACCTGCGTCATCAGGGTCATCTCTACGGATTGCATGGCGCAGCCCTCAAGCCGCGAATCACGGAAATGTTGGGCCGAGTCGCCTTGGCCGATCGCGCCCACGATCGCGCCGAGACATTTTCCGGGGGCATGCAGCGCCGCCTGGAATTAGCGAAGGGTCTCCTCCATCATCCCTCAGTTCTATTGCTGGACGAACCGACGACCGGCCTCGATCCCGGCGCACGCCGCGATCTCTGGCAGTATCTGCAAATCCTGCGCGACCAGGAACGTGTCTCGATTCTTGTCACGACGCACCTCATGGAGGAAGCCGAGCGGTGCGATCGTCTGGCCATTCTCAACGAGGGAAAATTGGTAGCGCTGGGCACGCCGACAGAATTGAAGCACGAAATTGGCGGCGACGTGATCCTGCTCGACGCGCGAGATCCGGAATCTCTGGCGCAAAGGATTGAGGCTCGCTTTCATGTGCAGGCACAGGTGCTGGCTGGGAAGGTCCGCATCGAGCGGGAAAACGGGCACCGCTTTATTACCGACGTGGTAGAGGCTTTCCCCGGAGAAATCGAAGCGATTTCCGCCAGCAAGCCGACCTTAGAAGACGTCTTCATCCACCGCACTGGTCACCGCTTCTGGACCGAGAACGATGAACCTGCTGCGAAGCGTTCATGACTGTAAGCGACCCGTACGGTGTGGGGACGTGTCTCTGACCCGTCCAGGCCGAGCGCAGCTCGGCTATTTCGAAGCTCTAGCGATCAATTGCGTGGATTGGGGCGCCACGCGACAACCGCCGTGGACGGCGGCGCCACAAGGAGGCTGAATGTTCGTCGTAGTGCTCTCGATCGTGCTGGGAATCATTCCCTTGCTGGGCATCGCGTGGACGGTAGTCAACGGCAGCATCATGACCGTCGACGGCTTATTCCTCAGCCTCATCTTACTGGCTCTTTCTGGTATCTTTTTTCTTAACGGGTTCCTGGAGTTACGCCGCGGCGTGAAGAACACGCCCCAGCAAAAAACGAGTTAACGTGGTTACCCAAAGCACAACTCTCGCCCCGCCCATGGCGCCCGCAAACACGGGCGTACTCCTGCCCGCTTTCTCCCTGTGGTGGCGTGAGATCATCCGTTTTTATCGTCAGAAGAGCCGCGTCGTCGGCGTGATTGCTTCGCCCCTGGTTTTCTGGCTGGTCATTGGCTCCGGTTTCGGAACTTCGTTCAGGTCGGGCGACGCTCCCGGACAGCAGCATTATTTAGATTATTTCTACCCCGGCGCGCTGATCATGATCGTGCTCTTCACCTCGATCTTCACGATGATGTCAGTAATTGAGGACCGCAAGGAAGGCTTTCTCCTTTCGGTTTTGGTCGCACCAGTGCCGCGCTCGGCAGTGGTGTTGGGAAAAGTGATGGGTGGCACCACCCTGTCCGCGATTCAGGGCATGATCTTTCTCATCTTTGCCCCGCTGGTCGGCGTTCATTTGACCTTGGGTTACGCGCTGCTAGTCATCATTACGATCTTTCTAGTCTCGTTCGCCTTGACGGCGCTAGGATTCGCCATCGCTTGGCCGATGGACTCAACCCAGGCTTTTCACGCGATTATCAATTTGTTCCTTATCCCATTATGGCTGCTTTCAGGAGCTCTCTTCCCGCTGACCGGCGCCTCGAGGTGGCTGAAGTGGCTGATGAGAATTAACCCGCTCACCTACGGAACCGAGGCCCTGCGTGGCCTGCTCTATCCCGGAAGCCAGGCGTTCCCGCTGGGCGCATCTATGCTGACTCTGGTGTTGTTTTCAGCATTTATGTTCTTCCTGGCATTCGTGATGGCCAATCGCCGCACAACCAGGCCGGCTGCGTAAATGCCGATACCTGAACAATACGCGATGTTTCCCGCGATCAACGCCACTCTGAATGGCAGCAGTGCAATCCTGCTCCTGGCCGGCCGTTGGTTCATCAAACACGGGCGCATGGCCGTTCACCGGGCAATCATGATCGCAGCACTGGTCTCCTCCGGCCTGTTTCTGGGTTTTTATCTCTACTATCATGCCCACGTCGGGTCCGTGCGTTTCCCGGGACAAGGCTGGTCGCGCCCGGTGTATTTCACCATTCTGATTTCGCATACCATTCTGGCGGCAGCTATCGTACCCATGGTGATCATCACCTTGACTCGGGCTCTCCGGGAACGTTTCGACCGCCACCGTGCCATCGCTCGCTGGACGTACCCAGTCTGGCTATACGTTTCGGTTACGGGCGTTGTGATCTACATCATGCTGTACCACCTGTTTGTGCCTCATGGTAGTTGAGGATCGGACAATATTTTTCAATCAACAATCAAAAATCAGAAAATCAACAATTCTTAATGCCTATCGTCAGATTGAAAATCGATGTCTCCGGCACGGTGGGTGACGAAGCCTGGCGCAAGCTCAAGCAGTACGACGAAATCCAAGGGGCCGCGTTCGGTCCCCAGTTTGGCTCGAGCGCCCACTGCAAGCATTCATCCAATGCTCCGCACGGCAAGGGCGAATGGATGGGCGCCGAAATCCGTCTGCAAACCCCTTTGCTCGCACAATACGCCGTGTCGCATTACCTGGAACAAGAAAGGGTCCTCGATGCAGATGTTATCGAGTGAAGGAGAGTCATCTGTTATTTGCTTTCGCCACTGCTGTCATCCTGAGCGAAGCGAAGGACCTATGCATTTCTGTCAATATTTAAATTAACGTGAAGATGTCCAGCCAAACACGGATCGACGAAAATAGGATCCCAGTAGAACCCGCCGGCTCGGCCCCCCAACGCCACCGCATGTCCACCCGCCAGCGCCTGCTTTTTTTTCTTACGGCATGGCTAATCGTGCTCATGCCGTTCCTGTTCTGGTGGAACACCTGGTTCGGCCGCCAACTTTCTGACAAGCAGATTTCCGAATACCTGCGTGACCAGAAGCATCCCCGCCACATCCAGCACGCGTTAGTACAGATCGGCGAGCGCATGGCACGTCGGGACGCGAGCGTTGCCCGCTGGTATCCGGAACTGGCACGGCTGTCCTCTTACCCCGTGGAAGAAGTGCGCAACACAGACGCCTGGGTCATGGGCCAAGACAATTCGGTTGCCAGCTTCCACGATGCTCTGCTCAAAATGCTGAATGACCGTTCGCTGACGGTCCGTGGCAACGCAGCACTGTCCCTGGTCCGGTTTGGCGACGCATCCGGTCGTCCGCAGATTGTCGCCCTGTTGCAGCCGGCAACGATCGGGGCACCCGAAGCCGGCAAAATTGTGGACACAGGAAAAGCTGGCGCGGCAATTCACCAAGCTGGCTTGGTAGCCAAACTGCAATCAGGAGCCCGGACCAGCGAACTTCGTTCCCCCATCAGCGGCCGGATTCGGTTCCTCTCCGTGCATACCGGGCAAGACGTGCTGGCAGGAGCAGCGGTCGCGACCATTGATCCTGATGCCGAACAAGTTTGGGAAGCCCTGCGCGCGCTCTATCTTGTCGGCCAACCAGACGACCTACCCGCTATCCAACCCTACGAACGCAGCCTGCCGGACCTTCCGGAGCATGTCCGGCAACAAGCAGCGCTTGCCGAGAAAGCAATTCGGGATAGGGCGAAGTAGCTTTTAGCTTTGCCCTTTGGTGTTGGACAAACAAAACGCGCGTTGATCGCGCGTTGATCGCTAGGAGCTAGAGGCTAAGAGCTAGAAGCTAATACGGCATTACTCCGACTTCCTTCTCCACCTCAGCAGTGTCAACCATGGCAATCGCGTCCCAGGGGCAGCCATCCAGGAAGCAGCCATCCGGTCCCTTGCTGGTGCACTTCTTACACCCAATGCACAGGATCGGATCCACCTGGATTCGTCCAAACGGCGGATGGTCCTCGTCCGGCACCCAGAACATGCAGTCTTCCACCGGACAATACTCGACGCAGGCTGGCGAACCGGCGCAACCGGTGCAGCACTCCGTGATCACCGCCAGTTCTTTGGGTTTTTTCTTGCGGACGGTAGTGAGCCCCTTGGACTTCGGTTCAAACTTGAGTTCGTCAGCCACCATCCCAGGTTGTTTTTGTTCGGTTTCCGCAGCCATCGCCGCGATTATACAGCATCACACTCGCCGACTCTCGATGGCCGTGTCATCCTTAGCGAAGCGAAGGATCTATGCATTCACATCTGCAACTGATTGCCAGCGGATATCTCCCTGGTTGAACGACCTGTGGCGGTTAGTACTTGCGTCATTTTGGAACGCCCACCATGGATCGCCGTTCACCTGCCCATGAACCTCGGCCCTGATTCTGATATAGTGCCTGCAGCCCCAGGAATTATTTTCGTTCCCCTCGTCTGGCAAGGTTTCCAGCTCCCTTAGCGCCAGGCATCACCACGGGGCAAAAGGAACCGCACTTATGAAGAGCGTCAACAAAGTCATTTTGATTGGAAACCTGGGAAAAGACCCGGAAGTGAAGTACACGCAGTCCGGCCTGCCGGTAGCACGCATCACGCTGGCCACCAACGAACGCTTTAAAGACAAAGGTGGCGAATGGCAGGATCGCACCGAATGGCACAACGTGGTCCTGTGGCAGCGCCTGGCCGAGATCGCCGGCGAGTATCTGAAGAAAGGCAGCAAGGTCTACATTGAAGGCCGCCTGCAAACTCGCTCCTGGGACGACAAGAACACCAATCAGAAGAAATACATGACAGAAGTAGTCGCCAACGACCTGGTAATGCTAGGCGGTCGCGGCGAGAGCGGTGCCGAAGATTCCGGCGGAGGACGCGCTCGCGCCGCCTCCGCCAATACCTTCGATCAGCATACGCCGGAGCCGGAACCCGCCGGCTCCAGCCCGATCACCGACGAGGACATTCCGTTCTAAACCGCTTACCAGAGCAACAGTGTTAGGAGCGTGCCTTGGAGCTGTCCGGCGCTGACATCCCTTCCTCGCCTCCCTCGGCCGCACCACCTCCCGCGCCACCTTCCGCTCCTGCCTATAAAGACCGCTCTACCGCGCTGGTCATTTTCGGCATTATCGAGATTGCTGGCGGCGTCTTATCGGCTCTCGCCGTTCCGTTCGCCCTCATCGCGGCGGTGCTGGGTCGCAAAGCTTCCGACGCCCAGCCCATAACCGGTTTTGCGCTGATCGCGTTGACCTATCTTGCCCTAGCCGCGTTACTGATCACGCTCGGTATTGGCGCCATTCAGGCCCAACGCTGGGCCTGGGCCTTAAACCTGATCCTCTCCTGGATCTGGCTCATCCTGGGCGTGCTCATCACCTTGTTTCTGATAATCCTGCTGCCCCGTGGATTTCTGGCCGGCATGCGATCCGCCGCCCTGCAGAATCCCGGAGCCCGCCCCGTGCCACCCGGGATCATGGCCGCGGTCCTGACGTTCTTCATCGTTTGTTTTGCCGTCGTGCTCATCGTCCTTCCGCTGGTGTTTCTGCTCTTCTACCGAAGTAAGGATGTGGAACAGACTTGCAAGGCCTGCGATCCGCTCGAGCGCTGGACTGATCGACGTCCTCTACCCGTGCTGGCTTTCGCTCTCCTTGCGAGTGTGGGCTGCACGTATTACTTGCTTACGAGTTTCACCACTCCGGCACCCTTCTTTGGCCGCTACCTGACCGGATTGCCTGCGGTTTCTTTTTTCCTGATTCTCGCGGCCGTAGATGCCTACGTCGCATACTCGTTCTTTCGTTTGAAAGTGGCCGGATGGTGGGTTGCCGTAATTAGCATGGCCATTCGCCTCGTTTCGGCGATCCTGACGGTTCGAGCCGGCAACCTGATGCAAGCCTATTCAAGAATGGGCTGGTCACAGCGGCAACTCGACATGATCCGCGCGAATCCCATGCTTCGCAGCGGCTTCCTGATGGGGTGGACGATTGTGGTCCTGCTCCTGTATTTCGGATTCCTGCTCTGGCTCAGGCGCTACTTTCGTCCTCGCCCAACTCCGAGCTACACTGGAACCAGCGATTCGCTGCTTAATCCGATCCCGCCGGAGAACTGAGCCATGTCCGAGCTAGCCAGCAAAACCTGCGTCCCCTGCCGGGGCGGAATGCCTCCGCTTAAGGGTAAGGAACTCGCCAATCTCCAGAAGCAAGTGCCGCAGTGGCAGGTGGTCAACGAGCACCATCTCACCCGGAATTTCACTTTTCCGGATTTCCGCAAGGCTCTCGATTTTGTGAACCGAGTGGGAGAACTAGCCGAGGAGCAGGGCCACCACCCCAACATCCTGCTCACCTGGGGCCGCGCCGAAGTAACCACTTGGACCCACAAAATCGACGGCTTGACCGAAAGCGATTTCATCATGGCCGCCAAGATCGACAAGCTATACCCTAGCTGAGGGTTGCCGTGGGGGGACGGGTCTCTGACCCGTCCAGGCCAAGCCGAAAGAAATGCGGGCTAGAGCCGAGAGTATCTTTATATCTTTAGCCTTGAGCTTCTGAAGTCACTCTCGGCGTCTCTTTTCCGTTCCGCATCATCCATCCCCATCCGAGGGTCGGGACCAGCATGAGCACTCCCGCCGCACTCGCCACCTTCTTTGCTGGAATACCCGAATCCACGAAGTGTCCCGCCAGGTAGGCGCCGATAGCAATTGTCAACATGCTGAAACTAAGATCCGCGGCAAAAACTCGTCCCCGAAACCGGTCATCCGTGTTGAGTTGGAGCAAAGTCGTGGAAAAGACCCAGACCGTCGAGCCCCCAAAGTGCGCGAACGCAATGCACAAGCATGCCAGCCCCAGCTTGCCTGCACCCGCCAAGGCTGCGTAACCTACGGCATCGGCAAGAAATCCAAGAAGAATTCCTAATCGCAGTTTCCGGTCATAATGGCGCGCCCAAGGGGCGGCCAACAGGGGGCCCAGCAGTGCACCTAAGCCACGCGCTCCCAACAAGAGACTCATGCCTAGCATCGCGCCGCGCTGCTCGCTCAACCCTCCCCACCGCACAGGGAAGTCTCTTTGCCCCATTACCGTGAACACCACCCAGCCCGGCCCAATTACGAATATGCCAGCCTTTACGAACAGGGTTGCCAGCAGCCGCGCATCACGGCGTACGTAGCGAACCCCTTCCACGATAGGCGACAAATCCACCAGGTCGCCCAGTCGCAAAGGTCTGGCTGCCTCAGCGTGTGGTTCTTGGAAGCGCATTCCGCGAATGAGGAGCGCCGAAATCAAAAAGGAGGCGCCATTCATCACGAACACCGCATTGCGGCCCAGCAGCGCCCCGACCACTCCTCCCAACGTCGCTCCCAAGACCAAATTCATGGACCACGTGGTGGAAGACAGCGTGTTGGCCAGCACCAGATCTTCTCGCGTCGTGATATTGGGGATTACGGAACTGCGCGCCGGCTCGAAGAACGCAGCCATTATGGTTTCAAGCAGCAGCAGCGGGTAGACCAGCCACACCGTTGAACGCGATCGTACGAACAACATGGCCAGCACGATCGCCATGCGGGCCAGATCGGCCGTGATCATGACGTGCTTACGGCGAATCCGGTCGTTCACGACTCCGGCAGCCGGGCCAATGAAAGTCTGCGGCAAGACTTGCAGGACGAGCGCCAATGCAACCGACCTCGCCTCCCCGGTCAACTGCAGCAGCAGTGTGTAGATGGCTAGTGTATAGAACCAGTCGCCAATCTCACTGATGATCTGTGCCATCCACAGCCGGCGGAAGTTGGCGTTGGTGCGCAGCAGATGTGCGTATCCGCTAAGATTGACTTTGGTAATCGCGCTTTCGGGTTCCGGTTCCATGAACGAGAGCGGTAACTCAGGGTTAGTCTTTCAAGATACCTGATAAACTCACCAGTCGATAAATTCCTCTTAGCCTCGGAGGTTTTCATGCCGAAGCTTCTGCGCCTTGTCGCGATTCCTGCCCTCCTGTTTTCTTTCGCCTTCTCCCAAAACACCGAAATCGCTCCTAATGAAAACCTGGTAGTTGAGGGTGTCCCCAAGGTTTCCACGTCTATCGCAGAGAGCGTTGAACGTTATAACAATTCTCGCGGAGCCAGTTTCGTCAGCTGGCACCCCAGGCGCCGCGAGATGCTCATCACTACGCGCTTCGCCGATACCAATCAGATCCACTCTGTCCAAATGCCTGCCGGCGCTCGTACCCAGCTGACGTTTTACCCCGACGCTGTTCTCCGGGGTGAATACGAGCCCACCCAGGGCAGCTTCTTCGTTTTCAGCAAGGATGTAGGCGGAGGTGAGTTCTTTCAGCTCTACCGTTACGCTCTGGACAGCGCTGACGTCACGCTCCTCACCGACGGCAAGTCGCGCAATACCGGGCCGCTATGGTCTCACGCTGGCGACAAAATGGTCTACGGTTCTACGCGCCGAAACGGCAACGACGTCGATCTCTACGTAATTAATCCCAATGATCCCAAGACCGATCACATGCTCACTCAACTCCAGGGCGGCGGTTGGCAGGCACTCGATTGGTCTCCGGATGACCGCAAAATCCTGGTGCTGGAGGAAATCTCCGCCAACGAAAGCTATCTCTGGATCGTGGCTGATGGCAGCGGCGAAAAAACTCTGCTTACGCCCAAGGGTGGCGCGATCAAAGTTGCCTACCAGGAGGGCCGTTTCAGTAAAGACAACAAGGGCGTTTACGTCACCACCGACAAAGATTCCGAGTTCCATCGCCTCGCTTACATTGATCTTGCGAGCAAGCAGCACACCTATCTCACCACGCACATCTCCTGGGATGTCGACGAATTCGACCTGAGCGACGACGGCAAACGCATCGCATTCGTCAGCAACGAAGACGGCTTCGGAGTGCTCCACCTGCTGGATACCGCAACCCGCAAGGAAAGCCTGGTTCCCGGCATACCCAAGGGAATTGTGAGCGGCGTCCGTTGGCATAAAGACAACCACGACCTCGCCTTTAACGTGTCCACTGCCCGCTCGACCTCCGACGCATATTCGCTCGATGCCGACACAGGAAAAGTCGAGCGCTGGACTTACAGCGAGACCGGCGGCATCAACACAGCTGACCTGCCGGAACCTGAACTGATTCACTGGAAGACGTGGGATGGGTGCTCGATCAGCGGCTTCCTCTATCACCCTTCGGCCAAGTTCACAGGCAAGCGCCCCGTGATCATCAACATTCACGGTGGTCCCGAAGGCCAGTTCCGTCCCGGCTTCCTCGGCCGCAACAATTACTATCTCAACGAACTCGGGATCGCGATGATCTTCCCCAATGTCAGGGGTTCTACTGGATACGGCAAAACTTTCCTGGCGCTCGACAACGGAATGCTGCGCGAAGGCTCCTACAAAGACATCAATACCTTGTTCGACTGGATCCAGCAGCAACCCGGACTCGATTCCAGCCGCAACCTGATCACCGGCGGCAGTTATGGCGGTTTCATGACCCTGGCGGTTGCCACCAACTACAACGACCGCATCTGCTGCTCCGTGGACATTGTCGGACCCTCGAATCTGGTGACGTTCCTGGAACACACTTCCGGCTATCGCCAGGATCTGCGTCGCGTTGAGTACGGCGACGAACGCGATCCAAAGATGCGCGCCTACCTCGAGAGCATTGCGCCCGCTAACAAGGCAAAGAACATTACGAAACCGCTTTTCGTAATCGCCGGTAAGAATGATCCGCGTGTCCCCGAGAGCGAATCGCGCCAGATGGTAGACGTCGTCCGCCACAACGCAACGCCTGTTTGGTACCTAATGGCCAAAGACGAAGGCCACGGCTTCCGCAAAAAGAAGAACCAGGATTATCAGTTCTATGCGACGGTGATGTTCGTGAAGGAGTACCTGCTGAAGTGAGCAGTCGTTAGTCGTTGGCAGTTCGCGGCTGGGTACTCGGTACTCGCTACTTCTTCTTTCCGAACTTCTGCTTCAAGTCCTCGGCGATCAGCTTCCCGTGAAAACGCCCGTTCTCGATGAAAATCTCGTTCGTCATCGAGCCTGCCACGATCACGCCTGCCACATAGATGCCCGGTATATTGCTCTCCAGCGTTTCCGGATCACACACCGGCCGGCACTGTTCTGCCGACAGCTCAATCCCCAGGCTCTGGAGAAAATCGAAGTCCGGATGATACCCAGTCAAAGCAAAAACGAAATCATTCTCCAGGCGGATGGTTCCATCAGGCGTTTTGACTACGACGTAGTCCTCCCCGATCTCGGTGACCCTGCTGTTGAAGTGAGCAATGATCTCGCCGTTCTTGATGCGGTTCTCGATGTCGGGCTTGATCCAGTACTTGACGTGACGGTGCATCTCGCGTTCGTGGTGAACCAGCGTGACATGCGCTCCGTGCCGCCATAGCTCCAGCCCCGCGATCGCGGCCGAGTTCTTCCCCCCGATCACCAGCACGTCGCTTTCGTAATAGGGATGCGGTTCGTGATAGTAGTGGTAAACCTTAGGCAAGTCCTCGCCCGGAATGTCCATCATGTTGGGCAGATCGTAGTAGCCAGTCGCGACGATTACTTTTCGCGCGCGGAAATCGTGGATCCCGCCATGGCGATCGGTCGCGGTCACCCGGAAATTGTTGTCCTCGCCCGTGACCGTCTTCACCCACGTATATTGATGGATATTCAACTCGTAGTGATCCGCCACCTTGCGGTAGTACTCCAGCGCCTCTTGGCGGGTCGGCTTCATGTTGGCCGTGGCGAACGGGATTTCACCGATCTCGAGCAACTCCGGGGTAGTAAAGAAAATCATGTTGGCGGGATAGTGAAAGATGGAGTTGACCAGGCATCCCTTGTCCACGACGATCACCTTGAGCCCGATCTTCTGCGCTTCGATCGCGCACGCCAAACCCGTCGGCCCGGCGCCGATGACCAGAACATCGTTCCAGCTGTCCGGACGGGAGTGCGCCTTCCTGCGGGCCAGCGTTTCAGGGATATGCTCGGTAGTCGCCAAGGTTCCTTCCTGAGTCTGGCGGGAAGCACAGAGAAGCCTCCCACCTTCCGGTTAAACGACCGATTCTAGCATGCGGGCTGAACATGGCCTTTGTGCTCGTCACAACGCCCTGTGTCGCAGGACACAAAGAGAATTCACCGCCAAGAACGCCAAGAGAAGCAGCTTTTCTCGGCGTTCTCGGCGGTGAAAAAATGCTTTGTCACACCGAGGTGTGCCCGAGCACACACCTTGCTCAACAGCCAGGGGTATAATTTCGTTTTGCAACGCACTGATCAGGAGCGCGCTATGGCAACTTTGGCGGAAGCGGCAACTCGCACGCGTATTGAATCCGACAGCATGGGGCACATCGAAGTCCCGTCGAACGTCTACTGGGGCGCGCAGACCCAACGCTCGCTGCTCCACTTCAATATCGGCCGCGATACTATGCCACCTGAGCTGATTCGGGCCTTTGGCATCCTTAAGAAAGCCTGCGCTTTGGTGAATCAGGATTTGGGCAAGCTCCCCGCCGACAAAGCCAAGCTGATCGTGCAGGCCGCCGACGAGGTGATCTCCGGTAAGCTGAACGACCAATTCCCCTTGCGCATATGGCAAACCGGCAGCGGGACCCAGACCAACATGAACGTCAACGAGGTCATCTCCAACCGCGCCATCGAGATCGCCGGAGGCGAGATTGGGTCGAAGCAGCCGATCCATCCCAACGACCACGTCAACATGTCACAGTCGTCCAACGATACCTTCCCCGCTGCCATGCACATTGCCGCGGCAGAGCGCGTGAAGAATGCGCTGATTCCTGCTATCAGCGCGGTTCGCGATGCCATCGCGGCCAAAGCAAAAGAATTCCAGGATGTAGTCAAAATCGGCCGTACGCACCTGCAAGATGCAGTTCCGCTCACCATCGGTCAGGAGTTCGGCGGCTGGGCGAGTCTCCTCGACCGCGACATCAAGCGTCTCGAACAGGTGCTCGATGGCCTGTACGATCTCGCGATTGGCGGAACCGCGGTTGGCACTGGTCTTAACACGCATCCTGAATTCGCCGAAAGAGCCGCCAAGAAGATCGCCGAACTGACTGGTCTTCCCTTCCGTTCTCATCCCAACAAGTTTGCCGCACTCTCGGCGCACGACGAGATCGTCTTCGCACAAGGTGCACTGGAAACGCTGGCTGCATCGTTCATGAAGATTTCCAACGACATTCGCTGGCTGTCTTCCGGCCCGCGCTGCGGACTGGGTGAACTCGCCATACCGGAGAATGAACCCGGTTCTTCGATCATGCCCGGCAAGGTGAACCCCACGCAGTGCGAGGCTATGACGATGGTATGCGTGCAGGTACATGGCGCGACCGCCGCCGTTGGATTCGCGGGTTCGCAGGGCAATTTCGAACTCAACGTCTTCAAGCCGGTACTCATTTACAACTTCCTGCACTCGGTCACATTGATTGCCGACGCCTGCCATGGCTATGTCGAGTACATGATCAAGGGCATCGAGGTGGATCGCGCCAAGGTGGACTGGTATGTGAAGAATTCATTGATGCTGGTGACTGCGCTGGCGCCGAAGGTCGGATACGACAAAGCCGCCAAAATTGCCCACACCGCACATGTCGAGCACTCCAGCCTCCGCGAAGCGGCCTTGAAGCTCGGCTATCTCACGGGAGAAGAATTCGACCAGCTAGTCCGCCCCGAAAAGATGACACATCCATAGCTGGGCTAGAACCGTGTGGGGACGGGTCTTTGACCCGTCCGGGCGAGCGCGATTCGGCCTCCTTAACCACTGAAACATCACCACTGCCAGATGAATTTCGGAGAGCGTGGCCACCTGAGGGCTACCACGTCCCTGCTCGAATTTCGGGGATCGTCCCTACTCTCCTACATAATCCAGGCAGCATCTCTACCGTTACCTCCGGACGGCCCCGCTCGCCGATTTGGCTACTAACAGGCTGTCATTCGGAAGTGAACCTGGCAACGGGAGTGAACCATGTACTACGAAATTGAAGTAATTCGCTGGTGCATCTCACTGCAGCGCGAAGCACGGATGCGCCTCACGTATCGCCGCGATTACGTGCCGGAACTCAAACAATGGCGCGACTTCCTGGTGCGCGCTGAACCGCTACAGTAGACGTCGGCGCTCCCAATCAGTCTGTAAGAACGAAGCGTTATGGAGCTATGATTCGCCCGTCCGAGCTCTCTGAAAAGGCGCCTTTTGTTCGATGTGGCGCACTCACCCCAGTTGATCGGTCGATGGACAACCCTTCGGCTCTGGCCGGCCTCTTAGAATACTTTCGGTCCACAATCGAACGTTACTCTGCCTGGATAAGGAGGCAAAAACAATGAAAAGACTCCTGTTGTGTTTGGTCTTGGCGGCTGTCGCCACCTCGTGGGCACTGGCGCAAGATAGCGACAATGATTCGAAAGC
>DASQIH010000012.1:0-10263 GCA_035631655.1 Terriglobales bacterium
TCCGCCTTGTGAAACATCCTTCTCAAGGTTCGCAACGCACAATTGGCATTCGAGGACGAGCCCGAGAATTTGAGGGTCTCGACACGGTCGCTCGTGAAGCAACCCGCGTATTCCTCTGGATGTAATCCAAAGGAGCGCCTACATCATAGCTGACTCAGCCTTCAAGCTCGACCCAATCGGGGCTAATACCTTCATGGCGCCAGCGCTTGAGTGTTGCCGGTGACCGGCCGAGAATCTCAGCGGCATTGCGGGTGCGTACCTGACGAGGGATCGTAGACGGCTATGCTACTTTTTCCAGATTCTTTCTTGCTCCCGATGAATTAAGAGTGGAACACTATAAAGTTCGGGAGAAGGCGGGAGTGAAGTGGACAAGGGGGAATGGGTGTTCCGGAAAGAGTAAGAACAATACCTACTGTAGTCCGACGCGTACAACTTCGCTGTGTTGAGTGGGAGCCAGCCGCGTCGATCAACCACTTCTACAAAGAACTCGCCTCGCGCGAGCATCTTCGGGGTCTGACACGAGAAGAAGTAGTGGCTGGGCTCAGAGGATCTTGCGCGACTACGGACTAGATCACGCACTACGACCCTGCAAGCGGTAAGTCCATTACCGGTTGAGGTTGTCGACGCCCCGGCGCAGAGAGCGTTTCAGGCTGCGGAGCTCAAGGTTAGACACAAACTCTATTATGCTGACAGCTTCGCGACTGCCATCGAGTATAAGGCCACACTCGGTGACCAGCGATCCTGATTTCCGCAAGGTGGGGCACAGCTTTCCAGTAGTTGGTTAAAAGTGTGATCGTCCCAGAATCCGATACGACTCAGAGACAAAGGGCGGCTGATCTCTTTCGTAGCCGCACGAACTTCTTATATCGCCCGGGCTGGCTGCATCCAGACAGGATCCCCAAGATTAGTCGAAAGGTGTGGGTGGGGCGCAGTGAGAGTCGGCAGCCCGTCTTTGAGTTCCGGCCCTGTTGAGCTCAATCCGATTCCGACCTGAATGTCGCGTATCACCAGTGCCAAGCACGTCGGGTCACAAACATTCGGACGGAAGAGAACCATTCTCGACTCGCCTGGGATGGATAGCAATTGGAACGACCGTGGCTCTGCCGACACTTGGCAACGAACTCACACCGGATGCAGTTCGACCGCCATCCAGATGCAATCCGTGTCTCCGTAATAGCGGTGCCAGGGATAACTGAAGCTACGGTCATTGCTGAGGGTGAAGAACGGATCGTGGGTAAATCCGGGGCTCATCGTAACGTCTTCGTACAATGTGGACGCGTTGTTCTCCCGAAATTTCTGCATGTGACCTGTGCCGAGGATCTGGGTATGTACCTCAAGGAACTGGTGTCCGGTGTGGATCCCGCAATCGGTCTCTTCTGGCGTGTACCACAGGTTCA
Source organism: Terriglobales bacterium (assembly GCA_035631655.1). Taxonomy (GTDB): domain Bacteria; phylum Acidobacteriota; class Terriglobia; order Terriglobales; family Acidobacteriaceae; genus Gp1-AA122. The sequence goes on from DASQIH010000012.1 coordinate 1,398, forward strand.
GCTTCAGCCGGTAGCGTCGCGGCGAAGCTGAAGCGGAAGCCTCAGGAGTGAATGTGGCGATTGGATCGAACTCTACATCTCCCACCTCATCTTGCGAGGAGATATAAAGAGGAGTACTGCGAGGGAACTGTGGATTGCGCTGCCCAAACCAATCCCAGAGTAGTGCTACTCCTCCCAGATTGGTGCGCTGCCGTATGTGAAGTAATGCGACTTTTTCGCCGCTCTCAATGGTGCAATGCCGCAGCGTCGAGGATTTCCAAGAGAGAATTGTTCCATGATTTCCGCCTACCTTGTAGTTCAAGGCAGTGGTGGACAGGTTTACGACGATTGCATCCTCAACCGGCATTTCGCGAACCGTGGTAAACAGAGTGCTTTCGATCCACTGGTTGGAGAACGAGAGGGAGCGACGTTGGTTGTATTCGGGCATTTGATTCTCGGCGAACATCGTAGGAGCTAACCCCGCGACTGCCAACACCTGTCCACAAGACGAAAGAAAGTGACGCCGATCCATGTTAGCTCCGCCCTTTGAGGTGAGCGGGATTATACAACCAGGATGTCGGCACCTCATGCCGGATCTCGTCCCTTTGATCCCGCATTGCATTCGAGTCCCCTTATCGGGCGTAGAATGTGCGACACAGCAGGCCAAGGAGGTTTTCTATGCAGCTCACAGTTGGACAGATCATCGGAAAGGCTCTCAAAGCGTACGGCGTTCCTTATGTCGCCGGCCTCCCAGGACACGGCAACTGGAGCATGATCGATGCCTTCCACGACCCGGTCTCGAGACTACCATTTTTACAGGTGATGCACGAGCAGAGCGCTGTCCACATCGCCGACGCGCACTACCGGGTTACAGGCCAGCCGATTGCCGCCTTCACCTCGATCGGCCCGGGAGCGACCAACACGATCATTGGGCTCGCGACCGCGCACTGCGACTCGACCGCCCTTCTGCTGATTACTGGCAGTGCCGCCACTCACATGCGTGGTCACGGCGTCATGCAGGAGCTCGACCGCTTCGCCTCGCCCGATTTTCCGCACATCGCGGCCCCGGTCACTAAGCGCACCTTCGATGTGATCCGTGCCGATCAGGTGCCGTTCGTGTTGCATCGCGCCTGGAACGCGATGTTGACCGGACGTCCTGGGCCTGTACACATGGAGGTTCCGCTGGATGTGCAAGTCGAGACGACGGACATTGACGTCGCCGAGATCGCCAAGCGCCTGCCGGTCGGGAAAACACGGGCGGACTCACAGGCCATTGAAGCCGCGATCAAGCTGCTACTCGCTGCCCAGCGCCCCTGCATTGTGGCCGGTGGCGGAGCCGTCAGCGCGAATGCGACGCCGGAGCTGACGAATCTGGCAGAGAAACTAGGCATTCCCGTAGTTTTCACATGGAACGGGAAGGGCGCGATTGCCGAAGACAATGCGATGTGCGCGGGTACGGCAGGCTGGCCGGGATCGCTGTCTGGCAACCACACGGCCGCGAATGCGGACGTGGTTATGTCGTTGGGGTGCCGCTTTACCGATTGGTCGGCCTCCTCCTACCGCAAGGGTGTCACCTTCTCCATCCCGAGCGCCAAGCTCATCCAGGTTGACATCGATCCACGCGAAATCGGCAAGAACTATCCGGCCGAGGTCGGAATCGCGGCCGACTGCAAGTTGGTGCTGGCTGACATCCTGGCGGGCATCTCGGGCGAGCAGGCCAGTAGGGTGCGGAAGGCCCGATCTTCCTATCTGGCTAATGTCGAGGCCTTAAAGCAAGAGTGGGAGAAGAAACTCGAGCACCGTCGCTCCTACACGAGTATGCCGACCACAATGCTACGTACCCTACGGGAACTGCGCAGGGTGCTTCCACGGCACGGTATCGTGACCGTGGGATCAGGCCATCCCCAGAGCACAACGAAGCAGGCCTTTCCGGTTTACGAACCGCGAACCCACATCACCTCAGGCTCGTTTTCGTCGATGGGCTTCGCGCTACCCGCCGCCATCGGCGCGAAGCTCGCCAAGCCTGATACACCGGTCGTGTGCATCATCGGCGATGGCGACTTTATGATGTGCGTTCAAGAGCTCGCTGTTTGCGCGATGCACGACATTCCGGTCGTCTTTCTTATTCTTAACAACTCGGGATACATCTCAATCCGCGATGGCCAGGACCATCTCATGGGCCGGCAGATCGGGTCCGAGTTTATCCACCACAGTAGCGACGGGCGGCCCTACTCGGTCGATTTCGCGGCGCTGGCAAAATCCTTCGGTTTCGGAGTCGCGACTAAGGTGCAAGCGGTGGACGATATCGGCTCAAGCATCAAGCGAGCGCTCGACTCGGAGGCACCGGCGTTGGTTGAAGTGCCGATAACGCGGGATGCTTCCGTCGCCGCTGCAGAGGTTGTCGGCTGGTGGGACTTCCCAGTTCTTCCCACTGCATCGGAGGAAGTCAAAGCCGACTACAAGGCTGGATACGCGGCCGAACAGCATCGGAAATCTGCCAGCGATGTCGAGCTTGCCGAACCTCTCTCCGCTACTGGCTAGTGAGGCAGGTTTCAGGAGGCACGCGTCACGCTCCTGGCGCCAAGGCTGGAGACTGAAGCCTGGAGACCGCTTTCCTTGACTCTTAAATGGTTACGTTTAAAGGAGGGCATCATGGCACGCCATCTAAAAACCGGGCGCACAGCAGAGCAGACCACCGCCGATGCCAAGAAGGTCCGCGATACGGTTACAGGCATTATCGAGGACATCGAGGCTCGGGGCGAGACAGCCTTGCGGGAGATCTCGGAGAAGCTCGACAAGTGGAACCCACCGTCATTCCGACTGTCGGAGCAGGACATTAAGAGTTGTGTTTCTCAGCTTTCCACGCGCACCATTGACGACATGAAGTTTGCGCAGGCCCAAGTGCGCAACTTCGCGCAGGCGCAGCGTCTGTCAATAAAGGATGTGGAAGTGGAAACTCTGCCGGGGATCACTCTCGGGCATAAGAATATGCCGGTGGACACGGTGGGTTGCTATGTTCCGGGCGGGAAATATCCTCTGGTCGCCTCTGCACACATGAGCGTGGTGACGGCGAAGGTGGCGGGTGTGCCGCGCGTGATCGCTGCCTCACCTCCTTACCATGGCAAGGCGAGTCCGGCGGTCGTGGCCGCCATGCATCTCGGCGGGGCGGATGAGATTTACTGCATGGGTGGGGTTCAGGCGATCGCCGCCATGGCGCTCGGCACCAAGAGCATTCAGCGCGTGTCGATGATCGTGGGGCCGGGCAATGCCTATGTGGCTGAGGCCAAGCGTCAGCTTTTTGGTCGCGTTGGCGTCGATCTCATTGCCGGGCCAACCGAGACCCTCATCATCGCGGATGAAAGCGTGGATGGAGAGATCTGTGCTACGGATCTATTGGGCCAGGCCGAGCATGGGCTCAATACGCCGGCCATCCTTCTTACCACTTCCGAGAAACTCGCCCGCGAAACCATGGCGGAGGTGGAGCGACTGCTCTCTATCCTGCCCACGGCGGATTTGGCCTCGGTTTCCTGGCGTGATTACGGCGAAGTGATCGTGTGCGACACGGAGGAGGAAATGGCGCAGGAAGCCGATCGCATAGCCTCCGAGCACGTTCAGGTCATGACCCGCGATCCAGACTATTTCCTGCGGAACCTGAGGAACTACGGTGCGCTGTTCCTCGGTCCGCGTACGAACGTGGCCTACGGCGACAAGGTAATCGGCACGAACCATACACTGCCCACGGGCAAAGCAGCACGCTATACCGGCGGTCTTTGGGTGGGTAAATTCATCAAGACCTGCACGTACCAGAGAGTGCTCACCGACGAAGCATCCACCATGATCGGCGAGTACTGCTCTCGGCTGTGCGTGCTGGAAGGGTTCTACGGCCATGCGGAACAAGCCAACATCAGGATACGTCGCTACGGTGGCCGCAAGGTTGGCTATGCGTCAGCGGCAGATTAATCAGAAGGCATCCGTGAGCGAGGTAACCTTCAGGCTAGCCTTAAGCTGATCAATCGTGGAAGATGTTTTGAGGTTGACGACCACCGGCTCACCGGGAAGCAGGTCGAAGTAGTTGTCGGAGGCTTGGACGTCGAGGTCGCCGAAAGCCAGGTGGACGCCGCGCGCCAGAACAGGCGTTCGTAACGTGACCGCGTAGCCGCTGTCCACCTTGTTGAGACTGCTCTCAATTTTGGGTGCGATCGGCAATTCCAACTTGTGAGTCACGTCAAAGAAAATCAGGTTGCGCGATACTCGTTGTCCCGCCACATCCAGATCGAATACCAGAAAGCTGCGGCGCGGATCGGTTTTCGCTGAAAGATTGTTTCGGTCCAGAGTCAAGTAAATAGCGCTGGATTGCGCCGGAATTTGCACATCCTGCACCTGGTCGAGGAGACTGTTTCCTGAGAAATCGAGCAGCCGGACATGGATCTTTCCAGAAAAAGGCTGGAGCTTGTCGGAAACGACGTATACGTCGACTTTATCTTCGTGGGCATGGGGCGAGATGAGGACATCGTCGTAGAAACGGCGGGCATAATAGTGCAGCGCCTTCCAACGGTTGTAGTAATCGATGCTGGACCAGGAAGCAACCGGCCAACAGTCATTTAACTGCCAATAAATAACGCCCATGGTGCGCGGCCGCTGCCGCCGCAGGTGCTCGGCGCCTAGCTTGATGATCTCGGCCTGCTGTATTTGGCTCAAGTAGACGAAAGCTGCGAAATCCTTCGGCTCACGATACTCGCGCAGCATGTAGCTCAAGATGCGTTCGTTGCCGCCTTTGTTTTTCTGGTGGGCTTGCATCACTACGGAACGGATATCCAAGTCGTCGGGCTTGGCAAACGAGCGGATCGTTCGCATCTCGGGGAAGGATTGAAACCCAAACTCCGTCATGAAGCGAGGGAATTGCTTCAGATAGTCTTCCGCGGGTGCGAGCGCGTGCCATACCGCCCAGAAATGCATATCGCCGTTGTGATCGTTATCCGGTATTTCCTCGAAATTCGCACTGGAGGAACTGGGCCAATACGGCACCGGATCGGCGTATTCGGTGACCGCACTTTTGAGAATGTCGGCGAATAGAATGATGTAATCCTGCCAAACGCGATCGCGGGTCTCGGGCGAGATGGATTCTTTGAATGCCTGCCGGTCGGCCCAATGATACCAGCCTGTTTCCACTTCATTATTCCCACACCAGATCGCAATGCTAGGATGGTCGCGTAGGCGCTTTATCTGTTGGGTCGCCTCCTGCCGTACATTTTCCTGGAAGGCCACGTCTCCCGGCACCATGTCGCCACCGAAACTGAATTCCTGCCAGACCAGGAGCCCGAGCTCATCACAGATGTCGTAGAAATCGTCGGATTCGTAGAAGCCACCTCCCCATTCCCGCACCATGTTCATGTGCGCGTCGCGGGCAGCCTGGAGGATCGTGCGGTGCTGATCCGGTTTTTCGCGAGGGGGGAAACTGTCAAAGGGAATCACATTGGCTCCCTTCACGAACACCGGAATGCCATTCACCACGAACGTAAAACTCTTACCCCATTGGTCGGGAACGCGCCGCAACTCCACGGTACGCAGTCCGGTTTTTACTTCGGCTTTGGCTGCGGTTTCGCGCCCGAGGCGCACGACAGCGGAAAAGTGGTAGCGGCTCTGTGGCCCGTAGCCAGCCGGATACCAGAGCTTGGGCGCAGTGATGTGAATGGGAAAAGCGACCTGGTTGATGCCGGCATCAAGTTGTACCGTTTGCGCGCCATCAGCCGTTTGCGCCCCCGACAAACTGTCGTGAGCGAATACCACGCTCACGGTTGCAGGCCGGCTAGCTTCCACTTCAAGCTCAGCGGCCAGAGTGGCGGTCTCCGCGTTGACCCGCTGCTGGTGAATGTGGAAGCTTTCGATGCGCAGCGCGTCCCAGGTTTCCAGGCGGACCGGTTGCCAAATACCTTCGGTTACGAATCGTGGGCCCCAATCCCACCCGTATTGGTAGGGGGCCTTGCGTGTGTACGGGGCGGTGGGGATGTTCAGCTCGTTTCCGCCGTTCATGGTTGATATCGCGGGCAGAATATACGGGAGAGACCTTACGTAGGGAAGCATTGTCTCAACGGCCGAATGAAAGACCACCCGCAACGTGTTCGGGCCTGTCTTTAACAGCGGTTTGGCAGAAATGCGCCAACGGCGAAACATATTGTTCGCCTGGAGAACTGCCTGCTCGTTTAGGTAGACATCGGCGAATGTGTCGAGGCCATCAAAAACCAACTCGACGCGCTCGTGGGCCAGAGTTGCAGGGTCGACTGAAAACGTGGTGTGATACTCCCAGTCGGTGAGGCCAATCCACTGCAGTCGGAATTCATTGTCTTGGTAGAAGGGGTCAGGGATTAAGCGATTCTGCAGCAGGTCTGTTTGGACCACACCGGGAACGTTTGCTGGATGCCATTCTTTGACATCAGTTCTGGCGCTGTTTCCAAGGGCGCGAAATTCCCACCCCGAATCAAGACTGCGAGATGTAGGCTCTGCCGCTTCAACCCGGCATACAAGGGCAGAACACAATGCCAGTGCGAAGAGGCAAAGGATTACTCTTTGGCTTTGAATGTGCCGCATAGATCATTTCCCCCTTTCCTCGACTGCAATTGCTTCTAACCCGATAGTGGCTAGTTCTATGTCCTCCTTCGAGGAGAGGCCACTGACGCCTACGGCTCCCACGACCTCGCCATCTTTCCAAATGGGAATTCCTCCGCCCCAGCCCACGAACTTGGGATCGCCATAATAGGCAATGTCAAAACCTCGTTCCGGGTTTCGGACTTTGTCTCCAATCTCCTTGGTGGGCTTGCGCTCTCGCGCGGCGGTCCATGCCTTATTCGCGGCAACACGTATGGACGCGAGGGGAGCGTTATCCATCCGGGCAAAGACAATCAGCTCACCATGCGAATCGGCGATTGCAATCACGGCCGCCTTTTGCATTTGCAACGCTTTCTCCACGATGGTATCGAGGATCCGCTTGGCATCGGAATACTGGAGAACTGCAACCGTTTTCATTGATCTTGCCTCATGCAGCTAACGAGCGCTGGACTGCCAGAAAGAAGCCCAGGTGTGCTCCACCCCGGCATGCCATGGTGCGGTGCAGGTCATCTGTGCGAATGGTCGGGAATTATGACACCCTCAGAGTTCTTCTGCTTCAGAATTTTCAGGATGTGAATCACAGGCGGTTTCCGATCCCGGTGCCGTAGTCAGGGCTGAGGATCTGCCCGTTAATCTCGTTGGCCAGCGGCGAGCACAGGAAGACAAATGCGTCGGCAATTGATTCGGGGCTGTTCCTCCTGCCTAAACCTACGCGAAGCACGAACTCTCGGTAAGCAGCGTCCTCTTCGAAAACTCTTAAAGAGCTGCCCGCGGCCACATTTCCTGGAGAGACCACATTCACCCGAATTCCGGTCGCAGCATATTCCAGCGCCAAACAACGCGCGAAGTTTTCCAGCGCTGCCTTGGCCGAAGCATAGGACAGAATTTGCGTATGTGGTATCCGTGCCACGTACGATGATGTAAAGATAAGGTGTCCGGGAATTTGACGCCTGGTCCATTCCGCAAGCACCGCACGCGCCAGGTAAGTTTGCGCGAAATAGTTGAATCGGAAGATACGCTCATACTCGGCTTCGGTGGTGGTGGCAAAAGGGTGCAGGCCACAACCGCCGGCGTGTCCGAGCACCGTGTCCATGCGGGGAAAACGCTGGAACGACTCCTCGACGATCCGGTTCAACAAATGGGGATCGGTTACGTCCGCGGAGAAATAGACATACGAGGCGGAAGGAATCTGCCATTGCCGAAGAGTTTGTTCAGCCAGATCCTTAGGCTTGATGTCGACGAGTACCACGGTTGCGCCCGCAGCCACGAGCCTTTTCACAATATGCTCAGCGATCGCACCCATGGCGCCCGTGATGAGGATGACCTTGCCAGAAAGCTCGATGGGAATCATGCAGACAGCCCCCGTAACGACGCGCAAAGAACATCGTCTTCGATTCGCGCCCCGGCACCATGCTCACGTATGTAGACTCTCGGCTCGATGCTGACTAGCATGCCAGGTTCTGGCCACACGCGGGCCACGCCGATTTCAGCGGGAACTCGGGAATCAATCAACTTGTAGTGCGGCGCGGAATGCTGGCGGAACGATCCCCAGGAGAAAGTGGGGAAGGCCAGATTGAGGATGGCTTTGGTGTCGCGGGTATAACCGTTCAAGGCCGCGCCGGCGTTCCCGAGTTTGTGCGCTCGGATGCTCATCCGTCCTTGCCAAAGAGCATTACCAAGGGTTGCCGTAAAGCCCCGTGCTTTAGGGCTGGGGATATAAGGCAACCGATTTTGCTTTCGTTAGACTGCTAAGACCTGCCTAATTGGTCGGTGAGACTAGAAGACTACAAGTCGAACCACCATGTCGTCTATTCGAGTAAGTACCATGTTGTTTGGACACCAAAGTACAGACGTTCAGTTCTGGAAGGCAAGATTGCTTTTCGGTTGCGGCACATTCTGTACCAAGGGTGTCAGAGATTCAGAGCCGAAATAATCGCTCTGGAAGTCATGCCCGACCATGTACACATTTTGGTCGAAGTGGACCCTCAGTTTGGGATACATCGGCTCGTCAAGTATCTGAAAGGCGTTGCCTCGCATAATCGGAGAAAGGAGTTTCCCGTCCTCAAATCTCGTCTGCCTACGCTGTAGACGAATAGTTATTTCGTGTCCACGGTTGGTGGAGCACGGTTGGCGGTCATAAAACAGTACGTGGAAAATCAAAAGAATGTCTGAGCCCATCAAGCAACGCAAGGTCTACAAATTTCGCATGGAACCGACCGCCCGGCAAGCCGACGAACTCCTACGCATGGCGGGCACCTCTCGCTTCGTGTGGAATTGGGCGTTA
>DASQIH010000013.1:0-3334 GCA_035631655.1 Terriglobales bacterium
GCCGCGCGCTTTCTCTTCCGGGGCGTTGTCGATCGAATCGAATGAGCGGAACTGGATCTTGGGGTTGTGCTTCTGCAACACCTTGGTGATGGCCGCCGTCAGCGTGGTCTTGCCGTGGTCAATGTGACCAATCGTGCCCACGTTCACGTGCGGCTTGGTGCGTTCGAATTTCTCTTTCGCCATTTTTAGCCTCTAGCTACTAGCTCTTAGCTTCTAGCTTGGTCTGTGTGGCGCGGGCGCCGCTGCCCGCGACTTCAGTAGTACCGGTACAACTTTTGATATTTGGTCCGCAGCGCTGAATCGACCTCTTCGATCTTCGACAGGTAGAACTCACGCAACTGGCCGCGGTCCGAAGGAGGCAGCGCTTCGTACAACTTGCGCGCGCCAGACTTCGCTAAGTACTCGTCCACCTGCTCAAGAACTCCGCTGGCCACGACCAACTCGAAATCCCGGATGCGAATGCCTTTGCTATTCAGACGCTTCAGGAAGTGCTCGACCCCTTCGGGAGCAAATACGCCTTTGAGGGCATCTCTCAGCGCCCCGAATTCCTTTTCGCGTTGAACTTTGATAGCAGCCTGTTGGAAGCCCACCGCGACTTACATCCTGCTTTCAAAATCTGGAGCGGGAGACGGGAATCGAACCCGCGACCAACAGCTTGGAAGGCTGTGACTCTACCACTGAGTTACTCCCGCTCAGCAACAGCCAACAGCTGTCAGCCTTCAGCTTACCCAATCTCCTGGAGCCGATGACCAGGATTGAACTGGTGACCTCTCCCTTACCAAGGGAGTGCTCTACCAACTGAGCTACATCGGCTCATGATCGTGGTCATCGCCCCGATGCATCACGTCTTTGCGGCGCAACAGGGTCTTCACTGCAAACAGCGCCAGGATCAGCAACGTGACCACACGGATCTTGCTATCTTGCAAGGTCGTCCACGCCAAAATCCCTAGGACGGCGTACACAGCAAACGCAATGGCTGTACGATTCAAAACAAATTTCTGGTGCACAGGGGAGGATTCGAACCTCCGTAGCTCGCAAGGAGCGGCAGATTTACAGTCTGCTGCCATTAACCACTCGGCCACCTGTGCAGAAATGCCGGTAATCCGGCGACTCACTCTGTCCGGCAGCCTGAACCGGGGTTTGCGTTGGCGCAGAAGGCCGTTCCGCTCATGGCCTTGCACGACGAAAGGAAATCAGGACCTGTGCGAACATACTTCCGCACAAAGGCTCACTACCTTCGGAAAAAATTCCTTATGGAGTGCGTGCTTGGTAATCCTGCTGCGCTGCTGCCGCCCTGTTGCGCAAACGCCCCGTGCTTCCGGAAAATCTGTTTCCTGGAGCTGGCGAAGGGATTCGAACCCCCGACCCTCTGATTACAAATCAGATGCTCTACCAGCTGAGCTACGCCAGCAATTTGGACTCCCCCGCCCTTCCGGGCGCGAAAGATCCTCCTGCTCCCTTCCTGATGTCCGGGACAATTTTCTAAGTTACCATAACGGCATTCCACGTGCAAGGAAACCGGCCCGATTTTTCCCGATTTAAGGGCTGAACGTGGTTTTTTAGGCCAGAACCAGGACTCCTCGCCCGACTGAAGCCAGCTCGGAATGACCAGGGCGTATTTCGCGGTATTGAGTATGACGAAGCTGGTCCGAATTCGGGGTGCTATGATGTGCCATCCCAGGCAGCTTCTTAGAGGAGAAGCTGCATTTGTCCGGACCGAATCGCGCGCCGAATTGGGCGCGGCATGCACCTCATGCGCATACGACGTCGTCTCCCTATCATCATTAGCGTTCTGCTGGTCGCAGTGGCGGTGGTTCTCATCGTCGAGCTGCGAAAGCACGCGCCGCCGGAACCGGCGCGGCTGCTTCCTGCGGCGGACGCATTTCTTTACGCGAACCTGACCTGGGTGCGGCGGATCAATGCTGTAAACCAATTGCCTCCCGTCTCACACGATCCTGAGTACGAGCGCTTTATCCAGGAGACCGGCTTCCAATTCGAGCGTGATCTCGACCGTGCGGCGTTTGCCGTCCATTATCCGACCAGCGCCAATGGCCAGGCACGTTTCACCGAAATCTTCGAAGGCAGTATCCATACCGAGAAACTGGCGAGCTATTTGCGCAGGGTTTCGAGATCGGTGGAGAGTTACCGGTCGGTAGAAATCTTTAATATTCCGCTGGAAGACCGAACTCTCCGGGCGGCCATTCTGGGCGTGGACACGGTAGCGGCTTCTAACCACGACGATCCGGCGATTATCCGCGGCATCATCGAGCGATCGCGTAAGTTGGCGTCGCCATTTGGCGGGCCGGCATTTTTGCGGCAATATTACCGGGATGTGCCGATTGCCAGCCTGGCTTGGGCGATAGTGCGCGTCGACAAAAGCGATAGCCGGTTTCCACTCGCCAATGGCATCTGGTCGCTGTTGTTTCCAAAGCCGGCCGTGGTGGTCGTTTCCGCCCGTTATCTTCGCGCCCTGCATCTGCGGGCAGAAGCGTTCATGAACAGCGGGGACGATGCCAAGCAGGTTACAGAGCAGGTCAGCGCGTTTCTGAACATTTTCCATTCCGCAGAAAGCAGCGCGTCGGCGCAAGGAGCCGATCCCGATGTGAAAGAGTTTTTCGACAGCCTGAAAGTAGAACAACGCAATAGCCGGTCGGTTCTGACGGCTACGCTCCCGCCAGGTTTTATTCGAAAGGTATTCACCGAGCCGCCCGCGGTGCTAGCCGCACCTGAATCGAAGGAGACTAACCCGGCGCCTCCGGTTCCGTCCAAGAAGAAAGGCGAGAAAAAGTAGGTCGGCGGCCAAAAGCCTGTAACATTAGCCGCAAAATTGCATCTTTACCGAAAAGCGCCGTAAAGCCCCCGCCCTTCAGGGCCTGGGGATGTAAGGCGTGCTTTTGTCTTGCATTAGATTTAATCTTTATAATCATAGGTATGGCACTTGAAGGGTACAAATCGAACAACAATGTAGTCTATTCAAGCAAGTACCATTCGTGTGGACGCCCAAGTACCGCCGCTTCCTGCTGGTTGGCCCGATTGCAAGACGCTGCGAGCAGTGATTAGACAGGTAGCAACCAAATATCTGGCGGAGATCATCGCTTTGGAAATCATGCCCGACCATGGGCATGGGCGGGTGGAAGTGGACCCACAGTTTGCTATCCATGGCCTCGGCAAGAATCTCACGGGTGTTTCATCACACCCACTGCGGCAGGAATTTCGCACATTGAAATCGCGGCTCCCCACCCTGGGGACGAACAGCTATTTCGTATCTACGGTGGGTGGGGCTGCGCTGGCGGTCATCCCACCGTATGGCGAAAATCAGAAGAACCTTTAAATA
>DASQIH010000014.1:0-28362 GCA_035631655.1 Terriglobales bacterium
TCATCTTGACGCCAGACTTTATGGAGGGCAATTTCCTCGGTTCTCGACTGCCGCGAAACTCCCTCCCCTAACCCACCCAAGCGCGTTCACACCATTTTCGGCGCTTATACTATAGAGTCGGACGAGCTTCATGGATCGCACTGCCATCAGTGACCAGATCGACAGAATCCTGCGCAGCCAGATCTTTGCAAGCAAGAGCCAGCTCAGGAAGCTGCTGGAAATTCTGTCGAAGAACATGGATTCACAAACCACTCTGAAGCCTGACTGGGTGATCAAGGAACTGTGGCCAGAAGAGATCAGGACAAAGGGATCGGCAGATGTAGCGACGGAGATGAATCGGCTCCGCCACGCGTTGGAATCCTATTACATGCATGAAGGAAAGGCCGACCCTGTCATCATCGTCCTTCCTAATCGAGCGGTTCCCGCTCCCGATGGTACACACGAGAAGCGCTGGATTGTGGCATCACCGCGTGACGGCACAGCGCTTCAGATCTCGAGGATTCGTCTATCGGGTTCGCAAAGGAAACCGGGAAGGGGACTGAAGATAATCGCTGCGATGGCAGCGCTTGGCGCCGTCCTTGGCATCGTTGCTTACGTCTCCATCCGAGTGCTGGCGACGCCCGAGCAGCCCAAGGTAGGGCGGCTGGATGGCTCGAAGCTGGTGATTATGAATGCTCAAGGAAAGGAACTGTGGAGCAGGAACTTTCCCCAAGCCTTCGGACCCGAGAAGGACACCTTCTACAAAAAGGAAGCTGGGCCGCGCATCTGGTTCGAGGATTTGGAGGGGAAAGGCCATGTCAGCGTCCTTTTCGCTTATTCGGCCGCCCCTAACCAACAGCCGAGCTCGTCGACGCTGATTTGCTATTCCGATCGCGGCAAGGAGGAATGGCACTGGACCCCGGGTAGAGAACTGCCGGAACTCCCAGGGAGTCTGGCGGCATTTAAGACTACGGCCTTGGGTGTACTAAAGGCAACGGATAAGAGACCTCCTCGAATCGTTGTTGCCAGTGTCCATGACCCCTGGTGGTCCGGGCCCAGCCAGATCGCGATCCTCGATTCCAACGGCAAAACCATTTCGGAATATTGGCATTCCGGGAGTTTAGCTTATATAACGTTGGCCGACCTGGATGGCGATGGGAGAGAAGAGATTATCGCCACAGGAGCCGCCAATGGATATGAGTATGAAGCGACACTGGTGGTGCTTGATCCTGACCGAGTGCTTGGGGCTTCTACCGAGGTGCAACCTGAGTTTCAAATCCACAGCATGGGAGTAGCCCATGAGAGATTGCGCTTGCTGTTTCCACGGAGCGATTTGAACCGAGCATCGTTCCAGTTCAATGCGGCCATCGAGCCTACAGTTCAGGATGGCAATCTGCGACTCAGGGTGCTGGAATGCCCCGCACCCAAGGGTTGCCCCATCCGGTACGAATTCGACAAGAACTTTTATTTGCTTGCAGCTTATCCGGAAAGTGACGAATTTAAGGGCGTTCATGACCGGTTCTATCACAATGGCAAGGACGCGCATACCCTTAGTGCGGAAGAACAGGCGACATTCCTAAGAGTGCGCTGCCTAGTGGGATGCAAATCACATTTTCTCCCCATAGCCCTGAATTACAGCCCGGCTAGCTCCTTCGAGAAGGGGTGGACCACTCGAAGTAACCCTAACGGCGTATGGTCCTACGGTTATTCGTCGGGCTTCACTACTCCTATTACGCTCTACGATAAGACCGTGCAGATCGGCGTCAACGGGCCAAATGCACAGCACTGGTTATCATCGTCGGTTGACGCTGGCACATCACCTGCGGCGGAGTATAACGACGGACCCGCCTATAACGACGGAAACGTTAGTTTCTTGGCTAACGAGTTCGTCCTCGTGGCTGGGATTGGTGGCCAGTACTCCGATCTGATATTCACTGCCCCTCTCGGCGGCGAGTATTCCATAGCCGGCAGCTTTCGCGGTGCCCAATACGGTGTAGGCACGGTTGTCGCTATCGTGGCCAAGGGTAAGGTTGTGTTTAGTTCCAGCGTTACTTCCGTTGGCCAGTTCGTGCCGTTTAGTCTCACGCTTAACTTACAGGCTGGGGAAACGGTGGTGTTTTCCGTGGGTCCGGGCAGCGGGGTCCAAAACACCGGACTATCAGTGACAATTACCAAGCCCTGCGCACCGACGGACACGCCTGCCTTCACTCAAACGGGAGAGATCACGTGTTCGAGTTCTACGGCGCACATGACCGGTTCTATCACAGCGGCAAAGATGCCGCATACTCTTAGTTAGTGCAGAAGAATAGGCAGCCTTGGAAAAAGTCCGATGCTTAGTAGAACGCAAAGCGGAGCTCGTCGTCGCCGCTGGTCCCTAATCCAGACACAACTTCGTGCAATTTCGTAAATCCACTGGAACCCCACCCGATTTCATACCAAGTTCATATCATTTCCCATCACCATCGATTGACACTTTTCCTCTCCCCTGCAAGCATCGTGCGAGCGGCGACTGCGCTCCACAGCAAATCCGGGGTTAGGCCCATAAGAGCGGTCGTGTCGAGATAGTTCGGCAGGGAATTGATCTCAGTTACGAGTAGTTCCTGCGGGCGTTCAAACAAATCCGAATTCAGGGTACTACCTTCGTGTTACCAACACGGAAAAGTCTGACGGACTTCCGAAAGCAGCTTGAAGGAGAGCGACATGGAAGCGAAATCAACCAGGACACACCATCGGACCTCAAAGCAGGTTGTGCTTCCCTCAGCGACCCTCATTTGCATCGTGGCGGGTTCGTTCGCTCAGCAGGCACCCCCCTGATGTGACACCAGTGACCGCATCGCAGGTCGTAATCCTGCCTCTGATTGACACCAGAGAAAACAAGAAAATCAGAATCAATGTCAATGAACTCCGACATTATGCGCAAAAGAAACAGAAGTCCAAGCGATATGCCGCAATCGAATCCTTAGCTTTGTTCCGAGGTGGCATGCTGATGAGAGTCGCATTCGAAGACGCCATTTCGCGACTCTTTGATGAGCATGGCCTACCCGCTCAAACCGAGCTTGGCAATTCTCCCGCAGCCGTGCCCAAAACTGTTGTAGCTCGGTGAGCCATCAATCAGCGCTGGAGATGGTTTGCACTGGGCTGCTAAAAGAGGTCATCACTTCGAAAGGCCAGACTTCGAAGACCTATTTCGATTTGTCAACTCCGGCGCTGGTTGAACTGAACGGCGGTGGGGTGTCTGCAAGCGTCGTCAAGGCGATGATGACGCCCAAGAACGGTCCGCCACAACGCGGGAGTCACAAGTTTCGGACGAAGGAGAGAACATGAAAAGACGAATAGGAAAGATCGCAGCCGCATTCTTCGTGCTTGTGTGGGCCACGGGCGCGGCCACGCAGGCGCAGACTTTCACCGTGCTGTACAGCTTCACCGGGCCGTCCGATGGGGCAGTTCCGTTTGCGGGGCTGCTCAGGGACGCTGTCGGCAACCTCTACAGCACCACAAATGTCGGCGGGGCTTTTCCCAGTCCCGGTGGAACGGTGTTCAAGGTCGATAGCTCCGGCAATGAGACGGTGCTGTACAGCTTCATGGGCGGATCCGATGGGTGCCGCCCCCAGGCAGCTCTGGTCATGGACCAGGCTCGGAACCTCTACGGCCCCACGACGGGCGGCGGCGGTGCTTGTGGTTTTGGAACGGTATTCAAGCTCGACAGCTTCGGCAACTTGGCGGTGTTGCACAGCTTTACGTGCTCAGAGGGGCTTGGTCCGGGGGGACCACCTCTCGTCATGGACACGGCGGGCAACCTCTACGGGACCACGCCTGGCAACTTGAACAACGGCTGCGGGTTCGGAACCGTATTCAAGCTCGACACCTCGGGCAACTACATCGTCCTGCACACCTTCACGGGGGGGTCCGATGGGGGTAGCCCCTCCGGTGTGATCATGGACACGGCGGGCAACCTCTACGGCGCCACGTTCTTTGGCGGCGCTTCCGTCTTCGGGACGATATTCAGGATCGATACCTCGGGAAACTTTACGGTCCTGTACGGTGGCTCCGGGGGCGGTCCTCTGCTCAGGGACCAGGCAGGCAACCTCTACGGCAACTCCTCTTCCGGCACTGGCGCCTCCGGCGGCGGAGCCGTGTTCAGGCTCGACACCTTGGGCAACTATACGGTGCTATACAACTTTACGAGCCTGTCAAACCCCTCGGCTCTGATCATGGACAAGGCGGGAAACCTTTATGGCACCACGCAATTGGGGGGCTCCTTTTCGAACTGTAACCCGACCAATTCTTTCGGCTGTGGAACTGTGTTCAAGCTTGATACCTTGGGCAACTATACGGTGCTGCATAGCTTCACGGGCGGGTCCGATGGGTTCTACCCGTTCGGAGGTCTGGTGATGGACACAGCGGGCAACCTCTACGGCACGGCTAGCGAGGGTGGCTTCGTCTCCAGCAACTGCCCTGGCGGCTGCGGGACGGTGTTCAAACTTACTGTCCAGACGCCGGCACCTACCGTCACCAGCATCTCGCCCACGAGCGCCATCGCCGGCGGGGCGGGGTTCACCTTGACAGTGAACGGCACGAACTTCGTCAGCGGCTCGACGGTCAACTTCAACGGGAACGCCCGCACGACCACCTTCGTCAGCGCCATGCAACTCACGACGGCCATTCTGGCCTCGGACATCGCCACGGCCGGCATCTTCAACGTGACGGTGACCAACCCGGGAGACGGCACGTCGACGCCCGCCAGCTTCACGGTCCTGACACCGCAGCAGGCGACGCAGGCCATCATCAACGCTGTGAATGCGCTGTTCTCCCAAGGGGTGCTGAATGGGGGTCAGGACAACTCCCTGGTAACGCAACTGCAACACGCGACAGACCTGATGAACGCGGGAAAGAAAGCTGGTGCGATTGGGAACCTCGATTCCTTCATCAGTGAGGTGAACGACTTGCTCAGCTCGGGCGTATTATCCGCCTCCCAAGCGGCGTCGCTGATCAGCGCCGCTAAGAGTGTGATCGCGGCGCTCTCGTAGCCGAGATACAAGTCACAAGTCTGCAACTACGGAGAGAACATGAAAAGACGAATAGGAAAGATCGCAGCCGCATTCTTCGTGCTTGTGTTGGCCACGGGCGCGGCCACGCAGGCGCAGACATTAACCACACTGCACAGCTTCACGGGGGCGCCGACGGAGGAGGCCCCGTGGCAGCCCTGATCATGGACGCAGCGGGGAACCTCTACGGCACCAACCAACTCAACGGCGCTTTCGGCTACGGGACCATCTTCAAGCTCGACACCTCCGGCAACGAGACGGTACTGCATAGCTTCACGGGCGACGCTGGCGATGGCTGCGCCCCAATCGGAGCTCTGATCATGGACAACGCGGGCAACCTCTATGGCACCACGGAAGACTGCAACTTGGGAACCGTGTTCAAGCTCGACACCTCGGGCACCTATACGGTGCTGCACAGCTTCACGGGCAGCGACGGGGAATTTCCCAGCGCAGCTCTGATCATGGACAGCGCGGGTAACCTTTACAGCACCACCCTCTTTGGCGGCGCTTCCGGCTGTGGAACCGTGTTCAAGCTCGACAGCTTCGGCAACGAAACGGTGCTGCACAGCTTCGCCGGCAGCGACGGGGCGACTCCCACCGCCGGTCTAATCATGGACGCCGCGGGAAATCTGTACGGACCCACAGCCGCGGGCGGCTCCGGCTCCTGCGCCCCCCTTCCCCATTCTAGCGAGGTTGGCTGCGGAACCGTGTTCAAGCTTGACACCTCCGGCAATGAGACCATCCTGCATAGCTTTACAGGGGGCAGCGATGGGGCAAATCCCGACGCCGGTCTAATCATGGACAAGGCGGGGAACCTCTACGGCACCGCTACCGGTGGTGGCTCCAGCAACTGCTTTGGCGGCTGCGGCACCGTTTTCAAACTTACTCTCCAGACGCCGCAACAGGCGACGCAGGCCATCGTCAATTCCGTGAATGCACTGTTCTCCCAAGGGGTGCTGAATGGGGGCCAGGACAACTCGCTGGTGGTAAAACTTCAACACGCGATAGACCTAATGAACGCCGGAAAAAACGCTGCTGCGATTGGGAACCTCAATGCCTTCATCAGTGAGGTGAACGACTTGCTCAGCTCGGGAGTGTTGTCCCCATCCCAAGCGGCGTCGCTGGTCAGCGCCGCTGAGAGTGTGATCGCGCGGCTCTCGTAGCCGAGATACGAACGCTGCTGTGTCGATCTTCTAGGTCCGGAGCTTTGGCCAAGAAGGGGCAAAACGGCGTGGTCAGGTTGCTCGTGGCGAGCAATACCGAGGTCAATGCCAGGATTCTCTCGATATTTTCCGAGAAGCCGCGTAATCTCGTCCGTCTTGGATCCTGTTTATTCATCCTTCGTCTTCGCTAGCCCGCGAGTTTCCGGAACTCACCTGGTCGATTACAAAAGGACATGGCAGAAGGCAGCTCAGGCTGCTGGGCTCGCGGACCAGCCCGGATAGGTTTCGCAACGACTTACAAACGCGCGGGGGACTGCCAAACATACCCGCAGGTCGCACAAGTCATCATCTTTTGTGGGTTGGGTTGTGGGTTGGAAAGTTCTTGATTTCCGCCCGTCCTAAAGTTTCCGAACCCGCCTCCACTCATTCGGGGCGCGCCTGGATGGTGATAGGAAGCCTCAAGCCTTCTGCGGCCTGGCCGCCGCGATCCTTCGGCGCTTTACGGATCTGGATTTGCCCACCGAACCGCTCAACGATGTTGCCGAACGCATTTGGTGGCTCACGCGATTCAAGCGCGTATTCGGCGAAGACGGTATGCCCTACATGAGCGCAGACGACTTGTTTTCACTCAATCCCACAATCACGAAAAGGGTGCTCGCCTAACAGGTCGAAAATGCGGAAGACTATTTAGTCAAGTTGGGGTGGATCGTCGTGGCCTGCTCTGGCCAGACCTATGGCCTGAACGGCTCCGTGGCCCTGGCGGAGAAGCGGTACGAAAACTATTTCTTATCGCACGATATCGTGCGGAGCATTCCGAAGGCAGACCGAATCACACCGGGCTATCTCTACGCTGCCCTCGGCCATCCCCGCTTCGGACGCCCGCTCGTGATTCGGAGCGTCTACGGCACCTCTTAGGCAAGATCACAGGCGAACAAAGCGAAAATAAATAGCGCTTGTACGCGGTACGCGGCGTACGCGGCTGACCCTGCTGAAAGCTGAATTTGAAGCCCACTTTGTGTCGACCTGTTGAAGCTTTCCAGCCAATCAACGGCGCAAAAAGCAGACACGATTAGTCCAGTCCCATTTGGCAGTTTCCCGGAAGAGACGGTCCAGTGCGCGTACCAGACCACCTATGTCGGCCGGCGAGATCGTCTTGTCGTCGACGAAAATTACTCCACCATGCTCTCGCCCTTGCTCCGCCCAGGTTTTGAGCAATGGCGGAATGGTTCTTCTGTCATAAGTGACGAGCGTGAACCCTTGCGCCGCAGCCTGCTGCAAACAGCTGGAGTCATCCTGCCCCAGGAATTCACCACTTTCCCATTCCGCCATGCAATGAACGATCAATAACCGAGTGCGACGCCGAAGGCCCTCCGCCACATCCGGGGAGATATGCTCATCGAGAAGAAGCTTGAGCATCTCAGCCTTTTTTCGCCTTTTCCGAACTAAATTGCTCAGCCTGCGGCAACATGCGCTTCAGCCTCTCAAAATCCGTCGCACGATTCTCGGAGACCGCTTCTTCGATTTCAGCCGGAAATGCTTGGGCATAATTCACCGCTGCTCGGACCTTTGCCTCCGGCCATCTCAGATGTTTGGCCACAGCGGAAACATTGTCCTTATAGCTGCGCACGAGCAGCAGTATCTCCCACACCGCGAGCGTGCTGCCTTGCAAGCAGGCTTGCCGGCCCGCGGGAGAATCCCGAAAGTCGATAAATGCGAATTCCGCCCGCCTAAGGCCCTCCTCAACCAAGCGCGCGCTGGCATCGCTTGGCGTCCATCCGTGCCGCGTCGCTATTCGTTTGAGACGCTTTCCGCTTTCTACCGGTAGACGCATGCTGATCACGACGGAACGAGTTGCGCTCATGAACCCTTCCTATATTACCACTGTAATCTTTGTAACTATTGTAGCATGAACAAGAACGCCCGGAACCAAGTAGCGAGATCGCGCCCGCCATCGGCCAACTGGCGATCCTAGGAAAGCGCCGCGCCCAGGGGTGCGGTGCGTGGTCAGGCTCTCGACGAGGCTGTGAGGTGAGCCGCCGGCGGCATCGGCGGTGTCATCACCAGCGCCACGGTTGTTGGCGCCATCGGCGTCGTCGACGGTCGCGGCGGCGGCGGCGGGCGCGCCCAGGCTAGGCTGCGTCATGATCAAAAACGGATAAGGAGAATCACAGGGAGAATGACGAAGACAAGAACGACAACAGGAATGGCAAGGTGAAGAACAGCATGGTGATGATCATGATGATCATCGGCAGCAGGATCATCACCATGGCGATGGTGATAAAGGGCATGAACAGGCGGGAAATGGGCTGCGCGCCGACGGAGTGTTCTGGGCATATGGAAAGAGGATGGTGGACTTGGGCAGTGATTAAGCCTGGGCAGGGTCTGCTCCTAGGACGAATTTCGTTGAAAATCAGCGGGTTATGTCACCTCCCTACATGAAAAACTAAAAACCGCTCGACACGAAAAACTAACCATGGTACAACATAATAAACTAACAATGAAACAACACAAGAAACTAGTAATAATACGGCACAAAAGACTAGTTTGAGGACAACTATGGCTTCGCCCTCGGAAAAACTGGCCGAATCTTTAGAGATCCTGCATGGCCTGCAGAACGCCAACGGGGCTGCCGCCATCCGGGCAGGGGACATGAGTCGCACCCACAGGGAGCGGCTGCTGGCGAATGGCTTTCTGCAGGAGGTGATCAAGGGCTGGTACATACCGAGCCGCCCTGACGAAAAGAAGGGTGAGAGCACGGCCTGGTACGCATCCTTCTGGCGTTTTGCGGCCCTTTATCTGGAAACTCGATTCGGCAAGAACTGGTCCTTGTCCCCGGAGCAATCTCTGTCCTTGCATGGCGGAAACTGGACCGTGCCACGGCAGCTTGCAGTCCGCTCTCCGAAAGGCAAAAACAACGTCACAAAGCTGCCGCACGGTACGTCTCTGCTTGATCTCAAGGCCGCACTGCCGACGCCTGCAGTTCGGGAGGAGAAAGATGGGCTGCGCGTATATTCGCTCGAAGCGGCGCTGATCGAGTGCTCACCCCGGTATTTCTCAAGCCATGCCACGGATGCGCGCGCGGCCATGGCCATGATCCGCGACGCTTCCGGACTGCTGGCAAAGCTCCTGGAAGGCGGCCACAGCACGATCGCCGGGCGCCTTGCCGGCGCATTTCGCAACGGCGGTCGCGAACGCATTGCGGACGAGATCGTGAAGACGATGGCGGCAGCAGGCTACACGGTGCGCGAGACCGATCCCTTCAACGATCGTCCCGCGCTCACGCTGCCGACGCGCGAAGCCTCTCCTTATGTAAATCGCATCCGGCTGCTGTGGCAGAAAATGCGCGAACCCGTCATCGCGCGGTTTCCGAAAGCCCCGGGCCTGCCGCGTAACGTGGACGCCTACATGAAGGGCGTCGAGAAGGCTTACGTCACGGATGCGTATCATTCACTGTCGATCGAGGGGTACCGCGTCAGCACCGAGCTGATCGAACGCGTGCGCAGCCGCTCTTGGAATCCGGAAGCGAATGACAAGGACCGAAATGAACGCAACGCCATGGCGGCGCGTGGCTACTTTCAGGCTTTCCAGGTTGTCGAGAAGAGTATCGGCCGCGTGCTGAAGGGCGAAAATCCCGGCGTCGTCGCGGAGGAAGATCATCGTGAATGGTACCGGGAAATGTTTGCGCCTAGCGTCACCGCCGGTATCCTCAAGCCAGCCGATCTCGCCGGTTATCGCAATGGTCAGGTCTACATTCGGCAATCGATGCACGTGCCCCTTAACCGCGACGCGGTGAGGGATGCGATGCCGGCCTTCTTCGACCTGCTCGCGGAGGAAAAGGACCCCGCGGTGCGCGTCGTGCTCGGGCACTTTGTGTTCGTCTACATTCATCCGTACATGGACGGCAACGGACGGATGGGACGGTTTCTGATGAATCTGATGATGGCTGCGGGCGGCTATCCCTGGACCGTGGTGCCCGTCAGCGATCGCAACACCTATATGGCAGCGCTGGAAAAAGCGAGTGTCGGAGAGGACATCGGGCCGTTTGCGGATTTCCTGGCACGTCTCGTTGAGAAGCGCCTCGCCGGTGCGGCACTTCCGGAGGTGCCGAAGGGCTCGAAGACTGTTACGCATGAGTGAGCAGCGGTTGAGCATCTGATTCGGTTCTATTCGATCCTGAACGCGCTTGAGCAAAGCATCGGCGGAGCGAAGAAGCTCGCCGATTGTTCGGGCAGGATGAGGTGGCCCAAGCGCGGAGTTTATTTCTTCCGTGAGGCGGGCGAGGTGCGCTCGGACACGGGCGAGGGCCCCCGCATTGTCCGTGTTGGCACTCATGCCCTGAAGACGGGTGGCAGCACGAAATTGTGGACCCGGCTGTCAGCCCACAAAGGGCACCTCAACGGCGGACGGAAATCACAGAGGATCAATCTTTCGGCTAATCGTCGGGACGGCCCTGATCAATCGTGATAAATGGGAGTGTCAGACGTGGGGCGAGGGGAACTCAGCTGGAAAAGATATCCGGACGAACGCTACCGGGATTTCTGTATGTTAGCGGATAGCAGTGAGGACGAAATGGTGTTCTTCGGTGGCAGGGATTACGTCCCTCTATTCTGCGAATTGACATCGAGGGCGAAAGCCAAACGGAAGGTATTTCACCGGGCGGTGGAGGCACCCATCGCACCGGGCTGCATTCTGGTTAAATTCGAGACGACAACAAGGACGAATTGGCACTACGAATGCTCGAGCTGGTTTTTGCAGCAGAGCACCTGACCTGAGCGGGGCCGGGGATAAAAGCGCAAAAAGAATGCTTTGTTATTGAAATATGAACTGCGAATCTGCAGAGATGTAAAATGACCTCGTTGCGTGCCACGTCGACCGCCCCGGACGGGCTAGGCGATTTGCAGGATCACGTTAGTGATGAGGTCGACGATATAGGCGTCGGTCTGCAGCTGGTCGATGATGACGCTAGAGGGATGGGCGGCAGCGTTACGGCGTCCGAGTGCGGCGTGCATGATGTTGTAGATGTTCTTGGTGATGATGCCGCCGTCCCGGCAGATTGTCAGTACTTCGGATTCCTTCAGCTCGTCGTTGAAATCGTCCATCTTCGTGATAGTCCGGACCTTGTTCTTGTGCACTGAGCAAGAGCGCCCGGAACCAAGTAGCGAGATCGCGCCCGCCATCGGCCAACTGAGAAGCTCGGCTTCGCCTTCGAAGTAGGTACTGGTTACATCGTAGAGCAGCAGATCGTATTCCATCTGGAATAACTCGCCCAGGCGCTGCCTGAGATGTTTCTCCAGGGCATCTTTGTGGGGCAGTATACGATCCAGTGCGCGATACAAACGATCATCGTTGACCTTGTCCGCTGGCAATCCGCCCGAGCCATGCTTTCATAGCCTTGCTCCGCCAGGTACAGTTCGCTCGCGGGATCGCACCATCGCGCTAGTACCAACACCATCGACATCGTGGCCCAGGGAATGTCTTCTCGGCCGATCGTCAGTTGCTCAGCCAGGAACTGAATGAGCTCCAGTCGTTGCAGCAACTGATAGCCCAGCCATACCCCGCCAAACTGACGAGCGCATTCCACGCGAACTCGCTTGAGGTCCACCTCCACCCAATCCGCTTCGACTTTCTCAAATAGGTTTGCCGGTTCGACCTTGGGTTGCGCCGCCTGCTGTACTCCCATGCGTCCCGCCTCATCCATCTCCCCCAAGTAGGCCACCACCCGCTGCCGTGGCCCACGGGCGGTGCGGTAGCTTTCCACCAGCGCCCAGCAGGCGTGTCGTTTATTTTGTTTCTTCCGATAACAGCGCCGCAGATACACACCTGAGCATACGAACATAGAAAAGGATTACAAGAGGGTCGGTCTTCACTACACGTAAATTCGCGCTGTGACTTGCAACCATGTTTCTTGAAAACAACAAGAAATGCCCGTGAGAAGGGCATCAGAGTTATAAAATTTTTTCTTCAATTAACGCGAAACTGCGGAACTTGGGCTAGCATGCAGAGCTCGAGATTGTGCGTGCGGTTCTGGACCAAAACACAGCAACTGACATTAGGCTGCCAGTTCAGAGTATCCAGCGACAATCTCGGTTGCTTTGCGGGTTCTACGTTCTGCCTCGACCACCGCTAAGCCACACCGCTCCGACGGCAAAACTGTGGCGTCGCATCGTCCTCAATTCCTCAATTGGAATTGGATCGGCCTTCGCATGACACTATCGGTCTGGAGGTGACAACGACATGCTTATCGGCCTTGACTGCAATCTGCCAAAGAGCTAGCGATACCAAGCCTGGGCGGGATCAGAATGTGTTGTTCATGCCAAGGCATCCCTGCATTGGAGGTCTCATGGCAAAGGCCCCGACAGCTGCGCTAGGAGCTCGCGTGGATCCGATTGCAAACCGATCGTCCTCGGTAGCGCCGGCAATGAGAGCTCAGTTGCGCCGCACGTGAGGGCCCAACGCATAACCCATGACCACAATCAGGGCAGCCGCTGCCGACAAGCAGAGACCCTTCCACGGCACGGGGAACGGTATCTCTGCTCGCCGACACCGGGTGATCGGGCATGAGGGGTTCTCCTCGTGTACGGGAGTGGGTGACGAGGCGCCTTGGGTTTCGCGCAGGGCGCGTTCTGGCGCCTCTGTGGGGGCCGGCGAGACGGCAGCAGACGGTATTTGTGCTACAGCCACCGCTGAGTCGCATACCATTTCTAAAATGCCTCCCTGTGCTGTAGTGTGCAGTTTCTGAGCCGCCTTGGCTGCAGCCAGGGCGCTCTGCGCGTCTCCCGCCCGCAGCGACCGCCGGGCGGACTGTCGGAGAGAATAGGCGTGTGCCGCAAGCAGCATTAGCGGCATGAGATCGGCCCCACACCGGGAGCAAATCGACACCCCGCGAAAGCGGGCTTGGCATACCGGGCATCGGCCGGCTGTTTCCACTTGCGAATTGTTTGCGTTCACCTCTTCCCTTCCACAAAGAACAACAGGTCGGCAAGCTGTTGGATCACGCCTGTGAGGGTCTTTTCATCTTTGGCAGCGATGGCGGTTTCGATCTTCTGGTTAAGATCCATAACTTCCTCGCGGTCTTCCTCGTGCATTTGTTCGACTAACCGGCGCGAGCGCCCCGCTACTTCCGAGGCCTCGAGGGCAACTCTTGCCCATGCGCCCTCTGTAGGAGCCAACTCGTTCGCGTTTCTATCCGCCCCGGTTTCCTCATCCAACTCCTCTGTTTCTTCTTCTTTCGATTCGATGTCTTCGAGAATTCGACTCGAGGACAGAGGGTCTAGCCGTTTGCGTGCCGCGGCAATTTCCGCGTCGCTCTTCTTCTCCAGGGCTCGATCAATAGTAATGTGCTTCGACTTTCCGGTGCATTTCTCGACGGCAGTCACATGCAAAATGCCGTCCAGGTCCAGGCTCATGCGGCAGAGAACCTCGCTGAGATCGGGAAGCTTCTTTAAATCCTTCACCTTGAAAATGCCGACGGGAATATTTTTGAGCGCATCTTCGTCCTCGCCTTCGTATACGCAAACGTCGACGACTTCCTGAAACGGAACACAGGTAAAGAAACGCTCGGTACGGGTCAACGGTAACGGGCTATTACGCCGGATAATGGGCTTGTAGCAGTAGGGGTACGGAACACCGCCGCGTTCTCCGAGATAGGAGACGCCGAAGGAGTACGGGGATACATCGACCAGCACCCGTTCGACCTCGTGGCCCGCTAGTCGGGAGGCAAGTACACCAGCTCCCAAGGCTACGCACAGGTCCGGATGAATTTCCTCCCGGGGCACGAGGCCCGTGCGTTCACGGAGCAAGCGGGACACCAACGGTGTGCGCGTGGCACCGCCGACCAGCAGGATCGTGTCCAGGTTCCCGGGGTTTTTCCGAGAGTCGGCCAGGGCTTTGGAAACGCTCCCCAGCGTTTTCTCCAGGAGGGGGCGGATCATCGCTTCGTACTGTTCCCGTGTGACCTCCAGCTCCAAGTGCAGGGGTCTCCCTTTCTCGGTAACCAGTGCTTCTTCTCGGATGGTAACTTCCGGCTCAAAACTCAGCCGCTTTTTGGCCTCTTCGGCGGCCCACCAGATACGCGCGCACGCCACGGAATGCTCCTGCCGCAAATCGATGCCGTGCTCCGCTTGGAAGGCGGTCAGCAAATGCTCCGCCAATAGATCGTTGAAGTCGTCGCCGCCCAGGTGGTTATCGCCATGGCTGGCTAGCACCTCCGTAATATCGCCTTCCAAGGCAACGATGGAGACGTCGAAGGTGCCGCCGCCGAGGTCATAGACCATAGCGGTCTGCCGGGCTCCTTCCCCGTACGCCAAGCTGGCTGCAGTCGGCTCGTTCAGGATCCGAATTGCCTCCAGACCCGCTAGTGCCGCAGCCTCCCGGGTAGCTTGGCGTTGCGCGTCCGAGAAATACGCGGGAACGGTAATCACCGCTTGGTGCACCTGCTGTCCGAGGCTACGCGAGGCCCAAGCCGCTAGCTCCCGCAGAATCAAGGCTGAGACTTCGGGAGGAGTGAACTGGTGATCGCCCAGGGTTACGGTTTCGTTGCTCCCCATTTTGCGCTTGATGCTGCGCACGGTTCGCTCCGGGTAAGCAATCAACTGATTGCGCGCTGGCTCGCCGACGAGCACTTCTCCAGAAGGAGAGAACCCCACAACCGAAGGAAGTATCTTGCTTTTCCCGAAGCCGAGAACTTGGACTCGGCCATCGACAAAGCTAGCCACCTCCGAATTCGTGGTGCCCAGATCAATACCTACGATAAGCTCACTCATCAGCCGCCATCCTCCTTGATGCTTGTGTACTCGAGTCTGTTAGCTCCCGCCACGGGACACATCGTGAGCGACCAAGAATTGATCCTCGTATTGAACTCGCCATGCCCCAATTACGACCACGCAATTCCAGTCAATCCATTTCTCGATCACTCGACTTGCTGCGCGCCACTTTGACCTGAGCCGAACGATAAACTTCCCCTTCCCATTCATAACCGTTGCGATAAACGCTGACCACCGTTCCCTCGGGCACCGAGTCGGTTTGTTGCAGCTCGACAGCGGTCATCCGGCGGGAATCAAATTCCTTCCCCTGGCAAGAGATTGGGTTGATATGGTAATCCTGCAGCGCCTCGTCGAGGCGATCCAGGGTCAGGATGTAGCCCTTTTCCAGTGCGGCCAGAACCTGCCGAGTCTGGGACGGTGGCTCGTTATCCTTACGGAACCAACGTGACCACCTGGAGCGGCGGGCGCAGCTCACTAGCTCTGAACTGGCTTCACGCACGGAATTGAGGCCGCGTTCGAGACGGTCGCGCAGGTCGAGCAGGAGATCGATATGTTGATTTTCGGGACGCCAGGCATGCGCTACAGCCGAAGCTGCCTCCGGTTCTTGTTTCTCCTCCTCCTGCACATCCGTGAGCTCGGCGGAAGAACCCTGTGGTATCGCCGCGGCCACCGCCTCGGGCAACTGTGCCAATGTATTCCCCATTTGCTTGAAGGTCCGGCTTTGCAGCTTGACCTCCTGCGTCAGGGCCGTTATCGCGGACCACAGGGCGTACAGGTCGCAGCGGCCTTCAACCGGCGCCAGAGGCTCCCCATTTTCGATCGCGGTCAGCAAGGGCCCAGCTAAGCCCGGAAGCGGTTGTTCTCCGGCGAGGGCGCTGTCCAACCACGTCTCGAACCCATGCAGGATGACGTCGCGGATTTCATGCACCGAACTCGCAGAGCTGTCAGAGTTCATGTCCATTCGGATCTATTTTTCCTTCAATACGGCCAGCCAGGGTTCCGGTCCAACGAACTTCCTCTCACTCGAACCGCTTCCGAACACCGTGTCCAATGGAGCAAGGGGATCGATGGAGACCAGAAAGTGTCGGAAGCGTTGGCGTCGGTCCCGGAGGAATTCGTAGGCGTCCCGGACCTGCTCAAATTCGGCAGGGCTGCGGTCGGGAGGGAACTGTTTGAGCTTGTTCAAATACGCCGCACGAATCTGTTCGTCGGTCGCGTCCTCGCCAACCCCTAGCACGATCCGCGGGTCTAGTGAAAGATTCGACTTCTGCATTGCTTCGTCCTTAAAACAGGCTTCCCTGCTGAGGGCGCACTGCTCCGGGTTTCTCCTTCTTTTGTACCCCCCGGTGAAACCGGCCTTTCCGGAAATCACCAGCAAGGACGTCTTCCATCTCCTCCAGGATATCGTCTGGAGTGACGCCCATAGCCATGGCCTTCTTGATCTCCCGTAACAGCTCAGCAGCCGGGAACCCGAACAAATCCTCACGCTCCCCAGTCCCTGACCGGCCCGGCAACATCCCTTTCAAGATCTCCTCGGGTTGGGCGCCTCGGGCGATGGCCTTGGTCAACTCGCGGGCCAGTTCCGGCGGCATGTTTGCCAGCACGTCTTCGGAATGTGCAAAATTTGTTTCATCCGGGAATATGTCCACCTCATCGCACTCATCCCTCGCTGGCAGATTCCCGCCAGGGACCGGGAATTGCTTCGCCGCTCTCTCACACGCCAGGATCTCATTGAGAAATCCCGGTTCCATTGAGTGGCTGTCGGGTCCGACCTCGTCAAGAAAGTCGTCCGGGGCAAACATGTTGCTCGGGCAGCAGCGCAATTCGTCGAGCAGTTTGCCAGTTAAGTCCGTATTGCGTTCGCGGCGGGCCAGTTCCAAGGCGGCAGAGAGGCAATCATAGCGTCTCTCGGAAGCCCATGGGGGCAACGCCCGCGCGCGCAGGAAGAGAAATCTGCTATCAACACCACCACTTGCCATGCCCGCCACGGACACGGCAAAGGCTAGGCTGGACGCTTGGCTGCGAATGGCGGCCTCGCCAACCACCAGTAGCTCGGCGCTGTGTAGCGCGGGGTGGGGAGCTATCAACGCAGCGCTCAGCCGGTCTTCCCACTCCTCCGGAATCGCCAAAGGGATGCCTACGGAATCAGCCAAGGCACAGGCTTTGGCCAAACCTTTGAGCAGCGTCATACCGTCATAAGACTTGGTATCCAGCGGATCCAGCAAGGTCTCCTCAGGCGCGAGAACCGCCGCGTCCGCGATGCCCCGATGGAGAACGTAGGCGGCCACGCAACTTCCCAGGCACGCCTCCACCTCCGCAGCGTGCCGGTCGACCGCACCAGGGTCCTTATCGAGTGCCGCGCAAACCCTGCGCAGAGCGCTGACCAGAGCAACCAACCCTCCGTCCCGTTCGGCTGAAGCCTCGATTCGTTCGATTCCTTGGGAGGCCAGGTGAGGCTTGTGCTGGCGAAAATGCCGCAAGACACCGGCCAGCAGGAGTCGCAGTTTGGCTTCGCGAACCTCGGGATTGAGGCGGTCAAGTTGCTCGGCTTGTTCCAGATACTTAAGCGACTTCTGGTAGGCACTCCGCTTCTCGCTGGACTCCATCAGCCATAGCAGCGGAGCCACATCCTGCGGGCACGCCTGATGCCAGGACTCGGCAACCCGCTCCGCCACTCGCCAGTCGCACTGCTTCTTAGCCCACGCCAGCCAGGACTGGAAAGCGTCGGAATGCGGATCAGATGCACATGCCCGTTCGTAAAGAGCGTTGGGTGAGAATAGCCGTCGTGGCGTCAATCCGCTCTTGCTCGGAGGAGAATTTCCCCGGTACACAAGCGACCGGAGGTCATCAGCCACGTCCGCGGGTATGCGGGCAGCCAATTCTGCCATGTGCAGCGATAGCACTCCGTCTTCCACGGTATTCACGGCAAACGATTTCTCTTCGAGGCCCAGTTCTCGGAAAGCTTCCCAGGCGATGAGGGCATGGGCCAAACCCTCAAAGCTCTGGGAGGTGCTTTCCATGGCCTTTGCCATCAGATGGAACCATCGGGCATCTTTTCGAGGGGAACCCCCTATGGCATCACGCACCGAATCCGGGGCAAAGCCCAATACCATGCAGCGGATCGTAATGTATTGGTGCAACTTCTCGCGAAGATCGGGACAAAACCGCTCACAGACCGATACGGCCGCCCGCGCCTTTTCCAGAATCGGCGGGCGCCTCTTAGCTGCCATTGCCGATTCGAGCGACGTGAGGGCGGAACGGAGGGCTTCCCCGCCAGCTCCGGTAGCAGCAACCAACTTCTTGGCGGCGGAGTTGAGCACTGGAGCCGTTGCGGAACCTAGCATCGCCTGTAGAGCGGGTAGCAGGCGGGCGGGAACAGAATCGGCTGCGATGGCCTGGAGCCACTTGCGGCAGGTTGCATCATCGCGCCGGTAAAAAGTCGCAATCGCATTGACCAATGTCTTCCACGACGCCAGCGGGCTGCGGTGCGACACCTGCGGCAAAAGCAGGTCGGCTTCGCCGACGGGCGCGCTGGTCACCGCCTTCAGGGCAGCAATCAGCGCGGCCGCTCCCTGCCGCAAACTGTGCGTAGGCGGAAGTGATGAAGCCTGGAAAAGAGCTGGCAAGTCGAATACATGTTGCCGGATAGCCGTCTCTATCCTCTCGCGAACGGCCGGAGCGAGGTTCGGATCCTTTAGAGGAGCGACGCACTCGTCCAAATTCCCCTCGCTCATGCGCACTTCGAACAAAACTTCTTCGAGTCGCGCGAGCGCCGAAGGAAACCGCTGGATGACCAAGTTCAGCAGTGACTTGGCCTCGATCGACATTCCGTGTCGCAATAGATCACGGATACGAGCCTCGTACGCTTCAAGGAGCACACCCTCCGAGCCCGCTGTCGCATAGCGTTTGTGCAGGTCTTTCGCGGCTTCGAGCGCGGCTTTCGAGTGTCGTCCGGCGATTAACTCGCGCACCCGGGCTTCGGCCGCCGGCAGGGTGTCGGAAAACGATCCGGGGCACTCCCCGACTTGGGACCGAGCGGTCGTTCTCTCCCTGATCACCACTGGGCTATGACGATCCCTTTTATGCTTCTTGGACACTTCGTGATGGGGCAGCCATGTTTACTCTACCGCAAGGACGGGAAGAATTGTGCTGTGCCTTCCTGTGAATTTGAGTGGAAAACTTGGATGGAAGCGATCACAGCGTATGTTTTCCAGGGTCTGAAGTTCAGATTGCCTTTGAGCGCCTGCGGATATCCAGTATCAAGAGTTTAAAGCCCAAGGCGCACTACGGATGGACCTGATGACAACCCGACTACTACGAACACGCGCGGGATAAGCGGAATGGACTGGATTCAGATTGACCGCGCCGCGTACGACACGAGTCTCGATCCGAGTGATGACTACACATCGAAATCACCGGCTTCTACAGGGGGTGTAACCTGGCGGGCGGAACTTTTTGCAATTCCTCCAGCGTAGGCCAGTGCTCCAGCAGCGCACACACCAGGTCCGAGTCCAGTCGCTCAAACCAGTCCAGCATCTGTGGGAAATAGAATTTCTGCTACTGCCCGCGTCCGAGACCAAGACCGACGATGACAGCCAGATTGGTTGCCGGCAAGCCTGGATGTGAGCGGGCTTGCGAAGCCGACTCGTGCGGTGGCTGTGCACCCCGGGTGCACAAACATGGGCCTCACTTCCCTCCTGCCGTCCAAAGACCAAGACCGTCGGTGATGGCCACATCGGTTGCCAGCTAAGCCGGGCCCGCGCAGCCGACTCGTACATTAGTTGTGCAACCAGATTGCACAAACTTGGGCATCAGTTCCCTGCTGGTCCAAGAGCAAGGCCGATGATGATGGCCAGATTGTAGAAATCGAGCGCGTGGCAGCCGCTTGCACATCATTTGAATGATAGGCGAACATAAGGCGAATGTGAATAGCAATCGTGCATGATGGGACCGATATCTCCATCTAGGAGCGCGAGCACGGGGGTCGAGCGCAAGGAGCGCCCGAAAAGACACGCAAGTGCTCTCAGAGAGAGGATGAACACGCTCTCGTCTTAAAGACTGCGCCGGTCAACTTCCGGTCACCCCTGATGTGACCGTTTTCTTCTTAACCCGGCGAGGCGTTCTTGAGCGCCGCACTTGAACAGGACAGGGCCTTGCTGGACGATGCCATGCAAGAGAAAGTTGTAATCGCGACGCCGGTCAGCCTTTTCTGTCTGCTGAAGGCTGTGGCGTATGGCTGGCAACAACAGACAATCGCCAGGAACGCCCAAGCGACAAGCGAACTTAGCAAAGAGCTCTACAGTCGCGTGGCAGTCCTGGGGAACCACCTCCAGCAACTACGTCACAGCGTAATTTCTGACGTCGATTCCTTCGATGCCGCTAGAAAGTCGTGTGTTACCGAGCGTGCGCAAATTCAAGCAGATGGGAGCAACTGCGGAGGAAGATGTAGAGTCCCTGGAGAAAATCGAAGAGAACCTCGCCTCGCACTCTGCGGCTGAGTGCAGTTGAAATCAAGACCAGCAGCGGATACTGGGCCCCTGGCAAGCGGCAGATAGGTTGCCATTTTAGAGCAAAGCTTTTACGAGCAAACTGCTACCGGTGAACGATAACCGTTGCGGGGACACGGCGCGCCATCATTGGGTGAGTAGGCCGGCGGAGTTTCACCACCGGCCTCTCGCAGAACCGAGCGTGAGACTCTCGTCTCACTCGGCTCCCATCAGGCAAACACACCGGTCTTACCGATCTTCCAGTGTACGAAGAGATCGACACGCTTCTGAGCAAGCCGAACGAAAAACTGGCTTGCCGGAGTTGTGTGACGCTGGAAGCGCTTGAACTTACGTCGCGCCCAAGCCACGAGCGTCTGATTGACGTACCGCAGCAGAGGATGCAGCGCCGAGGGAGCATAGCGCCCGTAATACGCAATCCAACCTCGAAGGAGGGGATTGAGCTGCAGGGCAATGTCCTGCAAGGACAGCTGCGTCTGACGCCGTAGGTTCAAGTCCCGGATCGTCTGCCGCATGGCTTGTAGCGCCGAGGGACTGACTGCGGGATTGAATCCACAGAACAGTGAGTTATCTCGGGCACTACGCACCAGACGAGGCCGAAAGCAATACCCAAGGAAGTCGAACTTGACATTTGGGTATCTGCCTGTGCGCTTCTTGTCTTTGCAGTAAACGATTTTGGTTTTCGTTGGATGCATCTCCAGATGGCACTCCGCCAGGCGAGCTTGAAGCTCCAACTTGAGCGCCTGTGCTTCTTGCTCGTTAGGGCAGTGCACCAGCCCGTCATCTGCATACCGGCACCATGGGAGGTCCGGATGTGTCCTCGCCATCCAGAGATCAAACGTGTAATGCATAAAGAGGTTGGCCAGGATTGGGCTAACCACTCCGCCCTGAGGCGTACCGCGGCTTCGCTCAACCGTGGCACCGTCTTCCTGCACCATAGGCGCCTTGAGCCATCTTTCGATGTACAACAGCGCCCACTTACACGTTATGTGTTTCCGAACAGCTCGTAGCAAAAGCTCGTGGTTGATGTTGTCGAACAGGCCTTTGATATCGAACTCTAAAACCCAGTCATACTTCCAGCACCGCTCTCGCGTGACCCCTACGGCGTCTAAGGCCGATTTGTTCGGCCTATAGCCATAGGAGTCTGCCAGAAACACGGGGTCCAGAATCGGCTCAATGACCAGCTTGACAACCGTCTGTGCCACGCGATCCGCCACAGTGGGCACACCTAAAATCCTCTCTCCGCCACTCTTTTTGGGAATGGCGACAGCGCGCACCGGCGGGGGAAAGTAGGTTCCCGAGCTCATCCGATTCCAGATCTTGTACAGGTTGCCTGACAAGTCGATCTCGAACTGCTCGATTGTCTGCTCATCCACACCAGCCGCACCGCGATTGGACTTGACCGCTTTATACGCTTCGTACACCAAGCGCTTATCGATGTGGAACGGTTTGTTTGTCGCATGCATCGAGTTCATCCTGTTTCCAGTTGTTTCGCTAAATGCGACCGCCTGACCCGACCCCTTTGTTCCAGCCCCATTACAGGGCCTTCATCGCTCGTACGAGTCGGTCCGTCCCAGTGCTCCGCTTCGGTACTCTCGCCTCGCGGTTTTAGCCGCTTGTGCTTCTCCCTTACCATCGGAGCGACTGGTTCCCGCAGTTCCGTGCAACCGCCTGCATCCGCTTCACGCCCTCTCTACGCCGGTCGCCACCCGCCCAGTCATCAGGCTCCCAGACGGGCTTGTCCCAGTGGAAACTCACGCCGCTGGTTTCGACGACACCTGAATTTCTAACGACGCGTCTTCGACAGGTTTACTTTCGTTCGTCTCTCGGATGCTCACCTGCGCAAGTTCTCCCCGCGCTTTTCCTCCAACGCTCACCACCACGGCTCTTAACCGCAGCAGCTTAGAGGTGGTTTGAGATCTGCTCCTGAAAGCCGATCCCGGTCGGGATAGAGCCGGGGCGCGTGCGCTTAGTCAAACCAAACAAAGTCACGTTTCCCCGGGCCCCCCTGCAATCCCGGAAAGTCGGATTTCCCGATTCCGGTTTTGACCTTGACTTTCCCCGCGAGGCCTTTCCAAGAACAGATGAGGCTTAAGCGCTCGCTCGCATACACCCCAAACCATTCCGGTTTACCTCGCAGCTCGTCCTTAAAATCATGGCTCTTCCGACTTCCGTCGTTGACCATGCTGGGACCGCCAAGTGCCCAGAGCTCCTTTGCCTGTCAACAAGCGTTACTCATGACAGGGTGGCGTCCAGCACCACCTCGAAGGGCGTTACCCCTTCTTCCTCGCTCCTACGAGCTCATGCGCCAAACCAGCTCCCTCCTCCGGACTTCGTGGTCCACACTTATTTCCAGAGGTCCTTGCAGGTTACTGCGAGCTTCCTGCTGGGAACCGATTCTTCCCGACGTTATCTCCGCAAATCTTTCCTCAGATGCCTGGCCCTCAACCCCGACGGTACCGCCGAGTGCACTTGCCTGTTTCTTCCTCGGCATCATCGGCCTTCCTTAGACCCCTCTCAAGTCGGCTTTCCGTTTCGTCCGCGAACGCGATTTTCCACGGTGAGGTTTCGAGGTTGTCGTCGGGCATTTCTTCCGTTCAAGCCTCCGAGTTTGCTTGTCTTCCAGATCGCTCCCACCGCTGCAGCTTTCGCAGGGCGGCCAAGACTTTTACTTCCAGGCAGAACGTGCTTCGTTGCCTCTGCACGCACTGGATATGATACAGGCAATTGACGGAGAAAGGACTTTCACCTTTCTAGATTCGCGGCCTTGTCGGCCACTCCAGGGGCCCGCCTTCATCGGTTGCACAGCTCGTCCACGAATTAACTTAAGTCATGTGACCCTCCTTAATTCGTGTACTTCTGCGGCACACTGAGCTCCGGAAACTTCTCGCACACACAAGTTGCGAGATCATCTGAGCTGCCTGCCCCCGCGTAAGTCCTGCCGGCACGGGAATCTTGTTACGGATAAGAACCTCTCTTTGTTTATCGCTGGGGAGTTCGTCTCTCCAGCGGGCCGAGCGTTCAACCAGTCGCCGCGCATGGGGACGGTTGACGGCCACAAAACGGTCCGCGAATTGAACAGCGGCGACCAGACTCTCGGCGTGACTCAATAATGTTTCGCTGTGGCGTACCGTGGAAAGTCGAATATCCCAGGTGTCGAGTAGATTGGGTTCGATCGAAGTCCATTCGCCATCAGGGAGAACGAGACGGTATCCTGCGGGCACTGCGTGCCACGTATTCCGAGTGTAGGCCCGTATTTCCGCCGGCGGCTCGAAATTGAAGAACTCAATGCGTTCGGCTGCGATCTTCAGGTCATCGAGTGTCTGGATGCGCGATATATCGATCCACGGCTGGGTCCGACTCAGTCGTTCGATCTCGCGTTCGATCTGCAACGCATTGCCGCCGTTCAGATTCATGTTGAGGGGTAAATTGAACAAGCTGTGCAAGCCCGGCAATTGATGCGCCCTGGAGTTATCGGCAACATCAATGACCATAAGATCCTTCTTAGCGGGATGCAGCCGCGTGCCGCGTCCTAACATTTGGGCGTAAAGCAGCTTCGATCTCGTCGGCCGCGCCATAATCACGCAATCGACGCGCGGTTCATCAAAACCCTCGGTCAGCAAATTACAGTTGGTAACTACATCGATTTCTCCTGTGGAGAACCGGGCGAGAGTACTGCGGCGTTGATCTCTGGAAAGGTCGCCCCAGACCGGCGCAGCACGAATCCCGGCCTCGGCAAACGCATGATGCACCTCCTTAGCGTGTGCCACATCGACACAAAAGACGATGGCGCGTCTTCCTGAGGCAAAGTCCTGGTAGGCTTTCACCAGCAGATTGTTGCGAGATGGCGTATTCACCACGCATGCAAGCTGGCTTTCGACGAAATCGCCATGCCGGACCTTCACGTTATCAAGGGACAGATCGGTATCCACGCGCCAGCCTGTAATGGGACAGAGGTAACGCGCTGCGATCATCTCGCGTATATCGCGTGCGTAACAAACGTCCTCGAATACTTCGCCGAGCCCCTGTTTATCACCGCGGCGTGGCGTGGCAGTGAAGCCGATCAGATAACGGGATACGCGGGGTTCGAACAGGCCGAAGTGATCGAAGATGCGCCGGTAGCTGGGTGCGACGGCGTGGTGTGCTTCATCGACAACAATGATGGAAAACTCATCCGGCTGAAGTCGTGACAGGCGAGCGCCATTGCGAGCTAACGTTGGGACAGAAGCAATGACGACCTTCGCATCGGCAGCGGCGTGGGCACCGGCTTGTTCAATCTCCGCCTTTAATTCCGGATCGATGGATCTAAACTTGTCCTGCGCCTGCAGCAGCAGTTCCTCCCGATGTGCCAGCACCAGCAGTCGTTTCTTCATGTTGAGAGCGCGAGGGAAATGAGCAAACACCACCGTTTTCCCGGTGCCCGTAGGCAAGGAAACGATCACACGGCGTTTGCCGGCTTTGTATGCATCTCGGACTGCATTCAACGCATCGCGCTGGTACGGGCGCAGATGGGGTGCCGACTGAAGATGTTCCATTTGCACTTTATTTTCCATTCAAGAATCATGATCATGATTCGATCAATCTCATGTCTGGGGCAGCAATTATTCTTTCATATTCCCTTGAATCGCAACCGCACCGGTTCGACACACCGATCCGCTTGGCGACAGCTGAGCTAATTTAGACGTTCAAAGTAATTGGGGGAACAGTGCACTGAGAATTTCACCACTAGACTGGCCAGTTCACGGCCGAATGCATGAATTGCGAGCCATCGTAGGAGATATGGCTGATGGCACAGCACGGCTGCTTCTTATCCCGCAGGCTCACGAAGAGCGGCTAGACCATCACGAGGAACGACGGAGGCGATGAACCAGGCAGCGAGCGGGCCGAGGTGCCAAGATGCTGCTCGCGGAGATCATGGCGCTGCGAATGATCGTCCTGAACGTCATGGCCTAGGTCGCGCAGGGCCGGGAGCTGACCACCGAGAAGATGCAAGAGCTGATCGACCGTGCCGACCAGGAATGATTCCGCCGGGCTGCCGAGCGGGTAGATGAGCAAGCGGCCAGGAAGAAACCGCAGCAAGAAAAACCCAGCGGTGACGGCAGCAGGTGATCCCATTCTTCCCGCTGGGAGTGCACGGAGCGCGGGAACCGCGTCAAGGGTCTGCGCTGCGCTCCGATGAACGCGCACCGAACGCGCGGCCTTGACCCGGCTCCCTCTCCGCTCCTGTCTTGCTTCCCGCTAGGAAAAACGCGAGTGAAAAATGGGAGCCGGAACAGGAGCGGTGTCAGCGGTAGGCTTCGCTGCGATGGAGAACGCGGCGGACTTCGATAGCGTCAGAAGCTGAAGTGCCTTCACGTCGCCTTCGCCCGTTTCTGCGAATCGGTGCAGAGAGGCAAAGATGCGCATG
Source organism: Terriglobales bacterium (assembly GCA_035631655.1). Classification (GTDB taxonomy): domain Bacteria; phylum Acidobacteriota; class Terriglobia; order Terriglobales; family Acidobacteriaceae; genus Gp1-AA122. Next base: position 25,861 of record DASQIH010000014.1, read on the forward strand.
GCGGTAGGCTTGTCGAGGCGGCGGACGTCAGCCTTGGACGGTGCGGTCCAAACGATCCGCTTCATCGTGCCTTGTTGGAACGGTCGATCTCTTCCTGGGTGATGCCGAGTTCGGCCAATACCTGCTCGTGGGGAATGCCTTCGTTGTGTTTCAGCCACTCACGCGATTCATCGAGCGCCTTGATCTCTTCCGCTGTGAGCGGTTCGTTCTCCACCGGAGCGTTGGCGATGGCGCGGGCGACCGGGTCGGTCATGACCCGGAGCAGATGAATGACGGCGGCAAGCTGACCAGCGTCCAGTTGATCGAGGAGCTGGTGGGCCTGCTGTTTGTCGTTCGCGGGTGCCATCTGGATTAGTTTACCAAGTTTTGCGACACTGGAGAAAGCTGGTACAGGCGCCCAAAAGTTGCTAAACGTTTGGCTTCTGATGGAAAAAACATCGCCCTCGCAATCGGCTTGTAGTCACAATTTCGTCTTGGCGACTTAATCCAGTTCCGTTACAGGCACAGCCCGAAAGCCGTTCGCGAGTGGATAACTGTTTGGCGTGCGGCTGATGATCGCGCCGCCCGCAATCCGCGACTTGCCCACCACATTGCGGACGAAGTCGAGGTTGACGGCGTCGGCCGCGGTCGGCACTTCAGTCCATTTCGCTTCGAACAGTTCCAAACGTCCGCCGATGTCAACCACGAAATCCACCTCCCGCGTGCGGTCACGCCAGAAAAAGAGGCTACCCACGCGTCCGGCGCGGCGCTCGCGCTCGCGCAATTGGGCAAAGACAAACGTTTCCCAGATGGCGCCTGCCCCCGGCGCTTGACGGAGAGCTTCCTCAGATCGGATGTTCAGCAGCGCGCACAGGAGGCCAGTATCCGCCAAGTATAGTTTGGGACTTTTGACGATAGACTTAGTGCGGTTCGAGAACCATGGCTCAAGCAACACGATCTGCCCGGAAGCCTCGAGGGTGGACAGCCAATGGTTCGCGGTGGAGGGAGCGATGCCGATGTCTCGCGCCAGGTCGGCTTTGTTGAGCAAGTTTGCGGAACGGAGCGCACACGCACGCAGAAAGCGCTCGAAATCGCGCAAGCTGCCCACGTTGGCAAGCGAGCGCACATCGCGTTCCAGATAGGTGGCCAAATAAGAGTTGTAGAAGGCTGTCCCGTCGATGTCTGGGTTGGCATGGAGTTCCGGAAACCCGCCCCGCACGATGGCAGTTTCGAGCCGGGTTCGAGGCAGCGTCGCCAGAATCTCCTTAAAGGAGAGTGTTTCCAATTCTGCAATGTCGGCCCGTCCGGCCAGCGACTCGGAAACACTCTTCATCAGCGTGAACTTCTGAGAGCCGGTCAGCAGGAACTGTCCACGGCGGGCTCGACTAGCATCTACTGCGCCCTTGAGGTATCGAAATAAGCCAGGCGCATATTGCACCTCATCGATGATCGCGGGCGGCGCGTGGCGGCGAAGGAAGCTGTGCGGCTCCTTTTCCGCTTGTTCGGCTTCGGTCGGAAGGTCCAGGGAAACGAATTCATGGTTCGGAAAGAGCCGTCGAAAAGTAGAAGTTTTTCCGGTTTGGCGGGCGCCTGTCAGCACCACCACTGGACGGGTTCGTGCAGACCGTAGGAGGTGTGGCTCAATATCCCGTGGTATCCACATGTACTAAATATACGATAGGAACGTATATTTTGCAAAAGACACGGACGGCCGTCGCAAGCCTCGATCCATGAGCACCTGCCGCCGCAGGCGAGAAAGGAACTGAAAGAGAGTGGCTGGACCAAGGCGCGAGAGTTGGCGAAGTTGGCGCGGAGGGACGGGCAGCACTTCGATTGTGCACCCTGGGTGCATAAAGCGCGGGAAATGCCGAGAGAGAGAGAGAATTTCCGGCGGGAGGTGGAGAAGGAGCTGACGGGGCAGGAAGAGGAACCGTGGGAGCTGATCTACTTCAAGGTTTACAGGAGCCAAATTCCCGTCATCGAGCAGGCGATCGAGACGGCAGCCCTGATGCTGGGCACGGACAAATCGCGCGGCTACTGTCTTGAGATGATCTGTGCCGACTTCCTTGCGGGAGCACATCTGGATAACGGAAACCCGGAGATCCTGCTCAGTTCGATCTCGCGCTATTACAGGTTCCTGCCCGCCGCCCAGCAGCGAGCATTCTTCGACCAGATGGCGGGAAATGCATTACGAGCGAACGGTTGTCAAGACCCCTCGTCTGCGGTTTGATCAGGAACTGTACGAGCAAGGCTCCATTGTACGTCGTTGCTTTCGGGCATGTTATCTTTTGGGACGTATCGAGTTGCAATACGTGCGTCGGTTTAGACGGAGGCAGAAGTGAAACCCTTCACACGCATCACCGTTGACCCCAACCAAATGGGGGCCTCCCGTGCATCCGGAGCCTGCGTATACCTGTCGCTACCGTGGTAGGTATGGTAGGCGAAGGCATGGCGGAGGCCGAAATACTGAATGCTTATCCTGACCTTGAGGTCGAAGATATTCGCGAATCACTGCGCTACGCG
>DASQIH010000015.1:0-35887 GCA_035631655.1 Terriglobales bacterium
TGCGTTCCGAGCTGGGCGATGTCTTTTTCTTTCAAGCGCTCCGATCTCTTGGTGTCCAGTGTGACGCCCGGCACATACTCCATCACCAGGAAATCGATTCCGTCCTCTGTATCGAAGTCATAGACGCTGGCAATATTGGGATGGTTCAGTCGGGAAAGAGCCAGAGCTTCCTGGTGGAAATGTCTACGCGCAGACTCGTCAGAAAAAGTGCGCGGCGGCAGGACTTTAATGGCAACGTCGCGGTCGAGATGCTCATCGCGGCCGCGATACACTTCCCCCATCCCACCAGCGCCGATCTTCTCGACGATGCGGCAGTGTCCCAGCGAGTGGCCGATGAGCAGGGACTGATCCAACGCTCGGCTTATCATGGGGGACACCTTCCCTTCTTCAGTCAAAACCATGCTAACGCGGGGAAGAGGCGGCGAGACGCGAGGGCGAGATGGATCGTGCACTACATTCCCGAATTGGGAGAGAGCAATCGGTCGTCCCTTCCTGTCCGATCGGCCACTGCAAACCTGCGTCTCTGAATAACATCCCTGTTATACGTCCTCTCAAAATAAATTGCTAAGTTCGATGACGAACAGACTTCCCCGATGCTGGCGGCTCATCATGCCATTTCCCGAAGCGGTCATCCCGGTACTCAGCAAGCACGGCTCGCGCCTACCCAACGTAGCGAGCCGGGGAAGGAAAGCCACATTAGCGAGACCATGCTCAGGAAACATCCCCAGATTCGCTCCGAGCGTGCTGTCTCTGGAGCCGTCGTTGAGAACCTTATCCTGCTCGCTCTTCCTGCCGAGGAATACAGCTTGTTCGTGCCGCATCTCGAACTCATCGAGTTTCAGAAGCGCGAAACCCTACAGCAGCCGGGTTCCAACATAGAGTATGGCTACTTCATTAACCGAGGCGCAGTCTCGCGGGTGGTCGAACTGGAGGATGGTAGAAGTCTCGAGGTGGGCATGATCGGGAAAGAAGGATTTCTCGGAGCGCCCTCCGTAATGGGGATTCGCGATACCCACAGTCGCGCCATTGTGCTGGCACCCGCCGAAACCTTCCGCATCAATTCCGAGCAGTTCGCAGAAATTCTCCCGGCGGCCCCTCAACTGCAGTCGCTCCTGGCACGCTCCGCCATTCTCTACAACCTGCAAGTCGCGCAGATCGCGGCCTGCACGCGCTTCCACGAGATTGAGCAACGCCTGGCGCGCTGGCTGGCGATCAGGGCCAGGAGATCCGGATGCGAAGACCTGCCCTTTACGCAGGAATTTCTGGCCGCGATGCTGGGCGTGGGACGCCCGAGTGTCACGCTTGCCGCGGGTGCACTGCAGAAGGCTGGACTCATCCGCTACAGCCGGGGCTTCGTCACAATCCTGGATCGGCGCGGACTCGAAGCCGCTGCCTGCGAGTGTTACCGCGTGATTGTGCAACTCGAGTCCGACGCCGCTTGGCAGCGCTGATCCAGCAATCCTGGTTTGTGCTCCCGCCCCACTATTCACTCCTTAGAAGAGCCCATTTCCCTACAGTACTATAGGTATGTTGGGCATCGAACAATGTGTGCTATTGCTGCGAAATGCCCAAGCCACGGCGCTACGTCACTTCTCCTCTGCCTTGGTGGTCGAAGGCGATCCGAGACATGCGGGCGAGACTCGGCCTGAGCCAAAGCGCGTTTGCCAAGAAATTCCATTGTTCTTCCATGACGCTTTCACGCTGGGAACGGGGGCTGATCAAACCGCCTCCTGACTGCCTCATAGCCATTGGGAAAATCGCGGGTCCGCCGCTGGGATTGCGGTTCTGGCGCATGGCGGGCATCGATCCGAGGGCAGTGAAACGCATGCTGGTCTCCGACGAGAACAAAGAGCGCGGTGGGAAAGCGAAACGGCGTTGAACGATGTTATTTGTGTTTTTCGGCAGCTTGAATCAGCGGCCGCAAGGCGTCTACCGAAACTCCCAGAGTGCCGCCCGAGAAGCCATCCATGTAAGCGGCATTGACGCCAATGACCTCGCCCCGGGAGTTGAACACCGGGCCGCCACTCCCACCGTGTGCGGTCGGAGCATCATAGATCAGCTTGTCGCCGACAACGTCGCCCAAGTGGCCTACTGTGGCGGAGGGGCGGATCAAAGACAATGCAGCCAGCTCGTTGGCGGCGCCGATATCGTCATGACGATAGGCAAGCCGGTTGTAGACCGCCGGTGGAGATTTCGCCACCATGCCCGCAACTCCCATGGGATAGCCAATCACGGTCACGAGGTCTCCCGGCGGCGTGGGCGAGCTGGCCAGCGGGAGCGGTTCGAGTTGGCGGTTTGAGGGAGTCGATTCCACGTGCAATAGCGCCACGTCGCTCTTGGCAGAAAGAATAATCGGGGTCACCGTCACTGGTGTTGGAGCGCCAGGGAAAAATGCCACCAGTTTTTCCAATTCCGGAGTCGCGCCGCGACGCATGAGCGCCTCGGCGTCGGGATCTTCGTACCAGGGCTCGGCAACGTGGCGGTTGGTGGCGGCCAGGCCGTCGCCCACGATGAAGCCTGTGCCCGAAAGACGCGCGCGCAGCCCCGGACGCCGCCCGGGAACGCCTACGTGGTACACGCCGTAGATGTAGCAAATCGAATTGCGATAGCGGATCAGCACCAGGGCCGGCATGGTCTGTTCCTGCTTCAGCTGCTGGATCTCGGCGGAAAGTTGCTGGACCTGCTGCTGTAGCTGGGACTCCTGCGGACCAGGCTTATGGTGCTGGGTCAGCAGAATGACGCAGCCCAGCAGGGTGAGCCCAGCCAGCGGGGCCAGGATGCGCCACCTTGACGCCGGCTGCGGGCGCATTAGAGCTTGGGAACCGTTCGTGTTCATGGGAAGCTCATTCTGTTTGCCGGTGGGGAGAGATTCGGATGCAAACAGAAGCAACTGCATGTTCCATGTTGCCGTGTCGCAAAGTGTTCTCCTAGGGTACTAAGGACGATGGACCGATGGGGTTCCTTGCCCACCCATCGCAAAGAACGCCGGCAAAGGGTGCTCGCGCCACACACCGAGCCCGTCCCTCCTCATTTAACTCGACCTAGATGATCTTGAAAATGAACGGGTTAGCGCGTTTCTATAATTGATTCCGGAGGACCGACCCAGGGCGTATATACCCCGGGGGTAGCGCCGACATCTTGCTGGCCTGATACGCGGGCGGGACGCCCGCGGGACAGTGGCCGGGCCGGCGGTGCGACAAGGTCGTGCGGAGAACGCCGCCACGAATATCAGTTTTCGTAAGTAACAACGTTCAAGAAAAGGTACAATGACCCAACCGTTTCGCCCCCCGGAACGAAATCCTGAAAATGCCAAAAATCCTGGAGAGGGTAATTCATGTCCACTGCTGCCGCTCCTGGTGTGCGCTCGCGTTCTCAAGCCAAACTCGTGTTCTTCGTGGTATTCGGTTTGCTGACCGCGTTTGTCACGTACATGAAGAATGCCCGCATCTTTGACCCCAGCTCCGACATTGCGCAGCACTTTGCGCCCGTCAAGTGGTACCTGGTTGCGCATGCTTTCTTCGGGGCGACGGCTATGCTGCTGGGCGCGTTCCAGTTCTCGAACCGCCTGCGTGCGAGGTATCTCAAGGTGCATCGGACGCTGGGGTACGTTTACGTGGTGAGCGTGTTCATCTCCGCGCCATTCGCCATTCCGGTGGCGTCGAGAATTGATTCCTTGTCTTTGGTTGCCGCTTCGGGCGTGCAGTCCTTTGGATGGATGGTGACCACGGCCATCGCGCTCTATTGCGTGCGCCAGGGCAACATTGTCCAGCATCGCCGCTGGATGATCCGCAGCTATCCCTTTGCAATGGTGTTTACGGTGGCTCGGATCATTATTCCAATTCCGGCTATTTTGCGGATGGGCTTTACGGGGATCGAGATGGTGGTGTGGACGACTATTGCAATGGCTGCTTTCTTGCCGAACATCCTCCTGGATGGGCGCGCGATCGTAGCGCGTCCTGCGGCTAGGGCAGCTGCTGCGGACTGATAGAGTCTTACCCCAGAGATCGCGGAGAGATTCGGAAGGCTATTAGGCCTTGTCTCCCACCCTTCGCGAAAGGCACGCGAAGGGTGGGGCACCCGCTAGATCCGATTCAGTTCATGTAGCGTGAGTTCGTTCTCCACATTGCCGGTGTTCAGCGTGGACGTGGGCTCGAAGAGCAGCACCCAGGCTTCCTGGTCGGCGACGGGCCGGTGCTCGACTTCGCGAGGGACGATGACGAACTCTCCTTCGTTCAGCGTGAGGGTGCAGTCCCGGAAGTCGATGCGGATCTGGCCCTTGACTACCAGGAAGAGCTCGTCTTCCTGCTGGTGATGGTGCCAAACGAACTCGCCCTGAAATTTGCCGAGCTTCACGTATTGTCCGTTGAGCTCGCCAGCAATGTGCGGCTGCCAGGGGGCGGGGATCTTTGAGAATTTCTCGGCAAGATTGACCTTTTGCATGGAATCCTCGAGAGCTGGGATGCTACATACGATTACTTCTTAAGCGCAAAGGTCGCGGAGAATTCCGCCACGACCGAAGAAAAAGCAGCCACGGATTACACGGATCACCAATCCGCGAGATCCGTGTTAATCCGTGGCCGCTTCATGGCAAAAAGTAGGGAGCGGTTTCCCGCTCCCCGCTTCCATGGTATGGAATTGTTCTAGTTTTCGTACAGCAGCACGCCCTCGGTTTCCTGCGAGTCTACGGGACGATAATAGAGCTTGTTGTCCTCGAGGAAAACCTCGATGAACGCAGGCCGCGTGGTGATCGTGCCCTGAATCAGCGCCTCCGACAGCGGGTCTTCGATATATTTCTGCAGCGCCCTGCGCAGCGGGCGTGCGCCATAGCTGCGGTCGCCGGCAGTCTGGTTGAGCACCCACTTCTTGGCTTCGTCGGTCACGCTCACCGTGATCGACTTCTGCGCCAGGTTCTGGTTCAACAGGTTGACCATCAGCTCCAGAATCTGGATCAGGTCAGTCTCGCTCAGAGCGTTGAAGATGATAATTTCGTCGAGCCGGTTCAGGAACTCGGGGTTGAAAGTGCGCTTGACCTCGTTCTTCACCAGGTCTTCGATCTTCTCCGACACCATCTCTTCCTTCTGCGACTGGAACCCGAGCCCTTCCCGCTTCTGCAGGTGGCGAGCGCCAATGTTAGAAGTCATGATGATGATGGCGTTCTTGAAGTCTACCGTGTTGCCAAGGCCGTCGGTGAGCTGGCCGTCTTCAAACACCTGCAGCAGGATGTTGAACACATCCGGATGCGCCTTCTCGATTTCGTCCAGCAGGACGACCGAATACGGCGCGCGCTTCACGCGTTCGGTCAGTTGGCCGCCTTCCTCGTAGCCTACGTATCCCGGAGGCGAGCCGATCAGCTTCGATACCGAATGCTTTTCCATGAACTCGGACATATCGAAGCGGACCAGCGACTTCTCGCTTCCGAACATGAACTGGGCGAGCGTGCGCGCGACTTCGGTTTTGCCGACGCCGGTCGGACCGAGGAACAGGAACGAGCCGATTGGCCGGTTCGGGCTCTTCAGGCCGGCACGCGAGCGGCGGATGGCGCGAGCCAGGGCGATGATCGCCTTGTCCTGCGAGATCACACGCTTGTGCAGCTCTTCTTCAATGCGCAGCAGCTTCTGGGTCTCTTCTTCCTTGATGGAAGTGATGGGGACGCCGGTCCAGCGCGATACCACGTCCTCGATGTCCTCCCGACCGACAACGCCGGTGGAGGATTCATCGAGGTGGTATTTTTCGCGAAGGGCGCGCAGGTTCTCGCGCTCCTTGCGTTCCTCGTCCGAGTAGAAGCGCGCCTTCTCGAACTCGTGATTCGCGATGGCGTTCTCCATACGGTGGACGATGAACTTGATCCGCTTCTGGACTTCCGTGATCTCCTCAGGCAACGAGGTCTGGCGCAGCTTCACGCGGGCGCCGGCTTCGTCGATCAGGTCGATGGCCTTGTCGGGCAGGAAGCGATCCGGAATGTAACGGTTCGAATGGGAGACCGCGAAGTTGATGGCGTCGTCGGTGTAGGTGACGGCGTGGAACTTCTCATAGCGGTCCTTGATTCCGAACAGAATCTTGGTGGCGTCGCCTTCGTTGGGCGGCGGAACCTTAACTGCCTGGAAGCGCCGCTCGAGCGAGCGATCCTTTTCGATCGACTTGCGGTACTCGCCCGGGGTTGTCGCGCCGATGCACTGAATCTCGCCGCGCGAGAGGGCCGGCTTCAGAATGTTGGCGGCGTCGAGCGAGCCTTCGGCGGAGCCCGCGCCGACCAGGGTGTGCAGCTCATCGATGAAGATGATGGCGTTCTGCGACTCCATCAGCTCCTTCATTATGGTCTTAAGGCGCTCTTCGAATTGGCCGCGGTACTTGGTGCCCGCCACGATCAGGGACAAGTCCAGCGCCAGAATCCGCTTATCGGCCAGGAAAGACGGAACTTCGCCGTCGGCGATGCGCTGGGCCAAGCCTTCCACGATGGCGGTCTTGCCTACGCCGGGTTCGCCGATCAGCACCGGGTTGTTCTTGGTGCGGCGGCAAAGAATCTGGACGACGCGCTCGAGTTCGCCCTCGCGTCCGACCAGCGGATCGAGCTGGGTGTCCATTGCGGCCTGAGTCAGGTCGCGAGAGAATTCCGATAGCAGGGAAGACTCACGCTGGCGTTGCGGCTGAGCTTTTTCCTGGCTGGTGCGGGCCAGTTCCTCGCGAATGGTCGAAAGACGCAGGCCACGCTCGTGCAGGATCTCAGCGGCAAAGCACTTTTCTTCCCGCAGCAAGCCTAAGAGAAGATGTTCGGTTCCGATGTGTTTGTGGGAAAGGCGCTCAGCTTCTTCGGCGGCATAGGCCAGGACCCGCTTGCACTCATTGCTCAACGGGAGGTCGACGGAGGTCGAAACCTTCTCCCGGATGGTGGTGTGCCCCTCGATCTGCTTGCGGATGGACTCCACCGAGGCATGGGAGCGCAGGAAACGGTTGGTGAGAGCTTTGTCTTCGCGCAGAAGCCCCAACAGCAGGTGCTCCGTCTCTATATAAGGAGAACCGAACTGGCTGGCTTCGTAGCGCGCAAAGAAGATGACGCGCCGTGCTTTCTCCGTGTAGCGTTCAAACATACGCCCTCTCCCCGCCAAGTGCTCCGGGAAGCCGTAGAGTCAGTGACATGCCCTTCAGCCTCGAGGGAACCATGGCCCAAACATCATTATGCAATCAGGATACCAAGAACCCCAAGCTCATAAAACGAATTAGGAGCTTCCTTTTACATTACTCCTGTACCTGACTGCGCGTTTTCTCTGCAACCTGATCGCAATTAGTTGCGGCTGGAGTGCAGAACCTATCCTTTCCGCTGACCAATTAAGCCGGAAGCGATTCCGGCGCTACCTCCTCTATGCGCCCGCGATGCAGTCGCAATACGCGATGACAACGGCGAGCAAAAGCAAGGTTGTGGGTAGCTATAAGCGAGGTCAGCTGGTAGTCGCGATGTAAGCGGGCGATCAATTCAAAAACCGAGTCGGCGGTGCGGTTGTCGAGATCGCCCGTGGGCTCATCCGCCAACAGCAATTTAGGGGCGGTGATGAGCGCCCGGGCCAGAGCCACGCGCTGCTGTTCGCCTCCGGAAAGTTCTCCAGAACGATGATGGGAGCGTTGCTCCAAGCCGACCTCGCGCAACCAACGTAAAGCTTCTCCTTGCACTTGCTGCCGGGGTTGTCCCCGCAGCAGGAGTGGCATCGCTGCGTTTTCCAGGGCGGTGAACTCCGGCAGCAGGTAATGGAACTGCCAGACGAAGCCGATTTCGCGGTTACGAAAATCCGCCGCGCCATCCCCGGAAAGCGAATTCAACTGCAGTTGCGCGCAGTATACGTCACCGGCGGAAGCGCTATCAAGCGCACCCAGGATGTGCAACAAGGTACTCTTGCCCGCGCCGGATTCGCCGACGATGGCAAGCATCTCGCCCTTGTTGACCTGAAAGGACAGGTTATCAAAGAGCACCAGGTCCGACTCGCCTGAGCGAAAGACCTTCTTCAACCCCTCAATTCGCAGCATCGCTGCCTGTTCCATTGGATGCAGTACGCTTGCCTTTCGTTCCAAGGCCCCCAGTTGGCGGTTTGCCCAGCCTTGGCTACTTCATCCCATTAAAGCACGGCGCAAGCCCGATGGTTTTCTGTACATTCCCGCGTTTCGGGAACATACGCGGAAAACTGTATACCCAGCAAGTAACAACACAATGTGACGGTGGTCACAATGGCACATAAGTGCGAATACAACAAAAAATGGAAGCCGGTGATGCGAATTGCTACGCAAAATGGAAGGTATGCACCTGCGGGCCTATTCGCGCTCCCTTTACTCGTAACGCAGAGCTTCGGCAGGGAGGATCCGGGCTGCAGCCCAGGAGGGGTACAGCGTTGCTATAAAGGAAACCCCGATGGCGACTAGCGCCACCAGAAGGCCGTCGATGGCGCGTGGAGCGAAGGGAACATAGTCGATGGAATAAACCTCGGGCGAGAGGGAGATCAGGTGATAATGGCCGCCGACCCAGGACAGCATATACCCGAGTATTAGACCAATTACCGTCCCGATTACCCCAATGAGCACGCCCTGAGCAATAAACAGGCGCCGAACCTGCGATTTGCGCGTGCCCATCGACATCAGCACAGCAATATCTTTGGTTTTTTCCATGACCATCATGGTGAGCGAGATCAGGATGTTGAGCGCCGCCACGAACACGATCAGGCCGATGGTAATAAAGGTGACCAACCGCTCCAGGCGCAAGGCATGGAATAGAGCTTTATTCTGCTCCATCCAGTTTGCGGTCATGAAGCCGTGACCGGCCGCTTGCTCGATCTCATGGGCTACATCCCGGGCTTTGTAGATGTCATCGATTTTGAACTCAATCACGGATATCAGGTCGCCCAAGCCGAACAGCCGCTGCGCATCGGAGAGCCGTGTGAATGCCCAGGAGGTATCGTAGTCATAAAAACCCGAGTTGAAGACCCCGACCACTCGAAAGCGAATGTACTTGGGAACCATGCCAAAGGGAGTGAGTTCCCCCTGTGGGCTGGTCACCAGAACCACTGATCCGACGGTTGCGCCCAGATCGTCGGCCATGTCCTTGCCAAGAACAATCGGCGGCATGGCCGCCACGCGTTGTTGCACACCGGAGAGCAAATCGGGGGATTCCTCAGCGGTGTGGAGGCGGGTCTCTGACCCGCCTTGGTCGGGTCGAAGACCCGGCCCAACATTGGACGAGTTCTCTTCTAAGTCTTTTGCTGAGCCAATCGTGATCGAATTCAAAAGGTCACTTACCTTGCGCTCCTCGGCCGGGATCATGCCTTTCAAAACCGCACCACTGGCCCGGGGGCCGCGCGAGATCAGGACCTTCTCATAGATTGCCGGGGCAGCCGCAATCACGTGAGGCTGTTTGGAAAGCCGGTCGAGCAGCGGCCGCCAATCTTTTATCCCGTCACTCTGAACTCTCATCAGGCTGATATGCGCGGTCGAGCCCAGCAGGCGCTCCTGCAGGTCCTGGCGAAACCCGTTGTTGATGGCGAGTGCGATGATCAGCGAGGCGACACCGGCCGCAACTCCTGCGATGGAAATGGCCGTGATGACGCCAATGAAGGCCTGACGCCGCTTCGCACGCAAATATCGGGACGCAACGAAGAGCTCAAATCTCATATGAGGATCCCTCGCCGCGCTCGGGAATTCGGCTGCGGGCTCCCGTCCTCGCCTAGCTCGGACTCACGCCCGCAAGACGCCTCAACCTGACGTCTCTTGGCACGCAGGTAGCGGGTGGCAACGAAGAGTTCAGAGCGCATGAGAAGCTTTCAGCTCTCAGCTATCAGCTTTCAGTTTCGCGTCTGGATTATAAACAGTGAGGCAGGGAATAATGGCAGGGACAGACTGCCGATATGCGCGGTATGCGTTTCCAAAGCGCTGCTCCAGTTCTGCGTCTTCGACGCGAATCATGATTGCACCCATAAGCATGGCAAACGCGGTGAGCCCGTAGAGCACAGCCGTGCCGGTTCCAATGCTCCACGCCAGCATCTCGCAAAGGTGTCCGAGATAAACGGGGTGACGTACGTGGGCGCGGATACCGGAGGTGACCAGCCGGTGGTCAGGGTGGCCGCGCCGAATCTCGGCAAGGCCGCTTAGTTGGGCCTTGGTGAAGTCCCGTTTCGCATTCCGATAGATTCCGAAGCCACAGCCAAACAGGGCGATTGCTGGAAGCCATGCCAACCAGCTTGTGTACAAAAGTACTCCGCGCCACGGCCGAGTGATTGCTCCCATGACCACCCACATCGCCATCCAGAGTGGGACTAGAACGCGATGCGGCGAGCGCTGGTGCGACCGCCAATAAGCGGCGAAGGGATGGATAGTGAGCCAGAAGGCTGGGATCGTGGAGTAGACCACGCAGGCCAGCCAGCCAAGCCATCGCAGCAGAGCAAGCATGGCATGGAGTGTAGCAAAAGATTTGCCAACGGGTGGTCGACGAAGAACCGGTTGAGGCTCCCACAATATGGGGACATTTTCAATATTGTCATCCCAAGCGAAGCGAGGAATCTGCTTTTCCACACTGGCACAAAACAGCAGATTCCTCGCGCCAGAATCGGGCGCTCGGAATGACAGGGTATTTGTTGCGTGTAAGCGGGTGGTTGCCCGAAGCCTCGCTAATAATGTGCGATCCTCGGTAGGCATGCCAAGAAATGCAGAGCGCCTTCACTTCGCTCCGGATGACAAATTTTGGGGCGGGTCAAAGACCTGCCTCCACACTAGTCATGTTGTACTAACGGCCGCGGATCAGGACCTTGGCTGTTCCCATGTTATCGAAGCGGTCGTAGGCGCGAACGACGATGACGTGGTCTGTGTCGCCCGCGCTTGGATTCGCTGATTTCCGAGGCGCGCTGACCTGTTGTGACGTGGGATCGCTGCCGTTGTCGGGCAGCTTAACTTGAAAATTGTAGTTCTCGGTCTTGTCGTCGGATATCTGGTCCAACGGTTCGATAAACTGCCAGTCGCCGGCATCGAGGGAATACTCGGCCCGCTTGATCGCCGAGAACGTGTCAGCGGCGCGGAAAGTGACGTGAATCTGTCCGCCTTGCATGGCCGCGGTCAGGTTCTCAATTTGCGGAGGGGTGGTGTCAACTTCGAAGCGCGCACTTTCCTTGTCGCTGGTGAGAGCGTCCCCGGGAGAGTGGGAAGGCGCATCCGAAGCGACCACTTTGATGGTGTAGCCGCCATCCGGCAACAGCCCGGCGTCGAAGGAGTAATACTTATCGGTGAGGCCGTCCTTCAGAAGCAGCCAGCGGGATTCGCCGTCGCCGCGGTAATAGACCGAGTAGACTAACTGGTCATCGTTGTCATCGTGGGCCGTCCACTTCACGCTGATGGCATCGCGGTCTCGGACCGGCGCCGGCGGCGGCATGATGATTGTAGGGTCGAGGTTGGGCGGCTTGGGTATTTGCGGGTAGCGCATGCCTACTTGCATGGTTACGTCATCGATTTGGGGAGCAACATTTTTGGGCAGGTAGTTAATGACCACACTGTCCACCCGCGGTGCGGGATTGCCGGCGCGCAGCACCCCTCTCCACTGGATGAAGCGCGCCGAGGGAATGTTCAGCACCGCATCTTTCTGGAAGTCGACCGGTTGCCAGGGGCTCCAGTTACGGTCCGGATTGTCCACGTTTCCGCTACGAGCGAACAGTTGAACATTGCCGGCACCGCGAAATTGAGCGCGGCCCCAACGCGAGAAGATGTGGGCATCGAAAATGTCGCTATCGTAGGTGCCCTCCGAGGTAAGCGCCGGTCCAATCAGGAATAACTTGCCCAGATTGCTGGTGGAAGCGTAGAGGCCGCCACCGGGAGCCTTGGCAAAGGCTGTGACCTGGGTAGCGCCAGCCTTGATCAGATCGATGAATTCATCTTGTCCCGTAATGGAGAAAATGTGGCCACGATTTCCGGTGCCAGCCAGAAGGTTGCCGCGCTCATCGAACGCCAAGGCATAGACTAAGTCAGTCGAAGATGTCCAGATTCGCAGCGGCGAACCATCCGGGGCTATGCGATAAACCTCCGATCCGCCGCCGGCGCCGAGGCCAGGAGCGGGAAAGGCGATAGGACCTGCTGGTATGGTCGGGCCACCCAGGGGTTGGGCCTGCATCCCGCCCATAGGGGCGTTAAACGCAGTGCCAGCCGGGATATTCGAAGACAGCGCACTGGCGCGCTTCTCGCCGACGCCGGCAGCATAGATATTTCCCGCTTCGTCGATGGCCAGGGCTGTGATTTCTTTTTTCGGAGCACTATAAAGAACGAATGCCTGCCCGGTTGGGGAGATCCGGTAGACCAAGCCGCTGCCGTCGGAACCGGCAATCAGGTTGCCTTTGGGGTCGAGTGCCAGCACGCGGATGTGTGCCTCGTCACTCTTGAAGAAGACGGTGTGCTCGCCCTTGGGAGTAACACGGTAAATCTCGCCGTGGTCGCCGGTGGCGATGTAGAGGTTGCCTTGCTCGTCGAGGGCAAGGTCCCAAATGTATTTCGTGCCGGGATCGAAGTACATGCTGGAGGACCAGGTGGGACCTTGCTCGGGATTGGCTTTCTCGCCGCGCTTGGTCGTGACCTTCTTTTGCTCGATCTTGTACACCTTGCCGTCGGGCGAGGTGGCGGCGTAAATCGCGCCCGCCTTATCCACGACCAATGCCTGGACTTGCAGCTCCTGCGGCTCGAAAATTGCAGCGGCCTGACCGTCGGGCGTGATGCGATACAGACGCGCGGGCGCGCCGGTAGCGGCGTACAGGTTGCCAGCATCGTCGGCGGCGATCGACCAGATGTAGGTGGACGGGGTTGTGTACAGCTGCTTGAAAGCCGGAGCCAGTTGCAGCCCTCCGGTGCTGCGGATGGCCACCCCTTTGGCCGTACCCTTGGAGAGTTCGTCAAACTTCGATTGTTCCCAGGTGCGCGTGCCTTCAGCAAAAGCAAGAGCAGTTAGAAAAATTACAACCACGAGCGCGGAAAACTTTCGTCGATCAATAGACAAGTTCGTACCTCTCATCAATTTCCAGGGTTCCAGGGAAATTTCAGACTATCACGATTTATGCATCTTTGGGCTGCAGGGGACGGGTAGCGCGGGGCAGGATGCCGCCGCTACAGCCGGCGAGACGCCGGCGCTACCTCGTGATTTATTTAATTGTGATGGTCAGCAGCTGGGCGCCGGAAACAACGTAATCCAGCGCTGTGGACGCCTCGTTCACCGAGGATTCTCCCAACACCACCATCTCCTGTGTGCCACGCATTCCTTCCATGACGTTCATGACGGAAAGCGGAAGAGTGGGCATGACCTTATCGGCCACCATGGCCTCCGGATCGGCTTCCAGCAGCGAGACGTACAGGCGGTTGTTGGAATGCTCCTTGTTCAGCAAGGCGATGGTGGAGGCGAGGTCCAACTTGCGGCTGAACATGGGAACGTTGCGGCGCATGTGATCCAGGGTATCTCCATCGCTGACCAGGATGCGCAACGGGCCCTTGGACGTCGAAGTCGGAACATGCAACTTGATTTGACGCACGATCCTTTCACCGCGATAGGGGCGGAGCACGGTTTCCACCGTGATCTCGTCGCCTGGGCGGGCCTCGGTCACGTCCGTGCGGACGTTTTCGAGACGGGCAAAGCGGCGCTCTTTTACCAGGTCGAAGTCGAGCTGCACGCCTTGGATCTTTGGCTGCTCGTAAGGATTGTCGAAAATCCGGCCGAAACGATCCCCCAGAGAGAGTGCCACCTGGAAAGCCGCAGGAGCCGCACCATCGGTCGGAGCGAACATGTTTTGCAAGGTCACGTCGGGGTAGCCGTTCACGCTGATGTGGCCGTTCAACCGGTAGGTCGCTTCCTCTCCGTATTCATTCATGCCACGCAGAGCATTGAAGACGGTGGCCATCATAGCGACGGGGCTGAGACGCGCATTGTTCAGCACGTCGTAATGGAATTGCTTGTCGGTTGGTCCGCCATGGATGTTCAGCGTGACGGGAATCATCTGCGGATCTTTGCCGAATATTCCCATGATGCCGGTGTGACGGTCCTGCACAAACGAACCCACGAGCTCGGTGGCGTTAACAATCTTGAAGGCGTTGAGGGGAGAGGGCAAGGTGGCCAGCACCTGCGCCTTGGTCATGGGCATATCCACCAAGCCGTATTGCAGAAGCGGGTGGCCGCAAGCCAGGAGCCGCTGCGGATCCATATAGGTGACGGTGCAGGTGGCGGCGATGTCCATGTCGCCGCGAACCAGGATCGCGCTGACCGCGGAGCCAGCTTCCATCGGCTCGGGCTGCTTTACGTCGCTCACCGAGCCAGCGCCCATGACCGGGACAATGCCGGCGGCGCCAAACTGCGGAGCGAAGAGCCGCACCGTCTCCTCATCAAAACCGCTAAAGACCAGCGGCGTCTCGATGGGCTCCAGATAGTTGGCAAGGCTTTGCAGTGAATTGGAAGGCTCACCGGGCCCGGAGGTCTTGCTGGGAACGCTGGCACCCGACCGGGCAGAAGGCGCTTCTGCCGGCTTGCTGCGGTCCATGGCATTGATTTCCAGCATTTCGGCGATGGGGGTCACACCGGCAATCGGCTCCTTGGAGAATTCGCCGATGCGAAAAGCGAGAGCGCCGGCGAGCTTGCCATCAATGTAGACAGGGCTGCCGCTCATGCCAGCCACTACACCGGTGTACTCAACTTTTTTGCCATGCAGACGCACAAGGATGACGTCGCCCTTGGGGCCATTGATATTCTTCAGAATACCCAGGACCTCAACATCCATCGGCTCGGGCTTGACGCCTTCAAACACGGTGTAGGCGACACCCTTCATGCCGGTATGGATCTGGTCTACGGAGATGGTTTGGATGTCAGTGGAAGTCTCGGCTGCGGTTACAGACAGGGGCAACAGACAGCAGAGGGCTGCGAGAGCAATGTACACGTTTCTCATCAGTTCGCCCGATACACTCCGGCGCCAAACAGAGCGCCTGTACTCAGCTTCAGCGTGTCAGATTCTCGGGGAGGTCCCAAAAACGAGCACATCTACCAAACCGCGAAGCAGTGCATCTATACTAGCACGGGTACTTCCTGAGGCAACCCATGTTTTACAAGCAACCGGGAATGTTTTCCCGCCCAGTCCGTAAAATTTTCACGCTACTTACCTTGGTCGCGCTGGGGCTAGGGACACCGGTTTTGGGCCCGTCCGCCTTCGGCCAATCCCAGGGACAGCAACCCCCGGGTCAACAAAGTTCAGGCCAGCAGAACCCTAACCAGCAGCCGGCCCCACCGGAGGCGGGAGGTCCTGGGAATGAGGTCGGGCCCTATGCGATCCCCAAAAAGAAAGAGGAGCCTCCTCCGCCCCCGCCGCCCGAAAAACCTAAGAAGATCGAGGGGATGCCCGACTATTCCATCCGGGTGGATGTGCCTCTCGTCAATTTGGACGTTTCGGTCATGACCAAGAATGGCCAGTTCATTCCCGGCTTGAAGAAGGACAATTTCCGGGTCTATGAAGACGGGGTACCGCAGAAGATCACTAACTTCAACCAGCAGGAAGCGCCGATCACGGCTGTTATGTTGATCGAGTTTGCCTCCACCAACTACAACTACCTTTATGACGCGCTGAACGCCTCCTACACCTTCGCCAGTCAGTTGAAGAAAAATGACTGGGTGGCAGTGGTCGCCTACGACATGAAGCCGCAAATCCTGGTGGACTTCACCCAGGACAAGCGGGCGGTCCTGGGGGCGCTGAACATGATGCGCATACCCGGTTTCTCAGAGAGGAACCTGTTCGACTCGCTCTATGACACGCTGGATCGGATCGAAGGGGTGGAGGGACACAAGTACGTCATTCTGATCTCCAGCGGGCGAGACACGTTCAGCCGAATCAACCTCGATCAGATCATAAAGAAAATCAAGGCGACCCAGAACGTTACCATCTACGCCGTCAGTATTGGACGTGCCTTACGGGAATGGCTGGATGCCCACGGTTATGCCGGCGGCATTCAAACCACCGACTGGCTGCAAGCTGACAACCAGATGAATACCTTTGCCAGGCTTACCGGGGGGCGCGCTTACTTTCCACGCTTCGAAGGCGAGTTGCCGGAGATCTTCCACGATATCTCCGCCGACGTTCGCAACCAGTACAACATCGCCTACCACCCGAGCAATACGAAGCTCGATGGCAGCTATCGCAAGCTGAAAGTGGAGGTGGTGGGGCCAGACGGCAGCCCGCTGAAGGTCAAAGATCAGAAAGGTAAGGATATCAAGTATCAGGTCATTGCTCGCGAGGGGTACACGGCGAAACATCAGGTGGAGTAGTCAACAGCCAGTACCCAGTACCCAGTACCTAGTACCCAGTGGCAAGCAAAACCCGCCGACTGTCTGCAGCTAGTGAAGATGGAAGAAGTGGTCCAGAAGGAACAACGTTCCTGCGCCGAGAAATACCAATAAAGCCATCCGAACCCCGGTTTCTTTGTTGACCTCGGGTATCAGGTCGGAGGCAGCGACGTAGATCGTCACGCCGGCGGCGAGCGGCAAGCCGGCGCTGACTTCGTGGCGGAATATCGCCATGGTCATCACGCCCGCTACCGTGGCCGCTCCCAACAGCATGGAGGCTCCCCAAGCCACTCCCCGACTGCGCCCGCTGGCCAGCATCACCGAGGAAATGGTAAAGCCCTCTGGGATTTTGTGCAGGAATACAGCCAGAAAGATGATCCAGCCCAGCCAGCGGGAGACGATGAACCCCGAGGCGATCGCGATGCCATCAAAGAAGGTGTGAATCATGAGGCCGATCAGCACCGAATAGCTTTTGTGCACTTGCACGAACTCGTCGGTGTGAGTTTCTTCGCCGAAATGGAAGTGCGGAGTGACGGTGTGCTCGAAGAAATGAACGATGAGATAGCCGAGCAAAACCAGAAAGGCAGCGCTCTTGCCGCGCAAAGCGAGGCTCTCGGGGACCATCTCCACGATGGACGTTGCCAGCATGAATCCTGCGCCGAGTGCCACAAAATATCTTAGATAAGAGCGCTCCCAATGCTTTTGCACAATGATGGCGCCACCAAAGACGTTGGCGGCCGCCGCGGTGAGACCCAGCAGTAAGCTGAGGAGTATGGGGTTCATTCGTGCGGCAGCAGAATACCAGTAGCCAGTACCCAGTACCTAGTACCTAGTACCTAGTACCTAGTACAGGATACGGCCGAGTTCACTAACGCGCTCCAGCAAGCCTTGCAGATCGTCAGTGCTCGCGTAACTTACGCGTTGTGCAATCAGCAACTGCGTCTCAAGCTCTGCCAAGGAACCCGAAGAATGACGGAGGAAATGCAGGAATTCCCGCTTGTTGTAGTGGGCTTGGCCTTCAGCGATGTTGCTTGGGACCGACACGGCAGCGCGTCGGATCTGGTCGGTAAGACTGTAAACCTCTCGCCTCGGAAAACTGTCTGTCACCTTGTAGACTTCGGTGACTAGATCCATAGCTTTTTGCCAAGCAATCAGGTCTTTGTAATGCTGTGCCATGTTGTTAGTTCTGTTTCACTGGGTACTCGGTACTGGGTACTCGGTACTGGGTACTGAGTACTCAACCCGAGTGCCGTATGTGCATCACGTCTCCGTCCTTCACGATGTAGTCCTTGCCCTCCAGGCGCAGCGTGCCTTTGGCGCGAGCGGTTGCTTCGGACCCGGCCTCGAGTAATTGATCCCAATGAATCGTCTCGGCGCGAATGAAATGCTTTTCCAAGTCGGAGTGTATGGCCCCGGCAGCTTCTACGGCGCGAGTTTTGGCGGGAATCGTCCAGGCGCGGCATTCATCTTCACCAACCGTGAAAAAAGAAATCAGACCCAGGAGCGCATACGTAGTGCGAATCAGGCGCGCGAGGCCGCTCTCCTTCAATCCGTAGCTCGAAAGGAATTCGGCGGCATCCGCGTCACTCATTTCTGAGAGTTCCGCCTCAACCTTGCCGCAGATGGCAGTTGCGGCAGCATTGGGACGCGAGGAGACTTCCCCCAGCTTGTATTTCGCGATTGCATTCTCCAAGTCCTTGCCCAGCTCGGGGCTCTCGTTGATGTTGAGCACGTAAAGGATCGGTTTCTCGCTCAGGAACATGAACCCGCGGATACGCTTTTTGTCCTCGGGGGTCATTTCCATTTCGCGCAGTGGACGTTCGGTTTCCAGGTGCGACCTAGCGCGTTTCAGCAGTTCGAATTCGTGCTCCAGCTCGGGGGAGCGCATTTTCTTTAAGTCTTTTTCCAGCCGCTCCAGGCGTTTTTCGATCTGGCCGAGATCGCTGATCATCAGGTCGAACTCTACGTTCTTGATGTCGCGAAGGGGATCGATCTCGCCCACGTGTGGGATTGCGGGGTCCTCGAAGGCGCGGACGACGTGCGCCAGCGCGTCTACCTGGCGCAAATGACCGACATAGGCGGTTTCCTTCAAGGCTTCCTGGCCGATGGCACCGACGTCGACATACTCCACTGAAGCGTGCACGAGCTTTTTCGGGTTGTAGAGAGCGGCGAGGCGGTCCAGGCGGTCGTCGGGGACTTTAGCGACTCCCACGTGCGCCTCGCGCGGATTCGCGAAGGCATGCTCGGAGAGTTGAGCCTTGGTGAGAATGCGAAATAGCGAACTCTTGCCGACTTGGGGCAGGCCGATGATGCCGGTTTTCATAAAAAGCTACTAGCTCCTGGCTTCTAGCTTCGTAAGCAGAATAGCAAGAATCGGCGGCGAAGAGCCGTGACGCGCTGCCGGTTACGAACGCAGGGGAAAGCGGATTCCTCGCTTCGCTCGGAATGACAAGATTAAGACGGCCACGGATTAACACGGGTTCGGACGGATAAGAAATCGGTTGGAAATCAGGCGAGTTGGCGCGCTGTGAGATACACGACTACGAGGCCCAGCAGCAAGACTCCGCTCTCCAATCGAGTGGACCAGACATGAAGCGTATTGAACTGTATACGGGCCGGATCGCTGGGCGAGACACGGTCAATTTCATCCATGGATGCGCGCAACGCTGCCATCTTGGGCGAGATGCCGAATTGCGAAATGAGCGTCAGGATGAGCATGAGGCAGAGCAGGGCATGTCTCGCGGCGAAGGAATGTGCTGAGCCGGTGGTCAGGCGGGTGTAGGTCATGGAGCTGACGAGGAAGACAATTCCGCAAATCAAACCCATCCAGTGAAGCCGGCTGAGCGATGGGCTCACGACGGAGCCTGCCAGATGGCGGGTTGGCAGTACAGAAAAAACAGTTGGGGCTAGCACAAACGCGAAGAAGGCCAGGCCACCCAGCCAGACAATCAGGGACAGCAACATCAGGAATCGCAAAAGAGTCATCGTCTTCTCTCTATCTTTGAATCGGACGAGTGTTTCCACCCCTTTCCTTTCAAGCGCCGGCCAACAGCCAAATATAACCTACCGGGAATCGTGGGCGACCATCTGAGCCAAAACCAGCTCCAGAACACCAGCCACTCAGGCACCAGCGGAACGATCTGGCCGATGGTGGAGCTGAACTTTCGATCTTCGTGGGAGTAGTACGATCTTCTCGCCGTCCCAGCTTACAGAGAGCTTAGGGTGATAATTCAACGTCGAAAGACGCGGAAATGTCTCGCCCATTACTGCAAGCTGGGGTTCGACAAGGAAATGCTTGCCGTCGCTCTCGAACGTCACCCAGGCGTGGCCGATTCCATAGCGACCGTGCGGACCTCCCACAAAACGTGCGTCGTAGCCGAGTGCCAGAAACTGCCGCCACCTCCAGAGGGCGAAGTCCTCGCAGTCCGCCTTGCGAGTTTGTTCGAAATGTTCTGGAGGTTGCCAATAGTCCAGCTTTCCAAATTGTTCTTCGTCTGGAACAGCTCGGCAGCTTGTGAGAAACCGGCGAATATCTTGAATACTTTCACATTTGACGGTGAGGGGCTGACTGAGATAACGGCCCATGGGAAAAGTCGGATGGGGCGCTTGCCTCCGCTCAAACGGCTGAAACACCTTTTTACCAACCGCATCGTAAGCTTCAGGAATGATTTCGGCAATCATCCGGACTGGGAACTGAGAACCGAGAACTGTTCTTTACACGGGTACCGGCACGCTCTCGACGATCTCGCGCAGGATTTGTTCGGCTTGCTCCGACTTTTTCAGCGTGGATGAATAGAGCGCGTTGACTACGACTCGATGGGCAAACACCGGGACCACGAGCGGCTTGAAATCTTCCGGCGTACAGAAGTTCCGTCCTTCCAGGAACGCCATGGCTTGCGCGGCGCGGTAGAGCATCTGGGAGCCGCGGGGCGAAACTCCCAAGGAGAGATATTCGGACTCCCGCGTCTTCTTCACAATTTCCAGCGTGTAGTTGACCAGAGCATCATCGACCTTGATGTGGGTCACGGCCTGTTGCATCTCCAGCACATCTGCGCCGGTGAGCACTGGTTGTAGCTTTTCCAGCTGCACGGCCCCGGCTGTCGAGCGGAGAATCTCGCGTTCCGCGTCTTCACCGGGATAGCCCATGCGCACCCGCATTAAGAAACGGTCCAGTTGCGACTCGGGTAGCGGATAAGTTCCGTGATGTTCCACGGGATTCTGGGTGGCAATCACGAGAAATGGTTGGGGCAGCGGATACGAATGCACATCCACCGTGACCTGGCCTTCGTTCATTGCCTCCAGTAAAGCAGACTGCGTCTTAGGGGTGGTGCGGTTAATCTCGTCCGCCAGGAGGATATTGGTGAACACCGGGCCGCGTTTGAACTCGAAGGCCTGCTCGACCGCCGACCAGATGGAGATGCCGAGCACGTCGCTGGGCAGCATATCGCTGGTGAACTGCACCCGCTGGAAGCTGCAATCGAGCGCGCGGGCGAGCGCCTGGCCAAGGGTAGTCTTTCCGACTCCGGGCACGCCTTCAATGAGCAGGTGGCCGCGAGCGAACATGGAGACCAGTGCCAGGCGAATAACGTCGTCTTTGCCGCGAATGACGCTGCGCACCGCATTTTCCAGTTGCGCAGCCCGAGATGTCACGGCTATTCCTGTTTGGGTTGGCATCGAAACTTGATTCTACTATGGGTCGTGAGGGCACCGGACGAGGAGTTGGAAAGGGGGTGGGTTACGGAGGTCATAAAGAGCTGTCAGCTCTCAGTGAACACGGCAACTCACAGCGGATCGAATGAGAGCTGATAGCTGAAAGCTACTGATCAAACTCTGCCGGACGGCCAGTCAAGCGTTCGATACGCTTCGCGATGGGCGGATGCGTGGAGAACAAGCTCCCAAAATCCATGCCCAGCAGCGGCTGCACGATGAAAAGGTGAGCGGTTGAAGGTGATGCGACCATGGGCAGGCGCCGGGAGTAGGCGTCCAGTTTCTTCAGGGCACTGGCGAGCGCATAGGGATTTCCCGTGTACTGTGCGCCGCTGGCGTCGGCTTGATACTCCCGCGAACGCGAGACTGCCAGCTGAATCAGCATGGCGGCGATCGGCGCGAGAATCAGCATGAACAGAGCGGCCAGTCCGCCGCCCCGGTCACGATCATCTCGTTCCATGCCGCCGAAAATCATTGTCCATTTGCCCATGTTGGCGAGCATGGTGACGGCACCGGCAATGGTGGCCGCAATCGAACTAATCAGGATGTCACGATTGTTGACATGGCCGAGTTCGTGGGCCAGCACGCCTTCCAGTTCCTCATCGTTGAGCAGGTTCAGAATCCCTTGGGTAACAGCAACCGAGGCATGCCTCGGATTGCGACCGGTCGCGAAGGCGTTCGGCGAGTCAGTGGGGATCACATAAATCTTCGGCATCGGCAGCCCGATTCTTTGGGTCAAGCGCTCCACCACCTGATAAACGCGGGGAAGTTCTTCGCGCGTGACCGGCTGGGCCCGGTATGTTGCCAAGGCTATCTTGTCGGAGAAAAAGTACGCAATGAAGTTCATGACCGCAGCAAAGATCAGCGCCAGGATCATGCCGTTCTGCCCGCCGAAAGCACGGCCAATGAACAGCAAGAGTAGGGTCAGTGCTGTCAGCAAAAATGCGGTCTTGAATGTGTTACCCATACCTACAAACCTCAACCATATAGATGTTACAGAGAGAGACGCGATTCAGGCTGTGATACGGAGCGCGGAGGCTGGGAGTTCCCCAGGCAACTCGAGTGTGCGCGCGAGATCCCTTCGACTCGCTCCGCTCGCTCAGGGCAGGCTCTTCGCAGACTGGCCTATGCTCAGGATGACGACTTGTGAATAAATGACAACATGAAAATAGTGGAGGGATTCATGTGTGGAGGCGGGTCTCCGACTCGCCTGGACGGGTCATAAACCCGTGCCCACACCTCAGGCGCGGCCTTGGACGTTCAAGCTTTCTGCGTTTCGCGTTTCACGGCGCGTTGCAGTGTCTGATCCAAGGCTGCCTTGGCCTTCTCGTACTCCGGTTGAGAAATGTGTCCCTGCTGGCGTTCCACTTCCAATTGGAAGAGTTCCTCTTTCAGGGCTTGCAACAACAGTCCGGAGTGGTTCGAGGCGGGAGGAGTTGTAACCGGAGCCGGCGCCGGCGCTGCGGCCGCCACCTTCGTCAGCCGGGCGACCGATGCGCGCGGAAGCTCGACGGTTTCGTCCTTGTCAATACCCGGCAATGCGGCCTTCGCTGGGGAGCGCTTAGCAATGTAATAGCCTCCGCCTGCCAGGACCATGGCAAAGCCACCCAGGATGTACCACCGGTATTTCTCGAGCGGATCAGGAGCATCAATCGGTGGGCCTAGTCCTCCGCCGGGACGGGAATCACGGCCGGCGGTTTGGCCTCCGCCCATGCCTCCGCCGCCTTCGCCTCCGCCTGTAGATTCATTTCTGGCCGGCAGAACTCCAGTGCCCGAGACCTTGAACGCCAGCGACTGATTGGCTTGAGCGTTGGACACAACCTCTACCTGGGAATCACTCTGTCCCGGGTCCTGCATCGACTGGAACGACGCCGGGCCGGAAAACTGCATGGATTTCGGAAGCACCACCACGAAATGGTCCATGCTGTACAACGGCTTGGGATCGAGGCTGGCGGATCCGGAGTAAGGCAGGTGGTACTGGACTTGAAACTGGGTTTCCCCGGGCCGCAGAGGGAAGATAAACGCGTAGCGGTTCTTCTCGTTCTGCGGGACTGCCGTGGCGCCAATGGGCTGGCCACCCGCCGTCCTGGCCATGGCCTGATCAACGGTGGCGCCCTCCGGGAGATAGAACTCAAAGTTCTGATCATTCATCTGCGTCTTCGGCGGATTCGACCGATTGTCCACCGCGAACAGGCGGATTACCTTGAGAGTCTTGTCCTCAGACTCGATCCGCATCACATCGGCAGTGACGCCCAGTCCTTCTATTTTCTTGGACACGTCAAAGACTTCCGCCTCGACCGAGGTCGTTCCCGGAGGAGCCATGCGATGGTAGGTCACCCCTTGGTGAATTACACGAATGAGGTGGGGGGCATCCGCGGCCGGCAGCTTGAAACTGAAATTGCCCTTGGAGTCGGTCTTGGTGCGGGCTGCTTCTTCCATGCCCTGCGCCAAATTGAGGAGCACGACTTCGTCGCCGGCGGCGGGTTTGTTGTTGGTGCCATTCTTGACCGTGCCGGTAAGAGTTTCCGCCGCCGCCCAAGTGCTCAGGGCGAACGTAAGAGTGATTGCCGTCAGTCTGAAGGAGGACTTCAAATCCTCGCTCCTTTCTTTTGTTTAATGGGAGAGCCAATCGGGCCGGTTGACAAAGGGGCAGCTTCCAGGCGAGCAATCTCGGCCAGGATGGCCGCGGCCTCCTCCTCGAGAGATGTTTTCATAGCCTGGTAATCAGCTTCCGGAAATTTGCCGGCCTTGTACTCGAAGTTGAGATCACGCAGGTTCTCGTAAACCACTTCTTTGCGTTCGCGCAAATAGGCGGCGCGCGTCTTCTTCGGGTCCAGCTTCAGTGTGCCGGGCAGATAGAAGACATAGAACACGACCGCGGCAGTGAACAGCAGGCAGACACAGATGATGAAGGGAGTCATATTTCAGTGTCCTCCTGCGCCTTCTTGCGGAAGACCTCGAGTTCCGGGCCGCTGACCGGCGGTACGCCTTCAGGAGCGGCGGGTGCAGGGCGATTTCTCCACGCGCGAACGATCAAGACGGTAGTTGCTAGTCCCAGCCCTAACGCCAAGAAGGGCATGATCCAGGCGACGCGGTTAAAACCCGTCGTCGTGGGCGCGGCAATCACGGTCGTGCCGTACTTCTGAACGAAGCCTTGCAGGATAAGGTCGTCGCTGTCGGCGCGATCGAGGGCGGCCATCAGTTCGCCACGCATGCGATCGGAATACTGGCAGCCGACGTGGTTGCATTCCAACAAAATCTGGCTGCATCCGCAGACGCACATCATCTTGTGGCCGATTTGATTGAAACGGGCGCCCTCGTCTCCGGCGCCCATGAGCGCGACGAGCGCGACCGACAGAGCCGCGAGCTGCAGCGGTCGCTTAAACCCCAGCCCGCGGGAACCTCGAATTATAAATCGTGTGAGCAACTTCACCTCAGCGGCTAAAGCCGGTTCCTTTCTGAGCTTCTGGCGGCACGCCTGAAGGCGTGCCCTGATACGAAGCTGATTTTTTCAGTACGGTTCGAAGCCCTGCCGTCGTTAATCCCCCACTCCGGCGGGAACAGCCTCGGCTCGGGCCGGGACCGTTACCCGGACAGGAGCAGCATTTGGCACGAGGGCCGAGAGTGTTCCGAAAATCATCACGAGCAGCCCAGTCCAGATCCATGGCACCATAGGATTCAGGTGGGCCTTGATGATTGGACGGCCCGTGTCCTGGTTAATCCCTTCATAAACCACGTAAAGGTCTGTGATCAGCAGGGGATTCTTTCCCGTAAACGTCGGATAAATACGAGGAATGGTCTGCGGCTGCTGGCTTGCTTTATAAAAGCGCCGCTCGGGATACAAGGTGGTTAACTGCTCATCCCCTTTGAAAACTTTGATGATAGCCCACTCGTTGCCGTAGTTCGGGTTATCGTCCTGGGTATAGGACTGGCAAAGCAAGGTGTACGGGCCGAGCGTCATCTTGTCGCCAAAGCCCATCTCTTTTTCTTTGTCCATATTGAATGCGGAGCCGAGAATTCCGATCACCACCATGGCCACGCCGAAGTGCACGATATAACCGCCGTAGCGGCGCGTGTTGCGGTGCCACAGATGCACCATCGAGGCCACCAGGTTTTGGTCGGTGTGGCGGGAGATTACGCGGCTTCCGCGGATGAATTCAGAGATTACGGTGAGGATTACCAGGACGCCCAGCATGGCGGCCATCAGCGCATAGAAATAGGAGACGTCCTTCCAGGGGCGCACGCCGAAAATCATCATCCCGACCCCGACAGCGAGCGCGCCAAGGCTCGGCCACAGGAAGTTGCGTTGCAGACTTTCCAGCGAGGTTTTGCGCCAGGCCAGCAGGGGTCCCACCGCCGTCAGCAACAGAAGCAGAAGGGCAACCGGCACGGCAACCTTGTTATAGAAAGGTGGGCCCACCGTAATCTTTTTGTCCTGCACCCACTCGGAGAGTTTGGGAAACCACGTACCCCACAGCACGGTGAAGCAGGCGAGGAGCAAGAGGAGGTTATTGAACAGGAAACTCGACTCGCGGGAAACCAGCGACTCCAGCCTGTGCTCGCTCTTCAGATGCGATTTGTTCTTCACGAAGAAAAAGGTGAAGGTCGCGAAGGTAATCGCGAGGAACCATCCGAACCACGCGCCGATGGAGGACTGAGCAAAGGCGTGCACGGAACTGATGATGCCGCTGCGCGTCAGGAAGGTTCCGAGGAGCGCCAGCCAGAATGTCGCGAAGACCAGCCACATGTTCCAGACCTTCATCATGCCGCGCTTCTCCTGCATCATGACCGAGTGCAGGAAAGCGGTCCCTGTCAACCAGGGCATCAGAGACGCATTCTCGACCGGATCCCATCCCCAGTAGCCGCCCCAGCCTAGTACGGCATAGGCCCAGTGCGCTCCGAGGAAGATTCCGATGGTGAGAAACATCCAGGTCACCATGGTCCAGCGGCGGGTGATGTGGATCCACTGCTCGCCCTGGTAGCGCATGATCAGCGCGCCAAAGGCGAAGGCGAATGGGATGGTCATTCCTACGTAGCCCAAATACAGCATGGGCGGGTGAATCACCATCTCGGGATATTGCAGGAGGGGGTTCAGGCCGTTGCCGTCGGCAGCCAGTTCGCCCTGCATGACGGCGAAGGGATGCGCCGCGAAATTGAGCAACAAGAGGAAGAAAATCTGCACGCCGGCGATTACTACCGAGGCATAGGCGAACAATCTCTGGTCAGTTTTGTGGCGCAAGCGGAGCACAAAACCGTAGGCGGCCAACAACAATGACCAGAAGAGGAGGGAACCTTCCTGGCCCGACCACAGCACAGCGAATTTGTATGGGGCCGGCAGATCGCGATTGCTGTGATGGAAAATGTAAGCGATGGAAAAATCGTCGCGAAAGGCAGCCATTACCAGAACGATGGCTGCAAATAAGACGGCGGCAAAAATGGCGACTCCGGCGCGACGTGCGGTCTCGCCCAGTCGTTCTGAGTCGGGTCCTTCCCGCACGAGTGCCAGGATGCCTGCAAGAAACGAGTAGACGGCCAACACTAGAGCAATGAGAAGCGCAAAACTGCCAACTTGTGACATGGGAAGCTCTTATTTTTTCAAAAAAAAGCTGCATACGCAACGCTGGACAGCCGCCGGCGTGCAATTATAAAGATTAGAACTCCTTGAGAGATCCAGAGTCACCCCTGTTTTCTGACGAAGAAAGCGTCGGCGGTGGCTTCCACCGGCCGCACAGCGAGCTTAAAGGAATTATCTCCTAATTGGCGCCAGAAGCAAAACTGCCGGAAGGGCAGAATGTATTATGGCCAGA
Organism: Terriglobales bacterium; assembly: GCA_035631655.1. Lineage (GTDB taxonomy): Bacteria > Acidobacteriota > Terriglobia > Terriglobales > Acidobacteriaceae > Gp1-AA122. The sequence goes on from DASQIH010000015.1 coordinate 26,824, forward strand.
TGGCCCTCATTGTTATGATGTTGCTGGGTGATACTCTCCGAATTGTGGGCGTTGGCGCAGCCTAGTCCAAAATTTCGAACACATGAGTAGTTCCGACACGCCGTCCCCTATTCGACAGCCGCTAAGAGTGCTGATTGTCGGCGACAGTCCTTCCGACGCCGAGCTGATGGTGCACGAGCTCCGCGGTGCGGGGTTCGAGGTGAACTGGGAGCGGGTAGATACCGAGCCGGATTATCTTGCCTGCCTGGCCGAGTCTCCGGAAGTGATCCTGGCGGATTACAGCATGCCGCAGTTCAGCGGGCCGCGAGCCTTGCAGTTGTTGCAGGAGAGCGGGCCGGGAATCCCCTTCATCGTTGTTTCCGGCACCATTGGCGAAGATCTCGCAGTGGCCCTTATGAAAGAAGGTGCCACCGACTATCTGCTTAAGAGCCAACTGGGGCTACTGGGGCCAACTGTATTGCATGCCATACAGGGGGTGCGAAAAATCGCCTATTTCTCCATGGAGATTGCCCTGGAATCGCGGATCCCCACTTATGGCGGAGGGTTGGGCGTCCTCGCAGGGGATACGATTCGCTCAGCCGCTGATCTCCAAGTCCCTATGGTTGCAGTTTCGCTGGTTCATCGAACCGGCTACTTCTCTCAGCGTCTCAATGGGGAGGGCTGGCAAACCGAGGAGCCTGTCGAATGGAGAGTTGAGGACTTTTTAGTGGAGATGCCGGCTCGCACTGCCGTCAAGATCGAGGGGCGAACGGTGCATCTCCGTTGCTGGCAATACCAGGTCCAGGGAATCGGAGGTTACTCCGTCCCAGTCTACCTGCTCGATTCCTGTCTTGCGGAAAATAGCGAAGGGGATCGGAACTTGACCCATGTCCTGTATGGCGGGGATGCCTGCTACCGGCTTTGCCAGGAGATCGTGCTCGGCATCGGCGGAGTGCGCATGCTCCGTGCCCTTGGCTACCGGAACGTTGAGCGGTTTCATATGAACGAAGGTCACGCCAGCCTTCTAACCCTGGAATTGCTGCAAGAAGAAGCGAGAAAGGGCGGACGTGAGCGCATCGACGTCAGTGACCTGGCGACGGTGCGGCCCAAATGCATCTTCACCACGCACACACCGGTCCCGGCAGGACATGATCAATTTCCGCTCAACGTAGTGAGTCGCCTTCTTGGGCATCGTGAGGATTTCTCCGATGCCTTTGCCCACGATGTAGCCGCTCGGGTCCTTGGACGCCGCCAGCCCGGCTCAGCCCCGAGGCCCTTTCCCGACGGGCAAGGAACGCTGAACATGACTTACCTCGGGCTGAACATGAGTCGCTATGTGAACGGGGTGGCTAAGAAGCACGGAGAGGTTTCGCGTCTAATGTTCGCGGGCTATCAGATTGATGCCATCACGAATGGAGTCCACGCCGCCACCTGGACGTCACGGCCGTTCCAAGCTCTTTACGACCGCCACATTCCAGACTGGCGGCAGGACAATTTCAGTTTGCGCCATGCCGAGAGCATTCCCAAAGAGGAAGTCTGGGATGCCCACATGCGGGCCAAGGCTCAGCTGCTCGAGTGCGTCAATAAGGACGGCGCGGGCGAGATGAAAGCCGAGGTTCTGACGATCGGCTTTGCTCGCCGGGCGACCGCCTACAAACGCGCCGACCTTCTTTTCACCGATATCGAACGGCTGAAGAAAGTGGCTGCGTCCGCCGGACTGCAACTGATTTACGCGGGCAAAGCGCACCCGAGCGATCAGGATGGCAAGCTGCTGATCCAGCGAATCTTTCGGTTGAAGGAGGAACTGAAAGACTACATCAACATTACTTTCCTGGCCAATTACGACCTCGAACTGGCGAAACTCATGACTGCCGGAGTCGACCTCTGGCTCAATACCCCCCAACCGCCGCTGGAGGCCTCCGGGACGAGCGGCATGAAAGCTGCCCTGAATGGCATTCCCAGCCTTAGCATCCTGGACGGTTGGTGGCTCGAAGGATTGATTGAGGGCATCACGGGTTGGGCCATCGGAGATCGCAATCGACAGGAAAGCGCGAGCAGCAGAACGCAGGACGCTAACTCGCTTTATGCACAGCTGGAGAAGAAAATCATCCCGATCTTTTATCAGAATAGAGACCGTTATATCGACATCATGCGCCATGCCATTGCGGTCAATGGCTCCTTCTTCAATACGCAGAGAATGCTGCAACAGTATGTGCTGAGCGCGTATTTCCGCTGAGGCGCTCTCCCTACCGCGATTCGAAGGGACCCACACGTCGGTAATCGTTAGTAACCTTGCGTCGGAATTCACGATAAGTTCTGATTAACGCTATCAACTTGCGGGCAATAAGTGTCTTTTCGAGGAGGAGTGCTTGCGCGTGGGTGAGGAAAAATGGGAGCTGGCCATTCTGGCCACGGTCCACGGCTTCTATCTGAAGCTGCTGCAGGACTATTTTGCCGGCGAGTTGCCCATTCCCGCAGGACTCGACACCGACGCGCTCTCCGGTTCCGATAGGGCGCAGCACACCCTGGAAACCATGCAGCGCTGGCTGAAGCTGCTCGACATGGCGGTCAGTCCGGCCATGGTGCGTTACGCGCTTACGAATGAAACCGATCCGGAAATCGCTGAAGGCCTGCTCCGTTACTACGCTCGCAAGAAGAAAGCGAGCGATCAAGACCGCGACAAAACAGACCTGGTGGCAACGTTTCTGTATCGCAATCCTCGTGTTCCAGGCCAGTGGGAGCGTCGCGGGTATGCGCTCGACGGAATTCTGCCCATCCCGCCATTTGAGATTGCCCTGACGGAGATTCTCGCGGATGGCGAGGTGGTGCCGCTCTCCGGGGAAGAAATGCAGCGTCTTGCCGAGCTGGATATTCTGCGCGCCAAGGCAGAAATCTTCCGTGACTTTGGGCTCTTGCTGGAGTCCGGCCTCGTGGACAAAATTCGGGAAATCAAGCGTGCTCTCGGCTCTTCTTTTTACCATCCCGCGGTACTGGGTTATGTGGCGCCCTTCAATGTGGGCTTCGGCAAAAAGTTTGACACCTTGTTCCGGGCTGCCAGCTTTGAGATCAAGAAGTTTTCCCAGTCCGTCGAGCAACGGGGTGGGAGCATCGTAGGCCAGGTGGACGGAGTTGACGTGACGGTCGAGTTGGTAGCCGCTATGGATGAAGACGAGATCCTGAAGAGCGACTACAGCACCGCTTTGGAGCGCTTTCGGCGTGTTACCAAGCTCAAGAAATCGATGGAAGGACAGCCCAAGATGAAGCTGGCGGCGGCAGCGGGGGTCTCTTCTGTAACTGAACCTTTCGGCCGGCTCGCCGATGTTGCCAGCAAGTCAGCGCGTCCCAGCGTGCCTTCTAAACCTGCGGTGCCGCCAACCTCTGATCCACGCCTTATCACGCTGGAAGAGACCAAGCTGCGCAGTGTGGAGGGATCCATCCGTGCCTTTGTGCGCGCCGCCAATCCCAAGTTGCGCGAAATTGTTCCCATGACCTCTTTTAACCTGATTCTGACCGCCGCCGAGGCGGACGCCTTTTGCGCTGAGTTTCTGGAAGAGGACAGCTTTCGCGCCGATCACGCCCGCATTCTGGTGCGCGTAGTCGCCATCGTGGCGCGGATGAGCAGCGAAATTGAGGAACTCAAGCGCAGGCGCTTCACCTACCTAGCCAAGCCTCACGCCGACTCGCTTATGCTCCTGCTGGCAGCTGCCAAAACGGCCAAGGAGAATGCCGATCTGGTGCTCGAACTCGCCGGGAAACGCGGGCTCAAGGAAAAGGTAATTACCCTGGAGGCATGCCTGCAGAAATTGCGCGAACGCTCCGAGCTGGCGGAGAAGGCGCTCGGTGAACTGACAGGAACCACGAACAACTGAGAGCACTGGCGGCGTACGCGCGGCCCCAACGCGTCTTCCGGGAAGAAAACGCCGTCCTTGGGGGAGGTCATAGGGGCCGCGGCAATCTAATCATTGCATTTGTGCGCGCGCGAGATCGGCTTGCACGAGTCTCGCTCTTCCAGAAACGCGCCGCACGAGCCAATTCTGCGCGGCAGCCTACCTGGCTTACTTTCGGGGTTCACGGAAAAGTCATTCCTTTTCCAGAAAGCGAAATGGGAAGAGCATGCTCTGTCGTTAAGTACAACAAACGAAATAAGTAATGATGAGGTAGGTGCGCGCGGGTTTTGCCGATGGTCTCCGCCGGGGCGCAGGATTTCTGAATTCAGAACAGGCGAGAACCAGGGCTGGTTGGTACTTCGCTCGCCTGCGTTATATCCTCGCCTCGTGTCACGCGCCTTTGCCGCTGGACGCTCGCCCACCGCAGGGCTGTTCCTCGGTCTGATCATCACGCTCGGAGCGGTGGTGGCCTATTCCTCCTACATCACCGTGCAGATTTCTGGATTGCGCGAGCTTCAGCACGAGCTTGCCGACCGCAACCGTAAAGATTCACTCCAGCTGCTGCGTATTCAAAACGACCTGAATTCGCTGGCTTTGGCCATGCGGGACATGCTCGATAATGACGAACCCTACCCGCTGACTGCGTGGTCCGCGCAATTCCAGCGCATCCGCGAGGATCTGGACGATGCTCTTCATCGCGAGGAGCAGGTTGCCGTAGCCCATCGCACACCCGAGCAACGGGAATTCCTGGGCAACTCGCTGGCGCAGTTCTGGGACGCGGTGGACCGTATTTTCGCCGTCGCCCAAAACGGCAAGCAGAAGGAGGCGCAGACTCAGATCCGCGATTCCTTGCAGGCGCGGCAAGCGGCCCTCAGCACCGCCGTCGCGCGCCTGCTGGTTCAGAACAATGAGAGTGAAGAACAGGCTGCCTTGCGCATTGGTCAGATCTACGACCGGGTTCAGAGGCAGGTCTACATTTTCCTAATTGCGATTCTGCTGGCTATTCTGTTCACGAGCCTGTACCTGATCCGTTCCAACCGCAGGCTGTTCGCACAATTGGCGGCGCTCTCGGAGCAGCGCAGCGAACTGGCACAGAAGCTGATCGCGACCCAGGAGTCCACGCTGCTCTATATTTCCCGCGAACTGCACGATGAGTTCGGCCAGATTCTGACCGCCATCGGTTCCATGTTGAGCCGGGCCGGTGGTCACGCGGCGGAAGGATCGCCGTTGCGGGAGGAAATCCGGGAGGTGGCCGAGGTCGCCCAGTCGACCCTGGAGAATGTTCGCAGCCTCTCCCAGGCCTTGCATCCGGTGATGCTGGACGAGGCGGGCTTGGAGAGTACTGTCGACTGGTATTTGCCGGTAGTGGAAAGGCAGACCGGAATTGACATATGCTATGAGAAATCCGGAACGCCCTTTCCCGTTCATGGCAGCATTGGGGTTCACATTTACCGCGTTTTGCAGGAAGCCTTGAACAACGTCGCCCGCCATTCGGGCGCGCGCCAGGCTTGGGTACGGCTGCGGTTCCTGGCCCATGCGCTCGAACTTGAGATCGAGGATCATGGCAAGGGATTTGTCGCAGACTCTGCGAAAGCGGGCATTGGTTTGGTAGCCATGCGCGAACGAGCTGAGTTGCTGGGTGGGAACATTGAATTCTTGCAGCCGTCCGAGGGTGGAACTCTGGTTCGCCTAAGAGTTCCGATAGAGAAGTCGGAGTCGCATGTCCAATAAGATTTCGGTCTTGCTGGTGGATGACCACAGCCTGGTGCGGCGGGGATTTCGGCGCATCCTGGAGGACGCTCCGGACATTTCAGTGGTAGGCGAGGCTGGTGATGGCGAAGAGGCGGTTCGCCTGGCGCAGGAACTGAAACCCCGCCTGGTTGTAATGGACTGTGCTCTGCCCGGTATCAACGGATTAATCGCCACCCGACGTATTCTGGAAAGATCCCCTGACATCGCAATACTTATGTTGAGCATGCACTCCGAAGACACGTGGGTGCGCCAGGCGCTCGACGCCGGAGCGCGCGGCTACATTCTCAAAAGTGCCGTAGACATGGAATTAGTGACGGCGATTCGGCGCGTCGCCAAAGGCGAGACGGTGCTTGACCCACAAGTCGCACGTCCCGCCGCCCTCAAAGGTGAGCGGGATTACGGACTCACGGTGCGGGAATTGGAAATCCTGCAGCTGATCGTGGATGGCAAATCGAACAAGGAAATTGCCTCCCAACTCGATCTCAGCGCCAACACGGTCGCGGTTCATCGCGCCAACATTATGGATGCGCTCGGCATTCATAAGACCGCCGAACTGGTCGTGTACGCCATCCGCAATGGGCTGGTGAACATTCCGTGAATCGCCGGTCCTTTCTTTTGGGGCTAGCCGGTCTTGCGTCGGCTTCCGCATTACCGCTGGATCTGTTCGGGGCGCCACCACCCTCCTCTCCTGGTTTTCGGTTGGTGGATGTCACAGGCCAAGCTGGTATCCGCTTTCAGCACAACAGCGGGGCCTATGGGGGCAAACTGCTGCCGGAAACCCTGGGCTCAGGATGTGCCTTTCTCGATTACGACCGCGACGGCTGGCAAGACATTCTCCTGATCAACAGCATGGATTGGCCTGGGCACAAGGGGGAGCGCAGCACTCTCAAGCTCTACCGCAATAATCGCGACGGCACTTTCACGGACGTGACGCGCAAGGCCGGTCTCGACGTGGAAATGTACGGGATGGGTGTCGCGGTGGGCGATTACAACAATGACGGCTTTCCCGACATCCTGATTACGTGCGTGGGACAGAATCGGCTGTTCAGGAACACGGGCAAGGGAAGCTTTGTGGATGTGACGAACTCCAGCGGTCTTGGCGGTCGCCAAGCGCTTAGCACTTCTGCCTTGTGGTTCGACTTTGACCATGACGGTATGCTCGACCTGTTCGTCTGCAATTACGTGAAGTGGTCGCCGGAGCACGACGTGTTTTGCAGCCTGGACGGAAAGCACAAGTCCTATTGCACCCCGCAAGCTTATCGCGGGGAAACCTGCTGGCTGTTTCACAATCGTGGAAATGGCAGCTTTGAAGACCTGACCGCATCCAGCGGGATTTTCGACAGCAGTTCGAAGTCGCTCGGTGTCGCCATGCTTGATTACGACCAGGACGGGTGGCCTGATCTTGTGGTCGCCAATGACACCCAGCCCAACAAGCTCTACCGCAACGCGCACAACGGCACGTTCAAAGATGTCGCCGTCGAAGCCGGGATCGCGTTCAGCGCCGATGGCAAAGCGCGTGCCGGCATGGGCGTAGATGCGGCTGATTTTGACAACTCCGGTGTCCCCGGGGTCGCGATTACCAATTTTGACAATGAGATGATTGGGTTGTACCGAACTCAAGGCAAGGGGACCTATGAAGATGTCGCCATCCAGGCGGGCGTTGGTCTGCCGTCCAAGACGACACTAGGATTCGGCTGTCTCTTTTTCGATGCCGATCTGGATGGCAACCTCGATCTGGTGGCCGCCAATGGCCACATCGACGACACAGTCCGCAATATCAGCGGGAATGTCGGCTACGCGCAGCCACCCCAGTTTTTCCTGAACACCGGCAATCGCACCTTTCGTGACGTAAGTTCGGAAATCGGCGAGGAATTCCGCCGGCCTAAGGTGGGACGCGGACTGGCTTGTGGGGACTTCGATCGCGACGGCGATCTCGATCTCCTCATGACCACCAACCAGGGCCCTGCCTTTCTCTACCGCAATGACCAGCTAGCCGGTAACCGCAGCATTCGTTTCCGGTTGATTGGCACGCAATCGAATCGTGACGCGATCGGAGCGACCGTGCGCATTTATCACGCGGGCGCCAGCCAGTCGCGGCTGGTCAAAAGCGGGTCCAGTTATTTGTCGCAGTCGGAACTGCCGGTGACTTTTGGGGTTGGCAAGCGCGACAAGATCGACCGGGTGGTCATCCAGTGGCCGAGCGGCAGAACGGAAGAGTACAAGGACCTCGCGTCAGGCCGGGCTTATGAGTGCACGGAAGGCAGGGGAATCACGCCGCAAGACGGGTTCTAGAGCGGGCTAGTGTGCTGTCTCGGATAATTCTTTACAGCTTCTTATCTTGTCAAGAGTAACGTCTGCAGTAGCCTTCCAGACGAACGGTTGTGGATCACGATTCCATTTCGCCAACCAGGCATAGATGGCTTGTTCCAGTTCTCGAACACTGAGGAAGGTACCGCGTCGGATCATGCGATCGGTAATCAGGGCAAACCAACGCTCCACTTGATTGAGCCACGAACTGCTAGTGGGGGTGAAGTGCAAATGGAACCGTTGGCGTTTCTGCGGCTTGAGCCACTGCTGGACTGCCTGGCTTTTGTGGGTACTGTAGTTATCGAGGATGAGATGGATCTCCAACTCCGGCGGGACCTCCTGCTCCAGCTGTTTTAAGAATCGCAAGAATTCCTGGGAGCGATGACGGGACAAACAACTCCCCATGACCTTGCCATTTAAGATGTTGAAAGCGGCGAATAACGTGGTCGTTCCATAGCGCTTATAGTCGTGGGTCTGACGTTCCGGCAGACCTGGGCGGAGGGGCAGAATGGGGCGGGTTCGGTCCAAGGCTTGAATCTGGCTCTTCTCATCCACACACAAGACCAGCGCTCGGTCCGGGGGATTCAGATACAAGCCCACGATATCGCGCACTTTCTCTTCGAATTGCGGGTCGTTGGAAATCTTGAATTTCTCCACCCGGTGCGGCTGGATGTCGAAGCGTTGCCAAACGCGATGCACCATGGTGCGTGAAATGCCAAGATGGCGGGCCAGGGTACGCACACTCCAATGGGTTTCCCCAGAAGGTCTCGTCTTCAACGTGGTATCCAGAATCTTTTGCTGGAGCTCTGGGGTCAAAATCGGGGAAGGCTTTTTTCTCTTCTGCGGCCGCCGAATGCCCTCGACCCCAGCGCGGGTAAAGGCCCGGCGGACGGCGATCACGGTGGGACGAGAGAGGCCGGTTTGCTGGGCGATGGTGTGATTGGCCATGCCCTGGCCGGCCAACAAAACCGCGCGGCATTTCCTTGCCACTCTTTGGGGCGTCAAACCAGAGCGGACCAGCGATTCCAATTGTTCCGCCTGGCCGGGCGTAACAGCCAACGCAGCAGCACGAGCAAACATACTGCCTAGTAAAGCACAACCTTTGTGATTGTCAATAATTATCTAAGACAGGACACTAG
>DASQIH010000016.1:0-5361 GCA_035631655.1 Terriglobales bacterium
CATTGACCCAGCAAAAATGGGGGTTTCGAGTACGCGTGGTAAAGTTGTGTTGTTATTCCAAAGTGATTACTACTTTTCCTCGGGCGTGTCCTTCTTCCAGATACCGAATAGCGTCAGGGACCTCACTTAACCTGTAACGCCTGTCAATGATCGCTGTTACCTTGCCGGTCTCCATGAGCTCGCGCATCATGGTCAGGTCCTCTTTGCTCGATCTCGTAATAAACATGACGAACTTCTGCCTCACGAGCCGTGATAACACAAGCGCTTTGAACGCACGAGTCAGAACGATCCAGACTTTGCTGGGTCCTCCAACGATGATGTATGTACCATTGGGATTCAAGACGGCTCTACATGCTGACAACGAATGGTTGCTGACGCAATCGAAAATGAGGTCGTACCGTTGCCCGCCTCTGGTGAAGTCCTCTTGGGTGTAATCAATGACATGATCCGCGCCGATGGATCGCACCATGTCCACATTCCTCGTACTGCAGACGCCGGTTACCTCAGCGCCCAAAGACTTGGCGATCTGCACAGCGAACGTACCCACGCCTCCCGCCGCACCGTTGATCAAGACCTTCTGCCCCGGTTGAATCTTTCCCTTGTTGCGAAGACCCTGCAATGCGGTTAGTGCTGCGACAGGTACAGCAGCCGCTTGCTCAAACGTCGCGTTATTGGGCTTCATAACCAATGCTGATCCGGAGGTACACACATACTCCGCAAAGGCCCCAAGGCACGTGCCGAACACCTGTTCGCCTGGTTTGAACTGGGTCACATTCCTGCCAACCGCTTCAACCTGGCCGGCGACGTCACGGCCTAGTCGTGTGTCCTTTGGTTTGCGCAGCCCAGTCAGCATGCGAACCATGTACGACGTGCCTCGGAAGAGCCGGTCAACTGGATTGACGGAAGCGGCGCGGACTTTTATCAAAACTTCACTGTCCCCAGTGGTCGGCTTTTCGATTTCTTCACACTTGAGAACATCGGGTGGACCATAGCGGTGATAAACAATAGCTTTCGTCAGGACTCCCGTTTTTCAGGACTACCGAAGCATAGTCCCTCGAAGCATTTCGTCAACGCGCCAAGTCGCCTGAGCTGCTGACCAACCTCTTACGCGAGGCCCTTGTGCCTTAGGAAGTGAGCGAAATCACTGACGCTCCGTGATTTTGAGCCGAGAATGAGTGCGTAAATTCCATTGCCTGACACATCACGTCGTTGGAAGAGGTAACCGAGACAGTTGCCATGATAATTGCGATTAGCGGCGCATCAGGGCTCATCGGGTCCAAATTGGTCGAATCGTTGAATCAAAAAGGCGACACGGTCGTTCGCTTGGTGAGAGATCGCACGAACAAATCAACTGACCGGATCTTCTGGAATCCATCGACGAAGGAGATCGAAGCAGATCGACTCGAAGGAACTGATGTCGTCATCCATCTTGCTGGGAAGCCTCTTGATGAAGAACGATGGACCACGCGAGTCAAAGCCGAGATCTACGCTAGCCGCATTGGAGGGACAAAGTTTATCAGCGAGACAATGAGTCGCCTACGAATCCCGCCGCGGCTTCTCATATCGGCATCGGCCACAGACTACTATGCGTTCTCCGCAGAGCCAGTCGGAGAAGAGGATGGTAGACCGGGTCGCGGGTTCGTCTCAGAGATGTGTCAGGACTGGGAACGTGCCACCGATCCGGCACAGAAAGCGGGAATTCGCACTGTTCACATCAGAATACCCTCCGTGTTGTCAAAGGATGGACACTCAATTCTTGCCGGACTGCTTCCGCTGTTTCGAAAGGGACTTGGACCAGTCATTGGCACGGGGAAGCAGTTGATGTGCTTCATTGCCCGAGATGATATGGTACGCGCGATTCAACACATCATCGAGCACGACGAACTCTGCGGTCCCGTCAACGTGTTGGCGCCTCAACCTGTGACTAACGCGGACTTCGCCAGCATTCTGAGTCGTGTAGTGCATCGGCCTCGATTCTTGCGTGTGCCCGGGCCGATTTTGCGCCTTGTGATGGGAGAAGTCGCCGAGGCGCTGTTGGAAGGCGATGCAAGCTTGAGGCCGAGAAAACTCGTCGCGTCAGGTTTCGAGTTTCGTTGGCCTGATCTCGAAAGTGCCCTTCGGCATGAACTCTCGATTTGACTCATCTCGGCGTCCCGCGCATGCCCGTAGTTAGCGAAAAATTGCACTCGTTGAACTCGGTTCCCGGCGAACAAACGGCGCAAGCCTGTGAGAAGGCCTGTTTACAACATTGTCGGGCTGTGCGCGGCACAGGGAGTCCGGTGCTAGAATTTTAGCTGTGACGCGGGAACGGATCGAGCGGTTCTTCAAGAACCTAGCCTCAGCGCTTGGTCACTGCATCTTCGAGGACGCCGAGGTGCTGGGAATTGTGATCCCGGCGCTAGTCTGCGTCGGCATCCTTTGGTTAATCGGCGCGGCCGTGTACGATTTTGTCCTTGATCCGCACATTACGACGGCAGCCGCCTTGGACTCGCTCTCCATCGACCCCGACAAGTGGTTCCCTCGCTGACGGCCAATTCTCAACGAGTGTAATGGCCTGGTTTCAACATCTACGTGGAGCGGCCTCTCATATAGTAGTGACGAGAAGAAAAGTCATCCTCGGAATAATAGGCGAGGCAGCAACTTGAACGTCCAAATCACGGCCAGAAGAGTGCAAGCCGTAACGACCCAGACCTTCAGCACTTGCTCCCAGTCGAGAGGCAGCCTTTTCAGAACCGTCAATTGGTTCGAGAGGAATGAACGCTTCCTCTCCACGAGAAAGGTTCCGGTCGGTATGAGTGGCAGCCAGAACAGCACAACGAACACGGTTGTCTTAAACCGCTCCATGCCCGTTTCTGGGTCGTAGATACGCTCTGCTTTTCCGCGTGAGGACAGTAGCTAATTCCAACGGGCTTCAGACTTTCTGATCTTGGCAAGTTCAGCGATAATCGCTCGCATTGTCTTCTGGGATTTGCGCTGACCTCGGGCGACTCTGCTCACGTATGAGGGATCGACGCCAAGCTGTCGGGCGACACGGACATAGACACCGGTGTGCGCTCGGTGAGCCCTGAGTAGAGCTTCGTCCACGAGTTGCTTGGATTGCTTTGTCATCAAGTGTGCCAACATCGTATCAGTAACACTCTTGCGCGAGCAAATTTCCACATTGCTCGTTCTGACGAGGTTCCCTGCCATAAGTGCCAAAATGGGACTAGAGAGGCAGAAAAAGGGGCGTGTCACTGAAATCGAATGTCATCCGGACGTATAAACAAAATTGGCCGGGTGTGGCCGACCCCTAGCCTCATCAGGAGTGACACCGAAACCCGGATCGAAACCGCTGAGATGAAGAGGAAAGTTACACCCGGTGTGATGTTCCCGGTGTGGTGCCCCTCCAGAGGATTCTCAGTTGGCGTCGTGGTCCCAGCGAGCACCCTTCCAGCACGCTGCAAGGCAAGTCAGGAGTGCGGAATTGTGCTCATTATCTCGCATCGCAGGTCACCTTGTAGCCTTTTGCGGAGGCTCGGCAGATCGGCAAGGGCTTGGCGGTCTCCATCCTTGCCGGGGTGACCTGCGGTTTTGTACATGGAAGGTCGGGGTTGGAGCGCGGCGTGCGTGCAGGGACCCACGCACAGTGGGCACACGCGAGTCGCCCCGGCCTCCTTTGCACTCCAGTCTGTGACGTCTGTGACGTTCGTCACATAGTTGACGGTCACGCCCGTCTAGACTAAAGAGGGCGAGTTATGGGTGCTACTTCTATCCCGGCGTGGTCCAGGAGCATCAAGGCGCTTCGCAAGTCGCTACAGGTATCCCAATCCGATTTCGCAGCAATGCTGAATATCTCTGCAATGACTGTTTCCCGTTGGGAGAGCGGAAAAGTGGCACCGTCTTCGGCCCACTATCTGGGAATGGGGAGAATTGCGAGAGAACCTAGACGATGGTACTTCTGGAATCTCGCTGGAATCAGAAGGGAAGATTTTCGGGAAATAGTCGCAGGAGAAACGGGCCATACGTCCGATGGGCACATCGCCAGAGTTATTGCCGCTTTGGAAACCCAGGCCCGATTGTGTGAGATGCACACCACTAAGCTTCTTGCTACGATCCGGGATCTTCCTACCAGCACGCTCAAGCGCGACTACCTGGCCATGTCCAGAGCGCGAACGCAGTGTCTGGATGCACTGAGAAAGCAAATTGGCGCACTGAAGCATCGCCCATGAAGAGTGCTAGTTCGGGGCTTGCCCTCCGCACGCATTTTCAATGTGCCCCTCTCCAATCGTCTCCATCCAATCGCGCAAGGCTGACAGCAGCATCGAACTCGTCAGCTTGTCATCTGTGCTCGGCCCATTTGCCCGCGTAGCCCTCTTGCCGTTGTCTCCAGTTCTGCTAAGCTCTGAAAACCCACAGTTACCACAACAAGAGGGCCGTGTTAGCGCCAGAGCACGGCCCATTGGTTACGTACCCAGAAAACGATCTCAACCGACGGGGCGGTCGGGCCAAAATGGGAACGACAGACCGGTATCCGGCAGACAGTTGGCCTAACATCCTGATAGCACTCGCCATGGGGTTCCGATCCTGTATGGCATGTCTGGCCGCTTAAAGAGATCGTACCTTCATGGCAAACTATAGAAATGGCCATGTGCCCCAAGGGCGCTGGTTTTACCGGACGACTCACTTTTGCCAGTCCCGACGAATATCGCGACTTTGTACGCCAACTCATTGACGTAGTAAATCAGGGAAGGTTTTCCCTGATACGTGCCGACTTCCCTTTACAGGAAATGTTAACTCCACCGTGGCCAGGAGGAGACGTTATCTCGCATGATCTGCAATGCGCAGGATGCGGTCGCGGATTTCAACTCTGCGTTAATGTTTGGAACGGCAGGAATTGGTGGGAGCCTGAACCTTGGCCAGAAAAACCAACCTGAGATGTTCAGTCACGTCAGTTGGCGAAAAATCCTGTGGCTGTTGAAAAAGGAACCAGAGGAGTAATTTCGTTGCTTTTCTGCGCTCACCGCGAACGAACATTCAACAGGCTCGAAAATCCCTCACATTGAAGCAGCTGTCTGAAGATTCAGTGCTTCGACTCGGTAACCGAGGGCCCGGAGTTCCCGGATCATTCTGGCGGTGCGCTTTCGCTTCGACGTTTCCGTAACCGCTGGGCCCCGTTCCTCATAACGTACTTTCCGGTGTAGAAGAATCCAGATCAGCTGGCAAAGCCGATGGGCGATCACACCGATGGCTTGATTATGTCCCATGCGCGTGACCTGACGGCGATATACGATCTCGAAAATGCTTCCTTTGGTCCTGGCTGCAGCATTGGCAGCTTGATTGAGAATGCGCCGCATCTGGCGATTACCCTTCGGCGAACGGTGG
>DASQIH010000017.1:0-4309 GCA_035631655.1 Terriglobales bacterium
CTTGTGCTACCGCCCCGGTGCTGAAGAGCTGAGTGAGAAACCAAAAGCCAATTAAGAGTGCGGACGGGATGAAAGCAATCCGCACAAACACAAAGAACAAAAGAAACGTGCGAATCCGATCGCGAGGGTAGGTCACCAGAAATGCGCCCATGACCGGGGCAATCGCCCCACTCGCGCCCAGGTTGGGAACTGTAGAACTCGGGCTGACCGCGACTTGGGCCACCATAGCGACCAGCCCGCCGACAAGGTAGAACGCGAGATACCGCAAAGGGTTCATAGCGTCTTCGATCTCGGGACCAAAGGCCCACAAGAACACCATGTTGCCGATGATGTGCGACCAACTGCCATGCATGAACATGGCTGTCAGAATGGTGATCCAGTGATGGCCAGCAATGATGTTCGCCGGGATCGCCGACCACTGGAGCACGAAGGCATCGCCACCCGTCAGTTCGAGTACGAAAACGAACACGTTCGTGAGGATGATGCAAATCGTAATGATGGGAAAATGCACCGGGCGTCGAGACGCGTCGGTTAATGGGATCATAGCCCCCACGCTGTTTTCCTCCGTTTCTCGGGACGCACATCAGCTTCAGCGAAACGCTCCTACGGATTTGCTCCTCGTTTACCACTCCGCACCGGATTCTCCTAGCTCAATCTTTCGTTCAGCAACACGCCTTCCCGGCAGGTACTCGACGGTGGGGTAATGGCGCACCGGTTGGGGATAGAGCGCCATCAGTTCCAAGACCTGCGGCGGCATCTCGGAGCTTATGTGCAGTTCCAGCTCTTTGGCGTACTCGAAGGTAATCGGGAAATCATGTGTCCACCTGCCCTCCGACAGCATGGCTGCCAGATTGTCGACAACCGAATCCGGGTACTTGCCATGAAGCAGTTCCCGAACCGTTGTTTGAACTTGAGTGATGGCCTTTTTTAGCTTGGTCCGCAAGGATCAAGGTCTCGTCATCGAGCTTATCTTTTGATTTTAGGTCCACTGTCTTCAACAGTGACACAGCCGGATATTGCCCCATTTGGGGATCGACCGGCCCAAGCACAGCATGGTCCCTCATTACAATTTCATCAGCCGCGAGAGCGATCAGCGTACCGCCGGACATGGTGTAGTGCGGCACGAGGGCCGTGACTTTTCCCTTTCGGCGGTTTATGGAGCGGGCGATGGGAGCCCCACGCCACTAGCTCAACCGTTCACCTCTTGGCATGACTCTGCAATTGGGCGCCCTCGGCAGGAGAATCCTCGCTCGGACTATTCTCCAGTGCCTCTTTCACGACACTACCGCTTACCGTTTCTTGCTTCAGCAGTTGCTGAGCCAATGTCTTAAGGGCCGCGTGGTGGTCCTTCAGCAGTGCCTGAGCGCGCTCGTACTGTTCGGTCACCAGACGCTGGACTTCTCCGTCGATCACTTGACGAGTCTCTGGACTGATCTGGCTGTTGTCTTCGACCGATCCACCCAGGTACTGAAGTTGTTGACCTGCGTAGCGCACCGAGCCGAGCTTATCGCTCATGCCAAATTCTGTGACCATGCGGCGGGCCAGCTCAGTTGCTCGCATAATGTCGTCACTGGCCCCGGTGCTGATGACCGCGAACTCCACCATTTCGCCGGCACGCCCGCCCAACATAACGGCGATTCTGTCCTTGAGTTCGTCGACCGAAAGCAGATAGCGGTCTTCGGTTGGCATTTGCATCGTGTAGCCCAGGGCGCCACGGCTATGTGGAACGATGCTGATCTTGCTGACCGGCTCACCATGCGGCACCAGTTCGGCCACCAGGGCGTGGCCAGACTCGTGGTAAGCAACCGTAGCTCGTTCCTGCTCGTTCATCACTCGACTCTTTTTCTCGGAACCCGCAATCACCCGTTCGATGGCAGCCTCGAAATCATTCAACGTAACTGCCGCGGCCTTGTGCCGGGCAGCGAGTAATGCCGCCTCATTCATGGCATTCGCCAGATCAGCGCCGCTGAAACCAGCTGTCATCCGGGCAGCCCGTTCCAGGTCAAAGTCTGCCGCCAGCTTTACATTCTTGCTATGAATTCGCAGGATTTGAGCTCGGCCAACGAGATCTGGGTTGCCGATGGCGATCTGGCGGTCAAAGCGGCCCGCGCGCAGGAGTGCCGGATCGAGCACTTCCGGACGGTTGGTAGCAGCCATGATGATCACTGGGGCGCTTGCGTCC
Source organism: Terriglobales bacterium (assembly GCA_035631655.1). GTDB lineage: Bacteria > Acidobacteriota > Terriglobia > Terriglobales > Acidobacteriaceae > Gp1-AA122. Next base: position 2,183 of record DASQIH010000017.1, read on the forward strand.
GTTTTGAAGCCGTCAATCTCGGCCAGCAACTGGTTAAGAGTCTGCTCACGCTCGTCGTTGCTGCCCAGGCGCATCACGCCTCCCCGGCTCTGACCAATGGCGTCAATCTCGTCAATGAAAACGATCGAGGGAGCGGCCTTGCGCGCCTGCTCGAACAAATCGCGCACGCGTGCTGCGCCCACGCCAACGAACATCTCAACGAATTCGGATCCACTGGTCTCGAAGAACGCGACCTGGGCCTCGCCCGCCGTGGCTTTGGCCAGTAGTGTCTTGCCTGTGCCCGGGGGCCCAACAATCAACACGCCCTTGGGGATACGCCCGCCGAGTTGGGCGAATTGCTCGGGCGTCTTCAAGAACTGCATGATCTCTTGCAGTTCGGCAATGGCTTCATCCGCCCCGCCCACATCTTTGTAGGTGACCGTAACGTCCTCGGGCTTAACCTCGATCGCTTTGCTCTTGCCGACTCCAAAGATGCCGCCCAGTCCTCCGCCGGCAGCCCCGCCCGCTCGCCGGTAAGCCATGTACCAGAAACCGCCGAGTAGCGCGAGCGGCAAAAGATACGAGAGCAAAAGGCCGCCTATGGGATTGGGTGGACGCTCGAAGCGGTAGGTCACGTTTGCGTTTTGCAACTCTTCAATTAGTTTGGGGTCGCCGGTAGGCGCAGGGATGGTATTGAATGGGACAACGGAGGGAGATCCACCCGTTTTGGGATTTTTCATCTCACCAACGATGCCTCTTTCGCCGACTGTTACCTTCACGATCTGAGCATCAGCCAGTTTTTTCTTGAACTCGCTATAAGGAATTTCAGTGTTTCGGGCCAGCGGACTCAAAACAAACACCTGGAACAGCCACAAGAGAATCAGGCTGGTGATCAAGTAGCTGATGCCGAAACGAAACTGCCGCCGACTTTGCTCCTGGCGCTTCTTTTCATCCTCGCGGTCATGTTTTTTTGGTGACGATCCTGGTTCGTTCATGGTCCACCTCGCCCACCCAACTCTGTTGGAAAGAGAATTGTGGTGCCTATGCGTTTACCCTTGCCGCTAGATTGGTTCGTTCGTGAATGCCGCTCAAGATCAAGCTGACTCCGCGAGCTGCGGCTGCAATACCAACGACTGCACTGACTAGCACGGCACCACCGAAGACCCATCTCATCATGCCGACGCCAATCGCAATCGCAGCAATTCCAGCGATGATTAGCACTGCACGATCCTTCGCATCTTTGCCGGATTCCCTCGCGAAAATGAGTTCAAGCACCCCGACCAGAACAGCCCAGAGACCGATCAGCTATCCCGATGAAGTAGGTGCTGGCTTTAGGCCAACTGGCCAACAGGTAGACGCCGAGAACGACAGCGACTAGTCCAGAAAAGACCCGTCCACCGCCGACTACCTTCCGGCCGTCGCGGCCGCAACCTTGGCCTTCGCCTTCAGTATGTCGACTTTGATCTGTGCCTGACGCGCGGCAGCTTGCCGCTGTTCCTTGGCTTTCTGCAAGTAGCCTTGCAACTTAGAGTCGAGCTCGTTGATCTTCTCCAGGAGTTTTGCTTGGCGGTCAGCACGAGCCTGCGCATGCTCTGCTTTCATTTGCGCCCTGTCAGCCTTGATGGCTGCGATGTGCTCCTCGTGGAGGGTGTCCTCGACGTCAGAAAGAGCGCGGCGAAATATAAGCCCGCCGATCGCCTCCATACGATTGTCCACTGGGGTCGTCCAGTCCTCCTCAATTTCCGCGATTAGCGCGACCCTGTTTGGCAACAAGACTTTTTTCACGTCGTCGATGAAGTCCTCGCCGATGCTGGCGTTGTGCAGGTCCACTGTCGCGCCGGCGGTGAGCCCTACGGCCGCCCCAATGGCCACACCTACCGGACCACCTAGCAGGCCAATCAAGCTCCCAACTGCAGTGCCGGCAAGAGTGCCGAGCGGCCCGTAGTCGTCGCCTTGCTTGACCGTGGTAGTGCCATCTGAGTTTTTCGCAACGACGGCGTATCCGTAGACGCTGATGCTGCCCTCGCCATCTAGTTGTAGAAGCGCCTTTTTCCCTTCATATGCTTTGCTTTCATTGTCAAAAACAACCACTAACATTCGGTCCATAAGTCATCTCCTATCTTGAAATTTCACTTGGTCCGACATTTG
>DASQIH010000018.1:0-6133 GCA_035631655.1 Terriglobales bacterium
AGCTTCGTGCGGGCGCTCGTGGTTGAAGACCTCAATGAATTTGTCGAAGCGGGCCTGCTGTTGCAGGAAGTTGGCGGCCGCCGGCTTGGTGGCTTCTTTCTTCAAGGTGAGATGCATGCGCTCGTGACGACCATTTTGTTGGGGAGCACCTGGTTTGATGCGCTCGATGCCAATACCGAGGCGAAGCCACCAGACCGCAAGTTTGCTCAAGTTGAACAAGGCGTGAGCCGAAGCGAAAGGAACGCCGTTGTCGCTGCGGATGTTGGCAGGCAGGCCACGCTCCTGAAAAAGCCGCTCAAACACCGTGAAAGCGTAGTCTTCGCGGGTAGAAGAAAGCGCTTCACAAGTGAGCAGAAAACGGCTGGCGTGATCGGTGACCGTGAGCGGATAACAGTATTGGCGATTGCCCAGCAAGAACTCGCCTTTGTAATCGGTACACCAGAGCTCATTGGGGCGCTGTCCCAGAGATAAGGCCGTGCCTTGCGCACGGCGACGTACGCGACCGCGCCGCTCCACCAGGCCGTGGCGATCGAGCACCGCATGGATGGTGCTTTTGGCGGGGACGGGAATACCGGAGAACCTGCGAGTCAAGCGCTCGCGGATTTTGCGAGCGCCCCAGCTGGGATGCTCACGCTTCACATTCAAGATGTAGTTCTCCACCTGAAACGGAAGTTGGTTAGCGTAACGATAGGGACGTCGGCTTCGGTCTGTGAGCCCGTGAACGCCGCATTCCTGGTAGCGATCGAAGATCTTGTAGCCGGTTTTGCGCGAAATCCCGAACTCCCGGCACAGTTCCGCCATGGGTTCACCCGCGAGCCGCCGAGCCACAAACTGCAGTCTTTCATCCATAACCGAACACTCCTTCCACGGCATTGCACTTCCTCCCCTGAGCTCCGTTGTGAGCTTAGAGAAGTAGGCTTCTACGAGGATGGATGGGGAAGGGGACTGAATCCAAACTGTTACTAAAAGGCCGGTGATTCGCTGTCCCCTTCCCCAAACCCCATCCCCTGCGAGCTCACACTCCAAGGGAAGAGTGTCACCTATGTGTCCGGTACGAAGTGTTACCTATGTCTCGGGCCGCGCATCAACAACTTGCAATTTTCGCTTCCTGCTGGGGCACCCAAAAAGGGCTCCCATTTGATCCCCTGGATCGAGACCAGGGGGTCGCTCCCTCAAGACCATTGCTCACGGTGAGATTCTTTTCAAGGACTTACATTTTTGGTTGGCAGCACAATCGAGCCCTTGGCGCTTATGTTATGGGTGCCCCAGAGAAAGCTTCACGCACTCAGCAAGTTAGCCACGAGCGAGTGAGATGTGAGGTCGGGGCACCCAGAGCAGAAAGCTTTTCGTCTCCGCCCGAAACAGGCGGGCAATAGCCTAGGTCTTCCCCCTACTCTCTGCTCAATGTGGTATAACTGTTATACCCAATGCGGTTTCATTTCGATGAGCGGAAAAGCGGACGCTTACGAGCAAACCCGAAAAGGGGCATCGGATTCGAAGAGGCACAAGAAATCTTCTCGCGCCCATACTACCTTGACCAGCGCTCGGACTTGCCTGAACAGTACCGCGCAATCGGTTGGGTGGGTGATCAGTTGTACGCCGTTATTTTCGAAGTACGGGAGGACAACGAAGGCGAGTACTACCACCTCGTGACTCTTTGGAAGGCGACCAAGCAGGAGCAGCGACTTTATGAAGAACACTCGTAGACGTCGGAAACCAATATCGGCGGAAGCCATCGCCCGCCTTGCCGACGAAGGCCAGGATGTATCACGATTCTTCACCAATGCTGGGCGCATGATGGGTCCGATACAAAGGGTGAACGTTGATCTAGCTCCGGGCATGCTGGAAGAACTGGATACGGCTGCCAAAGAGTTGAATATCAGTCGACAAGCGGTAATCAAGACGCTGATACGCCAAGCACTCGATCAGCAATATTTGGCGCGAGCGAGGCGTAGTTCTGTTAAGCGGAAGTAGAATCCTCCACGGCAGTCGGCCCTGCTCACGAAATTGCCAACGATTTGCACAGCCGAGAGATACCCGAGACAAGGCGTGCAAGTGCTGAAACTGTCGCGATCTGCAATCGACTTACAATCGATAATCGATTAACGTGGACTATAGGTACTTCGATGTGCTTTCGAGTGCCGTCGTGCTGTGTAAGTTCTTCCGTTGACGTTTTTCAGCTCGATTCCTTCTGCGCCGTTCCCGCGCTTTCCGTACAGCTTCGATACAATTGAGAAGGAATTAGAGAATTAGAAGGAATGTAAAGTTTTCATCTGGTGGAAGTAACCCCGAACGTGGCTGTTTGGCCGCTCCCCAGAAACTCGGGACTTAAGCCGCCAGAGCTTCGACGATTTGGAATCCTAGCTGGCTTGCTTTCCGATCGGGCGGAAACGCCCCATGCCCACAACTGGAACCTCATGCTGGCCGAGCATGGAGTGATCATTTATCTCTGGCATCTGGATTCTCCGGATCTTAGCTACAAGCTGGCGGGCGATTACTGCCAGCACTACGACTCGCGTTATGGAAAAGGTCTGAGCGATCCCAGCCGGACGAAGATTGAAGAAATCATTCGATGCGATTCATTCTCGCCATTGAAGCGTTGGAAGAAGAACCGGAATGAAAGTGCCGTACACATCGCGACAAGGCCAGTTTCTCGCCTTCATCCACCATTACACTACGTTACCCGGGCGCCCGCCGGCTGAGGCGGGGATGGCCCGTTTCTTCCAGGTAACGCCGCCGAGCGCACATCTGAAGATACTGGCTCTGGAACGACGTGGGTTAATCACGCGGACGCCGAGCGATGATGGCGCAAACGCACGACCCCAATGCCGGGTCTCGCCCCCCACCCTTCCTTTTTGCGATCGCGCCAACCAGTCAATTCTTTCTGGGTGCGCTCGAGCCGTGATCCGCAACAACTGGCCGCCACTATAAATAGCTAGCGGAGGCAATAAGCAATAAGAATGTTGGGATTGTTAAAGCGCCACGAAGTCGGAATCTTGCTCAAGGCCGGTCACAAGCGAGCCGAGGTTGCCCGTCTGACGGGAGTCTCGCCCAGCTCCATCCAGCGCGTTGCAGGGGAGGCACCGATTGAGGATTTCAATGACAGCGCCGAGAGAAGGAAGCGGCGAATCGGCAGGCCAAGCGTCGTTGAGGGCTTCCGGAAAATCATAAGCGACACCCTTGAAAAGGAGGCTGACCTGCCCTCCTTCGAGATCCTTCGCCAAGTCCGGAAGGCAGGTTACAGCGGGGGCAAGACTGTCCTTTATGCCTTAGTGTCCTCCTTGCGCCGCATCAAGCCGGACACCAAGCGAAACGAAGCCTTTGAGTGGATGAGGGCAGTTCAGCAAGGTGCCATTTCGCGCTCCGCACTAGAAAAGGAACTCGGCCACGTTACCAAGTTGGACCAATTAGTGAACGGTATGCGCAGCGGGCCGTCGCCGCAGCGGAAAAAGGCGATGGCAGTTCTCTCCCTTGAGCGAGGGATTAAGTGTTCCCTGGTTCGTTCGTTTCTCCATCTCTCTAAAAGGTCAACGCGCAGTTACTGGGAACGATATCGGCATGGATCCACGGTAGCGCTCTTCGCCAAGAGAATGAACCCCCATAGGAAGTCTCAAGACGAGCGAATTAGACAAACCGTCTTTGCACTGCTCCACTCACCGCCCTCGGTACACGGGATCAATCGAACGACCTGGAAACTCACCGATCTGCAAAGGATCTTACGCGAACACGGGCAGTCGATCTCACGTGATTTGATCATTGCGATCATCAAAGACACCGGATTCAAGTGGCGGAAGGCGCGCGTCGTGCTGACCAGCAGGGACCCGAATTATCAGGCCAAGGTCGAGATGATCGTTAAGATCCTCTCGGAACTGAAAAGTGACGAAGCCTTCTTCTCGATCGACGAATTCGGTCCGTTTGCGGTGAAGAAGAGAGGAGGCCGGAAGCGCGTCGCTCCAGGGGAGGACTACACGGTGCCACAGCGACAGAAGTCCAAAGGCTGTCTGATTATTACGGCTGCTTTGGAACTATCCCGCAACCAAGTGACACACTTCTACTCGGACAGGAAGAACACCCAGGAGATGATCAAGATTATGGATCTATTGCGTATTCAGTATCGCAACTGCACGACCATATATCTCTCATGGGACGCGGCCTCGTGGCATGTTTCTCAAGATTTCGCTATGCATGTCAAACAGCGAAATGACGAGGCGTTCGACGAGGGATATCCGGTTGTCAAGACTGCCCCATTACCAGTAGGGGCCCAATTCCTCAATGTTATCGAGTCGGTTTTCAGTGGAATGGCTCGCGCGATCATACACAACAGCGATTACTGTTCCGTTGAAGTGGCAAAGGGCGCGATCGACCGCTATTACGCTGAACGGAACGAATACTTTCGGGTACACTCTAAGAAAGCAGGGCACAAGATATGGGGACAAGAGCGGACCGAAAGTGAATTTCACGAGAGTAATAATTGCAAAGATCCCCTTTATTGTTGGTGAATGGCCGCGATGAGACCGATCAGGTGAGGCCGAGGAGCGCCATTGTCGGGCTAAAGCCGCCGCCCGTACAGCTCTACAGAAACCCTCTTGCTGAAGACGGAAACCCAGAACGCTGATACGATGCACCGCTCAGATGTAGCTGTCAAGCCGAACCTCCAGATCAGGTTGCAGAGCAAGATGATCGCGGTCATAGCCATGGTTTGATCGAGCGCCGGAGCACCGCGCCCTGACCATTGCTGGCGTAGGCCCGCGTCGAAGCCGCGTTCCGCACCCTGCCCACATGAATTCGTCAATTGTTGATCCCGCAAAAGCTCTCACGAGGCGGTGCCGACTCGAAAGGAGTCCGAAGAATGGCTAGCCCAGCTGGCGCCAAGACGTACCACGGAAAAAATACTCGCCCAGTTCAATCGTTCTATCAGAACAGGTCGCAGTCAATGCCGCCGGAACTAGCATGCGATTTATCGAAGCCAAAGGAAAGGAACACTTCAATAAGCGCTGCCATGTCCCAGCCCTCCGGGCGCCGGAGTTGGCGTGAGCTTGAGCGGCAGGGAATGATCCCCTAGCTTGGGGCACCCATTCCGGGGCACCCATAACAAAATGAATAGAAGCCGCGAGCAAGAAATACGTGAGTTAACACGGCTGAAGCACCACTCACATGGATTGAAAACAAACGTTTTTCTGAAAGTTCTTTGTTTCGGGACCAGGGGGTCGGAGGTTCAAATCCTCTCTCCCCGACCATTCTTTCTCTCTGAGCCTCAATGGTTTATGCCGCTTCCGCGGCCTCCGTTTTTCGGCGGTTTTCGGTACATTCGGTACAACTGAGGGCAACTCGAACCCGAATTCGCACCGTTCTGCCCATTTCCTGCGGAGCGCAACGTCCTCTTTGATCTTGTCGTAGAGGTCGCTCATGTCCTTCCCCGCGTGGCCCATCCAGTACTTGTACAGGCCCTCAGGGCATTCCGTGTAATTCCGCAGGTACGTGTTCCGAAAACGCCGGAACGCATGGTTGCCCGCTTTATGCGTGCCAGTGTACGGATTAACGTACTTGAGTTGCTCCAGCGCCCTATGCAGATGGCGCCGGATGATGTTCGTCGGCGAGAGTGGTTTCCCCATTCGAGTGCGGAAGAGGAAACCTGCTTTCCGTTCGTCAACGTACTGTTTGAGCAGCTCGGCAATCGCCGGATGCAAATCGACCTGACGAAAGCCGTTGGCCGTTTTGAGCCGTTGCTCGACCTTCCCGTGACGAACCTTCTGTTTGATGTAAAGGGTCAGGAAGTCGGACGAAATGTGCTTATCGATTTCGATACCCAGCACCTCGCCGATTCTTAGACCCGCTGCACCGCAGAGAATGAAAATCATCCGTTCCCGTGGCCTCCTCCATCGCGCCAAACCCGTCATTACCTCTGCGAAATGCCGAGGAGGCCATGGCAGAATCCCGGCGCCATCGCCCCGGCATCACCCTGATGGATCTGCGCTTGCCCGGCACCAATGGCACAGACGCGCTCATCGCTATTCGAGAATTGAAACCGCGCGGTCGGCGATTCTTTACGAGCGACTGCTGGTCACGGCAGTCATATACGATTGACACAGAATCACAAGGTGCTCTCGCAACTTGCGCATCTTCGCGGCTGACC
>DASQIH010000019.1:0-8833 GCA_035631655.1 Terriglobales bacterium
TGCTGTAGGCTCCCAAGTTATGGACGTGCTTAAAGCACAAGAGATAAAGGAGACCGGCGATGAAGAAGATTAGCACCGCGGCGGCAGTATGAAAATGCGTGAGTTGATACGCGCGTGACGGATTTCTTAAGCCGATAATTCCCACGCGTTATGAAGCCCAAACTAAAACGACCTTCGACAAATTTCGTCACATGATACGTGTTTGTAACTCCCTCTAGCTGCCCGGAGATTAGTGACGTGCTGTCACATGAAATTGAAGCAGTGCCATTGCCAGAGAAGACCGGTGTTACCGGGAATGACGCTTCAGATTGCAGGGTAACGAGCACGCCCGCTTGGGTATTGTGCACGATCGCGGCGGCCCCAGCGGTTAAGAGACCGCTGTTCTGCTCAACGCCATGTAATCGGGTTGGCTGATAACCAACGTGGCAGAAAGCGCTTTGTCAAAGCACGTCTGGCGTGGCGAGTCAATGTTCCCGAAAAGCGATTCGAACCGATAAGCAAAAAGCCTGTGCGATGCGATACCACGGGGTACGAGGACTAAGCACCAGCCTCAGTCCTCGGTTCAACTGTTGAAATATCCCGATTGCACTCATCTGACCCCGAACCCATGAGACACGACCAAAAAGCATGTCCTCTATGCGGTGAACGCATCGAGAAAACGGCGAGAGGCGGCAGGCGCAAATACTCGTGCCAGAAGTGCGGAGCGTCCATAAACAAGTTGCTCATCTGTGACCGCTGCGGCACGAAACGAGTGTGGCAAGGCAAAAAGGGAGCGGCTTGCAGTGGTTGTGGTGCTCCGTACACCAGATGATTGACGAGAAATCCCGATTACACTCATCAACGCGCCCATCCGCCCACTCGCCCGCGCTCTCTCTCACCAGACCCACTAAAACACAGCACGACTTCATTCATACAGAGGGGGGCTCTAAGGGGTGCTCTTTCCCTTCTCCCGTCAAACGAGGACCGGGAGAAGGGAAAGTGACCCTCAAAACGCGCCCCCCTCTGTGCGAAGGTACACGACACTCAACAGTCCGGATTGCTCACTCGTACGCCCAGGTTCTTTGCTCGTGCGCCCTGCCGGTGAAGAGCAGCATAGGGGTGCGCGCGGGCGATAGGTGGTGTGCGCGTAGGCGTGCGTACGGGTGAGTGGGGCGTGCGGGCATGGCGCCGCGCGAGCGAGAAGGTCAATGAGTATATGGTAATTTATCGCTAGTTACGGAGGATGCTCATGCGCCCAGCGCAAAATAAGTGACATTCTTTTTACGAATCCGTGACAAGCCCGGTCAGCACGGCTGTTTACCTGTGTACATCGTCCTCAGCCGGAGGTGTGTATGAGACTGCAAACCAGCTTGCTGAAATCCTCGTGCGTCCTGGGAATCTTAATCGTTGGCTGCCTTTCAGGCACATCTCAGGATAGCGAATTCAACTCTCGTAGCAATACCCTCATAGCCGACCAATTCAACAATCGTGTGATTGAAGTCGACCGCCGCGGGAACATTGTCTGGCATTTTGGATTGGGTCCGACCGACTTCTCACCCGCGTCGATCATCGGGACCAATGATGCGCAGCGCGTCGGCACGCTGACGCTGATGGCCGGCACCGGCACTCCCGGCGGTCAGTTCGAAGCGCCCAACTGCACCAATCCCAGCGGCTGCCCCGACAACCGCGTGATATTGGTCGATCGCGCTGGAAACATTGTTTGGCAATATGGGCAGTTTGGCGTCGCTGGTAGTGGCCCCGATCAGCTCAATGTTCCCGTACAAAACACTTGGCTTCCCAATCGCCACGTGCTAATCACAGATCAGGCGAACGAGCGAATCATTGAAGTCGATGTCGCAACCAAGGGAATCGTTTGGCAATATGGCACCACGGGCGTCTCCGGCAACGGTCCCAATCAGCTCAACAACCCGAACTGCGCCGAGCTTCTGGAGAACGGCCACATTCTTATCTGCGACGAAAATAACAACCGCGCCATAGAGGTCACGCGTACCAAAAAGATTGTCTGGCAATTCGGGAGCGGTGACCCGAATATCAACGAACCGGTCAGCGGTGTCGCCTTCGCCAGTCGGCTCGAGAATGGCCACACGCTCATCACGGATTCGAATCACGCCCGGATCGTTGAGATTGATCAAAATAAGAACGTTGTGTGGGAATACTTCACCTGTACCGGTGCAAGCTGTAACCTGCCGCGAGGCACCGGCCCACTGCCCACGCGTGCCGTGCGACTGAGGAGCGGTCACACACTAATCAGCGATCAATACAACCACCGCGTCATCGAGGTGAACCACGCCAAGCAAATCGTGCAAACTTTCGGCAAATTCGATTCCGTCGGTTACAACACCAACAGCGTCGCCGACGGAGGACTCAACTCGCCGTATGACGCCAAACGAATAGGCGACTATACCGGCCTTACGCCGCCTTTCGCCGACGATTTCGGCGACCACTGACAGAAAGTTAAGCCTAAAGCTTCACTAGTGATCTCACTCTGGTGATGAGCGAATCGCACAATCAACCGCTGATTGTTCAGCGTTTGGGCTCGGAAACAACTTCCAAGGGGCGTGGACTGCCTCGTCGAGTTTCGTTTCTTGCGGTGTTCACTGGCGTTTAACAGCGCAGTGACAGCCAGTAGTGGACCCGCCTGATTTCAAATTAATTCTCACCGTCAATGGCCACAGAAAGGGCTTCAGTGCTTGAACTTCCTACCGTGCTGTTGCCCCAAACTGCGCTGTTACCCCAGACTGCACTGAATCCGGTGTTGTTGCTGTTGCCCCAAACTGCACTATTTCCCCAAACTGCGCTATTGCCCCAAACGGCAGAATTACCCCAAACAGCCGAGTTTCCCCATACGGCCGAGTTCCCCCACACCGCAGACGAGTCAGAAATAAAGTTCACTGTCTGGGTGGTTGAATTGAAGGAAACCGCTGGAGACAGTGCCGTGTAGCCGGTCGGCACAACATCGGTATTGTTTAGCGCCGCCTGGAGGTCGATGTACCCTGCCCCGACGGTGAAAGCATCGTAATAATCCGTGTACATGACTCCCGTCGACGGGTCGGTCGTACTGCTCGAATAGGGAAAGTTTTTGTGCGCGGTTTTCATCAATCGGGCTTTGACTTGATCTGGCGTGAGCTGCGGTTGAGCCTGGAGTAGGTCAGCGACCCCGCCGCTAACTACGGCAGCCGCCATGCTCGTACCGCTCAAGCGGTAGTACGTCGAAGAAGATGTACTGTTGCCGTTGGTCTGATACAGCGAATAAGGAATCTCGTTGCCAGGATACAGTTTGCTCAGGGTCAAGCCGGCCGTGTAGAGAGCAATCATGCGGTTACCTGGCGCGACCAAGTCGGGCTTGAGGATGTGATCGATGCCGGTAGGCCCCTTGGAACTGTAGCTCGCGATCAGATCATCTGCGCGGCTCGATGTCCCCATAGTCCTCATGGCGCCCACCGTGATCGCGTAGGGATCGTTGCCCGGAGCCGTGATAGTTCCGTAGCCTTGCTCGCCGACCGAGTTGTCACGCCCATAATTCCCGGCGGCAACGACGACCACAATCCCAGCCTTCCACGCTGCTTCGACAGCTTGGCACAGCGGGTCGACCGTGTAGCTCTCGTGTACCGGACGCCCCAGCGACAAGTTGATGACACGGATGTTGTACTTATTCTTTAACTGGACCGCCATTTGAATGGCTGAGATGACCTGACTGTCAGTACCAACCCCGTTCTGGTCAAGCACGCGCAAGTTGATCAGGTTTACGTTGGGAGCGATGCCTTTGAAAGTATAGAAGTAGTTTGAACCGGTGGACTGATTGCCGTTTCCACCAATGATCCCCGCTACGTGGCTGCCGTGACCATATACATCGTTGGCGCTTCCTGAAGTTCCACCTACGAAGTTCTGGTTGAAGATGACCCGGTAATTCTGCCCGTGTAGATCGGGAATGTCGATGATTCCACTGTCAATCACAGCCACTGCAATACCCGTACCGTCGTAACCGTATCCCGACGCGACTTGGGCATTCACTGCTAATGGGTAATAATCCAGCGTTTGGGAGGAATCAGCCGTGGTGTGCAGCGGGCGGTCGGGGCTGACATAAACCACATCAGGATCCGCGGCCAACTCGGCGAGAGCACTCGCGGGGACCTTGAATGCCGCTGCCTTTATTAAATGCATCTTGCTCTTCTTGACCCCACCTAAGCTTGCCACACGATCATAGTTAGGGGTTTTCGGTGCCGCCTTGTACTGGACAATTACATCCAGCGTGCCAGACGCCTTTACGTTTGCAAGATCGCCGGAGATCTTGCCATGCCTATTCGGACGTTGCGCGTGGGCAGATTGCACTACAAACATCAGGAATAAAGCAAAGGTCAGCACCGATGTTCTCTTCATGTGTCAACTTTCCAGGTGTCGGCTACTGTCCCGCCTCCGCACGGTGCGGCGACCGACACAATGTCACGATTTCAATACGCAGGAGCGTAGCCAAAATGGGGGTCTTTGACTTCAACTAGTTAGGAAGCGGTACTTCTGTAGATGCGGACAATCTGTCCTGAATGCGTAACTGCACATTGTTTCCCAAGTGATAGGGAGTGCCTGAGTTAGCCGGTGTCCCCGGAGGTTTGACATCTTGTCCGGTTGTTACCAAAGTTACGCCCCCATAAAAACCGTCAAGTTCCGGGAACGGATATGGCGCACTTGATGAAATCAGATGTCTGCGCACAAGCTTCCGAGTAGAGGAGTCCCGGTGAGCTGTAGGCTTCCTTTGGCTGTATCCGCCGTTTCCAGCTTCGTGCCCGTTTAAGTCCACCATGGCTCATCGGGGATCTCCCCCCTCACGGACCCCACCGTGCGGATTTCCCGCAGTGGGTTCTTCAGGCGTGACTCCCCGCTCCCGCCCAGGGCTGTGTGATCCGAGGTAGCAGCAGCGGGTACTGACGTAGGATTTCTGCAAACCTTTCCCACGTCAGCTGCTGTCCACGTGTCCGGCGGCTCAGCCATTCCCGCCAGATGCAACGGACTCTCTGATAGAACTGCCGAATAGCGCGGTAGTTCGTGCGTCGTCCGTAGTACTGGTAATGGCCGCGGAGCTTGGCGTTCAGGGTTTTCTGCTGCTCGTTCACAGCATCGTGCCGGTGCTGTTTGCACCATTCCCAGATTGCCTTCAGCCCTCTACCAAGCCGCTTGGCAATGGTCTTCACGTGCACTGTGAACCTCCCCTGTCGGCTGCGGGCGCATATGTGCACAAAGCCCAGAAAATTGAAGGTCGCAGGTTTCTTTCCCTGCTTCCTCGCGTTCTTGGCTGCATATCGCCCGAATTCAATCAACCGCGTCTTCTCCGGGTGCAGTGTCAAACCGTATTTCTCGAATCGCTTCGGCAAGACAGCCAGCACCTTTTCTGCGTCCTCCTTGTGCTGGAAGCACAAGATGGCATCATCAGCAAAGCGGATCTCGTAGGCTTCCCCTTTTAACCGGGGCTTCACTTCGTTCTCGAACCACTCATCGAGAATGTAGTGCAGGAATATATTGGCCAGGAGCGGACTGATGGGTTGCCCCTGTCCTGTACCTGTTTCGCTCACGAGTAGTCTGCCGTCCTCGATGACTCCGACTTGGATCCATTTTCCGATCAGGCGGAGCACGCTTCCGTCGATCACACGCTTCTCTATCATCTCAACCAGAGCCGATCTCACAATCGAGTCGAAGTATGAGCGGATGTCAATCTCCAGAATCCACCCTATGGGCCGGGTGCAGATGACCCGCCCCACTTCATCCAGTGCTTGGTGTTGCCCGCGTCCGGGTCGAAACCCGTACGAGCAATCGAGAAAATCCTGCTCGTAGATGGCATTTAATAGGTCAACCGCCGCTTTCTGCACGATCTTATCCTCGAGGACGGGGACAATCAGCGCAAACTGCACATCAACGCAGTGAGCCTTTGGGGTGGGCCGAGATCCGGCATCCTTTCCACCCATTGCGTGGCAAAAGCTTCCCAGTAGTGAAGAAACGGTGCCTAGCCGGGGTTGACACTCTAATTCTCCGAGGATCGGAGCACGGAACTTTCAGCATCGCACGCGAGTGGACCAATTGGGCCGATCTCGACCCTGGCTCCTCGCTCGATTTGCCGCTTCCGCGATTGAATGCGGAGTTGTTGTTGGAACTGGTCACCCTGCTGGAACAGCTCGGTTCGCGGTCATCAAGAGAGTTACCCAAGAGCGCCCCCAAGGAGGTTGACAAATGAAACGATTGGATTTATTAGCAGACCAGTTATATAGATGGTCTGACAATTATGCGCCTTCAATTGCGCAGACAGCCCTCTATTGCTTTGCGCCGACGTCGTCGGCAGCTACTGCGGCGGCTGCCGCCCCTCGATCGTCTGTTGCGCGGTTCCCTCATCGAGCGCTACAAACCCTGCGGCAAGCCGGGATGCAAGTGCGCCCGCGGCCGCGGTCACGGCCCCAAGTACTACCTCTCGGTCAGTCACTATGGACAGCGACCGCAAATGGATTACATCCCCCAGGACTATTACCGCCAGACCTCCGAATATCTGGCGCACTACCATCGGCTCCGTCAGATCGTGGACGAGATCTGCGCTATCAATCGCGAACTGTTATGCCGCCGCGAGCGGCTCTGAGCTATTTCTATGAGCCACCCAGCCCCTGCCCCATCCTTGGTTGCTTTCGATCTGAAACGGGGTGGACTGCTGCTGGCGACTATGCTCTCCGCTTGGCTCGACGGCGAATTCGCGGAGGCCGCCCATGAACCCCAAAATCACCGACCAGCACCGCAGCAAATCCGCCTATGTCTACCTGCGTCAGTCGACGCCCGGCCAAGTGCTCCACCATCAGGAGAGCACGGAACGTCAGTATGCGCTGCGCGAGAAGGCGCGTGAACTAGGCTGGAGTGAAGCCTCCATCCGCACCTTGGATCGCGACTTGGGTAAGTCGGGATCGCAGATGACGGAACGGGAAGACTTCAAGACCTTGGTGGCCGATGTCTCCATGGGTCAAGTGGGCGCGGTGCTGGCCTTGGAAGCCTCCCGACTTTCGCGCTCTGACCTGGACTGGCATCGTCTGTTGCAGTTGTGTTCCCTCACTCAAACTCTGGTCATTGATGAGGACGGCTGTTACGATCCCTCCGATTTTAATGACGGACTTCTGTTGGGATTAAAGGGGACCATGGCTCAGGCCGAGCTGCATTTCCTCCGCCAGCGCCTGCAAGGGGGGAAGCTCAACAAAGCCAAAAAGGGAGAGTTGCACTTTCCCCTGCCGGTCGGGCTTCGCTACGACGAGCAAGACCGCATTATCCTGGATCCGGATGAAGAAGTACGCGGGGCTGTGGCCCTGGTGTTGCGCCTATTTCGCGAAACCGGGAGTGCCTTTGCCGTGGTGCAACAGTTCACCGCCCGCGGATTACGCTTTCCCAAGCGGGCCTATGGTGGGGCCTGGGATGGCAAGCTGATCTGGGGTCGGCTGACCCACAGTCGTGTGCTGGGTATACTCAAGAACCCATCCTATGCGGGGATGTATGTGTTCGGTCGCTATCAGTATCGCTTGCAGATCAGCGCCCAGGGCGAAGTTCGAAAACGGATGCAGGCGGTGGCCATGCCCGACTGGCGGGTCCGCTTGCCGGAGCATCACGAAGGGTATATTACGGCGGAAGAGTTTTTTGCCAACAAGCAGCGCTTGCAGCAGAACCGTACCAATGGCGAGGGAACTGTGCTAAATGGCCCGGCACGCGAAGGCTTGGCTTTACTGCAAGGGTTGCTGCTCTGCGGTCACTGTGGCCGGGCTTTGACCGTTCGCTACCGGGGCAACGGTGGCATTTATCCTACGTATCTGTGCAACTGGTTACATCACCAAGCGCTCGCCACCAAAGACTGCATGAGCTTTCGTTGCGATGTACTCGATGCGGTCATTGTCGAGGAAGTATTGCAGGCCTTGCAGCCAGCGGAACTAGAGCTCGCTCTGGCGGCCTTGCGAGAACTGGAAACGCACGATCAGGCGATCCTGCGCCAATGGCAGATGCGACTGGAACGGGCCGAGTACGAAGCCGCGCTGGCCGAACGGAGATACCAGGAGGTCGATCCCTCCAATCGCCTGGTAGCCAGCACCCTGGAGCGCCGCTGGAATGACGCGCTGCTTCAGTTGGAGGACCTCAAGAAGCAAGCTGCCGAGTTGCAGCATCAAAAAGCGCGCGTGGCCACACCCGAGCAGAAGGAGAAAGTACTGGCTCTCGCCCGAGACTTGCCCCGTCTCTGGCATGCTCCCACGACGCAGGCCAAAGATCGCAAGCGGATGTTGCGACTGTTGATCAAGGACATTACGGTAGAGAAGGCAGCTGTACCTAAGCAGCTCTTGGCGCATATTCGCTGGCAGGGCGGAGCCTGCACTGACCGCTGCATACAGCTTCCGCCTAACATCGCCGATCTGGTGCGTTACCCTGCGGCGGTGGTCATGCGAGTCCGGGAACTGGCTCAAAGCTTGCCCGATGTGCAGGTCGCGGCTCAGCTCAATCGAGAAGGTTACAACAGTGCCAAGGGTAAGCCGTACACCACGAAAATTATCCAGTGGATCCGTTGGCGCTATCGGATCCCGCCGGCCACGCTCAAAAAGCCGGAGGAGCTGACCGTTCCACAAGTAGCCCAACAGTTCGGGGTAAGCGCTGACGTGGTCTACTATTGGATCGAACGCGGGATCATCGTGGCGCGTCGGCTCAACGACGGAGCGCCGCTTTGGATCACACTCAAACCAGGCGATGAGCAAAAACTGCGCGATTGGGTGCGCAATTCAAGCAAGATTCCCAAGATATCCTGAAAGGGATTGGAGGAAGTGCATTATGAAGTCACCGTCGGAAT
>DASQIH010000020.1:0-27358 GCA_035631655.1 Terriglobales bacterium
TGGATGTGGCCGAGCACAACCGAGCGGGTCTCAAATCCGGTACGCTTTTCGATCTCGCGCGCCAGCACGTTACCAATGCCGCCCAGGCGCAGGTGGCCGAACTCGTCTTTGCTGACATCCTGCACGATCGGGGCACCGTCGTGTAGTTCGATATCCGTGGCAAACTTGGCGCCTTCGGCCGCTACGACGATGCTGAAATAGCGTCCGCGAGCGTGACGTTGCCGGATCAACTCGGCTACCTCTTCAATATCGAAGGGGCGTTCCGGGATGAGGATGACATCGGCGCCTCCGGCGATGCCACTGTAAAGGGCGATCCATCCGGAATCGCGGCCCATGACTTCCACCACGATTACCCGGTTGTGGGCCTCGGCGGTGGTGTGTACGCGGTCGATGGCGCCGGTGGCGATGTTGACGGCAGTGTCGAAACCGAAAGTGAAGTCGGTGCCGGCCAAGTCGTTGTCAATTGTTTTTGGGACTCCAACTACTTTGACGCCCTTCTGATGCAATTTCTGGGCGACCCCTAAGGTGTCATCGCCGCCAATCGCCACCAGGGCGTCGCAACTGTGCTTTTTCAGGGCGTCTATGCACTTCTGTAGTCCTTCGCCGTGCTTGGCGGGATTGGTGCGCGAGGTGCGCAGGATGGTGCCGCCGCGAGGCAGGATGCCGCCTACCGTCGAAAGATCCAGCGCCATGGTCTTGTCTTCCAGCAGCCCGCGCCAGCCCTCCATGAAACCGACGAATTCGTCCTCGTAGTGAAAAACGCCCTTGCGCACTACCGCCCGGATCACGGCGTTCAGGCCGGGACAATCTCCACCGCCAGTAAGGATTCCGACTTTCATGGGCTGCTCCTGTTATGAAATATGAGTTTACCCGTGGATCACCAATCCGCTTCCGTGTAGTCCCGCACTCTCGTCCCAGGGGCGACATGCGAAACTGGAAACGTGGTCGGAACAATTAGGTTACCATTAAACCCCTTCCGCCTGCCTCGTCCCGCGCCACTGCACACGTCGGGTCAGGCACCCCCGCCCTGTCCAACCGAGAGCAGCTCGGCCCGAATTCACCAAGGCACGTCGTTCGCTTTTCTGCTGAGGTAAACTTGCACCGTGCGTGTCCTGGGAATTGACTGCGGTACCGAGCACACCGGCTATGGGGTGGTTGAACTTGCCGCCGACGGCGGCCTCCATTGCCGCACGTACGGGGCGATCACGCTTTCTCCCCATGATTCGCTGCCGCATCGCCTCTCGCTCGTTTTCCATAGCCTCTCCAAGATCATTCGTGAACACCAGCCCGAAAACGTCGCCATTGAAGATGTTTTCTACGCTGTGAATGTCAAATCGGCACTCAAGCTCGGGCAAGTGCGCGGCGTCGCCATGCTGGCGGCTTCTTCAGCAGGGCTGGAGGTGGCCGAGTACTCGCCGCTTTCCATCAAGTCGGCGGTAGTAGGCTACGGCAAGGCGGAGAAGCAGCAAGTGCAGGAGATGGTCGGGCGCCTGCTTAATCTGGAAGCGCCTCCCGATTCCCCCGATGCTGCCGATGCCCTGGCCATCGCCATCTGCCACCTGCACACGGCAGCTACCCTGGAGCGCCAACGCGCGGCAAGAGTTTGAGGAACTCGGAGCAGATTCCTTGGCGGTCACAGCAGCATTGTCGTCCGAATCCCATCCGTCGACGCTTTTGGCATAATGTTTCCGGCATGGGAACCCCGAACAGGCTGAGGACATTTCGGCGGCAGACCTGCTTGCTGCTCTGTCTCCTGCTGCTTTCGTTGCTCCCTCACGATGCGCGCTGCCAACAGCAGGCCACGGTCACATTTACACTCGATTTTCCGGGTTCCACACCGGACCACTACTCAATTGCCGTGGAATCTACCGGCCAGGCTTCTTACATTTCTGGCGGCGAAGAGAAAGATGGGACCGAGTCGGACGAATCTTTCCATTATGACTTCACGATTTCCGCTCCGAATCGCGCTCGCATTTTTGACTTGGCCGCCCGGGCTCGCTATTTCACGGGCGACATCGATTACAGCAAGCATGCTGTGGCGAACACCGGGACCAAGACGCTGTCGTACAAAGACCCGCAACGCAGTACCCGGGCTACCTACAACTACACCACCAATCAGCCAGTCCAACTGCTCACAACATTGTTTCAGAACATCTCCAGCACACTGGAATTTGGACAGCGACTGCAATTCGAGCACAAGTACCAGAAGCTGGCGCTGGACGAAGAATTGAAGAGAATGGAGGAGGCGGCCAAACTTAACAGCCTAGAGGAGTTACAGGCTATCGCACCCATTCTCAAGCGAATCATCGCGGATGCTTCGGTAATCAACGTGACCCGCGCCCGCGCCGAGCGCCTCCTGGCCAAGTCCGCAGCTGATTCCCGGTGAGCGGCGCTGGCGACAGATGCTTCCAGCACCCGGTTCTCGCGCTTATGACCTGGCTCACATCCACACGTGACCAAAATCACATTGCGCTGGCATTCAGCGCGTCATAATCCAGCTAGAAGCCAGGGACTGTGTGTCGGACCTGACGGGAAGGAGAAACGACCATGAAGGCCTGGCCAGCGGTGATCCTGGCGCTCGCGTTGAGCGCAGCAACCTTGCCTGTTTTCGCGTCTCCGAAGTCTGAGCAGAACGCAGACGTGCCCAAATATGACGTCTCAAAAGAGGCTAAATTCAAAGGCATCGTGGAGGAAGTCAAAGACCGAGAGTGCCCCATCAGTGGCGGCATGGGCTCTCACTTGATGGTAAAGATCGACGACAAGATTTACGAAGTTCACGTCGCGCCTACCAAAACGGTTAAGAACTACGAGATAGTTTTTCAGAAGGGCGACGAAGTCGAAATCACCGGCATGAAGACGACGTTTCAAGGGGTAGACGCGATTCTCGTGCGCGAGATCAAGCGCGGCAACGACAGCTTCGTTTTTCGCGATCCGAAGGGTAAGCCGATCTGGTAGCGGGTTCGACGAACGCCGGGTCCTACCCGGCGTCCGCCCACTTAATTGTTATTGCTTTCTCCTGCCGCTTTGGCCGCACCCGCCTCAGTGCCCGCCGGCGCGATATAGATTACCGGCACGCTCTCCTTTCTCATCATGTCGTTTAGGGCAACGAGGTCGGTGGACATGATGTTCTTCCATTGGGCGACCAGCGGCGCGGCTTCCTGATTAAGAGAATCAAAGGCTTCGTACTGCTGCATGGTCGGCGCGGCATCGGTTTCCACGCTGAACGCCAAGCTATGCAGTTGCTCGTCGGCCATGTTGGGGAAGTTCAGATTAGCCTCCGAACTTTTCGCGTTCACCTGCAACAGGTGTTCTTCGATGGGGGCCATCTTCTTGTTTAGGGCGTCGCTACTATCGGAAATAGTCTTGAAGCGTGCCCCTTCCAGGCGATTACGCAAGGTGCCAAGCTGAACCCGGGTTTCCCGAATCTCGCGGACCGTGTCATGCAGGTCGCTAAGCAGGCCTCGAATCTTGAGTTCCAGGTCAAACTCCTTCTGCATATCGGCCGCCGAGACGTTCACCCTTGGGTCCATCTTCAGCTCGAGCGGAACCGTGAGGCTCTTTCCTTCCGCAGTGAGACGAATCTGGTAGTTGCCCGGAGGAGCCATTGGCCCCTTGGAACGATATTCGGCGCCCACCTCTCCCGGCAATTTATGCGGGCCTTCGTAGCGCAGGTCCCAGGCAAAACGATTCATGCCAGCTTCGGCGGGAATCTTCTCCGGCTGAGGCTCCAGATCCGGCCATTCGGGCGGCGTTTCAGCTTCTTTCTTCTCGACGCTGGAGTACTTGCGCACTATCGCACCCTGCGCATCAAGAATTTCCAAGGTCACTTCGCCCTTGGGAGCGGTCTTGAAGTAGTAGGAGACCAGCGCGCCTCTGGGTGCATTCTGTCCCACCGGTTGGCGGCGCTCGAAGAACTCGGGCCAGTGCAGGCGATACGTAATACCTGGTTTGTACTGAATCATGGGCGAGCTTGCCGCCTGAGCGCTGAGTTGGCGCAACGGCGTGATGTCGTCAAGGATCCAGAACGAACGGCCATGAGTCGCGACCACGAGATCATTGTTCTTGACTACCAGGTCGTGAATGGGTGTGGTGGGCAGATCCAACTGGAGGGACTGCCAGTTGGCACCGTTGTCCCAAGAGACAAAGACTCCCGTTTCCGTTCCGGCATATAGCAGACCCTTCTGGGCTGGATCTTCGCGGACCGCGTGCACGTACGCGCCGTCAGGAATGCCGTTGGTGATTTTCGTCCAGCTCTTGCCGAAGTCGGCGGTTCTGTAGACATAGGGTTTCAGATCATCGAGCTTGTGGCAGTCCACGGCAACGTAGGCGGTCCCGGCATCATGCGGGGAAGCGTCAATCAGGCTGACCAAGCTCCATTCCGGCATTCCTTTGGGGGTGACGTTTGCCCAGTTCTTGCCCCCATCGCGCGTGACCTGGATCAGGCCGTCATCCGTTCCCGCCCACAAGAGATCCTTCTGCACGGGAGACTCGGCGATCGTGAATACCGTGTCGTAGTACTCGACGCTGGTGTTGTCCTTGGTAATCGGACCACCAGAGGAGTCCTGCTTGCTCTTATCGTTGCGCGTCAGATCGGAACTGATCGCCGTCCAACTCATGCCGTGATCCGTGCTCTTGAACACCATCTGTGCAGTTGTGTAGACAACATTGGGATCGTGGGGAGAGATGAGGATGGGCTGGGTCCACGCCAGCCGATACTTCATGTCCTTGGCACCGTGACCGGAGTAGTCGATAGGCCAGACGGTGATGTCCTGGGCTTGCATGGTGCGCTTGTCCCAACGTGTGAGATATCCATTGCCTGAGCCTGCATAAACGACGCTGGCGTCGCGCGGGTCAGGAACGACGTAGCCGCTCTCGCCGCCGCCGACGTCGTACCAGTGCTGGCGGCCGATGTAGCCGTCGTCGGTGCGGCTGGCAATGCCGACCGTGCTGTTGTCCTGCTGCGCACCGTAGACGTAGTAGAGAAACTGGTTGTCGGTAGCCACGTGGTAAAACTGCGCCGTGGGCTGGTTGTACTGCGTGGTCCAGGTCTTGCCGCCATCCACGCTGATGGTTGCGCCGCCGTCGTTGCCATTGATCATGCGCCGGGCATCAGTAGGATCGATCCACAGGCCGTGGTGATCGCCATGCGGTACCGGCAGCAGGGTTAGAGTCTTGCCGCCATCGGTAGAGCGGAACATGCCGGTATTTAACATGTACACCGTGTCTACGCTCTTGGGGTCGGCAAAAATGTGTGTGAAGTACCAGGCGCGTTGCGTGAGCCGTTGATCGTCGTTAACCTTGGTCCAACTGTCGCCGCCATCATCGGAGCGATAGAGACCGCTGGCGTCCTTGGCCTCAATCAGCGCGTAAACACGGTTGGAGTCGGCGCCGGAAACCGACACGCCGATTCGCCCCATGAGGCTCGCGGGCAGATCCTTGCCTTTGAGGTGCTTCCAGGTGGTTCCCGCATCCACTGACTTGTACAAGCCGCTGCCAGGGCCGCCGCTTTCCAGACTCCAGGGCGTGCGCTGCACCTGGTACAACGCAGCAAACAGCACGTTGGGATTGTGAGGGTCGAAAACGATATCAATGGCGCCGGTGTGATCGTCTTTGTAGAGGACTTTCTCCCAGTTCTTGCCGCCATCCATCGTGCGATACACGCCGCGATCGGCATTTGGCCCATAGGCATGTCCCAGGGCGGCGACGTAGACGATGTCCGGATTGCGCGGGTGGACGATCAGCGCGCCGATATGCTGTGTGTCCTTGAGCCCGACATTGGTCCAGGTTTTCCCTCCATCCGTGGACTTGTAGACACCATTGCCGTAAGAAATATTGCCGCGGATGCAAGCTTCGCCGGAGCCAACATAGATGACGTTGGGATTGGAGTCGGCGATGGCGATCGCCCCTACCGAGGAAATCGGCTCTTTATCAAATAGCGGCGTCCAGCTGTGGCCACCGTTGGTGGTGCGCCACACGCCTCCGGCAACTCCGCCGAAGTAGAACGTGGTGGGATCGCCCGGCACCCCGGCTACCGCCAATACCCGGCCGCCGCGGTAGGGGCCGATGGAACGCCATTTCATGCCTTTGAAGAGGCTCTCGTTGTATGGCTCGGCGCCCAAGGCAGCCAGGCAGAGTATCGAGAGGAGAATGAAGGAGACCACAGGGAAAGACACACAGCAACGCCTAATATTCATAAGCATTTTCCCCTTTGACCATGAATGGGCTGATTATCTTACTACGTTGCGCGGGCACCGGGGACGCGGAAAGCAATCTTGCAGCAGACCATCGGTCAGGAAGGGTGATATCGCAATTATCGTGTGGAGTCTATGCGCTCCGCCTTGAATAGACAAACAGGATGGAGGACAGCATGGTAATCGCGAAAATGAGGGTTAAAGACGAGAGGCAGAGAATACACCACACCACCAACACGAAGGCCTCCACGTAGGTGAGGTACAGCGCAAATGCCAGGCCTGCCAGAGCAGCGATGAAAAGCATCACAGGAGTTTCGGCTTTTGCCCGGTAAACAGTCGCCAGCGCCAATAGTGCTAGGTATCCCACCACTCCGATCAAGGCGACGGGAACTCCCATCACCACCGAGTACACGCTGCGATTGACCATGTCGCAATTAAACGTCTCGCCAAAATCGCAATAGGAGGACTTGGACTTGGCATAATGATGAGCGAGGGAAAGGCTCGAGACGGCCACCCCAGCAACCGCGAGTAGCGCAATGATCAGCAGGATGCGACGGGAGCGATTGCTCATGGCAAGCTGCATCCCGTTCTTTCGCTGATGGCGTCCAGGGGCAGCGCCCCCTCATGCCGTTCTTCAGCAAATTGCCAGGTCGGAAACAGTTTTACCCCGGCATCCTTGCAGGTCGGTTGCTCGCCACGCTGGCCCTTGATGCCGCATTCAATGTAGGGCACATACCTGAATGCCGCCCCGAACATCTCCTTCTGCTCGGCGCAGTGCTCGCACCAGTACAGGCCGTACATTTTGACGTTCTTGCCGGCCAGGCATTGGGCGAAGCCGTCGTAACGATGGTCGTGTTTATATTTGGCCGTGAACCCAACGCTACCCACTACGACGACGATCACTGCGATGATCGCAATCTTTCTGATCGGCAGTGGTTCGCCCTGCTTCTCGCGTTCTTGTTTTCTTCGCCTTCTCTCTTCTGACATTGGGATGGTTGAGTAATTACGTCCGGGCGCATTCCGGTCAATTCTTATTCACCGCCGAGGACGCTGAGATCGCCGAGCACATCTGCTTTCTCGGCGTTCTCGGCGGTGATCAATTCCTTATACTACGACATCTAGCGCCGAGGGCAGCACATCGAGGGTTTCGCAATGCAATGTCAGTACCTCGCCATCCACCATCACGTCCACCGGTTCGTCAAGGTGAAACTCGATGCGGCGGACAGCCCGGCGCGAGGCCAGGGGGTGATTAATGTGGGTGCCGTCATAGAGAGTCCGCAGGTTGCGAATCAAGCCCAGGCGCCCAATCGGGCCCCAGCGGACATATTCGATTAAGCCATCATTCACTTCCGCCTTGGGCGCAATCATCATGGTGCCGCCCGTGAATTTGCTGTTATTGAAGGTCAGAAACAAACAACGGCGGCGATCGATCTCACCTTCGCCCTCTACTTGTAACGGAAATGGGCGACGATCCAAGCGCGCGAGACAGGTGAAAATGGCCAACACATACCCGAGCTGACCCAGTTTGCTAAAGCGGCGAGCTCGCATGGTGGCGACGTCCGCGGCGAAACCTACGCTGAGCAGATTGATGTAGTGGAGAACCCCCTGCTTATGTTTCAAGCGAAGCACGTCGCAGCTCCGGGTTTGGCCAGCAAGCAAGGCTCCCATCGCATGCTCGACGCCCTGGTCACTGAAGTCTCGTAAGAACGAGTTGCCGGTCCCCAGCGGCAAAAAGGCGAGCGTCGGGCGATCCCCATTCTGCGCCGCGGGAAACAGGCCGTTGACGATCTCGTAAGAGGTGCCATCGCCCCCAATCGCCAGAAAGCGGCGGTATCCGCGGGAATAAGCGTCGCGCGCGAGTTCGGTAGCTTGGCCAGGCGCTTGGGTTTCGACGACATCGAGCTTGATGTCGGCCGCCCGTAGCCGATCAACGGCTGGGCCGACCAGCTCGCGGCAGCGTCCGCCTCCGGCCGCTGGATTGACGACGGCCAGGAAGGTATCCGTCACAGCTCCACCACGGCGGAGCTGCGGTCCAGCCGCATACGCATTTCTTCCGCCAACTCGCTACGCTTGATCTTCATGGAGGCAGTGCGGGGAAAATCTTTGTCCCAGAGGATGTAGCCGCCAACCCGCTTGAAGTCGGGCAGGCGACGGTTGCGGCCGGTCAGCTCTTCTCGAAGAGTGTCGGCAAATTCCTGGCCGGGCTCAAGCCGCAGGACAATGACCAACACCTCGCGACCAAGATTCTTTACCGGCCAAAGATAGTTGGCGGCGAACACACAGTATTCCTTTACCGGCAGACCGTCGAAGACCGTCTCAATGTCCTCGGGATAGATATTCTTTCCGCCCTCAGTCACGATCATGTTCTTCTTGCGCCCAAACAGCTGGAGGTGTTGGCTGCCGTCAAAGCGTCCGAGGTCGCCCGTTAATAACCAGCCATCTACGATGGTTTGCGCGGTCAGCTCAGGATCATCCAGGTAGTGCGACATCACCGTTTTGCTGCGCACCGCGACTTCGCCTATGCCTTCAGTATCAGGGCTGAGGACGCGCAGTTCGATTCCCGGCAGCGGCTTACCAACCGTGTCGGAACGAAATGGTTTGAAGTCATTCAATGTCAGAGCCGTACCCGCCTCGGTCAGCCCGTATCCGTTCGCCACGAGAATTCCGAGATCATAGAAGAACTGTAGCGTCGAAGGTTCCATGAACGCGCCACCCGTGAACAGCGCCAGCAATTCCCCTCCGAAAGCGCTGTGAACCTGGGGCAAAAGCCGTCGGCTGAGTCCCACCCTGGGGCGCTTGCGAGTGAGCACTCGGTTGAGAGCGATTAGACGGTTGAGGAGGAATCTTTTCGCCTTCGGCAGTTCGTCAAATTTTGCCTTGAGACCGCGTTCCAGGTTCTTGAGCACCATGGGTACCAGGCTCATGTACGTGATCTTGTAGCGCGGGAATGCGTCGCGCACGTATTCCGGTCGCAAAGTGCGCAGGTGCACGACACAGGCTCCACAGACGAACGGCCCTATGAATCCCACCATGAAGTCAATCGCGTGATTGGTGGGCAGAATGCTGAGGTAACGAACTCCTGGCCAGAAAGGATACCAAGCGGTGAGCGCGATACACTGCTCGAGATAATTTTCGTGAGTGAGGACACAACCCTTGGGACGGCCGCCAGTGCCAGAAGAATAAACAATGCAGGCGGTGTCCTCTTTTTGGCGAACGATGAAGCTCGGTTCGCCCTTACGGCGAAATTCTTCCCAGCGGAAAGCGCCTGCCAGATCCCCTCTGGGCGGGGCCTCCGTGACCAGGATCGTTTTCACCTTCAGGTTCTTGAACTCAGCTGACTGCATGATGGCTCGCCAGAGGTAGTATTCAACGACCAGGAACTTGGCTTTGGAGTGCGCCAGCAGTTGAAGGTGTTCCGCCGCGCTTAGTTTGTAGTCAAGCGGAACCAGCACGCCGCCCACGTAGAAGATGGCATAGGCGGAAACTAGCCACTTGGACTGGTTGGTCATGATGATGGCAGCGCGGTCGCCGGGCTTTAAGTCGGCATCCTGCAGCGCGCGCGCCAGGGGCAGGGCCATGTCTTTGAAATCGGAATAAGTGAGACGCAGCTTCTCGCGGTCACGGTCCGATTCGATCAGGCAGGTCTCGTTGGGCCAGCGGTTGAGAGCATCGCGCAGGGCAGCGCCGAGACAGGTGTATTGGGTGAGATCCAGCATGAAATTGCTGATTTTTGATTGCTGATTGCTGATTAGATACGATGTACCCGCCAATCAGAAATCAGCAATAACAATTCTACAATCTGGCTCGGATTCTATTAGCCAAGGTTCGGAAATCGGACACTCCCTGCAGTTCGTAATCCGGCAACTCGACATGGAAGTGATGCTCCAGACGAGTGAGGAGGTCGAGGGCTTGCAGGCTGTCGATTCCCAGAGTTTTGAAGAAGTCGTCGTCGGCCGCGAGCTTCTCGCGCGGCACCTTGAAGTGCGCGGCAGCGAGATCCAGGATTTCTTTGAGGGTCTGATCAGGACTCTGCATGGGTACTATAGGTTCTCATCTCCTTCTAATATTTGTCATCCTGAGCGAAGGATCTATGCCTTTCCCTGAAAACAGGATCATGGTAAATACGGCTGCGCGTCCCTGCTCTCTACAAATTTCTTCAGACCGGCTTCCACCGCGGGCTTTGCGAACAGCTCACAAAAAAGGTCGATCTCGCGTTTGAGTTCATCGTATGGAATTGGCTTGATAAACTTTTTCGCGGCTATCGAGGTTTGGCGGTCGAACTTCTTCAACTGAGCGGCCGTAGAACGCGCCACGTGTAAGCATTCCCCCTCGGCTACCATCTGGCTGACTAAGCCGGCAGATTGCGCCTTGTTGGCGTTGAAACTGCGCCCAGTGAGGAGCAGATCGCGGACGATCGCGTTTCCCAGATCTCGCTTGAGGCGCGGAATTCCACCCCAACCAGGGATCAGGCCCAAACGAAGTTCCGGGAAAGCAAAGCGAGCCATCTTGTCGGCGATGATCAGATCGCAGACCAAGGCCAGTTCGAGTCCGCCCCCGAAGGTCACCCCATGGACGGCAGCTATGGTGGTTAATGGTGAACTGTCGATGGCGTTCATCACCCGATGAATGCGCTCAAGAAAGTCGCGTGCGAATTGAACGGCTTCGGATTTCGAAACCCTCTGCAAGCCGTAATAAAGCTCGCGCAGGTCGGCCCCGGCGCTGAAACCCGCCTTCACGGTGCTATAGATGATGAGGGCATGAGCTTGGCCACCGAGGTCTTCCAAAGCCGCAATGAATTTTTCCAGTTCGCCGAGAGTGAGGGTGCCGATCTCATTGGCCGGTGGGCGATGCAGGGCGAGTTCGACCACGCCGTCGCGCAGTTCCCAGTTAAGAGCCTCGCCTCGGAAACTCGTCATGCTCACGTCCCAGCTTCGCCTGAGTTCATGAGGCCTGCCTGGCCTGGTATAGAGCTTCGATCTCGGCCTGGAGTCGGGCCGAAATCAGATCTCGCTTCAGCTTGCCATTCGCGGTCAGCAGGCCATTCTCGATGCTGAAAGGTTCAGGGTGAATGTGAAAGGCGCGGATTTGCTTGTAATGTGGCAATTCCGTGTTCACATCATCCATAGCGGCCTGGACCTTCTCGGCAGCAACCTCGCCGGTCACGATAGCCGACAAGTATCCGCGGCCGTTGCCTACCAATACTACTTGTTGTGCGCCGGAAATGTGCTGCAGCAACTTGTCTTCGATCGGCTCCGGAGCCACGTTGTGGCCGGAACCGAGAATGATCAGGTTCTTGATGCGGCCGATAATCCGCCAGTTCCCCGCCGCATCGGCATCTCCCTGGTCCCCGGTGCGGAACCAGCCGTCCCGCAACGCTCTGGCAGTTTCTTGCGGGCGATTCCAATAGCCGGGGAAAACATTCGGCCCGCGCACGGTGATTTCGTCATTCTCGCCCAGCTTCATTTCGACTCCCCTGATCGCCGGACCAACGCGGCCGGGCTCCACATGATGTGGATGGTCCATGGTGCAGATGGCAGTCGTCTCGGTGAGACCATAAACCTGCAATACCGGGATGCCCAGCATCATGAAGAAGAGTTGCGTTTCGAGATTGAGTGGCGCCGAGCCGCAGATCAGGGCTCTCAGATTGGCGCCGATCATCTTCTTGCGGATCGCAGGAAAAACCAGGGAGTTGGCCAATCCGAGCCAGATGGAGTCGAACCAGCGTGATTGGCGGTCATACTTGCGGGCCCAGGCTCTCTTGCCACGGCTGTAGATTGCCAGGGCGAGGCCGCCCGTCTGCCAGAGTTGCTCGTCCACAGCTTTACGCATTCGCTCCAGCAGAGCAGGAACGTTCAGGAAGTAATCGGGAGCCACAGCGCGCATGTCAGTGGCAAGTTTGCCTAAATCGGTATTCATGGTGAGGAGGCTGCCCCGCAACAAGCAAGTCAGCAGCATGATCCAGGAACCGGCGAAGCAGAAGGGCAAATAATGGAACACCCGGTCCTGGCTTTGCTTTGCCCCCATCAGCAGGTCCAGCCTTCCCGACGTACAACCGAGCATGTGCCCGATATTGCCGGCATTGAGCACCACGCCTTTGGCTTCACCCGAGGTGCCGGAGGTGTAGATGATGGTGACCGGGTCTGAGTCGTTCAACTGGATTTTCCCTGTCGCGGGCGCAGGGTTAGAGAAAATCTGATCAAAGAGATATTGGTCGGGGGCTTCCGGCCAGTGTTCGAGGATTGCTTTGCGTAGGCTGTTATCGCCGCAACAGATAAGGCGGGGTGAGCAGTCCTTCATCATGACTACCAGTTCCTCCGGAGCCTGGCGCACGTAAAGTGGGACGACGATCAAGCCTTCAGCCATCATGGCCAGGTCCAGAGCGACCCAACGGAGGCTGTTGTTTGCTAGCATGACGCAGCGATCGCCCTTGCTA
Organism: Terriglobales bacterium; assembly: GCA_035631655.1. Classification (GTDB taxonomy): domain Bacteria; phylum Acidobacteriota; class Terriglobia; order Terriglobales; family Acidobacteriaceae; genus Gp1-AA122. The sequence continues at coordinate 12,625 of DASQIH010000020.1, forward strand.
AGACCGCGGATGGAGAGAAAGGCGCGGGCTTTGCCGACCAGTTCCAGGAGTTCGCGGCCCGTCACCGAAGTGATCTGGCCGTCGCGAATCTCCCGGAGAATAGGCTCGTCGTAGGCCTTCTCCAGGGGAACGAAAATGTCTTCCAGGAAACTCATCGAATAGAAAATGAACCGTGTGGGCCCGGTCTCTGACCCGGGCAGGCGGGTCAAAGGCCCGCCTCCACACGTTCCCACCAGTCAATTCGCTAGTGCGGAGGCAGGCTCCTCTCGCACCGAGTGGTCATACTTCTCGAGCAAGCGGTGCAGATTCGCGCCCAACGGCGGGAGATAGTCTTCCCAGCTCCACTCTCCTTTGCGCGTTGGAAACTCGGGATATCGGCGCTGCAATTCCTCTTCGAAATACACGCCCATGCGTGCCATGACCTTCAAGTTTTTCACCACGGTTCGCCCGATCCCGGTAGCGATGGATTCTCCTTCGGTCGCGAGTTTTTCCATGACCACCACCAGTCTTGATTCCAAGTCGGGGTCATCGACATTCATGAGCAGGTCCTGATTTCCGCGCTCCCGCATCAGATTTTGGATGCGTTCGTCCATGGTTACCCCGGCGGAGGGAATCAGCATCGGCATCGAGGTCACGATCCCGTGATAGCGGGAGGAGACCATCAGGTGAGCACCGCGCAAGATACTCACCATCTGGTACATGTCATAGTCGTCGGAGGTAATTACTGGAACGCCTCCCAACTTTTCGGAAATCCGATGACAGGCGCGGGCATCCAGCCGTTCGGTTGCCACCAGGACCACGAAAACCTTGCGGCGCTGGCGGAACGCTTTGATCCCGTTAGCCATTGAGGTGAGGTAGCGCTCGAAGGCAAGGTCTACCTCAGGCCCGGACTTTTGAAAATAAATAGTGCGATAGTGACTGTCTTTGTAGGCGCCGGTTGCGCTGCGCAGGGCGTACTTGACCACCGATGGCTTCACCGGCCACCAGAAAGGATTGATGGGACAAACCATCAGCACCGGCGTCCGCCCGTTCCAGCCGGCGTCAGTTAAAACTTTCCTTCCGTACTCGGGTGGGAGCGGCTCAAATGTCCAGGCGGTGTCCGTGCCCAGTTCCGTGGGCACTCCCAGGTCCCGCAGAATGTTCCGCGATTCCACGTTCCGGGTAATGATCAGCGAGTTCTTGCAGTAGCGGCCGCACATCCTGGCGATCATCGCGTCCATATGGCCCGCTTCCGAGCCATAACCCACCGACAACTTGTTCTGCGCCGCCGCGATCCCTAAAGAACCAATCATCATGTTGGTCAGGGCATTGGCGAACTTGCTTTTGAAGGCCGATCCCTCACAGGCCACCACTCCGTGGTGCTGAGGTACTTCTCGCGCCAGAAATGGCGGATAAACGTCGGGCAAATGCACCTGTCCGGTGCCCTGGAAGTAGCCGCGGGAGAAATCGAAACTCTGCGACATTACGCTGAATTCGACTTTGTCGGCTCCGAGAATGTGGCGAATCTGCCGCAGCATCTCTTCTACTCGGACATCGGAGCCGGTATTGCGTGTGCCGTTGTAGCCGGCAAACAGGAGTTTCAATTTCTCGCCGGGCTGCCAGGGCTTGCCTTTCCCCAGCATCCAGCCCAACTTGGCGCTTTCGATAAGGCTACTAACCCAGGCTTCCAACACAAAGTCCATCATGCGGCGGAACCTCCTGCGGCAGCAGTAGGCCAATCCCGGTAGTTGTAGGTGAAATGATTCTCCCGGCTGAATTTTAAAAGAGGATAACTGTACTGCGCGAACGGCACCGGCTTCCGCGCAAGTTCCGTCGTGACTCGGGTGTTGTCGAAGACCGTGTTCCACACCAGGTACGGCATGAAGACTTTCATCAGCGACGCACCGAACCCTAGAGAACCTCTCCAGTTGGAAAGCAGGTTCACTGTAGACGTGAATGGCTTTTCCAGGAGGGGAACGAAGACGGGGCGGCGCTTGTTTTGCGCGGCGGCCAGCGCATCGGTCAACTGGCGAAACGTCTGCGAACCGGTGCCCGACGAAAGATGATAGGTATCGTAGCCCGGCTGGTCTTTCTGATGGAGCGTCGCGATCGCATCCGCCACAAAGTCCACGTTGACGATGTCGACCTTGTCGTTGGGCCGAAATGGCAGCACCGGTAATCCTGCAAGAAACACGAACGCCTTTACCATGTCGAACTGGGTGGTGGCGGCGTAGCGGCTGTCGCCGAGTACAATGCTGGGCCGGAAGATGGTACGTGGAACGTCGGGCAGAAGCTGGCGGATCATGTGCTCGCAGAATTTCTTGGTGCGCGCATAGGGATCATAATCGGACCTCTCCCAGTCAATAGCGTTATCTTCGGTTACCACCTCATGGCTGCGCACTCCGGCCACCGCGACGGTGGAAACGTGGCTGATCCGGCGTAGTCCATGATGATGGTTGGCGTGCATGCCCAGCTGCACAACCTCCAGCGTGCCGCGCAGGTTGGTATTGAGGCAACTCTTCTCTGACTTGCGATTCAACGAGGCCGCGCAGTGAACGATCGAATCGGTGCTATAAACCAGACGGCCGTAGTCATCATCGGCTAAGCCGAACTGTGGACTGGTCAGATCACCATGGAAAATATTGATACGGGAGCGCAGATGGTCTTCGAAACGCGGAAAATCGAGATGCAACTGCAGCGCGCGCCACAGACGCACTTCGGCATCGCGTGTATCTTTTGCCCGCACCAGGACATTCAGCGGATCGCGATAACCTTGTAGCAGGTTCGCGGCTACATGCGCGCCGATGTATCCGGTTGAGCCGGTCAGGAAAATCGCCACGTTGCTCCGTTCGTTCCGGTCATCTCGCCGTCGGCTTGGGTTGCGGCGGAAAGCTGAAAACTGCGCCTCGGCCGAGCTTCCAGGGGACGCCCTTCGATCAGCGGATAAGTCCAGCGGCGCAAGGCGGGAATGTGGATGCCAATCCAGTACTCCCACCAGTCCAGCGAGCGGGTATCGTAGCCGAAGTTGGCGCGCTCCTCGGGGACCAGGGCGTGCGAAAGCTTCTCCACGTTCTCTGCGACAAAGTCATGCTCGTTGTGCAGGATGAATGGCTCAAAGAGTTCTATTAACTTTTCCACTTTCTCCAGATTCCGCTCGGCTTTGATCAGCGGCGGGCGTTTCAAGGGCAGCGGTGCCATGATGCGCTGGATGGATTTGATAATCGCCTTCTGTGCCGGCGCTGACATCCGGTTATAGCGCTCCTTGGAAACTGGAATTGCGTCAAAGCGGAGGCGCAGCCAGAATTCCAGGCTCTCCTGCGCCCGGTAGTGTTTACGATGCGCGAGCGAGGTCAATTCGATGGAGCGGCGCATGTCGCATGGGTTCGTGACCGAGGTCGCCAATTGGTAGACCGGATCATGGCGTCGCTCGGTCACGGCTGCTGCAATTAAAGTCATGCCCCGACAAACGGAATCCACAGGAATGATGTCGAGCCGCTTACGCTCATTGCTGGGGAGTTGGCGGAAATAGGTTCCCAGCAGGTAGGAAAGCGAGGCCGAGGTGTTGATCCCCTCGTTCCAGCCCTGGAAGGGCTTTTGTACTGAAGTCTCGACAATGGCAGGCCGAACAACCGCGACCGGCACGCCGTTGCTATATTTGGAGATCAGCGACTCGGCAAGGCTCTTGGTGAACGTGTAAGTATTCGGCCAGCCTAGTTCCCGGGCGCGTCTCATGCCGGCTTCGACCAGATAGCTGCGCAGCCAGCGGATGCGGTTCTTGCGAATCTGATTCTCTAGAGCCGTGCCGTGCAGGTCCTTGGCGGCGTGCTCCTTGCCGAGTGCCTCATTGCGCAGCTCAGCAGTGACCTCGGGGCTCTCGGCTATCTTCTGGGCGCGCTCGATCAGCTCGTACAGCGCCTGGTGCTCGCGTTCCGCGTCGAAATCGGGGATGCCGGCGGGCGTGTAGTTGGGGCGCAGCTTCTCGCTGACTCGGCCATCGCGCGCGCCAGCCACATAGCAAGTTGACAGATGAATCAGGCCGGCATGGTCGGACTTGCGCACAAAATCCAGGACGTGCATGGCTGCGTCCACGTTGGTAGCCAGCGCGTCACGCAGGTCGGGATTGAAATCAGTCAGGCCGGAGCTGTTGACGATCAGATCCAGCCGACTCAGCAAGCGATCGGCAACTTCGGGCGCTAGTCCCAGCCCAGCCTGGGAAGCGTCACCTTCGACGACCTCAATCCGTTCAGCCAGGAAGCGCACGAGATGGGCGCCATAACGCTCATGCAGTGGATCAAAGACTGGGGATTCCTCGACAATCTTTTCAAAACGGCGCAGCGCTGAGTTCGACTTCTGTGACCGAATGAGCAGGTAGATACGGCCGAGTTCGGGCAGATCGGACAGGAGATTGACCAGCCAAACCTTGCCGATGAAGCCCGTCACGCCAATCAGCATGATGTGCCTGCCTGTCAATGTGCTGCGTACCGAAAGCGGGTGGACCTGACGGCGGCTGTCAAAGTGCACGATGGGACGGGTCAGGACCTGCTTTTGTCGCTCGGCTGAAAATGTTGCTGCGTCCAGGGCCTCCGTGTTGGCGAAGCCGAGATCACGAACTAATTGCTTGGGTGGGCGGCAGCCGTTGGGATCAGCCTCCCTAATGCGCGCAAAAAGACCACGAGGGCGAATGACGGGTGCGAGCAGGCGTCCGGTGGCAATGCCATCTCGAAATTCCAAACGGTTGGCAATCAACTCTTTCACGCCCAGATGCTTTGCCAGGGGACGCATCACGTGGTCCACGACCTGACTGACCAGAACGACGTTCGCCCCGGAGTTCACCAGTTCCGTGAGCTGACGCACGCCTTCGGGCTTCAGGTAAGGCTTGAGCTTGTACTGGAAGTACTCTTCACCCAGCAAGTCGAGCCGATCGCGGCTGACTCCCCGCAAAACCGTGTGCACGACCCGGGTAGCAAATACACGATGAGCAGCATAAAGAAGGGGCCGCAATACAGCCATGAGCAGAACCAGCCCGCGCCGCACCCAGCGCTGCAGAAAAGTCTGAGCATTCCAGGTGAAGAAAGCGACTGGCTTCACCGTGGTGAGATCGAGCAGGCTGCCTTCCACGCGCCAATAGACACGGGGGGCGGACCAGCTGGAATTGTGGGTCGACTGTTGCAAAGTTTAACGAATCCCGAGGCTTAAGAACTTCTCTACGAGCCCTCCCTAAGGGAAGGCCAAAACCTTTCTATTGTAAACAATTGGGACCAAAGGGCGAAGACCACAAGTGGGGGCGCCCTGACGGGAGGAGTGCCTCCGGCTGCCCCTGTATCGTTTCATCTCCCGCTCTCGTCGTAGGGGTAGGATCGGCGATGACTTGCCGGTCCACGGTCACTGGGAGGTTTACAAATGGCGGTCATCAAGCGTATTGGTCCGGGTTCTGCCTTCAAGATGGGATTGGTAGTGTACGGGGTTTTGGGGTTGATTTTAGGTGTGTTCTGCAGTGTGGTCGCTTTGGCCGGCGTTCCGCTTGCCCAGCAGATGCATAGGCCTTTTGACGGTGCTCTGGTTGGCCTCTTCGCCGTAATCTTGTGCCCAATTCTGTATGGGATTATCGGCGGTGTGGTAACAGCAGTCGGGGCGCTCATCTACAACTTGGCTTCCAGATGGGTCGGCGGGCTGGAGGCCGAGATCGGGTAACTGGGAGAAGTTTGACCTGGCTCCTTGAGCAGACTACCCGTCACTCGCGTCTCGGCGCAATGTGAAAGCCCGGCAAGCGGTGCCGGGGGGTCCAAAGAGCCAATAGTTCCGAGTCCCACCAGGGGACGGCAATTGAAATCAGCTAACTAGTTTCAGACTCGCCTTCCATTTGCCTCGATGTCACCGAGTTGTTGTCGAAGCTGGCGGCTTGGTGGTCGTGTTTCGCGCTTCCGTCATCCATGCCGCACAGTCACATATGCAATTTCTGCCCTGCGCTCCTTGCGCAGTTGAGATCCCGAATGGGACGTACAGCACACAAAATTTGAGGATACCGGTCACCACGGCTAGCAGACCGACGACCAGAAGCGTGATGCCGAGACTTGTCTTCTCGGTCAGCAGGAGCAAACCAGCGAGGAAAAGAATTGCCCCCAACGCGACCCGCAAGAATCTATCAATGCCTCCAACGTTTGGACGGAACATATCGTAATAGCTCCCTTCCTCCCCAAGGACGTTTGGGACTTGGAAATGGATACCCTGGGAGTCGGAGCCTGCCGCTGTATTCCACCTTCCAGAGTCACAAGCAATGGTGATTGCAATCACGGAATTGCTGCGAATATCGCGGCTTGATTAGGACATGCCATCATCCTCGGATAAAGCGGATGCCGGAGAGGTTTTCGAGGCGTATCGCGACCGAATTCGGCGCTACATTCTGCGCATGATCAAGAACCCGGCCGAAGCGGAAGATCTGACGCAAGAGACATTTCTCCGCGCTTATCGCCGCCGCGAGTCGCTACGCGATCCCCAGGCTGTTCGCGGTTGGCTGTACCGCATTGCGACCCACGTATGTCTCGACCGCTTGCGCCAGCGCAAGCCTCACGTTTCCATTGACAGTGAAGAGGGTGCGAATCGAATTGAATCGGCGGCCTCGACGAGTCCTTCCGCAGTAGAAATCACGGAACGGAAAGAAACCAGCGCGTGCGTGCAACGATGCCTGGACTTCCTGCCGGACAAGTATCGCGTTGTGATTCTCTTACACGAAGCGCACTCCCTGACCGCCAAAGAGATTGCCGAACTTCTAGGCCTGACTGTTACCACCGTCAAAATACGCCTGCATCGCGCCCATGGTAAGCTGCAAAGAATTATGCAACTTGGGTGCGCCATCTCTAACGACAGCCAGGGCGTGCCGTCCTGCCAGCGGAAGTGTGAAGTCCCGCGACGATGAATGTGGGCTGCCCCTTCCACGGATCGTCATCAGGTCTAAGCAGCAATTCCGAGCATTCCGTTCAGGAACCCCACTAAGTATTTCCAGACCAGGTAATAGACCACCAGTACGGCGGGAAAAATGATTGCGAAATGCAAATAATGAACCTGTACGGCTCCAAACCAAACCAGTCCTTGCTCTGTCCGAGCCAGCACGCCCAGCGAAGTACCAAGGATCAAACCTGCCGGAGCCAGGATCAACGGAAGAAGGGCACCATGGAGACCGAGCGGAAGATACCGGTGCCGGTGCAGAGCCGTAAATAATATGTTCCAGAGTCCGAACGCATTGGGTACCAAGGCCAGCGGAAAGACGATGACCCGCTCAATGGGTACTGGAACGTTGTAAACAAACCGAGCAATGACAAAAACCGTCAACACAACAAGCATGAAACAGGTTGGCACGGCAATTCCTGCCAAATAGGCGCGGAGATAAGGATGTTGTTTCATAGCGATCTCCTTACAGGTGGTATAACAACACGGGAATAAATCTCGGAAACAGGAACAGCAGGCACGCCAAAAGCGCGAGCGCGGCCCAGTCATACCAAGGCGTGGTGATCACGCGTTCATCGAGGCGGCGTAGTATCGCTGGCCATAGGTCGCGGCGCGGTGCAGCTTCGACCGACGGAAAGGCTGCCTTCAGGATTCCCCGAATTTCTTTGTCATCGTTTTCCATGATGGATTTGCACCTAAGTGGCTTAACCGTTTGCGCAAGATGCGCACGGCGCGAAAGACCCGCAGCTTGACCGCGCCCGTGGTTGTGCCCAAAGCTTCCGCAATCTCCTCGTAGGGTCTTTCTTCTACCAGCGCCAGCATGGCTGCAATTTGCAATTTCGGCGGCAAGCGAAAAAACGCACGCTGAATCTGCTCCCGCATTTCGCGCGCGAGCACCGGATCGGGTGAGGTTGCATGTGGAAGTTGCGCCGGCAATTCAGTTTCCGGGCGGCAACGTTTCAGATAATCCAAAGCGATGTTCGTAGCGATCCGCCGGGCCCAGGGCGCGGGATCCTTGCTGGGATCAAAGCGCGCGTGTGCCCGGTAGATTCGCCAGAATGTCTCCACAGTCAAGTCCTCCGCTATACCGTGGTCCCGAACGATGCGGACGATCCAGCCGTAAACGTCGGCCTGGAGCTGTCGAAATAGAGCTTCGAAAGCTTCGATGTCGCCCGACGCGAATCGCTCAAGCAGCTCCATTTTGCTTCTCTACTATGTCTTACTTGTCCACGATGGGAATGGTTACATCTTTATATTTGATAGAGGCACAGAAGGCGGGCCGAAGACCCGCCTCCACGCCAGCAAAATAGGATTTCGAGCCAAGAGGCAGGAGCTAAGAGCTCATAGCTATTCTTGCTGCCGTAGGCAATGGACTGCATACCCAAACGATGCAACCACGAAAACGAGGAACGCGAGAGCCTCAACCGCCGCTCGGTGCGCACTACCCAGTCCAATAGATGTGTAGCGGAACCAGTCAATCTGCCAACTGATCGGATTCACACTAGCTGCGGCGCGCAGCCATCGAGGCAGCGGCTCCAGGGGATAAAACATCGAGCTGGCAAAGAGGAACACGAAATAGAAGACTGAGGTCACGCTGTTGAAGATGTCGTTGCGGCGTGTCTTCAGGGCAAAAATGGAGTAGAAGAAGAACCAGCCTGAAGTTCCAACCGCCATTCCGACAAAGGCCAGGGGAACAAGGTCCCAGCGCATATGGATACCGAACAGCAGCCGTCCTAAAGCGATGGTGATGGCGGCCTGCAGCAATGCGATCACGACATTGAACAACACCTTTCCCAGCAGGTAGGCAGCACGGCTGAGCGGGTAGGTGAGCATTTCGAAAAAGATGCCATTATCGCGGTCCAGGAAGAACGACCACGAAGTATTGGCCGCAATGCCGAAGCTGGCCATCGCCAGTACCCCGCCCAGGAAAAAGGCGTTGTAATCGACACCCGCCAGGCCGAAGGGGGAGCCCAGCGCGGAGTTCACACCCACTCCGAACACCAGCATGTAGCAGAGCGGGTAGAACAGATCCCAGAAGATGAAGGTCAGATTGGTGGTGCGAATCTTAGCCTCGCGGTACAGCATGGCAATGAGCGCATTCATGACGATCATCTCCTTTGCATGAGCTCAACGAAAATATCTTCCAGACTGGCACTGTTGACCTCGACCCGCAGAACATGCCGGTTGCGAGCGAGATTGGTGACCACATCCAGCACCTTGCCTTCGGAGGCTTTGAAAGCCACCTCGATCGAGTTCTGATTGATGTGGGTGCGCAGCGTCTCGAGCTCGGCTAGCTCGGCCTCCATCTGCGCGGGCATGCGGTCAAAGGTCATGCTGATTTCGTAGACGCCTTGGGAAAGCAGCTTCAGGGTGTTCAAGTCGCCACGGGCAACTTGCTTTCCTTTGTCCATGATCAGGATGTCGTCGCAGAGTTCCTCCGCCTCGTTCAAGATTTGCGTAGTCAGCACAATGGTCCTGCCTTTGCGGGCCTCGTTGCGCAACTGGGCCATGATGTCGCGCTTCAGGATTGGGTCCATACCAGTGGAGAACTCATCGAGAAAGAGAACGGGGGTTTCGACCATGAAGACCTTCGCCACTTGCACGCGACGTCGATAGCCTCCGCTCAGATCTTGAGCTTTGCGTTCCACGTACGGAGCCAACTGAAACCGTTCAATGACTTCATTGGCACGCTTGCGCGCCGTCGTGTGATCCAGCCCATGAAACCGGGCGAAGGTCATGAGGTTGTCGCGCACGCTGAGCAATAGTTCTGCCGCCGTCTCCTGGATCACGGACGAGATTCGGCGCCGGACCTCGAGCGGTTTCCGCACCACGTCCAGGCCGAGAACGGAGGCCGAGCCGCTGGTGGGACGGCTGAGCGTGGTGAGCATACGCAGCAAGGTGGTCTTGCCTGCGCCGTTGGGCCCGAGCAGACCGAAAATGGTGCCCGGCGAGACGGCAAAGCTCATACCATCCACGGCCCGCACGGATTGGCCCCGCCGCGAGTTGTAGACCTTGACGATATCCCGAACTTCGAGCGCGAAGTGGCTCATTTCTTTTCTCCCCAAGTTCCAATCCGGCAGCAAGTGAGCAGGAAAGGGTACGGTTCAGAAAAATGTACAGTGATAGAAGGGACTCAGCTCGCAGGCGAGCGGCGAGCCTCGAACGATCCCGGCAAACTGATCAAAGGGTGGCGATTGAGATTCGCATCGGCGGTCTACTTTCCGTCCAAGGCTAATTGCGCAAGAAAACAAAGTCAATGGCGTAACATGGCATGGCGTAACATGGCAGCGATTTTGGTTCCGCCAACCTGTTGGCTGGCTCGCGACCGCCTAAGTACAATGGTGCCCATGAGCTCAGAGCCCCTTATCGTCGAACAGGAAGACCGAGGAATTCTTCGCCTTAGGGGCCCTCTGATTACAGAGAACCTCGCTTCTTTCCAAAACGCCGTGCGGCGGGGGAAAGCCCCAATCATGTTTCTTGATCTCAGTGAGGTACCCTACATAGACTCAGCCGGGCTGGGGTCGCTCGTCTCGCTGTATATCTCGGTGCACAAAGCCGGGCGACGCGTGGTGCTGACCGGGGTCAACGACAGGATTGCGAAGCTGTTCGAGATTACGCGCGTGGAATCGTTGTTCCTAATGTTTCCCAGCCTGCCCGATGCACTGGATGCGCTCCTGAATTCCGGGTCAGCCTAGCGCCAAAATAGGCAGGGCGCCTGTTCCTACGTGAAGCTGTTCCTGATCATCGTTTCCCCGACGCCACAATGTAGGCAGTCAAGAGCTTCGCAGTTTCTTCGTCGACTGCGGAGGTTCCGCCTTTCAAAGCAGACGCTGTGGCCAGCTTGCCTTTGATTCCAACGTACACCGCATCGTAGGCTGCATCGCCCAAGTTCTCCACGCGATGCTGGAACGGAGGGAACCAGCGGGCTTCTCCGGCCTTCGCGAATACTTCCTGGGTCTTGCCATTCTGATCGGTAAAGCGGAGATGCCCTCCGGTGATGACCACAACCACTCCCCCGGGATGGTTGTGCAAGACCGATTTCTCGTGCGGGCCGTAGTGAACCGAGACTACCTGCACCCTTTCGTTCTCGAAATCCAGCTTGTAATGGCGGGGCTCAACCTTGGTGGGATCTTGGGCCAGAGCAGTCTGCACCGCAAGCGATACGAACAAGGCCGTCCAGAACAGCCTGCAAAACATGAGTGCCTCCTGAAGCGAGCTTCCGCTTAAACTGGCGCAACGCTATCGTGCGCGCCGGAAGCTGTCAAGAAACAGGCACCCATGTGATTACTGGACGGGCGCGGACGCCCGTCCTTCGCAAAGATTTCGGTTCGCGCTAGAAGCGAATTACGATGCCCGCCGAGTAGCGCAAGTCGTTCTGGTGCCCGCCTAGATTGCCGAAGAGGCCGGTCGATAACGAGTCCAGCGTGCTGAGCTGGGAACGCACATAATCCACCTGGGCGACGCGGATCGCGAAATGTTTGCTCAGCCCCAGATCAAGCCCGCCGCCGAAGGCCATGGCGAAAGCACTGGCACTGGTCACGGGAGCAGAGATGCCTCCGATGATCGGCACGCTCACGCCCGCCCCCAGACTCGTGCGTACGACCCCGAACAGAGCGTGCGCGAACACCGAGCTCCGGCCGAAACCGGTGGAGACGGTCGGACCGAATAGGTATTCCGAAAAACTCTGATTGACCGAAGGCGTGATCAAAGGAACCGGCAGAGAAACCAGGCTGCGGCTGTTTCCGCTTATGTCCGCCGTGATACCCAGAAAGCGGTTGAAGTTGAACGTACCCTGACCTTCCCAACCATTCAGGCCGTTACCGTTGTTGCGAAGATAGGAATAGCCGCCAAACACTACGGCCCTGGATGCTACGCTCTCCTGGGCCATGGCTGGCAAAGACAGAACAAGCACACACGTGGACACAACTAGCCAACGCATTCTCTCTCCTTATGACCGGGTAGTTAGTGTGATGCAGGCGGGAGGCGGAAAGAGGGCTGAGAAAGGAGTTTTCTGGTTTCCGGCATCCAATCTCTAGTTGAAGACCGTATCCAATGTAACGTGCAGAACAAAGCGCGGATGCCCAGCGCGGCGCGGCTTCTCAGAGATTCAAGCAAAGAAAGAGGCCACCGGATTCGGCGGCCGAAAACTTAGCAGGACGGGCGTGGACGCCCGTCCTGCAACATTTCTCAGTCTCCCAGCACTGGTTCTTCAACTTGCGGTTTCGGCGTGGTGCCGTCGTGGCCGTTCCCATTAGTCGGAGTAACTAATGCGTTCAGCGGGATAAAACCGTTCTCCGAGACCGGCTGCTTTTCTTTCAGAACGACCTCGCGATAGAGCTGCGCCATGCGCGCGTTGTAAGCAGGATCGTTTTTCTGCTTCGCGTCCCGAGCCCGGAGTTTCTCTTCGCGTGCGTTCTTGGCGATGCCCAGCTTGTCCAAATCGCGCTGCTCTTCTGTCGTAACGATGTCGTCACGCAGATACAGCGAGTGCTCCTTGTTTTCCAAATTCACACGCTTGCCGCCCGCAAAGATCTCGTGACGGCCGTGCTCCTCGTACCACTTGGTAAGCGTGGCCGTCATGTGCATCTTCTCGATGATGTTGCGCCAACCCACGCCGGTGTTGTAGGCGCAGAAGGAAATTTCGCCTTCCTGCGTGGCGTACGGGATGATGCATTGCTCGGTGCGTCGGAAATCGTAGTTGAACAGGTCCTGGAACCACATGCCGGCGATAAACAGGAAGTTCCAGCGGTCCTGGCGGCGCTTCATGACGTCTTCGAGGGTGCGATCCGGACCCACCTTGCCGTAGTCCTTGCCGGTCGCATTGAAGTTCTTGTCAAACTTCTTCAGCAGGTCCATCAACTTGAAGTGGGTGGGCGACTTGAACGGGTCGTAGTTCTTCATCAGGCACAACGCCATGCCCACGATGGTGAGGAACTTCCCGCGCGCGGCGTCGTTAACCTTGGCGATGTCCTTCGCAAGTTGGTCGCCGTGCAGGAACGCCGTCACGGGGACAGCTTCCTTGGTTTCCTTATCAATCATGACGGCCATGCCGGTGCCGCAGTTGGGATGGCAGCCGCAGCTCAGTTGGCCCCAGTCGTTGTTGGCATCGTTGGCGTGCATCACGTCGGCCCAGTCGGAGAAGGTGCCCATGAACGAGATCGGGAACCAGTCGCGAGCAGGCTCACCCAGCCCCGTTTGATTTTTCACATCGTGGGCGAGGTGTGACAGCGTGTAGCGTTGCGCCTGGCGGCGTTCGTCCGTAATCGCTTCGTCGCGGCCAGTGAAGGAAACGGGCTGGAATGAGAGGAAGCCGATCTTCTTAGGATTGTCGAGTGCGAACTTGATGATGCGGCCGACCTGCTCGTTGTTGATGCCGTTTAGGATAGTGATGACCGGCACGATTTCGACACCCGCCTTGTGAAGGTTATCGATGGCTTTCAGTTTCACATCGAATAGGTTGCCAACCTTGCGGTGCGCGTTGGCCGCGTTGCCGATTCCGTCGAACTGCAGGTAGGCATAGCGCAGGCCAGCTTCGGCGGCTTGCTGCGCGAATTCCAGACTTTTGGCGAATTCGATTCCGTTCGTGGCAGCCTGCACGCTGTTGTAACCCACCTTGCGGGCGTAGCGAATGGCATCGAGGAAGTATGGGGAAAGCGTAGGCTCGCCACCCGAGAACTGCACCGACATCTGGCGCCTCGGCTTGATGGTGATGGCGTTGTCGAGCATGGTCTTGATGTCTTCCCAAGACAGTTCATGCACGAAGCCGACCTGGTTGGCATCCATGAAGCACGGGTCGCACATCATGTTGCACCGGTTGGTGAGGTCAATCGTGAGCACCGCGCCGCGTCCGTACTTCACCGTGCTGGATCCGTGGTTGTGCAGCTTCTCGTCGTTGTGGGCGCGAATGTCGCGGCCGGGGAAAACCTCTTCAAGGTGGCGCGAGAAGTCGGTGTCGATGGACATCAGGTCTTCAAAATGGCCGTGCCTCGGGCAGTCCTTCACCATCATGATCTTGCCGTCGCGCTCGATGATCTGGGCCTTAACCTCACCGACCTTCTCGTTGAGCAGGACTTCGTAAGGCAGCTTGCCATCGAGAATCTGCTGTCGGATTTCGGGGACGCACTTCGGGCAGAGCGAGTCGGTAGTGCGAGGCCAACCCAACGGCGGCTTGGATTTTTCGAAAGACTTCAACAGTGGCTTATCGGACCACTTCGGCTTGGGCGAAGGGTTGGGGTGAATGCGGTTGAGCCTTTCGAAAATCACCCACACGCCTGTGGCGGCGAGGGTAGCGGCTTTCTCCACGTACTTGACCGGCTTATGCATGTGCTCTCGCTTTCCTGTGTGGGAAGCCATCGACACTCAGTTGTGCCTTTGTTCCCCTGGGTTGAACCTGCGGGCCGAACCCTAGATTCCTACCTTGTTCTGATCTCTCCACGCGTGGGAGGGCCGGATAGGGTTCTCCCTGATGTGTGCTCTCTCGCCTTATCCTATTGACGACAGGAGGCTAGGGCAGCAAGAACTCAATGAAAGGCGGGAAATCGCAGTTTAGCGGCGTGATTTTGCATTATATGGGGCTAAGTTATTGAAAAGGAAAGAAGTAAATGGGTACATCGCCGATTGCCAATTCCAATTGCTGATCGGCACCAGCTCGCAATATTGGCAATCGGAATTGCAGTAGTGTCCGGGGAAAATCCAGGACGCCGGTTATAAGTCTATGACATCACTGGCGAAAATGGCTGTGCCGGAATTTTTCGATTTCAATTGCGAACGCCATTTTTGTCACTATTTTGCTGCTTTTCACTTCCGTCGGAAG
>DASQIH010000021.1:0-21017 GCA_035631655.1 Terriglobales bacterium
AGGCAGCTTGAACATCTCCCCTTGAAGGGCCTTGATCAACAGGACGACCCACAGAATGAAGCAGCCGAGTAGCACGATCCCCAGAAGCAGCATTGACATCGGACGGCCCACTGCGGGCACCACTGAGAGCACGGCCAATGCAATTCTCAACGTTAGGCCGACTATGCCCAGGACAATGAACAGAAACAGGCATTGGAATGAGTGAAAGCGTAGGAACCGGTTCTTGTTAAAGGGCTCGACAAAGAGAAATACAATAGCCGGAATGAAGGTGACGTAGGCCAGGGCCCCGATGACATTGTCCGGAATGCCGCGAGTGGAACCCAGCTCAACTCGTTTTCCAGCAACCTCCTGACCGCATTGCGGACAGAAGCTAGACTCATCCGGCATTTGTGCATGACACTGAGCACAGACAATGGCCATGAATGTCCTTCAGACCAGCTGCCGCGACGGATTTTTGCGACGGCAATCTTCGCAGACTCCGTAAATTTGAAAGGTATGGCGGGTGGTCTCGTAGCGGTGCTTGCGGCCAATTTCCTGCTCCAGGTGGTCCACCTCAGGAGAAAAAAACTCGACGGAACTGCCGCATTCGGTACACACCATGTGATGATGGCTGCGCCGGTTATACTGATGCTCGTAGCGCGCAATCCCGTCGTGAAAGGCCACCTCGCTGGCCAGCCCGCACTCGGCTAATAGTTTCAAAGTCCGGTAGACCGTGGTAAAGCCGATTCTGGGATCTTTCTTCTTGACCAGCCGGTGCAGTTCGTCGGTGGAAAGGTGCTCGCGGGTTTCCAGAAACGTGCGCAGGATAGTGTCGCGCTGCTCCGTGTGTTTCAGGCCCACACGCTTCAGATGCCGGTGAAGGATGGCCTGCGCTTCGCGGACCATCTCCTGCGAAATGCTGGGCTGGTCATCAATTCGTTTCTGCAAAGTACTGGACACAGCGGCTCTTTAGAATCCCCCGAGTACGTAGCCAGCATGATACTGGCCTTGGCTACGAACTGCCAACCTGAGAGACAAGCCCGGCACTTCGCAACCTGATTGGCATTCCTCGCCGGCAGACCCTACAATCAAACTTTTCCATGACGACTTCGATTTTGAGTCCTTCTCCTTCCCGCACCTCGGGTCTACGTCGTTTCCTGACAGTTTCACTGCTGGTTGCCATTCTGGCGGTGCTGGGTGCGGGCGGCTATTTGTATTCCATTGCTCGACGCGCTCTGCCCCAACTGGATGGCGAATTGAAAGTTGCCGGCCTCTCGGCCCCCGTCACCGTCACGCGTGACCAGCACGGCGTCCCGACGATTGAGGCGGCCAACCTAGAAGATCTGTTTTTTGCACAAGGCTACATCACTGCGCAGGACCGTCTTTGGCAGATGGACGGGATGCGACGTTTTGCCGCCGGCGAACTCGCCGAAATCTTTGGTGAACGCCAGCTTCCGCACGACCGCCAGCAGCGAATACTGGGCCTGCGAGCCGTGGCTCACCGCTCAATCGAGCTGGGGAGTCCGCGGGATCGAGCTTTCTTTGAGGCCTACGCCCGCGGCGTCAACGCCTACGTCCAATCCCATACTGACCGCCTGCCGATCGAGTTCCGCATCCTGGGCTACAGCCCAAGACCTTGGACGGCGGAAGATTGTGTTCTGATGGGCGCCAACATGGTGCAGAGCTTGAATCACGGGAGTTATCGGGCAGCGTTGCAACGCGAGAAGATTTTGGCCAAACTCGGTCCGGATCTAACGGCGGATCTGTACGTTAACTCCTCGTGGCACGATCGGCCCCCAATGAAGGCACCGGTGCGTCTCGATGAGCCCGACGAAGAAGATCGCGGTGACGACAGCAGCGTGACCGGCACTCCACAGCGATTCTCGCAAGCCGGAGCAGGATGGTTCGAAGATCTCTTCAGCAGACTCCGCCCCGGCTCCAACAACTGGGTGGTTTCCGGCGCGCACACCGTATCGGGAAAGCCGCTGCTCTCGAATGACATGCACCTGGAGCACCAGATGCCCAACCTCTGGTACGAGGTCCATCTGCGCAGTGGGAACTTCGACGTAGTGGGAGTCAGCCTCCCCGGCATGCCCTTCGTAATTGTGGGACACAACCAGCGGATCGGCTGGGGATTCACTAACGTCGAGGCCACGGTCGAAGACCTGTACATCGAAACATTCAACGACAAAGGGCAATATCTGACCCCGCAAGGCTGGCGCGATCTCGAGCGCCGTCGCGAAGTAATACACATCAAGGGAAAAGCTGACGAAGTGACGGAGGTGCCGATCACGCGACATGGGCCGATCATCACTGAGCTGATTCCAGGTGAAAGACGCTCCCTGGCACTGCGCTGGACTCTATACGATGGGTTGAATGATCCTTTTTTCGAAGTGGATTCGGCGCAGAACTGGGATGACTTTCGGCACGCACTCTCAACCTGGGATGCACCTTCGCAGAACGCGGTTTACGCTGACGTGGACGGCCATACCGGTTATCAGGCAACCGGGCACATCCCAATTCGAGCGTCCGGCGACGGCAGCCTCCCTGAGAACGGGGGGGACGATGCGCAGGAGTGGAAAGGTTATGTCCCGTTCGACAAGCTGCCGAATATCTTCGATCCGCCCTGGGGAATTCTGGCCACAGCTAATGGCCGCATCACACCCGATCACTATGCGTACAGCTTGAGCACGGAATGGGATGCGCCATGGCGTACGGAACGAATCCACCGCGTACTGGAATCAGGCAAGAAATTCGCGCCTGCCGACATGCTCGCACTGCAGACCGATGTCTATTCTGCTTTCGACCGCTTTTGCGCGGAGCGTTTCGTCTACGCGCTCGATCATGCTAGGAATCTCTCGCTACGCACCGCTCAAGCTCGCGATCTGCTCCGTGACTGGGACGGAAGAATGAGCGCCGACTCTGCAGCGGCTACTATCGAGGTTCGTGCAACCCGTCAACTGGCCCGACTGCTACTCGAGCCCAAGCTCGGCCTAGCGCCGAAGGACGGCAACTCTGATGCTGCCACGTTGAGTTGGAGGGACTATCGTTGGGCGATGGCTTCGGTCTGGCTGGCGAACGTTCTTGAAAAACAGCCCAAGCGTTGGCTTCCCGACAGCTATGCTGATTACGACGCGGTCCTCACTCGGGCGGTCGAGGCCGCTGTCAACCAGTCAGCGGCACCCAGGAATCTTTCGGAGTGGCGATGGGGTAAGGCTTCCCCGCTCTACATCCAGCACCCGGTTCTAGGGAATCTTCCCGTAATTCGGCGCTGGACGGGCCCGGGTCTCGTACCGCAATCTGGCGGAGGACTGAGCGTCAAGCAGGTAGGTAGACAGTTCGGGCCTTCGGAACGTCTAACTGTCGACTTCTCGGATTTCGATCAGAGCACGCTGAATCTGGTAACCGGGCAGTCTGGCAATTTCCTCAGCCCCTATTACATGGACCATTGGAAAGCCTGGTACGAGGGATTCACATTCGCACTTCCCTTCTCTCCGCAAGCGGTAGAAAAGTCGAAGGCGCACAAGTTGGTGTTGCAACCGGGAAAGTAGGCCACCAGTGGCAGGGGCCATGTCGCGGGTCTGAGGTCGCGAATACCGCAGCTAGTCCACAATCTTCACGTCAACGGCGTGTCCTACCAGGTCAATCTGGTTCTGAGGAGGCCTGAGCGCGTCAATGGTTGTGTCCCAGATGCGCAGTTCGCCGTTCTGCACTACGTACACTTCCGTGCGGCCCGTAACTGGTGCTATGCCCGTCACATCTCCGAGATCCGTACCAATCACGACCGAGTTGGTATTGCCGTTATAGATGGAAAGACAGCCGCGCTGCTCTGTACTGGTGTTCACGTTGGAGCAGTTGTGCGCCCCGATGAAAACCTGATTGTCTGCCGTGAGCCCCATGCGATTGTGGTAGCCGTCGGTAATCGTCACCGTGTTTGTTACCTGCGGAGAACTGGGATTGCTGACATTAATCACATTCAGGGTTCCACAGAACGACGCGGCTGTCGTCGGCCCACAGGTTGTCCCTGGAGCGCTGCCCGCCACATACAAGATGGTTCCCAGCAGAACGCCGTGGGTGGCGCCTCCTGGAAGCGTTACCGAACCACTGAGGGTAAGATTTGGATTATTGCTGAGGCTCAGGACAGAGACACTGGCAGGAGCTGATCCGCCACATTCTGGGCCGCAATTGAGAATATACGCCGTACTGCTATCGGCGCTGAACTCAGCCCACACCGGGCGGTTCAGTCCCGCGACAAGTGCAGGCGGCGATGTCGTGCTCAACTGCCAGTTCGGACTCGTGCTGGTCCCAACATTGGTGAATGTAATCAAAGTCGCGGTGTCAGTGTTGTCGCTGAAGGCCAGCAGGTGGGTGTTATCGGGGCTCAGGACGATATAGCGCACTGCCGGAACGGGAATCTGCGGCTCCAAAGAAACGTTAGTCAGGTTCAGCATTTCCACGGCGCCGGTGCCCTGACCGGCAACGGGGGCACCGGGGACCGCGGCATACCCGGCTGTGGCATCGGTCGTAATCGCAATGCTCTCGGTCCAGCCCGGCAGGACTACATTGCCAGCCGAGGTTTCCTGCTTATTGTTGACGGCATTGACTGAATTGTTGGAGGCATCAAAAACCAAAGTCAGCACCTTGTTGTTGGCTACCGCCATCCGCCCGGGAGCGCCGCCCGTGCTGACACCGGGCGCGCGAACCAATGTGTCTAGGCTGGCGTTAATGATGTCCAGTCCAGCTGTAGTGCCGCTGCTGGAAACGTCCTGAGATACAAAGGCTCGAAACTTAACGCCGCTGGCCGTAGCGGTGCTGCTGGGGGTGCTGGTCCCGCCGCACCCTGCAAGGAAAATGCACGCCAGCACCAGCAGCACACTACTGAAAAAGGTCTGTTTCAACCTCGAACTCCCAAGGTCAAGTGCGATAGAGATTTGGATGCGAAGCTTCGGATTATAACAAAGCAAAAATTTGCTCCAGTTCCTGGTGACTGGAGAACGACGACATCTTGCTCCGTTCTCGCTCTCATCAGGGAAGCGCGCGTAGGCAAAACCTGGGCTTATCTTGTATTCTCAAACGAATGGCTGGCGACCTCCGCTCCCGGTTGAAAACATCGCCCGTCCTCTGTGACGGCGCCATGGGCACGCTTCTCTATGGCAAAGGCATCTTCATCAACCGTTGTTACGACGAACTGAACCTCTCGCAGCCTGACCTGATTCATGGGATTCACCACGAATACCTGCAAGCCGGCGCCGAGATTATTGAAACCAACACTTTCGGAGCCAATTCTTTCCGCCTGGGACGCCACAGCCTAGCCGACCGCGTCCACGACATCAATTTCCATGGGGCACGAATCGCTCACGAGGCGGCCAAGAGCTTCGACGCATGGGTTGCCGGCTCCGTGGGGCCGCTGGGCATTCGCATCGAACCATTGGGAAAGACCTCCTTCGACGAAGCCCGCGAATCTTTTCGCCAGCAGATTGCCGCTCTGGTGGAAGGCGGAGTTGACCTGGTGATCCTGGAAACCTTTGGCTATGTCGAGGAGCTGCACCAAGCTCTCCTCGCGGCACGCGACGTGAATCCCAAGCTGCCCGTTGTGGCGCAGGTCACCATCGATGAAGACAGCAATTGTCTGGACGGGTCAACCCCCGAAAACTTTGGACCTCGGCTGGTGGAGTGGGGCGCGGACGTGATCGGGTGTAACTGCAGCGTCGGCCCCGTCGCCATGCTTGATGCTATCGAGCGGGTGCGCGCGGTGGTCAATTCGGTCCCGCTGTCGGCACAACCCAACGCCGGCATGCCGCGTTCGGTCGAGGGCCGCAATATTTACCTTTGCTCGCCGGAGTACATGGCCAGCTATGCGCGCAAGTTCGTGGCTGCCGGTGTGCGCCTGGTCGGCGGCTGCTGTGGAACGACTCCCGATCATATTCGTGTGATGAAGTCGGCATTAAGAGCGGGCGAAGCTAAGGTAGCTAAGGTCCAGACAGCCAAGCCTCAGCCGACACCCTCTGCGGCTCCGACGGTGCCTATGCGCGAGCGGTCGCGTCTGGGCGCAAAACTGGCGAATGGCGAGTTCGTCACTATGGTGGAGATCGTGCCGCCCAAGGGAACGGATATCCGCAAGGAACTGGAAGGTGCGCGCTTTCTGAAGTCGGTGGGCGTGGACGGCATCAACATTCCAGACAGCCCGCGCGCCTCGGCGCGGATGAGTAATCAGGCTTTATCTCTGTTAATTCAAAACGATGTCGGCATCGAGGCCGTTCTCCATTACACCTGCCGCGACCGCAACGTGCTGGGCATCCAGTCTGATCTGCTGGGCGCCGCTGCCATGGGTATCCGCAACCTTATCTGCATCACCGGTGACCCACCCAAAATGGGCAACTATCCGGATGCTACCGCGGTATTTGATGTTGATGCGATTGGCTTGGTGAATATCGTGCACAGCTTGAATCGGGGCCTGGATCTCGGTGGTAACCCAATCGGTACCGGCACCGCCTTCGTCATCGGGGTAGGCGCTAATCCGGGTGTGCCCAATATTGACGAAGAGATCCGCAGGTTTGAGTACAAGGTCGAGGCTGGGGCGGAGTACGCGGTGACCCAGCCAGTGTTTGATCTTGGGCTTGTGGAAAACTTTCTCAAGCGCATCGAACACTGCCGGATCCCTGTGGTCGCCGGCATTTGGCCATTGGTGAGCGTGCGCAATGCCGAGTTCATGAAAAACGAATTACGGGTGTCAGTGCCCGACTGCATTCTGCAGCGCATGGCGAAGGCCGCCACGCCAGAGGCCGCTCGCGAAGAAGGGGTGGCCATCGCTCGCGAAATGCTGATTGCCGTGCGCGGTTTGGTTCAGGGAGCCCAGATCAGCGCCCCCCTGGGCCGCTATGCCTCCGCGGTGGACGTTCTGGAAGCTCTGGGAACCTCTAAGGTCGGTCAGAGCTAACGCTCATTCCCTGAGATGTGTTCTCTGCCGAACTCTCGGCAGCAGTAACCGTCCAAAAGGGCTGGTTTTTTGCACAGAATTAACTTGCAATCCTGCCCCGGAAAGAGCATTAAAATAACAACAGGGAGTGACCCCTTGCCTAAGTTCGAAGAGTGTCTCCAGCGCCTGGAGAAAATTGTGCAGGAACTGGAGAAGGGAGAGGTGCCCTTAGAGAAGTCTCTCACTTTGTTCGAAGAAGGCATGCAGCTCTCCAACTCCTGCCGCAAGGAACTGGAGGAAGCAGAAGGCAAGGTCGAAATTCTGCTCAGGAGCAACGGGAAGCTCCAGCCCGAACCGTTCGAGCCCCTGACCGAAAAAGCGCCTGCGCGCAAGTAGGCGCCCGTGAGGGTCGTCGCCGCTCATAAGGATTAACGCCTGCGGTCTAGCCGCAGCCCAGGCCAGCCGTACACGACGGCACACACAAGGGGTTGTATGAAGCCTTTAAGCATTGCCCTCCTCCAAGGCGACGCAAGAGTGGCGAGATCGCTAGCCGCTTCCTTGTGCCACCATTTCCACGTCATCCATGCGGTACGCTCCCTCGCGGAACTGCGCGAGATCATCGTGAAACACCGCATTGAGGTGGCGATCGTCGACATGGAGATGACTCCCATGTCGGAGATTGAACGCTTGCACCGCGAATTCACAGGAACCTGCATCGTCTGCACGCATCGTCTGGCCGATGAAGAGATGTGGACGGCGGCGTTGAGCGCTGGCGCTACCGATGTCTGCCCCTCGTTCGATACCGGCAGCATCGTAACCGCCGCACTGCGCAACGCGCCCTCGTTCACTCGCTCGACTGCTGCGTAGGAAGACTGCTCGTTGCAAAAGGACGCCCAGCGGGCGTCCTTTCTGTTTTCCTCCCCAAGTCTGTCATCCTGGGCGAAGGCGTGAGCCCGAGTCGAAGGACCCCTTCCGCTTGTAATCAGGCCCTGTTGTTGCGAGGCATTCTCAGTAGGTGTCTGCGTTCTGGCGGGTACTCAGCAATTGCTATACTCACCTTTCATGCTCAAAGAGATTCTGGAACAAGGGCAAAAGGCTACCGACGCAGCTCTCGAACGCCTCCTGCCGCCGAGCACGCAACATCCGACCTCGATTCACCAGGCGATGCGCCACAGCGTCTTCGCCGGTGGCAAGAGATTGCGGCCTATCCTGTGCATGGAAACAGCCCGCATGGTGGCCGGTGCCCTGCCTGCGGGAATTGAAGAATTAGGCGCAGCCCTGGAAATGCTGCATACCTATTCTCTAATCCACGACGACCTTCCTGCCCTCGACAACGACGACCTGCGGCGTGGCCGACCGACCTGTCACAAAGCCTTCGGCGAGGCTACCGCCATCCTTGCGGGCGATGCCCTGCAGACCCAGGCCTATGAAGTACTAGCTAAACTCCGCTGTCCGGCGGAGGCGCGTGTACGGATTATTGAACAAATAGCCCACGGCACCGGCACCATTGATGGCATGATTGGGGGCCAGGTGGTCGATTTGGAAGCGGAGCACACCAAACCCGATCTTAAAATGCTGGAGTATATTCACCGGGCCAAAACGGCCGCTCTGATTACTGCCAGCGTGGTCAGTGGGGGCCTGTACGCCGGCGCGAACAACGACGCGGTTGTCAAATTGCGCTCCTTTGGACAAAATATCGGCCTCGCGTTCCAAATCGTGGACGACGTGCTTGATGTGACGCAAACCTCCGAGCAGCTCGGCAAGACTGCCGGTAAGGACACGGCTGCAGAAAAGGTGACTTACCCCGCGCTTTTCGGCATTGAGGAATCGCTCAAGCGAGCCGATGCGCTGGTCAACCATGGTGGCGCGGCTCTTGAAAGTTTCGGAACGCGCGCCGATACCCTGAAGTCGCTGGCGCGTTTCCTGGTAGAGCGGAAAAAGTAAGAGGCATTACCAGCATCTAAGGATCAGGGCCCGAAACACCAAGAAGAACAAGAGCGCTTATGTTCGGTATTCGAGCTGGATGCTTGCTGGTGGGACTGCTCGCTTCCCCAGTTCTGATGGGTCAGGTAGGCGCACCCATCACCAGTTCTCCTGCTCTAAGTCCTGCTCCGAAACAGGTCACCGATTGGATCCGAAGCAAGGCTATTCCCTTGAACAGCACAAACCCAGAAAGTGCGCTGGACGACCTGAGGCCTTTGCAGCGCGTGATCGGAGACGCACAAATCGTTGCCATGGGGGAGGCCACGCACGGCACCCGCGAGTTCTTCCAGCTCAAGCATCGCATGCTGGAATTTCTTGTCGAGAAGATGGGATTCACGGTCTTCGCTATTGAAGGCAATTGGCCCGAATCGTTGGCGGTTAATGATTACGTGTTGAATGGAAATGGCGATCCTGCCGAGGCGCTGGCCGGGATGTACTTTTGGAGCGGGGACACGCAAGAAATGCTCGACATGATCCGCTGGATGCGCCGATACAACGAAAACCCCGCACATACAAGAAAATTGAAGTTCCTCGGCTTCGACATGCAGACCGCCCGGGTCGCGGTGGCCAATGTCGAGCGCTACTTGCAAAAGGTTGACCCGGAGGAAGCGAAAGTTGCTGCCAAGGTCCTCGCTGCATTAGGCGATGTTTTGCGAGAAAAGGAGTATTCAAGAAGGCCGAAAATGCTGCGGTACCAGACTGCGTTTGGTATCAAGGTGCTCCTGGAGGAATTCAACGAAAGGAAAATGAGCTACATCAAGTCCTCTTCGGAGCACGAATGGGTTCTGGCTCAGCATAACCTGGAGATTGTCAGGCAGGCGGAGCAAATTCAGTCGTCCAGACAGCTAGGCCGCCTCAGGCTACGTGACGCCCGGCTGGCGCAAAACATCAAGTGGATTGTTGATAATGAGCCCCCAGGAACGAAGATCATGATTTGGGCACACAATGGGCATGTTTCGACCGACGGCTTCCCCGGAGCCGCCTCAATGGGTGTGTACCTGCGAAGAATCTATGGCCCGCGCATGGTGGTTTGTGGATTTTCTTTCGACCGGGGTTCATTTGAAGCCATCGGTCGGGCCGGGCCTCAGGAATTCACGGTCGGTCCGGCGCTTCCCGACAGTCTGGACTCGGCTCTCGCAGCTACCGGACTGCCGCTTTTCGCTGTGGATCTAAGAGAGGCTCCGAGCGCGGGCACGGTCGCTGAGTGGTTCGACACTCCTCACCGGGTGCGCATGATTGGAGCTGTGTACAATGCGGCTCTTCCGGAAATGTTCTACGTAAACTTCCTACCGCACAGCTTTGACGTGATTTTTTTCGTGAACCAAACTACGGCCCCGCGCACAAGCCCCAAAACTATGGAATTTGAATCTCGGCCATCACAGTAGCCAAACGAGCCTAGTCGAAACGGAATTAAAATGTGGTTCTCACCCCAGCGAGTCAGGAATCACTTTGGGCCGGTATACAAAAGCTACTGCCAAATATTGTTTTTTCTCATATTTGCGCTCCGCCTCTTCGGCCAGAGCAACGTAGGAGAACTGCGGCTGAAGGTAATGGATCCTGCCGGGCTGGGCTTACAAGCTTCTGTGGTACTGGTTTGCGAGGCCAATCAATTCCGGCATGCGTATCTCACCGCTGAAGCCGGTGATCTGGTTGCCCGAGGACTGCCATTTGGGGTCTATCGGGTCCAGGTGAGACATCAAGGCTTCGCCAGCTACTCCGGCACGGCTGAGATACGATCTGCCATTCCCACGAACCAGCGGATAAGGCTATCGGTGGCAACGGTGCAGACGTCTGTGGTCGTGAAAGATTCCGATACCCTGGTCGATCCGCATCGTACCGGCACCATCAATCGGGTTGGATCAGACACGATCGAGCATGCAAGCATTGCTTTGCCCGGGCGCTCCGTCATTGGCCTGGTGAACTCGCAGCCCGGCTGGGTGCTGGAATCAAATGGAGTTTTGCATCCACGTGGCTCGGAATATCAAACTCAGTACGTAATCGATGGAGTTCCGCTGACCGACAACCGTTCTCCTTCGTTTGCTCCCGAAATTGAGGCCAACGACGTCGAGTCCATGACCATTCTCACGGCGAATTTCCCAGCCGAATATGGCAGGAAACTGGGAGGAGTCGTCGAAATTTCTACCATCAGAAATCCGCGGCAGGGGTTCCACGGAAGACTGGTGACATCCGGCGGCAGCTTCGGCACAGCGGACGGCTACTTGATGGCTCAGGATAGTTGGGCGAAGAACACCTTGAGCTTTAGCAGCGAAGGAGCGATCACCGGGCGCTACCTGGATCCTCCGGTGCTGGAAAATTTCACGAACCATGCAACGACCAGCGATTTTGCGGCTCACTACGAACGAGATTTGAGCAGCCGCGACCGTCTGGGGGCGACCATCCGCCACGAACAGGCCGTCTTTCAAGTCCCCAACGAGCACGTGCAAGAAGCTGCCGGCCAGCGGCAGGACCGAGGCACCTATGAAACCATGGGTATTTTTTCCTACCAACACATCTTTTCTTCGAATGTCTTGGGCGACCTGCGGATTATGTCGCGCGATGATTTCGCTAGCCTATCCTCAAATGATCTTTCCACGCCGATTATTGCCGGGCAGGAGCGCAGCTTCCGAGAGGGCTACCTCAAGGGCAGCATCTCGGCGCATCATGGGATGCACGAGTTTAAGTCGGGCGTGGAACTGGACTACGGTTCAGTCCATGAGCAGTTTAATTACATCATCACCGACCCTTCGCAGTTCGATCCCGGTACTCCTGCAACGTTTAGCTTTGCTGGTCGGAGCCTGGACAGTGAGCAAGCCTGGTACGCCCAGGATCTCATGCGTCTTGGACGGTGGACGCTCAGCGCCGGCCTGCGCTGGGATCACTACCATCTGCTCGTTCACAAGAACGCGCTGAGCCCACGGCTTGGGATCGCCTGGTATTGGCCGCTGGTTGATATCGTGTTTCACGCTTCCTACGACAGGGTCTTCCAGACCCCGGCATTTGAAAATATTCTTCTTTCCAGTTCGCCCGCGGTCACAGCCCTGAATGCCGAGGTTCTGCGGCTCCCCGTACAGCCTTCCAATGGGAACTTCTATGAGGCCGGGTTAACGAAGAATTTCTTCGGCAAATTCAGGCTGGACGCCAATTATTACCAGCGGATTTTTCACAATTACTCCGATGATGACCTGCTGCTCAATACCGGTATCAGCTTTCCCATCGCATTTCGAAGGGGAAAAATCTATGGCGCGGAGTCTAAATTCGAGATTCCTCGATGGGGTCGCGTGTCCGGTTATCTGAGCTACTCCTACATGGTGGGATTCGGCTACCCACCGGTCACGGGAGGCCTGTTCCTCGGAAATGACGTGACCACCGCGCTGACCAACACCGGTCGCTTTCCGGTGACTCAGGACCAGCGAAACACGATCAGCAGCGGGTTTCGATATCAGCTGGTCTCGCGGGCCTGGGCGGCGTTTGGCGGCTCTTATGGAAGTGGCTTGCCGACGGAATTTAATGGCACGCCGCAGGATGCAATCCAGCAATTCGGGCAGGCAATTGCCAGCCGCATTAACTTTGAGCGTGGACGAATACGACCTTCCCTTTCTCTCAATGTTTCCGCGGGTACAGATCTCGTTAAAAAAGACCGCCTCACCATACGCCTGCAGGCCGACATTCAGAACCTAAACAACCGCATAAACGTAATCAATTTTGCCGGTCTTTTTTCGGGAACCGGCATGGCCCCGCCTCGCAGTTATGCAGTTCGCCTGGAGACGGAGTTCTAAGTTTCACACTTCCCCATCCAACGTGCCCTGTCGCGCCGGCTGCTAAGTATGGTAATAATATTTTTGGCGATGGAGTTCGCCGTAACCGCTCACGTATCGGGCTGATGACTCCTACCAATCTTGTCGGAGAACTCCATCGTGAACTTTGTCGTCATCTCTATCGGCGCGATTGTTGGCGCTAACCTACGCTACGTTCTGAGCCGCTACGCAGCCAAAGTGCTGGGACCTGTCTTCCCCTATGGAACGTTGGTCATCAATGTGGCCGGCAGCTTTATCGTCGGCTGGTTCATGATTTGGACCAGCGAGAGGGTTCTCGTGGATCCCCGCTGGCGGCTCCTGGTGGTTATCGGCTTCTGCGGAGGATTTACCACTTTTTCCAGCTACGCGTTTGAAAGTATGGCGTACTTCGAGCAGGGCCAATGGCTGCTGATGGCCACCAATATTGCTGCTAACAACCTTCTTTGCCTGGTGGCGGCACTGGCGGGAATGGCGCTGGCGCGGGTACTGTAAAATGCCAAGCGCGATGGCCGTCCAAGTCACCATGTATCTCAATGAAGCCGACCAGTGGCATCACCGGCCTCTGCACATGGAGATTCTCAACTACCTGCGGAAAGAAAATGTCTACGCGGCGACTGCGCTGCACGCAGTTGCCGGATTCCTCGGACGCCATCGAGTCGAAACCACGCACCTGGTCGATGTCGGTGGAAAACTGCCG
Source organism: Terriglobales bacterium (assembly GCA_035631655.1). GTDB lineage: Bacteria > Acidobacteriota > Terriglobia > Terriglobales > Acidobacteriaceae > Gp1-AA122. The sequence goes on from DASQIH010000021.1 coordinate 13,370, forward strand.
GTGATCATCATCTTCGTAGACACCGATGAGCACGTGAACCGCGTCCTGCCCACACTGAAAGAAATGGCCGCCCACCGGCTGATCGTGCGCGAGAACGTCGTGCTGGAACAGGGCAGCCTCGACTGAAATGTCCACGCCGGCGCTCGACATCCTGGCCCTCGCCGCTCACCGTGATGACGTAGAACAAACCTGCGGCGGCACCCTGCTGAAAATGGCTCAGCTCGGGCACCGCACCGGTATTCTCGATCTTACACAGGGCGAGATGGGAACCCGCGGCACCGTCGAGGACCGCGCCCGCGAGGCCGCCGAAGCGGCACGAATCCTGCGTGTTTCATGGCGGCAGGCACTGGATATTCCCGATGGCCGGGTGGAGAACACCTGGGAGAACCGCTTGAAAGTCGCACGGGTACTTCGGGAAATAAGGCCGCGCGTGTTGATCCTTCCCTACTGGAAAGGCCGACATCCCGATCACTATAGTGCTTCCAAGCTGGGATATGAGGCCTGTTTTCTAGCCGGACTGGCGAAGCTGAACCTGACGCCGCAAAATCCAGCGTACCCTTTGCTACCGCCGCATCGTCCCTTCAAAATCATCTACGCCACTTTGTACTACGACGTGCGGCCTAGCTTCGTGGTGGATATCACTGAACAGTTTGAAGATCGATTTCAGTCACTCATGGCTTACAAGTCGCAGTTCACTGATCAGGAAGCGGGCAGCGAGATCTTCCCTGCCCAGGCGGAAATCCGTGCCCGCGTTGAAGCGATGGCTCGCCACTACGGCATGATGGGCGGCGTGACTTATGCAGAGCCATTTTTCCAGAAAGAAGTTGGGTTGGTCGAAGATTTAACTTCCATTCCGGTGAACTCAATCTAGAGAAATCAGCTCAGATCAGACAATATTTTCGCCAGTTTCTTCGGCTGGGATAGGTGCGGGCAATGGCCCGCCTGCAACTCGATAGCCTCGACGCCTAATCGTTCCCGGGCGGCTCGGCGCGACCAGTCGGGGTTAATCGTACGGTCTTCGCTACCCACGATATAACTGGAGGGGACCGCAGGCCACTGCTGCAGCGTGTAGATCTCACTTGCGACCCTCTCGAGCGGCAGACGAATGCGCGTTGTTAAAGCCCACTTCGCCACCTCGGGAGAACAGTCGTGAAAAAGGAAGTGCATGGCTGCGGCATCATCACTGCTGGGATCCTTGTCAACCCTATCGGGGTTGAGGATGGTGGGATTGGCATGGAGCTGCTCGAGAAAACTCTTGCCGATTTGCGGGATCATGGCGGCAAGAAAAACCATTCGCTGCACCCGGCGTTGTGCTGCTACCAATGGGAGGAAATATCCGCTGGCCGAATGACCGACCACCAGGACGTCGTCAGCATCCTTAGGGATACATTTAAGAATGGCATCGGCATAGCGTCTGGTACCAGCTTGTGGTTCGTTGCCGGGTAATTCAGGGCACACCGTGCGATGACCGTGGCTCTCCAGTTCGGAAACCAGCAAGTCCCAACCCGCCGCGTTCTGGGTAGATCCGTGAACGAGGCAGAAGAGGTTCATCGCACACTACTGCTTCAGAGCGACTGCCACTCCGTCGCGTATCGGCAAGATCGTGGTGAACAGATCTGGTGAGCTGTACAGCATGCGGTTGAATTCCAGGATGGCCTTGGTGCTGGCAGCCGGCGGATTTTCCGTTGCGACCCTCCCGCTCCAAAGGACGTTGTCGGTCACAAATAGTCCGCCCTTCCGCACCCGCGGCGGAGCCAAGCGGAACACGCGCGGATAGTCTTCCTTGTCCACATCGTTGAAGATGATGTCGAATTGTTGTTTTTCTTCCGAGAGAAGTTCGAGGGCGTCTCCAATTTTGATAGTGACACGGTTTGCCACTCCGGCGCGCTCGAAATAGCGACGTGCTTTCTCGGCATTCTTAGGATCGCTATCGGTGTAGAAAACGCGGCCACCATCATCGACGGCGCGGGCCCACCACACGGTTGAATATCCGATTGCCGAGCCCAACTCGAATATGGTTTTGGCGCCCGTCATGGTTGCCAGTTGCTGGAAGATACGCCCGACGGCTGGACCGACAATCGGAATTTTGTGCTTCTCCGCTTCCTCTTCCATCTCGGCCAGCACTTCATCGCGCGCCGGAAGCAAGGAATAGAGATAATCCTCGACTGCCCCGACGGTTACCCCGCCCATTCGCCAGTGATCTGCGGTGTCTTTATCGATTCCCAATGAGCTTCCTCTTTCCTCAGCGCTCGCGATTAGCCGATCGTCTGCCCGGGTTTCATTTCGAGTACTTCGACATCCTTTACGAGTTTCTTCAATTCACTGGGCTTTCCGGTCAGCACGGGGAAGGTTCCGTAATGCATGGGTATGACCGTCTTGGGCCGCAATAGCTTGCAGGCATAGGCCGCCTCGCGTGGGCCCATGGTGTAATGATCCCCAATGGGGAGCATGGCGATTGCCGGAGCGTACAACTCGCGAATGATCTGCATGTCCCCGAATACGGCCGTGTCGCCTGCGTGATACATCTTGATGCCGTTGGAAAATTCGATCACGTAGCCGCAGGCTTCGCCGCCGTAAATCACCTGGCCACCGTCTTCGATGCCGCAGGAATGATCGGCGTGCACCATGGTGACCTTGATGTCGCCCACGGTTTGCGTGCCTCCTTTGCCCATTCCCGCGACTTGCTTGACGCCCTTCTTTTCGAACCACAGGCCCATTTCGTAGATTCCAACCACGACCGGGTTGTGCTTCTTCGCGATTTCCACAGCATCACCGATGTGATCGCCGTGAGCGTGGGTGCAGAGCAGGACGTCAACCTTCTTCACGTCCTTTTCATTCTGAGGGCACATGGGGTTACCCATAACCCAGGGATCGATGATGACGGTCTTGCCGGCCGGCGTCTCGATGCGAAAGGTAGCGTGCCCTAACCAGGTGAGTTTGATTCCTTTGAGGTTCATGGCTGACTTGGCTCTCTTTCTGGCTTTCAGCTTGCAGCTGTCAGCTCTCTCTGGATGTCGTCCTTCTGAGCCAAGCGTCAGCTTGGCGAAGAATCTTGCCCGCACAACTGGGCTTCTGTAGCGCTGCACGCAAGATTCTTCGCAGACTCGCGTCTGCTCAGAATGACGACATAGAAACGGTCACTTGGATTGCGTCCACCCCTTGTACCCACCGGCCAGCGAGATGGCGTTCTTGAATCCCATTTTCCTCAGCGACAAGGCTGCCAGCGCCGACCGGCTTCCGCCTCCACAGTAGAGGACGATCTTCTTGTTCTTATCCGTCGTCACCTGGTCAATGTTCAATTCCAGCGTGCCGCGCGTGACGTTGACGGCATTGGGAATCATGCCCCTGGCAGCTTCGTCCTTTTCGCGCACATCAACCAGGACAAAGTCATCGCCACTCTGCTGCATCTTTTTCAGATCAGCATGCGTGATTTCCTCGATTTCTTTCTTTGCTTCGTTGACCAGCGCATGAAATTCCGGCATCACCATGGCGAGAATTCTCCCTTAAGACCTAGCATTCTAGTGAGCGCGGTGCGTAGCCGCAACGTGTGCCCCGCTTGGCTATAGGTTAGAGGGTGGCTTTGCGTTTATATTAGCGCCGTGTCCGAACTCAAAGTGCTCCTCACCCGGCAGCAGATTGCCCAGCGAGTGGCAGAGATGGGCAAGCAAATCACCCGGGATTTCACCGGTGAAGCCATCATTTTTGTGGCGGTGCTGAAAGGCGCCGCCATTTTCCTCAGCGATCTCGCCCGCAATGTTCAATTAGAGGCAACGTTCGATTTTATTGGGGTTTCCAGCTATGGGAATCGTCCCAGCCCCAGCCAGGAATTGAAATCCGGCTGGGATTCGACTGGTGAAGTACGCCTCACCAAGGATGTGGACCAGTCCATGCGGGAGAAAAATGTGATTCTGGTAGAGGACATCCTCGACACTGGGCTGACCATGACTTATCTGAAGAAAATCATTTTGGCGCACCAGCCTCGCGCCTTCAAGATCGCTGCCCTGCTCGACAAACCTTCCCGCCGCAAACAGCCCATCGAGGCCGATTACATCGGCTTCCAGATTCCTGATGAGTTCGTGGTCGGATACGGGCTGGACTATGCGGAACGCTACCGCAACCTGCCGGATATTTGTGTACTCCCGCGCGACACACCGTAAGAAGAGTCCACCGCCGAGATCGCCGAGGGTGCCGAGAACACAGCACCGGAGTGTGATAAAAAGCATGCATGGCTGAATCAACTGTTGCCGCCAAGGATGTGTTGCTCCAGGATTGGCGGAAGGTCGCTCCCTTCATTGATCATTCTCTATTGCGGCCGGAGACGACCCGCGAGCAGGTGGTCCGGCTGTGTCAGGAGGCTGTCCATTACGGATTTCCCGCTGTTTTCGTACATCCCTCCTATGTTGCGGTAGCGGCTTCCGTGCTGCGCGGCACAGCCGTGAAGCCGGGCACTCCCATTGGATTTTCGATGGGAACAACTCTTACCACGGTCAAGCGATTCGAAGCGCTTGAGGTTCTCCGCCTCGGTGCTGGCGAACTCGATATGGTGATGAATCTGGGCGCTCTGAAGTCGGGCGCACATAAATTGGTCGAAACCGACATTCGCACCGTCGTAGAGATCGCTTACGGCGCCGGCGTCATCCTTAAAGTAATACTTGAGACTTCGTTGCTCTCGCGGGAAGAAAAGGTCGTTGCCTGCGAGTTGGCGGTCGCGGCCGGGGCCGATTTCGTGAAGACCTCTACTGGACTGGTTGGGGGAGCTACCGTTGAGGATGTAACCCTGATGCGCTCGGTGGTCGGCAACCGGGCAAAGGTCAAAGCCTCAGGAGGCATTCGCACTGCATCGCAACTTGCTGCGATGGTTATGGCTGGCGCTGAACGAATTGGTACCAGCTCCGGGCTAGCTATCATGCGGGAAGTGGGCGCTCCTGATCTGCCGCTCTGATCTTGCTTGACCAAGAGGCACCTCATAGTTCCGCGTTTCGAGTCTATTGGCGTAGCGCTTGCCGGCCCGATACGCGGACGAGACGCCCGCGTGACCGCCGCCCGGACGGCGGCACTACCCAAGAAACAGGCAGAGTGGCTGTTATCATAGCTATCGTGTCGGCAACTGATACGCAATACGTCTCAACCCGAGTTGAGCCTCTCCTGCTTGAGGTTGCTGACGTCGTCAACACGACTCTTGACCTGGACAATACACTCCGCCGGGTCGCCGAGCTGGTGCGCAAAGTCATTGACTATGAGATCTTTGCCATCCTGTTGTTAAACGAGAAGACACAGGAACTGCGGATCCGCTTTCAAGTGGGATATCCGAAGGAAGTCGCGGATCGCGCTCGCGTGAAAGTGGGCCAAGGTGTCACCGGACGGGCAGCCAAGTTGCGGGAGGCAGTCCTCGTGGACGATGTCACGAAGGAACAGGGCTACATCGATGCCGTCCCCAATGTGCGCTCGGAGCTGGCTATCCCGCTGATCACCAAAAACCGCGTGATCGGCGTGATTGACATTGAAGCTCGCGAACCCGCGTACTTCACGGAAGAGCACAAGCGGCTGCTCACCCTGATCGGGTCGCGCATGGCCGCGGGCATCGAAAATGCCCAGCTCTACACCCGCACGACCCGCCAGGCCCGCACGCTGCTTCTGTTGAACGAGATTGCCCGCGAGCTTACGTCGATCTTGAATCTTGATGAACTCTTAAAGCGCATCGGCGAGTTGCTGAGCCGTCTCATCGATTTCCAGATGTTCAGTATTTTGCTGGTCGACTCCAGCGGACAAAAATTGCAGCATCGCTTTGCCTTGCGATTCCGGGAAAATATTCAGCTCAAGCACGATGTCCCCTTGGGACGAGGCATCGTCGGATCTGCGGCTCAGCATAAACAGGCCGTGCTGGTGCCCGACGTCAGCAAGGATCCGCGCTACATCTCGCTGAATCCGGAAACGCGCTCCGAGCTGGCGGTGCCGCTGATTTACAAGGAAAAAGTGATTGGCGTGCTTGATCTTGAGCACACCCGCCGCGGTTTTTTTACCGAAGATCATAGACGTACGATCACCACCCTGGCCGCCCAGGTGGCAATCGCCATTGAAAATGCCCGCCTCTATCAAGAGATCGCGCGGCAGGAACGACGCCTGGAGCGGGATCTCGCCCTGGCTCGCGAACTCCAGTTCCGCCTGCTTCCCTCCTCGTATCCGAAGCTGGACAACCTGGAAGTGGCAGCCAAGTTCGTACCTGCCCGAGCCATCGGCGGTGACTTGTACGATTTCCTGACTTATTCCCTTTCGCGCTCCGCCATCGTTATTGGCGACGTAAGCGGGAAAGGCGCACCGGCCGCGATTTACGCCGCCCTGGTCAGCGGTATCCTGCGTTCGCACGCACCCATCGAGCCCGCGCCGGCCGAGATGCTGTCGGCCGTAAATTTTTCGTTACGCGAGCGCCCGATTGAAGCACAGTTTGTTTCGCTAATTTATGCAGTCTGGGACGACACACGGCGCAGGTTGCAGGTGGCCAACTCCGGCCTGCCACGCCCAATCCACTACCACAAGGGAAAGGCCGAAGTGATCGAAGCTACCGGTTTTCCCCTTGGCTTATTCGACGAGGTTGAATTCGACGAGTTCACTTTCAAGGCCAACCCCGGCGATCTCTTTGTAATTTTCAGTGACGGCATTCTCGATGCACAAAACATAGCAGGAGATCTGTTCGGTCGGCGGCGGGTTGAGGAGATCATTGCCCAATGTGGGGAGTGCCCTGCCGAGCAGGTTGTCGAGCGCCTGTTCCAAGCGGTTGCCGAACACGCGGCCGGGGTCGATCCGTTTGACGACCAGACGGTGGTAGCAATCAAAGTCAAGGGAAGCACCACGAAACGCAAGTGAGCCGCTCCGTAGTTTCATTACAGCGCGAGGGCCGCCCGCCCGCCTTCTCCTACCGCGAAGTCCGTAAAGGACTGTTTCGCCGAAGTGCTGGATCCGTCCTGTGCTGTGACTCCGTGCCGCTGCCCAAGTTGGCCGAGCGTTACGGCACCCCGCTGTATGTTTATTCGGCGACAACAATTCGCGATCGACTACGCACCTTCGACCGCGCTTTTCGCAGGATTCCCCATACCGTCTGTTACTCGGTCAAGGCCAACTCCAATCTCGCGATCCTTCGCCTCTTGAATAGGTTGGGCTGCGGCTTCGACGTGGTCTCAGGTGGCGAACTGGAGCGAGTGCTCACGGTCGATCCCCGCGCCGGCAGACGAGTGGTGTTCTCTGGGGTCGGCAAGACCGCAGAAGAGATGCGGCTCGCGCTCAGAGATGGAATTCTTCTTTTCAACGTGGAGAGTGAATCAGAATTATGGCGACTCGAGGAATGTGCAGCACGGTTGAAAAAGAAAGCCCGTGTGGCACTGCGGGTGAATCCCGATGTCTCGGCCAAAACGCACCCTTACATCTCCACCGGCCTGCATCAGCACAAGTTCGGTATACCGGTTGAGCAAGCGCGTAGGCTCTATGCCAGTGCCTCAACTACCCGCCATCTCAAAGGGTCGGGTGTCAGCGTGCACATCGGGTCCCAAATCACCAGCCCCGAACCGTTTGCCGAAGCCATGGAACGAGTAGCAGAACTGGTTCGTCAACTGCGCAGCGACGGGCATCGTATCGAATACGTGGACGCAGGGGGCGG
>DASQIH010000022.1:0-5124 GCA_035631655.1 Terriglobales bacterium
ACTCACTCGACGGTACACTGCGGAGCTCATTGAGGTCCTGGGTCCGGAAAAAGATGTTCCCGGTCCTGACATCAACACGGACGAACAGATTATGGCCTGGATCATGGATACCTACTCCATGCATATGCGCCATACGGTCACCGCTGTGGTCACCGGGAAGCCGCTCGAATTGGGCGGCTCACATGGACGCACTGAAGCCACGGGACGGGGACTGATGATCGTCTGTGACGAGGCCCTCAGGAAGTTCGGTATGAATCGGGAACAGACGCGCGTGATCGTCCAAGGCTTTGGCAATGTGGGGTCTAATGCGGCCCGTCTCCTGCATCAGTGTGGGTACAAGATCGTCGGCATATCCAAGAGTACGGGTGGTGTCTATAACAAGAACGGTATCGACCTTGATGCCCTCTGGAGGTACTACAGGCGCAACCATACCTTTAAGGGCTTCCCCGACGCGGAAGAGGGCGATTCTGCCGAGTTGCTGGTCAGGGAGTGTGACATCCTGATCCCGGCAGCTAGCGAGAATCAGATCACGAGCCGGAACGCCGAACAGTTGAAAGCGCGCATCCTCTGCGAAGGCGCAAACGGACCGACGACCGCCGCCGCTGACGACATATTGGCAGACAAACAAGTGTTTGTTATTCCTGACATCCTGGCAAACTCAGGCGGCGTAACCGTGTCCTACTTTGAATGGGTACAAGACCGCCAGGGCTATTTTTGGGCGGAATCGGTGGTCAATGATCAACTGGAGCACATTATGCGATCCTCGTTCGCGGAGGTGTTGCGCTACGGCGAGGCGCATAACGTCGGCAACCGGATCGCGGCCTACATGCTGGCAATTGATCGCGTAGCGTTCACGCTGCGACAGCGGGGGATTTACGCCTAACCCGCACGGACGATACAACTCAAAAAGGGAGTTTAGGATTGATAATGTTCACGGGTGGATCGAACTCTCAGCAGTAGGGTTCAATGCGAATAAGACCATCGCAGTTGTGCACATGGGCTACCGCTGTGGTGAGGGATGCGCAAGCGGCGAGTTCAGAGCACTTGCGAAGAGGGACGGGAAGTGGCAACTGCTTGCGGGTAAAGGAAAATGGAACCACTGTACTTGGTCGCTTCGCAAGGAGAATGCTTAGCTGATCCGAGTGACTCGCACGGGCTGGTCAAGCAAAGACGAAGACGTAGTTTTTGACATTTGAAACCCTCATCAGCTCTGGCGACTAGGCGGCACGAGATTTTTCGCCATCTGCATCGTGATCACTTGGCTGGATCTCCGTGCTATGACAGCTTGGCCGCCAGCTCCCCAAAATCGCGCGCCATGACGTCGAACGGCTCACTTATTTCCGAAACTGCCTTTTTCGCTGATCCATACTCCAGAGGACGTGACACGAAAGCCGTTCTCAGTTCACACGCTTGCGCGGCCCTCAGATCGTCCGGATGTGCTGCCACCATCATAAGTTCCGCAGGCTTGCAGCCGAGCAAGTCCGCCGCCCCGAGATAAACCTCGCGATCCGGTTTGTAGTGGTGAAACAGCTCTGCCGACAGGACCGCATCCCAAGGCAGTCCTGCGAATTTGGCCATCTCCACCAACAGGGAGATGTTGCCATTCGAGAGCGTCGAAAGGACGAACGTTTTCTTAAGACGCATTAGCCCATCGACGGCATCCGACCAGGGAGTCAGCCGATGCCAAACGCGATTCCAGTGGTCCTTCTCCACTTGGGTCAATCCAGTAATGTTGAACTCCCTCAATAAATCGTCAAGGATGAGACGGTGCAGATCATCGAGCTTCATCCACGGCAGTGCACCCTTGCGTACCTTGTCCATCGTCGGCCGGTAACCCTCCCGCCAACGATCGGCAAACTTAGCCCAATCTACGTGTAGACCCTTCGCTTGGCCCCATTGCGCGCCTTCACAAATGATGGAACCGCGCCAATCTGCGACGGTTCCAAACACGTCAAATGCGAGCGCCTTCACGCCAAAGGGATTTGAGGTAGCCGAAGTCATTGCCAAGCTTTTCACCCCTGCTCTCGACGATGCGGCAAAGCTCCATAGTGCTACGGGCGCCCATAGAAATCGCGTCTGCGCATAGGGGCCTCTTCTCGCTTAGACATAACAATCACTCAAGGCTGGGCTGGTTTTCATCAGCCATGCTGCCTTGGCAGAAGGACGCCTTGCTCTTCAAGACGGAGATCACGTGTCGCACGCCCACTGACTGCATCCGGCACATCTTCTATCTAGGTCTGGATTTGCAATGCCGGCGACGTCTTCCGGATCATCTCCAAAAGAAGTACCCGGTCAGGCTTGAGCAGTTCGGCGACGCGTTCCTTGCTGACCTGCGCGACGATGATTTGGCCAATTTCGGTGTGCACGTCCGAGAAGATCCCCATGCTCTTCATCTTTTGTGTTTGAAACTCATTGTCCTCGGTCGGAGTGACGTAATGTACCGCATTAGCCGAGTAGCGGTGGATCAGGAATAGTTGAACAAGCGTCATCAGCCGCTTTTTTCGGAACGACGCCAGAGTGTTCTGGTCGCGAACGGAGAGGATGTTGCGGCCGCGACGATCCTGGAGGCTCGCGAAAATAATGTTGGCGAGCTTCTCTTTACCGGGCTCGCTGAGCACGATCAACTCCAACAGTTCCAAACCGGCCGTGTGCGGACGCAGCTGGACGCGAATCTTTGCCGGATACTCCCAGTGCTCACCCCATGCCACGAGCCACTCCTCCAACAGCTTGGGCGGGATCTCGGTCTGAACCAAGTGCTGGAACTGCGTCGACCCCTTGCCCATAGCCTTAGTTGCCGCCGTGCGTCCCGACGAGGCCATCAACGCGCCGTCCAGCCGTGGTCCCCCGACCAGCGTCTGCGGTGTCCGATACGGTGACTCCAGCAGTCTGAACTTGCGCTGCAGGCGCGCCAGAGCCACTATACTGTCCTGCTTCAGGGCGGTCGCGAATTCTTCGGCCGCCAAGCCATCGATTTGGTGGCCACCATAAGTGATGAAGTTGAAGACGAACCCAAGCTTCCCGAGTTCCTCGGGAAACCGCTTCATCTCCTCATCTGTCATGCCCGTGGTATCCCAGCTAAACGAGGGCGACAGATTGTATGCCAGCATCTTGTCGGGATACTGCGAGTGTATGGCATCCGCGAACTTCCTTGCGTCCTCCAAGTCTGCCGTCTTGGTCTCCATCCACAGCATGTCTACAAAAGGGGCAACCGCGAGCGACCTGGCGATGGCGAAATCGATTCCGCCTTGGATTTGATAGAACCCTTCGGGGGTCTTGGGTAGCTCGCAATCCCAGACCACCCGGATACCCATTGACCTCACCTGCTCGCGGATCTCGTACAAAGAAGCGCGCTTCGAGAACCTCAGCCACTCCTCGACGGTCGTGTCGAAGCGCTCGCCCTCATCCGTGCGGGACTGCATCACATCAGCAACCGCCCTCCCGTAGGTCTTCAGTTCGGCTTCCGCTTGCCATATTTCCATATAACGCGTCTCGATCTTGTCGAGCGCAGTGTCAAGCTCGGTTCCCGTGGCGTTGCTGAGGGCCTCTGCAGTCGACACGATCATCGACAGAAGCCCCACCCGCTCGAGCCAAGCAAAGGTGGCCCGGTACTCGGTCTCCGACACTGCGAACAACAGGTGTCCACGGATCTCCTCGACTCCCAGTTCGGATAGCTTTCTCAGAATGGCGAGGTAGCCGACCCGGTAACTTGGCAGCTCGATGTTGGTTACGCCGAGGATGAAAGGCTGGTCTCGCTCGTCGCTGCGATTCTCGAGGAATGTCGCCGACTCGGCATCGGTTCGAGCCACAATAATGCCCGGCACCCGCATAATATCAAGCTGCAGGCGGGCGGCGTTGAGGCGCCTGATTTGCTCGTCTTGAGCAACGAGTACCTTGCCACCCTGGTGGCCACACTTCTTCGTTCCGGGCTTCTGGTCTTCAATGTGGTACCCGGGCACCCCTACCTCGACAAAGCGGCGGATCAAATTGCGTACGTGCGCGTCCCCACCATGGCCGGTGTCGGCGTCGGCGATGATAAAAGGCCGATAATCAATAACTGGAGTCGCCCGGCGCTGATCTTCGGTCATCCGCATGCGCGCGAAGTGTTGGTTCTTGTCGGCCGTGAGAAGTGCCCGCACCAGTCCGGCAGCCTCGTCTGGTACCTGGCTAAGCGGGTAGCTGGCCAAGTCCGGACCCGGATCCTCTGATAGCGATCCCCTGGCGGACGTTGCCCAGCCGCCTAGGTAAATGCCTTCCATCCCCATTCGCTTCATCATGACTGCCTGGCCCGGCGAATAGGGACCGAAGGTAGTGATCTGCTTGCCTTGTTCGAAGAGTTCGCGCAACCGCGCGTAGAACTCCTCAGCTGCCTGTCGTGCGACGGTGTAGTCGCCGGGAATCGTGCCTTGCTGCTCGGCCACCTGGTGCGGGGAGTAGAGACGGACGATCCCGGCGAACCGGGGGCTCGTGAACCATTGCCTCGCGGCCGCGACCTGTTGGTCGAACCTCGTCATAGTCGTTTCCTGGCTCTCAGCGCTGGTAAACATTTTCGCCTCCACGGATGATTCTGTTCCTTCGCTCTCTTATTGTTGTGGGCCGAATCTCATGCAACGTTTTGTGGCGTGACATAAGCTGCTGACAGAATAGCGTCAGCCTTAACTTGCCAGCCGCGCGCCGAAAGGGAACAGTTCCACAACATCTTGCTCGGAGCAATGACTTCCCAAGACTCTTGGATGGTTCCAACAACAATGCAATTATAATTCTCGCCCCAATGTCAGCGCAGTCCAAACGCCGGTGCACGCCCATGAAACCTTGTATCTTCGCCATTGTTCTGCTCTTCGTTTCCTGCGCTCTGGCGCAACATGCTGCCCCCGTGTTCCAGGGCGACTGGTCGGCAACGTTGGGGCCAGCACAAACGGCGGCTCCGGCACAGACGTTCCGTGGCACCTGGGTAGGTCAAACTCTCTCCGGCAGACCAAATTCCGCCCACGGTTCCTGGGGACTGTTCAGCGACACAGGCCAGCTTGTTCTCCAGGGGACGTGGTCGGCACAGAAGACCGCAGGCGGGTGGCACGGTACTTGGACGGCCCGCATACTGCGCGGCCGCCCGTTCTCCGGCACGTGGAA
>DASQIH010000023.1:0-13501 GCA_035631655.1 Terriglobales bacterium
CTGCTCGCTCGCCCGCCACCGTAGGCCTCGTATCCGGTTCTTGTTCATCGGCTCGCATCTTTGCTCCACGCTTCTTTCAGGCCCCGCCTCGCGGCGAGTGTTATTTCACCCTTGCGTTTCGCTATGACTTCACCTCCATCAGGCTGTCAAAGGGACTTTCACCCTCATGTTGTCGAACGTGCTCGGCACACAGAAATTAGGGCGGCCGTTTGGCCGCCCAAGGGGAAACCGGAAATTGCGTTTATGCTGGGGCTGGGTAATCGCCGCCCTTGGCGATTCCCGGGCGGCCCGGCTCCGGCTTCAGTACGTGCTGTACGCCGTCGTCCTTGGGCACCGCCTTGATGGGCGGTAGCTCCTTGCCCTCGACCAGCATCTTGATCTCATTGGCATCCAGCACCTCGCGCTCCAGCAGTGCGTTGGCGATCCTCGTGAGTACCTCCTTGTTTTCTGAGAGCAGGCTCTTCGCGGTGCTGTAACCACTATCCACTAGGCGCCTTACTTCCTGGTCAATCTTGATGGCGGTGTCTTCGCTGTAATCGCGGTGCTGCGCGATTTCACGGCCGAGAAAGATCTGCTCTTCCTTCTTGCCGAAGGTCAGCGGGCCAAGCGAGCTCATGCCCCACTCGCAGACCATCTTGCGAGCCAGTTCGGTGGCGCGCTCGATGTCGTTGCCGGCTCCGGTGCTCATCTGGTTGAGGAAGATTTCTTCCGCCAGACGGCCACCCATCAGGATGGCGATATTCGTGTCGAGATATTCCTTCGTGTAGTTGTGCTTGTCGTCGATAGGCAATTGCTGCGTCACGCCCAGAGCCATGCCCCGCGGAATGATCGTGACCTTGTGGACCGGATCGGAGTTCGGTAGCTTCATCGCCACCAGCGCATGGCCGGCCTCGTGGAAGGCGGTAACCTTCTTCTCCTCGTCGGAGAGGATCATGGACTTGCGCTCCACTCCCATCAGGACCTTGTCCTTCGCTAGTTCGAAATCGTACTGCAGCACAGCCTTGCGGTTCTGCCGCGCGGCGCTCAGGGCCGCCTCGTTGACCATGTTGGCCAAGTCGGCTCCAGAGAAGCCCGGAGTGCCACGGGCTAAGACCGAAAGATCGACGTCATCGGCGAGAGGAATCTTGCGGGTGTGTACGCGCAGAATTTCTTCGCGGCCACGCACATCGGGGCGGCTTACAACCACGCGACGGTCAAAGCGACCGGGGCGCAGCAGCGCGGGATCCAGCACGTCAGGGCGGTTGGTTGCCGCCATCAAGATGACGCCTTCGTTGGATTCGAAGCCATCCATCTCGACCAGCAACTGGTTCAAGGTCTGCTCACGCTCATCGTGACCGCCGCCCAGGCCCGCTCCACGATGACGGCCTACCGCGTCAATTTCGTCGATGAAGATGATGCACGGGGCGTTCTTCTTGCCCTGCTCAAACAGGTCGCGGACGCGGCTGGCGCCCACGCCGACAAACATTTCTACGAAATCGGAACCGGAAATGGAGAAAAACGGGACGTTGGCCTCACCGGCCACGGCACGGGCCAGCAGGGTTTTGCCGGTTCCCGGAGGTCCGACCAGCAGCACGCCTTTGGGAATCCGTCCGCCGAGCTTCTGGAATTTTTGCGCTTCGCGCAGGAACTCGATGATTTCGCGCAGCTCTTCCTTGGCCTCATCTACTCCGGCTACATCTTTGAAGGTGACTTTCTTCTGCTGCATGGAGAGCAGGCGGGCACGGCTCTTGCCAAAGGACAGGGCCTTGTTTCCGCCGGTCTGCATCTGGCGGATCATGAAGAACCAAAGGGCGGCGAGCAGGATAATAGGAGCCAAGTTGAAGAGCCAGCCGGGCCAGCCTCCGCCGCTGGTATCGCGAACGCTGACCTGTACACCCTTGTCCTGCAAGGTCTTGTACATGTCAGGGAAATTCGACGGAACCGTAGTGTGGAACTGCTTGCCATCACGGTACTTGCCGCGCACTTCCATCCCGTTAATGGTGACTTCCTGCACTGTGCCCTGGTTCACATCCGACAAGAATTGCGTGAAATTCCTGTCCGTCTCCTTCTGGCCGCCGCCGCTGTTCTTGACCACCTGCCAGAGCAGGACGGCTGACAAGATTATGACCAGCCAGAACACCACTGTTTTTACCGTCGAATTCACTGGAACTCCTCTAATGCGTTACGCGCACACTTGTCATTGTGGCACGCATCATTTTAGATGCGGATCGAACGTAACCGGTTCTTTTTTAACCGCCTACAACCACTCTGACGCGGACCCCACAATCTTGACTCCCCGGGGCGTAACGCATAGCTCGATTGCGATTCTGGGCCAACCTCATTTTACCCGTTTCCTGACCCCGCTTCCGGTTAAAAAACATTCTTCTGGTTGGTGACTTAGGTCATGGTCGCCGACTCATTTGCCAGGGCCAGGAAGGGCAGATTGCGGCAAGTTTGCTGGGAGGAGCCCAGACCGTAGCCGACCAGGAACGGTTCATCCACAAGAAAGCCAAAATAGTCGGGCTGGACCTGTACCCGGCGAGCTGTCTGCCGATCCAGCAACGTAGCCAGCTTTACCGAAGCCGCACCTCGGGCCTGCAGGTCAGCCATGAGGAAATCAGTGGTTACCCCGGAGTTCACCAGGCCTTCGACCAGCAGCACGTGTTTTCTACGTATATCCACCTCGGTGCTGAACAGGATTTCCAGCATCGGGGGCGCGTTACCTCCCTGCTGCTTTTCTACGTACTTAGGCTTGATAAATGTGCAGACCACCGGGACTTCGAGCAGGCGCACCAGGTCAGCCATGAACATGAAACTGTTCTCCAGAACCGCGAGGATGTGGAGAGTCTGGCCGCGGTAATGGTCCGAGATTTGTCGGGCCATTTCAAGGATCCGCTTCTCAATTTGTTCGGTCGTGATTACCGGGCGTAGTGGCTGGGATTTGGAGGTCTGGTTTGGCATGCTGTGGGGGTTCTCCGCTAATATAAGGTGCGTACGCGAGATCCCTCACCGGCTTGCAACCGGCTCAGGATGACGACATTTGAAATGAATGACGATATTTGAATACCTTACTGTCTGCTGTCCTCCTCGATCGCAACTTCTCGGATCAGCACGGACTCCCGGCCTTGCGGAGGAGACAATCGAGCAGGAGCCGGAAAACCACGAACCCACGCAATCTCTTCTCCACTCACGACCACGGGCCAGAGCTTACGTTCCGCCTGCGGAACCCGGCGCTGCTGTAGCAGTTCCTTGATCTTCTTGGGAGACTTGGTGTGTGCCGGCCAGAAACGGTCTCCGGGGCGCCAGTTTCGCACCACGAGCTCCTTCGACAGTCGTTCTGGGTCGAAGAGATGCTGGGGATTATAACCGGAGGGGGAAGCCCCAGGCACAATTCGAACCGCCTGAAAAAGCGTTCCCGTTTCCGGTACTTTGATTTGCCCGGGCACTGCAAGGGGGTAGTTATAGCCGGTCGCAACCTGCTCTTCGGCCGGGGCACGGAATTCCAGGCTCACGCCGTCGCGCACAACTTTCCACCCCCGCGGAAGGACCAAGCGTTTGCCGCTGCCCTCCTGCTCCGCTGCGAATCTTAGAACTTCCTCGACATGCTTGTATTCAAGCGGAATTCCGGCGTAGTCCCCAATCGCCTTGATGACTCGCCTTTGCAAGGCCAGCGGTTCGGCTTGCAGCCAAATCAGATCAAGCGAGGCATTCCCCAACTCAGAACCGCACGGTTCCGCCGCTGGCTCAGGTTGTCCGACTGCCGGTGTCAATTGCACGAGAGCAGGAAGGGCGTGCTCCGGGGAGTTCCATTGAACAGCGGTCCCCATCCAGCCGGATGCTTCATTCTCCCAGTAGTCCTCTTCGGCTCGAGCAATTTCGGCCAGCTCTGCGAGGCTCTGTGCGATAGCGGGATTGAATTCCCGCTCCAGCAACGGGAGAAGCAGCTGGCGAACGCGGTTGCGGGTGAATTTGGGATCGCGGTTGGTCGAGTCGTCCCGCCAGGGCTGGCCGAGAGTGTGCAGATATTCCTCGAGTTCGCGGCGCCGGATCCCAAGCAGAGGACGGATGACTTCTCCGTCTTGGAATTCCAAGCGCGGCTGGATTGCACGCAGACCACGCATGCCTGTTCCTCGGATCAGGCGCAATAATACTGTTTCGGCCTGGTCGTCGAGAGTATGGCCAGTGGCGATCTTATCCAGGTTGTCGTCGAACAGCGTTGCAAAATAGCGGTAGCGCAGCTCGCGCGCGGCGGCCTCGATGCTTAGGCCCGCCTCGCTTGCGTGCTGAGCTACGTCGGAGCTGGTTGAATGCAGTGGAAGTTTGTGGTCGCGGGCCAGGCTGGCCACGAACTCTGCGTCGTTGTCGGATTCCGCGCCGCGCAGCCTGTGATTGAAGTGGATTACCGAGAGGACAATGCCCATCTCGGGGCGAAGTTCGAGCAGGAGCCGCAGCAAGCTGACCGAGTCGACGCCGCCAGAAACGGCCGCACCGACGCGGTCTCCAGGTTTCAGCAGATATTGCTGTCGGACATTCTCGAGGAGCTTGCGAACCAGATCGTGCACGCAAACATAGTACAACCCGGCATTACGTAGGCCCAGACGTCCTCGTCTGGGCGGCCGGCGTTCCAGCTTCCCACAAACCAGGGATAGTCTTCGGCTCCGGTGAGTAAGCCGTTGCCAACCGATGTGCTTATTACGTGATTTTTGGTCGATTAGCCGAGATACTTGCGCCACTGAGCTGCTTCCGCTGTCTGTTTGATAAACGCATTTCTGCGCTCTAGCAGCTTCTGCATGCGGCGTTTAATCACGAATTTCTCGGCCAAGCGGCCGAGCAAGCCCAATGGGGCCTCGAACTCCACCACATCTAGCATGGTCGTGCCGCTCTTCCAGACTTCGAAGTGATGGTCATGGCAATAGCTTTTGAAGACGCCCCTCTGCATAAGGTCCTGGAAATAGAACGGCGAATCGAAGGCAGTTATGCGGCTTGTGTGCCTTACATCGAATCCAAACTGGCGAGCCTTCCACGTGACTTCCTGCCCCATGCCAATAAGCCCGCCGGTCACACCTGCAACGGCGCGCTCGCCGGTCCCGTGAGCTGAATCGACTTGGAGATCAATACTGCGGGAAAGGTCGAAGCATCGCTGGATGGGAGCGGCAATTACGGTCGTGATTTCGAGGCGCACCATCGTGTCAGGTAGTAGGACGATTCTACTGCCGTTCCGATGCCTCAGCCCCCAGATGCGGGCGTACGGGCCTACGTGGGCGAGGCAAGGTTGGGAAACAAAAGTCTTTTTGTCAACGCGGAAACAACTGGCCGTGAGAAACATTTCACGTGCTTCTCGTACGCGGCCTTTCCCATGGCGGAGACCATTGCGCGATTATTTTCTAAGCTAGCCGGGTAATTACCTCACACAGGTCAAGCGAGAGGTCCCGGATGAGGAAACCTGATATGCCTTCGTCGATGTAGTCCCGCATCGCGCCAAAATCGCTAGCGATCACCGGCTTGGCATTTCGCAACAGACGTATCAGGACGCTCTGCCCCGCAGCGCCCGTGTCCCGCTTCAGAGCAATGATCCCAGCTTTCGCGGGCCGGATACAGGCTTCGAATTGGCCGGTTGGGAGGTCACGGAGAATTGTGATATGCGCGGGAAGAGAGAAGCCATCCAGTTCAGTATTCAGGGATGAGCAGACAACCACTAAGGGCACAGGTAGAGTGCGAAACGCGTTAATTAGTCCTATGTAGTCCCTCTCGCTGTAGCCCCCGGGGAAGTAGTAGCTGCCTGCCAATGATTCAAAGTTGGGCCGGGAGCTGCGGTCGCGGTGGCGCGCTCTCCCAGTGCCCGTAAGGGACGTAGTGCATCCGGGTCTTGTGGATTTCCAGTTTCCTGGCATAGAGCTCCATTTCCGAGCGGCTAAAGATCAGGTAGTGGTCCTTGGGTGAATCCAGGCGGGCCAATTTACGAAACACTCTGAACCACGCCGTGGTATGGACGAAGAAGGCGAAGCAAAAGAGCTTCTCGTAGTGAATGAGTCGTAATCTCGCAAGAAGCTTGATTACGGATGCGAAATGCCCGAAGGCGACGACGACGCGCATATTGCTGAAACATCTCTGCGGCAAGATCAAGCGAAGCGAGGCCGAGAACGCTTGCCAAAGCAGCGAATACTTACTCTTGAACTTTGCGCTAACGCTGCCCAGGACAACCCGGCGGAAGCCGAGTTCGACAAGGTAGTCGGCGAAGTCGGGATACTCCTTCCAGCTTTGCTGGATGACAGTGTTGGGTAGAGTGGGTTTCACTGGGACCCGAACAGCTAAGCTAAGCGGGAACGAGCAGAGAAGGGCGAACTCGTACTCAAGTGTACGGTCTTGTAGCACCCACAGGAGGGGAAAAGAGGGCCGGGGCGAATGCGGGAATTCCAAGTTGGGAACGCAAGAACACTAGCTGGCGTGGCGCCGGGCACACTCAAACGGGAAGTGACGGGCCGGGAGTCTGTGCTACAGCGTAGGGCTCTTATCCGCGATCAGCTTCTTGATTTTCTCAACGAAGTCAGCCGCCGGCATGTCTTCGGTTTTCTCTTTGCCGCGAATGCGGACATTCACGTGTCCTGATTCGGCCTCCTTGTCGCCTACAACCAGCAGGAACGGCACTTTCTGCAGGGCATGCTCGCGGATCTTGGCATTCATCTTTTCATTGCGAGCATCCACTTCTACGCGTGCGCCAGCTTCTTTCAGCTGGGCCGCAACTTTCCCTGCATAGTCCTTGTGGCGCTCACTGATCGGAATCATCACGGCCTGCACCGGCGATAGCCAAACTGGGAACGCGCCGGCGTAGTGCTCGATCAGGACCCCGAAGAAGCGCTCGACCGAGCCATAAAGTGCCCGGTGAACCATCACGGGCTGCTTGCGAGAGCCGTCCTCGGCCACGTACTCCAACTGGAAACGCTGCGGCAAGTTGAAGTCGAACTGGACGGTCGACAGCTGCCAGAGACGGCCGATTGCATCCACCAGCTTGATATCAATCTTCGGCCCGTAGAACGCGGCTTCACCGGGAATCGTCTTGTATTCGATGTTCAATCGCTTCAGAACATTTTCCAGCGAGCGGGTCGCCATGTTCCACTGCTCTTCGCTTCCAACAAAATTCTTGCGATCGTTTGGGTCCCAGGTGGAAAGCTCGGTCTCGAACTTGTCGAAACCAAAATCCAGGAGCACGTCGCGGGCAAACTCCACGCAATCCGCAATTTCGGTCTCAATCTGCTCGGGAGTACAGAAGATGTGCGCATCGTCCTGGGTAAAGCCGCGAACCCGCATGAGGCCATGCATCACGCCCGAGCGCTCGTAGCGATAGACCGTCCCGAGTTCGCCGAGTCGCACGGGCAGGTCGCGATAGGATTTCAGCGAATCTCTGTAGATGAGAATGTGACCGGGGCAGTTCATGGGCTTGAGGCGGTATTCGGCGTCGTCCAGCTCCATGACGTCGAACATGTTCTGGGCGTAGTAGCCTTCATGGCCCGAGGTCTGCCACAGCTGCTTGCGCATGACGTGAGGGGTGTACACGAGGGAATACCCACGCTTCACGTACTGCTCGCGCATCCAGTCTTCCATCTCTTTGCGGATGATGCCGCCCTTGGGATGCCAGAAGATCAGCCCCGGCCCGGCCAGTTCCTGGATCGAAAACAGATCGAGCTGCTGGCCCAGCGTGCGATGGTCGCGCTTCCTGGCTTCCTCGACCTTGTGCAAGTATTCGTCCAGCTCCTTCTTGGAGAAGAACGAGGTACCGTAAATCCGCTGCAGCTGGGGGTTCTTCTCGTCGCCAAGCCAGTACGCGCCCGCGATGTTCAGCAGCTTGAATGCCTTGATTTTGCCGGTCGAAGGAATATGCGGGCCGCGGCAGAAGTCGGTGAACTTGCCGGTACGATAAATCGAAATCTTTTCATCGGGCTGGGTGAACTGCTCGATGAAATGACACTTCATGAAGTCGCCTTCTTTTTTGAACTCGGCAAGGCCCTGTTCTCGAGGCAGAAATTCGCGCGCGTAGGGAATGTTCTGCTGCACCAGCTCCTGCATCTTCTCTTCGATTTTTTCCAGGTCCTCGGGAGTGAACGGAGTCGGACGGTAGAAGTCGTAGAAGAATCCGCTCTCCGTCGCTGGACCGTGGCCCAGCTTGGTCTCGGGAAATAGCTCCAACACTGCCGCGGCCAGCAGGTGGGCAGAGGAATGCCGGTAGACTTCGAGCGCCTCAGGATCGCGTTCGGTGAGGAGGCGGAGGTCGGTATCTTTCTCCAGGGGCCGGGTGAGGTCAATCAAATCGCCATTGGTTTTGGCGGCGAGGGCCGCATCGGCAAGACGCGGGCTGATGGACTTGGCGATGTCCAGGGCGGTCGTGCCCTTGGGAACTTCTTTCACCGACCCATCGGGGAGCTTGACCTTAATACTGGCCATACTGGCCACCGTGGGTGAGGTTTGGACACTGTTCGACATAGGAAACGTTGCATTCCACTGAATCTTTTGAGTCTAACGGAGGTGGTGGGGAGGGTCAAACCGACGGCCAGCGAGCTGACGCTCGCTACGTGAGCTGTGGCGCATAATAAAGCTCTTCCATGGCTTTCTGTACCTTCGCAGAGAGCTGCTCCATGTCGTCCAGCGTCAGGCCTGCCGTCGAGATCGGCTGGCCTACCCGCATCTCCAGTGGACGGCATTTGATGTGAAAAGTATCCATCGGCAGCAGTTCGTAGGTCCCCACCAGCGCCACTGGCACCACGTCTACCTGAGATTTTATGGCGAGGAAAAACGCGCCTGGCATAAAGGGCTGGACTTTCCCGTTCGCAGTTCGGCCGCCTTCGGGGAAAATCACCAGCGGCATGCCACCCTTGAGACTCTTCAGCGCCGAGCGGATCGCCCCGATAGAACCTGCGGGCTTCTGTTGGTCAATGCAAACTTGCCCGGAGCGCCGCAAGTGCCAGCCAACAATCGGGTATTTCAGCAATTCCTTCTTGAACACGATACGGAACTGGAAGGGCAGGTGGACGTAAAGAAGGGGGATATCGAGCGCCGACGTGTGGTTCACCGCGTAGACGTGCGGCATGGTTGTATCGATCTTCTCCAACCCCCTCGCCGTCACCGGCGAGAAGATTGTCTTCATGATCAGCCAGGCCCAGAAACGTGCAAAATCGTGCTGGATGCGGCCACTGTCACTGAACAGGGACGTGGGCAACGACAGCACGCCCAAGACAACCGTGTACAGCCAGATCAGAGGATCAAGGAGGAAGTAGGAACGCAGGCGGCTCAGCAGACCATAGTTTCGTTCATCATCGAACTGGGCCCGGCCGGGGCGAGTCAGAGACGCGTCTCCACACGAGTTCTCGGTCTTATCGATTTCCGGCGTGTTTAGTGGCACGGCTGCTTAGATGCGCAGCCCAAGCTGGCGCATCGCTTCTCCTACGACGTAAATCGAGCCGGTGATTACGACCAACCCCTCCCGGCCGGCCAAGGACCGCGCCCGACCTAACGCGGCGCCGATCTCCGGAACTTCCAGGATGTGGGCCCCGGTGCGTACGGCCGCCTCGCGGATCTCCGCTGGCGTTGCCGAGCGCGGGTTCTCAGCTTGCGTGGCAATCACCCGCTCGGCCAGTGGGAACAGGATTTCTGCCATCTCGGCGATGGCCTTGTCCCGCATGGCGCCAAAGACGAAGATGGGTTGGCGGCCCTCATAGCAGCCCGAAAGTGTGGAGCGCAGCGCCCAGGCTCCGGCCGGGTTATGGGCCACGTCGAGTACAAATTCGGGGAAATCGTTTGTGGCCGGAATGACCTGGAAGCGACCAGGCCAGCGGGCCTCACGGATGCCCCGCTCGATGGTTTCCGGCGTAATGCTGAATCCTTGGTTCTTGAGCTCTTCGGCGGCGGCAATCGCGAGGGCGCCGTTCCTCAACTGATGGCGTCCTATCAAAGACGACTCGATCAGAATCTCTTGTCCCATTACCCGGATCGGATACCGGGAAAACCACACTCGCAAATTTTTCTCTGCGTTCTCGGCGATCTCGGCGGTGGAATGTTTTGGTTTTGAGGTTTCTAGAAGTGAGCCGGCCGCTGGCGAAACTGGAGGAACGTAAGGCACAGCACTGATACCGCGCGCCCCGAGTTCCAGAATCGTGTTACCGATTACATCGTTGGCCGCAGGTTGCTGGGGCAAAATAACCACCGCGCCGCCAGCACGGATGATGCCAGCCTTCTCACGGGCAATCTCGGCCACGGTGTTTCCGAGAAATTTCTGGTGGTCCAGCGAAATATCCGTAATCACGCTGACCAGAGGCTCAATAACATTGGTGGCGTCCAGCCGCCCCCCCATGCCGACCTCCAGCACCGCAAGATCAACCTTCTTGCGGGCAAAGTGCTCGAACGCCATGGCCGTCAACATCTCGAAGAAGCTGGGGTGCCAGGGGAGCTCGCCTTCCTCTACCAGCCGCTCGGCGGTACGATCGACCAGGTCGTGGAGGAGCGCAAAATCATCATCGCTAATAGGGGCGCCGTTGATGCGAATGCGCTCGTTAATACGTACGAGGTGGGGGGATGTGTATAAGCCAGTTCGCAATCCCGAAGCCCGAAGGATGGAGGCGAGGGTGGCAGCCGTCGAGCCTTTACCATTAGTGCCGCCAACCAGCACTCCGGGTACCCGCCGCTCAGGATGTTCGAGCGCGGCGAGCAGAACGCGCACGTGGGTCAGGTCGAACTTGCGGCCGGAGCTCTGTGCCAGCTCGTGACCGAGCGCATAGATGCGCGCAATGGCGGTTTCGTAGGACATGAGAAGAGCTGTCAGCTGTCAGCTGTCAGCCGTCAGCTATCAGCTTTCAGCTTAGCAGTTTCTGGTTTCCAGAGGAAAACAGTCAGCGTGTACACCAAAGATCTCAAATGTCACCGGGTTTGGCCTAAAGCTGAAGGCTGATAGCTGAAAGCTCTTATGCCGCCGGCATCATGAAATCCAGCGCCCGCGAGATGTATGGCTTGATCTGTTTGCGAGGGACGACGGCATCCAGCATGCCATGTTCGAGCAGGAACTCGCTGCGCTGAAAGCCTTGCGGCAGCTTCTGGCGAATGGTCTGTTCAATCACGCGCGGTCCGGCAAAGCCGATCAAGGCTCCGGGCTCGGCGATATTGAGGTCACCCAACATGGCATAGGAGGCGGTAACGCCGCCGGTGGTCGGATCGGTGAGCACAGAAATGTAAGGCACCTTGGCATCATCCAGCCTGGCTAAGGCAGCCGAAATTTTGGCCAATTGCATCAGGCTGATCACACCCTCCATCATGCGAGCGCCGCCCGAGGCGGAAACAATGATGATGGGAGTACGGCTGGCGGCTGCGCGCTCGATGGCGCGCGTAATGGCCTCGCCTACCACCGCACCCATGCTCCCCCCGATGAAGGCGTACTCCATCGCGCTCACAATAACAGGACGCCCGTTCAGCTTGCCACGGGCATTGAGGACTGCGTCCTTCAGGCCGGTATCTGCCTGCGCCTGCTTGAGGCGCGAAGCATAAGGCTTAAGATCGACAAACTTCAGCGGGTCGGTGGAGGCGATATCCTGATCGTCAACTTCATACTGGTTGTCATCCAGCAGCTGCGCCAGGCGCGTGCGAGCATCTATCCGGAAGTGCCTTTCGCACTTGGGACAAACATTCAGGTTCTCTTCCAGATCTTTCTTCCAGATGATCTGGCGGCAGCTGTCGCACTTGACCCACAGACCCTCGGTGTGGACTTTCTTTTCGCCCGAGGTGTCCAGCTCTCCGGATTGGCGTTTGAACCAGGCCATCGCAACTTACGAATTGTCGGATTTTGGAATTGACGAATTGAGTACACTGCCCGCGAAATTCGACAATTCGAAAATCCAGCAATTCGTCAACTTCAGTACTCAATTCCTCTCTGCGCCATGACGCCCTTTTCGTAGGCGTGCTTTACCTGGCGCATTTCAGTGACCGTATCGGCAAGATCAACAATTGTCGGATGGGCGTTGCGCCCCGTCAAGATGACATGCACCAGCTCAGGCTTCTGCTTCAAGGTTTCCACGACTCTGGTGGGATCCAACATGCCGTAGTTGATAGCGTAGTTGATCTCGTCCAGGACTATCAAATCCCACTCGCCGGAGCGGATGGCCTTATCCGCTTCCGTCCAGGCTTCTTCGACCATGCGCACATCCTCGGGATCGGGTTTCTCCTTGCCAACTTTTACAAAGCCTCGGCCCATCTGTCTCATCACGAACTTATCGCCAAAGGCCTTTACGGCATCCAGTTCGCCGTAATGCCACGAGCCCTTGAGGAACTGCAGCATCAGGACACGCATGCCTTGACCCACAGCGCGCAGGGCCGTTCCCATGGCAGCCGTGGTTTTGCCCTTGCCCGGGCCGGTATTCACGATGATGAGTCCACGATGAACGTCTGGCATAGTTTCGGGTTTCTCCACAAAACGACATAAATAATGCAGCATAATGATAACATTGCATCGTTCACTTCTCCTGGAGGGGACGATGCGCAAACTGCTGATCGAAGATGCGGAAGTGATGCGAATAGCCCTGCAGCAGGAAATTGCCCGCAGCGAGGAATCGCGTTACGACCATCGGCTGCACGGGCTGTTGCTGGTGAGCGCAGGGCAATCGTGCCGGCAGGTCGCAGAACTGTTGGGCGAGCATGGTACGACGGTGCAGCGTTGGGTGCGCCGCTTTGAGCAAGGCGGTCTCGAAGCCTTGCGTGAGGGCGAACGCTCAGGACGCCCCTCGGTGCTGGATGCCGGCCAGTGGCGCAAGCTCCAAGGTGATCTGCGCAAGACCCCACGGGACTTGGGCATACCTGCCACGCTGTGGGAGGGTCCGGTGCTGTCTGAGCATTTGCGTCGACACTACGGCGTGCCCTTAGGTGTACGGCAATGTCAAAGGCTATTCCGCCGCATGGGCTTTCGGCTCCGCAAACCGCGCCCCCCAGTCGCTCAAGCGGATCCGCTGAAAGTTGCGGTGATAAAAAAAACTCCGCGCCCTGGCCCGGCGCGCCGACGTTGAGTTGTGCAGCTTGGACGAATGTCACTTTCAGCAACACGGCTCGCGCTGTCGCATGTGGGTGCCCCCGGAGGATAAGGACCCGATTTTGCTGCATGCTCCCACCCGCAAGTCCGTCGCCTGCTTTGGCGCGGTCAATCTGCGCACAGGTCAGTGCGCGCGCCGCATCTGCAAGATGTTCAATGCCGTAACGTTCCAGCGCTTGCTCACGCAGTTGCTGCGCTATCGAACGCGAGGCCGTCGCATCATCGTCGTGCTCGACAATGCTCGCTACCATCATGCTGTGATCCTGGCCCCCTTCCTGCGCCAGCACGCCGCACACTTGAAACTCCTGTTTCTTCCACCTTACAGTCCGCAGCTCGCGCCAAGCGAGCGGGTTTGGAAACTGACTCGACGCCTAGCAACGCACAACCGCTACTTCCCTACCCTCGGTGAAGTGCTCAAAGCCGTCAATGCCTGTTTCAATCGTTGGCGTCGCCCGAACGCGATCTTGC
>DASQIH010000024.1:0-16578 GCA_035631655.1 Terriglobales bacterium
CTGCTTCGAAGAGGACGTGGTTACCGAGATTTGAACTATTTGCTACTAAAGGCACAGCGTTTGGCAGCCACTAAGACCGAATTTATTGCTTTTCGGAGAGCCGCGTAGAATGCACAATCTTACAGATTCTTGTGCAGAACCTAAATTTTAAAGGTAGTGCCTTTAGCCAATTCGCTATACACCCAGATTATCGATGGAGGAGAGATATGTTTACAGGACGCTTCAGCGGCACCGGCTATTTCATTTCTTTGGGGCCATAGGTTTGCCTAGCACTCTTCCTAGAGCCTCAATCAACGCGGCGCCGTCATTCTCGAGCAGTTTGTTCGATTTCTCCAAGTAACCGGCAGCGCCCTCCTGTAACATTTTCTTTTTGTTACTTTCTGAAAATGCGGTGAGGATGATGACCGGAGTGTCCTTTGTGGTGGGATCTTTCTTGAGAGCACGAAGGACTTCCAAACCTGGCGCTTTCGGTAACATCATGTCCAACAGAACTAGATCGGGCCGTCTCTCGCGCGCCAAGCGTAGACCCTCTTCGCCATCACTGGCAGTCTTTACAACGTATCCCGCTGCGGTAAGAGCTCGGTCAATGGCGACTCGCATGAATTCGCTATCGTCGATAAGAAGGATTTGTCGATTCTTGCTTAGGAGGAACCGAACCGTGCGACCGAGAGCGTCAAGACTGAAAGGCTTTTGCAGGAATTTTGTTCCGATGTCAGCAGCTTCGCTGTCTAAAGCGCGATCTGTGTATCCCGACACAAGGACAACGGCTAGCCCTGGCCGCAATTCCAATACAGACTTGGCGAGTTCCAATCCTCCCAGACCCGGCATCACCATATCAGTGATCAACACATGAATCGACTTTTGATAGGTCTTGCAGAGGTCCAGAGCGTCCTTCGCATTAGCGGCGTCCAACACGGTGTAGCCCTTGGATTCCAAATAAGCACGACTCACATTGCGAAGAGAAGTTTCATCTTCGGCCAAAAGGATCGTCTCGGTTCCGCCAGGTGTCGGTTGAAGAGGTTGCGAGCTTGCTTCAGTAACTGCGGCATCGAGGCGAGGCAGATAAATCTTGAAAGTGCTACCTTTGCCGAGTTCGCTGTAGATCCAGATGAATCCACGGCTTTGCTTTACAATCCCATAAACAGTAGCCAAACCCAATCCCGTGCCTTTCCCTTCTTCTTTTGTGCTGAAGAAGGGCTCGAAGATACGAAGTTGAGTCTCGGCGTCCATGCCCACGCCGGTATCGCTGACGGCTAATAACACGTAACGCCCCGGCGGAACACTGACCTCACGACGCTGCTGATACGCAGTATCAAGAGTAACGTTCGCGGTCTCAATAGTGAGGAGTCCGCCCTTGGGCATAGCGTCTCTCGCGTTCACCGCCAAGTTCATGATGACCTGCTCCAGTTGTCCGCGATCAGCCCGCAACGTACCGAGATGTGGGTCTAGGTTCAAAACTATCTCGATATCCTCTCCCAATAACCGCGGCAACATCTTGCCCAAGTCTTTGACGACGTGGTTAAGATTGAGAATTGTCGGTTCGAGCACCTGTTTGCGGCTAAAGGCTAGTAGTTGGCGGGTTATGGCTGCCGCTCTGGAACTGGCTTCCCGAATCTGAGTGAGATACTGAGATACCTTTCTGTTGTCTGTTGCTGGGGATTCTTCCATGAGCTGTGCGTAACCACTGCTCACCATGAGTAGATTGTTAAAATCGTGGGCGACTCCGCCCGCCAATCGGCCAACGGCTTCCATCTTTTGGGCGTGTTCAAACTGCTTCTGGAGAGATCGCTGTTCGGTAATATCCTCAACAAAGACTTCGAAGCCCCCCGGAAGCTCATCCTCGTCTGGCAGGCGCCGCCCACCGAGTCGCACTGTGATCGTTGTCCCATCTTTACGCTTCCACTTGGTCTCGTAGCCAACCGCGGGATCTTCGGATGCGTAATCACGAGCGCGTTGCTGTTCCGCCGAGGTGAGGTAAACGTCCGTACCTGTATTGAGGCCAAGCACCTCGTTTGGAGCCTTATAACCAAGCATAGTTGCGAAAGCTGAATTTGCCATGGCAATGCGACCATTCTGGTCGACGCGGAAAACGCCGTAAGGTGCACTCTCAATAATTGAGCGATACCTCGATTCGGACCGCCTCAACTGCTCTTCGGCTCGTTTGCGTTCCGAAATATCGACAAAAGTGACGACGCTGCCTACAATTCGCTCATCGTGCCTTATAGGATAGGACCAATATTCAGCGGGGAAACTGGTTCCATCGGCGCGCCACAGGACCTCGTCGGTTACATGCCCGCGCTTACCGACCCGAAAAGCCTGATAAATCTTGCATTCTGCGACCGGATAAGGCCGCCCATCGGGTCGCGTGTGGTGAATCGTTGTATGCATGTCCTTGCCAAGTAGCTCGGATTCGTGGCCATAGCCCAACATTCGAAGACAAGCAGCGTTGCACAGTGTGCACGCCCCGTTAAGGTCAATCGCGTAGATCGCCTCGGCCGTCGAGTCGAGCAGCAATTGCAACTGCCCCCTGCTTTCACGTATCTCGACTTCAACACCTCGTTGAGCTGTAACATCGTGCGCCAACACAAGCTGTGCTTGTGCGTACCCGAAAGTGATTGGTTGCGAGCTAATCTCTACATCGATAATGGTGCCGTCTTTTTTCTTGTGCCTCCACAATTGACTGTAAGATTCGCCCGTGTCTCCTCGTGGATCTACAGATTTCAGAAAACGGTCCACATCCTCCACCGGCCGTATGTCCTTCACCGTCATGGACAGGAACTCTTGGAGTGAGTACCCGTAGTGGTGGATTGCAGCTTGATTCACGGTCAGGAATCGAAGAGTTACTGAGTCAAAAACCCACATTGGATGAGGGTTGGCATTGAACAAAAGCCGATATTGTTTTTCTGACTCGCGTAATTCTTTCTCGGCTTGATCGCGTGCCTGACGTAGCTTTTGTTCTTCCAAAGCCCGTCGAACCGCAACCGGAAGACGCTCCAGGTTTTCTTTAAGGACATAGTCACTCACTCCGGCTTTTATGCACTCGATTGCGAGTTCATCGCCTAGGGTTCCAGTGACTAGAACAAACGGAATATTGTGGCCTGACGAGCGCAACCACTTGAAAGCGTCCATTCCACTCCAGTCGGGGAGGCGGTAGTCCGCCAAGATAACGTCGTACATTCGAGACCCCGCGTATTCCATGAACTCGCGAGAGGTTCGTGCGATATCTACGTTCATCTGTAGCCCTGCGCCTCTGAGCTTTCGAATGCACAGGTTGGCATCCGCCGAATTGTCTTCAAGCAACAGAATCTTGATCGTTTGAACGGTAGCTAGTGTTGAGGCCGCCATACGTCGTTACGAAACTCCTCCTGTGAACGGGTCATTGAGAAACGGCGGAAGGACAGGCGCTTCGTTCAAACGCAACCAATATTCGACCGCACGACGAATCGAATCGCGACACTCTTCGAACCCCACAGGTTTCTGCGGGTAACTGTTCGCCTTAAGTCCGTAGCTGTCCTGAATATCCCTATCCTGCTCGGCAGAACTAAGCACAACAACGGGTATTACCTTCGTCGTGGATCGCTCTTTATCTGGGCAAGCACATCGAATCCGCTAACCCTTGGAAGCTTGAGATCTGACAGAATCAGTCTGAACCAGGAGGCATTAGCAGATTCGGAATACGAACCGCGATGAAAAATGGAATCCAGTGCTTCCTCGCCATCTCGGGCAACGTACACCCGTGTAGTCAATCTCCTCGCTCATCGCCCGGAGACTCAGTCTCACGTCGGCTTGATTGTCGTCCACTAACGGAACATCCATATCTCGATTCACTACCTGGCCTCTATTCAGCGCGCGCGGCCTGCTTCGGTTCAAGAGTGAAGAAGAACGTGGCGCCCAAGCCTGGCTCAGATTGGGCCCAAATTCGTCCCCCGTGCTTCAAGATGATTCTGTGCACAATTGCTAAACCGACCCCGGTACCTTCGAACTCCTCTTGCAGATGGAGACGTTGGAATACACCAAATAGCTTGTCGGCATATTTCATGCTGAAACCGGCGCCGTTGTCGCGAACAAACAACACTCGCTGTTCATCGAGTCGCGTCTCCCCGACCTCGATCACGGCGTGTTCGCACTTAGAGGTGAACTTGACCGCATTGGAAAGCAGATTCCACAAAGCCTGCCGCAGGAGGGCTCGATCACAGTCTGCGTGGGCGGCGAGTGGGCCTACACACCAGTTCACGTCACGGTCGTGGATTTCCTTCTGCAATTCGGTAATGATCTCTTCGACCAAAGTGCGGAGTTCGATGTGTTGAACGTTGAGCGATTGTCGTCCCAAGCGCGCAAAGTTCAATAGGGCATCTACCATTTGCCCCATTTGACGAGTCCCGAGTCTTATCTGCTGCAAGCACTCACGTCGATCTCCATCAAGAGAATCGGACGCCTCCTCGAGAAGTTTCGAGAATCCGTCGATCTGACGCAAGGGCGCACGAAGATTGTGGGATACGGAATAGCTGAACGCCTCAAGGTCCTGATTGCTGGCGGCTAATTCGGCGTTTCTCTCTTGTAGTTCCAGATTTAGTGCCCGAATCTCACCTTCTGCGCGTTTTCTATCGCTGATATCGCGAATCGCAGCGGTAACATACGTACCCTCTTCCGTCTCCAGTGGACTGAGGTTAATGTCAACGGGGAACTCCGTGCCATCCTTTCGCAACCCATACAGCTCCAGACCGAGCCCCATGGGGCGGACACGCGGGTCCCTAAAGAATCCCCCGCGATGTTGAACGTGGCCACCACGGTAGCGTTCTGGGATTAGCGCCTCAAGATTCTTACCAAGTAACTCCCCACGCGAGAATCCGAACAGCTTTTCAGTTTGCGAATTGACCAAGACAACCACTCCGCCTTGATCGACGATGACCATCGCGTCAGGCGCGGACTCAAGGAGCTCACCGAAGGGTTGGAGGATTTTGGTCTTCACAGTATGTTACGCATGCCACGTGATGGTGCACACACTACTCCTATTGGAGCTTGACCTCGTCGCAGGTGGCTGCCTCGGAGGTTGCAGCGATATTGCTTCCTTCCGAAGTGCGCATGAGCCTTGTACCATTGGTGAGATCTCTGTTAACAGAGGACTCTGTCCCAGGCGTAGCTCGCGCGCAACACAACCTCTGCAGCGTATTGCCATCCTGACAGTTAGTTATTGTTCGCTACGGTAACTTTCTTCCCATGACACCGCACTCCGTGACTCGGAGGGTTGTAATATCCAAGATGCACCACATGAGTAGGACCAGATATGAGGCGTTGGCAATGGTGGGGTAACAGAAAGTGCGATGCTTGTACTACCTTAGTTTACGGGCTCTTACTGGGAGAAACCTGGAGTCTTTGAATCATCTTGACCAGGTCGGCCAGAGAGTTTGCCTGCATCTTCTCCATCGCGCGGCTGCGGTGAACCTTCACTGTGTTTTCTGCAGTTCCAATCTGGGCCGCGATCTGCTTGTTAAGCATGCCTGAGACGACCATGGCGACGATCTCACGCTCTCGAGGGCTCAGCAATTCGAAGCGCTCCCGCAGTGCTGCAAGCTCCGCCTCTTGTCGGCGTCGGCTCCGATCCCTTTCCAGCGCCAGCTGAATCGCATCCAAAAGATCCTGATCGCGAAATGGCTTGGTGAGAAACTCCAGGGCTCCCGCCTTCATGGCTCGTACCGTCATCGGGATGTCGCCGTGCGCGGTGATGAAAATGATTGGAATCTGAATATTGGCTTTGGCCAGCTGGTGCTGCAAGTTGAGCCCGCTGATTCCCGGCAACCTGATATCGAGGACGAGGCAACTGGGCACGTTCGGTACCTTGCTTGCGAGGAACTCCTGCGCGGACCCGAACAGTTCGACTTGCAGACCCACGCATCCGATAAGGCGCTTGATCGCCCTCCGCACCGAGGGATCGTCATCGACAACAAAAACGATGGACTCGGGTTCGCTCATGAAACACCAGCGGCATCGGTGGGCAGAGTGAATTCGAACAGCGCCCCGTTAGAACTGGGCGTGGTCCATAGGCGGCCACCATGGGACTCTATTATGGAATGGCTGATCGAGAGTCCCATTCCAATGCCTTTCGCTTTTGTGGTGAAGAATGGCTCGAATATGCGGTTTGCCAGCTCAGGCTCGATTCCTGGTCCAGAATCTTGAACCTGGACCAAAACACCATCTGGGTTCTTTGCCGACCGGATCAGAATTTCCCGCTTCCCGTCTGTGGACGTGCGCGTTGCTTCGATGGCGTTCATGATCAGGTTAATCAATACCTGTTGCAACTGCACCGAATCCCCGTGCACGCGTGGCAGGTCAGATGCCAGCTCGGTACGTAAGGAAACACGGTTTCGCGTTAACTCATTGGGCAGGAGAATGGTTACGTCTTGAATAATCTGGTTGATGTCTAGTTCCGTCCTCCTGGCAGCGCCCTTCATCAACAAGCCACGAATCCGCGAAATGACCGCGCTTGCGCGAGTGCCATCGTTCACAATTTCCGTAATCGCCGCCCGTAATTCATCGGCATTCGCGGTCGCACCGTCGAGCCGGCGCAAGCAGAAGTTGCCGTTGGTCACGATTGCAGTAAGCGGTTGGTTGACCTCGTGAGCAATTGCCGCAACCAGTTCTCCCATCGCAACCACACGGGTCACGCGGGTGAGATCCTGCTCCAAGTCTTGGTTGATCCGCTCGACTACCGCACTTGCCCGCCTGTCCACAGACGCCGTCACCATGGCGGCCACGAGCACGATCAAGGTCACAATTGCAATTGCATTGTTGCCAACGGCGGAGATGCTCACGGTGTGGGACAGATTCGGAGGTGAGGCGGGGATGAAACTTGCAGCCGCCATTCCCGTGTAATGCATCCCAGAGACGGCGACTCCCATCACGATGGCGCTGCCAAGTCTTCGTGGAACAGTCCATCTGGTCTCCTCTCGTAGATCGAATGCCATCAACAGCGCAATGAGAGAAAATAAGATTGCGAGCAAGATCGAACACGTCACCAGAAGAGGAGAGTACCGAGCGATGGCAGGTAATCTCATTGCGGCCATGCCGATGTAATGCAGGCCGACGATGCCGGCGCCCATAATGACGCCGCCGCACAACGCCTCAGCCCAGCCCATTTTTGGCCGGCTCGCTAGATACAGAGCAATTGCGGACGCGAGGATGGCTACCCACAGCGCTGCCAGGATTGTCGGCCAATGGTACTCGACGGGCACAGGCAGGTGGAAGGCAAGCATCCCCTTGAAGTGCATCTCCCAGATGCCGATCCCCATTGCCGTGGCGCCAGCGCCCAACCAACCTAGGCGAGCCCGGCCTTTTCCAGCAGTCACGCGTCCCGCAACGTCGAGCGCGGCATAGGACGCGACAATGGCGATCAACACTGAGCGCGTCACCTCGCCATAGTCATACGAGCACGAAAGCGCGCCGTTTGCAGAGATCATAGCGAAGAACCTCCTCCGCCCGTCTGGCAGAGCCCCTCTTAAGTCGCCGCCAGTCAGCTAGATTCTCTTACAACGTGCGCCCCTAATCTGGCATGGGCCGAACCCACGTCGGGGACAGTTTACGCCTCGTCCATCGAGGCTGCACACGATCCGGAGATTTCAGACGCAGGCTATCCAGAAAGTGTTCACTTGCTCAGATAACAAACAATCTGCTGCGACAGTACCTCGATAGCGCATCCAGCCGTGAGTCCAAGTTGGGTAGTCTGCGGTCCGCACGGAGCTGCTGCGAAGCTGGGCATGAGGCGAACAACTCTCGCTTCTCGGACGGAGAGACTCGGTATATCACGCGCGCTCGCTGCCAGAAACGCCCAAATCACCGTGTGCAAGAGTTTGATCGCGGTCAGCATCGGGATCATCGCCGTTTCTTAATCTGTTTCGCTTTGGAGCCGGGTGTCGTCATTCCGCGAATTTCTGACTCTGCTTGGAGCCAGTCGTCCAAAGCGAACCCGTCAACCCTCCCCCGGTGCTCGTACAACTCGTAGGCGCGTCGGCGGATGCGTTCCTCTGTGTTGGTTGGAGGATTCGCCTTCCCTGAGCGAGGTTCCCGAGATTTCGACTTGGCTGTCATAGGGGTGTCCCTCCTCACTAAACTTCGCCGTCCATCTTCAGTGTGCTACCCGAAGCAAAGCCTGAGCAGTGATGGCAGTCAC
This sequence comes from Terriglobales bacterium, assembly GCA_035631655.1. Lineage (GTDB taxonomy): Bacteria > Acidobacteriota > Terriglobia > Terriglobales > Acidobacteriaceae > Gp1-AA122. The sequence continues at coordinate 8,165 of DASQIH010000024.1, forward strand.
CCTTGCGTTCTGTGACATCGGAATCTAGTTTTCGCACGCTGGTCTCTGTTCCCAGTTTGGAGGAAAGAATGCACAGCCTTGCCGAAAGAACCAACGATCTATTTAACCCACTCCAGCCACGCCCATCCACCGAGCAATGTCATCACGGTAATTGGCAACCAACGCGGAAATATTCCCAGAAGCCGATCTTCGTCTCCGGCTTGGCATTCTCGACCACAATAATGTTCGCCATGCTTCCCGTGATCGTCAGATTCCCCGCGAGCGTCGAGGCCATCGCCAGCACCAGCCACCCAGTATGCGGATTCGCAAAGTTGGTTCGACTCTAACCGCATTTGCGAGAAACTGCTCAAGATCATTCGGGCGGACGTACCAAACCTTGCCGAACTTGAATGCGGGCAGCTCGCCGCGGCGTGCCATACGCTTGATCTTCTCAGCGCTGCAGTTGAAGATTTCCGCCAGATCGTGCACGTCCAGCACACTCTTTTCGCTCCTCACGCGATTGCTCCTTTTCGCGAATTTGGTGTGGGAAAAGGCGGGTGGGTCTTTCAGGGAATGGCTAAGGGAGAGTGGAAACGGGTAACGTCATCTGCACCGCATCCAGCAGGTTCATCCATGAACCATAGGGAGCGGCGTTTGACGTACCAGTACGGAACGCTCGTGCTGGAGAAACGCAGTCGGGGACGAACGTATGGGTTTACCGCTATTTCGAATTCGAGAACGGGAAAAAGCGGCGCCGCAAATCCAGATTTCCGCATTCGCGGAAAGGCGCAGATGCTCGGCTGCGCGTTCCGCCGCGCTGCGGGTTGGATATTCCTCTTGGGTTCCGACAATCTGCGGCGGGCGGCAGCCCGCCGCGGGCGGGGCGAGCATCCACAGGGCGGGCTCGATTCCCCTGATCCATTTTTCCCATTCACCCGTATCGGGTGCGGGAGTTCGAGAGGCCCGCAGTTCGAGCAAGGGTCGAGGATTGGCTCCGCTCTTTGTGGCGGTCGCCAAAGAATCCCAAGGGCCTCGCGCCGAAAACAAAGAGTGACGAATGGGTCCTCTGCTGCCGCATCTGCCTAGCTTCCTTTCACGAATGGAGGTCAGGCAGGTCAGGCAGACGCGCGGCAGCAGAGGACCAATTCGTCATAAGCACGCGGAGAATCCTAAGCCATTGAAAGAATGGCTCCTCAGGTAGGACTCGAATCCGCGTGAAAACGTACATTCAACAACATACAGGGCCACGGATGACACCTAAGTTCCCGAAAATCTCCCTTGATCCTGTAAACAGCACGCAAATAGCACGCGTGCAGCGCGAGAGAACCGGACTAACAAACAGTACTACGCGACAGTGGCTGAGCCGTTCCGGGCTGCAGCTATTTCTTTATGTTGAAGTCTCCGAGTTTGTTTGCCTTCCGGGTCGTTCCTACCGCTACAAGATCCCTGCAGGGCTGCTGAGGCGTTTACATCGGAGCCGAACGTACATCGTTACCTTTGCGCGCACCGGATATACTGTCTGCCCGACTACAGGCGGAGCGAGGACTTTCGCCTCGCAAGATTCGCAGCATGATCGACTGCTCCTCGTAATAGGAGACAAGTCCAAGCCCTGTACGGGGGTCTACATCCCAAAGGTGGGTTGAGCACCTCGGTGGATCTGCAAGATCACGTAACGTAAGAAGATAATTGCAGGATACGGAGACCGGGTATGGTCGGGAGGTCACGATCATTTGTCAGAAAAGCGGTGCTGCCGGCCGCCAATGCGGCTACAAGCTGAAGTGAGTCTGGCGTCTTGACTCCCGTTGCGGCTCTCAGCTGTGCCGCGGCGCGCAGATGATCGCGCGAAATCTCTGCAACATGGACCCCGCGACTTTGCGTGAGAAGAGCTTCGTAGCGCCCGGCCAGCAGATGGTCTCCGGAACGGTATGGAACGACCAAGACTTCCAACAAAGTAAGCGCCGACGTAACTAACTCCCTGCGTCCGTCATCCACTTCTCCGAAAAGCGGCTCGAGCAGTGGAAGAAACTGGGGACGTTCTTCGATGAAGTAGATGAAGATGACCGTGTCCACGCCCACGGGCCCGCGACCGAGATCGGCCATCAATCCCATGAGGCTCGCTCTCGCTCGATATGTTTCGCCGGATCAACTCCTCTCCAGTGCTCTTTGCCCAAACCCTTGAGATCGAGGATCGACAGAGGCTCCGGGGTTTCAAGAGCATCGCTAAGGAGATGGGTAACCTCCTGCGCGATCGATCGATGCTGGCGCTTTGCCCGAGCCTGAAGCTTCCTATAAAGAGCGTCGGGAAGGTTCTTGATGTTCAGGATTGCCATATCTTACCTCCTGAATTCCTCCATTATGGAGGACCCAGGAGCGACGAGTCAAGGCGATCGTGTACTGTCGCAAGAAACTTGGGATTCCGCAGTGCACCCTCACCCGTCGCCTCAGCGAGCGGTCTCGCCTTACGGCCGCCGAGTCAGACCGAACCGTCCGCCTTGCCCGTGTTTGTGCAAATGCCGTTGAAATGATTGGCGATGAAGAGATGGCCGTCGCATGGCTCCGGACGCCAAATCGGGCTTTTGGTGGCGAGCGGCCACTCGACCAGCTCGATACGGAGTCGGGGGCTCGCGAGGTTGAGGACATCCTTGGCCGCATTGCTTATGGCGTGTACAGCTAAATGCGCTTCGGGCGCATATGCCGCCGGGGCTACGCCACTGACGCCGCAACTGGCGCGGGCGCGCGCCTCGAGGGAGGTCGCTGGAATAGTCGCGGGGTACGCGTCGTCTATGCCTCAACGTCACTGGCTCTTGCCCTGTTGAGAGGTTCGTAAATCTGGAACCAAATCTCCAGCCAACGGACTTCGTCTCGATTGAAGGAGAGATTCCCGACGAAATTAAGATTGCGCGACTCAACCCGGCAGCGCTTCCTCCAAATTGGCACGCAACCAGGGATGAATCGCTCCGTCGTTTTGGAGACGAATGGATCCATGCCGGGCACACAGCAGCTTTGCTTGTGCCATCGGTGGCAATCCGTGGTGAATGGAATATCTTGCTGAATCCGGCCCACCCGACTTTCGCAAAATCAGATTCCAAGACCCGCAGCCTTTTGAATTCGACGCGCGAATGTTCTGTTGAGGGAAGCCTAGGCATCACTGCCCGCCTCGCCGGGCGTCGAGCAACTGACGTGATCCGGGCATCGCTGCTTCTTGCTTTCGTTTCTGCGTGAACCGCGGCTTCACCAGTTTCTTAACAAGTGCAGTCGGCAGCGGGCTTGTCGGTGGGGGTTGGTGGTTCCTTGGGATGTGGAGAAGCCTTTAAGGTCGTTCTTAAACGATGCGAATCGTTTGGGGTTCGCGACTACGGTTCGCACCCTTGATGGGTATCAACTTGGCGGCAAGTTGTCCGCTCGTCCGGCGCTCACGCCTTATATGCGTTTTTGTGCATTGACTCGCACGTAGGATCCATCGCCGGCAACGGCGGATTCGCGAGCTAACTGTTGCGAAAAGGCAATTGCCGAGGTTTTAGGCGGACGAAAGATGCTCGGCAAGGCTGTCAAGAAGCCCGATGATTTATCGAAGAACCACCGGCACCGAGCCCGCTGCATAATGATGGCCAGTAATTAGTGGTTCACCGCCTTTATGCGCGAGTAGTCGGCGACGGGATGTTAACGCGTGCCTTTCAGCTTTAGTGTTCTGGACGGCAGGTACGAGCGGTCTCAGTCGCCAGGAAAGGAGGACACATTTGCCGAGTCGATTCTATTCGTCGCAGCGGTCCACACGATGGTGTGGCCTGACCTAATTTTGTCGGCTGACGGGGCGCTTCGACAACACCCGTTCACTATTCAGTTGTCTGGAAAAGCAGCGCCGCCCATCATGCGAAGTAGTTGCTCTCGAGCCGCCTCTAAGGCGGGAAGCGAACCAACAACCTTGATCGGTGCGCCACACAACTCGGAGAGGGGACCGAGGCAGTCCTTGAACCTGCCGCTCCGCACCCGAATCTCCCGTGGCAACGCGCGCTTGGTTTGAATTGCCTTCAGCAACGCCCCTGCCAGCACGTCTCCAGCCGAGACGCTGGGACTAGTCAGTTCCGGCGGAAAGACGATTCCGCTGTCTGCATCGACTGCCAACGCAATGCACGGACACGCTTTGCGTTCGCTCTTCTTTCCAATCATAGCGCCGCTGAGGAAGTAGTCGAGTTCTATCACTCCGCACACCGCGTGGTCGCGGCTCTGTAGCTGGCGTAATCGCTCTTCCCCCAGTTGTACCTTAGGCAGGGGTGGTTCGCTTGGCAACATCGTTTTTATAAATTCAATCCGGTATCGTGGTTCACTCGTTGCACCGTCCAAACGCGAGACCACAGGGTACGTGTCAGCCTGGTCCCAATACTTCACGTCGGCTTGTGTGGAAGTAGCAGAACAGACCACGATTACGGCACGCATACACTCCTCCAGGGTCTGCGCTTCTTCCTCTGTGACGAACCAGGGGTGAAACCCGGGACGGATGGCACGGAAGATGGGTGAGGCTTTGCCCCTGCCAGCCAGATGGCCTAGCGCGGCGAGCAACTTTCGGTCCGGCCCATCTAAGTCTGCCCTTGGCACGAATTCCACGTACACGCTGTGTTGTGATGCGAAGAACTCGCCGGCATCGGTGATCTTTCCGGCTGCCATCTTGCGGAATAGTCGGTAGCTCTCCGTGCCGATATAGGCGTGCACAGCCAACACCTCGCCGAGGGCACCCATGACCGAGCAGTAACAAGTCTCACCGATTGCAGTATCGCGAACCACGACCAGCTGGCTTTCATCCAACAGATGCCACGGACGCAACGCATACAATTCGGAGGCCAATCCATATAATCTCTCCAGGAGGGAAAAGGTGGGTGGAATTTCGCCCGGAAGCTCTCTCACGAAGCATTGAGCTGGCTGGCTGTTGGTGGAGTCGGCACGTCGTCTTATCATGGTTCGTTGGCTAAGCACCACGGCAGCTGGATCGCGCTGGTCCTCACCATCAAGTGTCTCCACCTACGACCTGCAGTTTAGCCATTGGTAGACGTACCCCATGCTGGGATTGATCGAGACCGAGGTCGTCAGTCTTGGCCTAAGCGGTCGAAGGCGTCGCCGGGTGATTCGAGCGCCTGATTCCAAAGATCCATTTCGGCGATGCGCTATCTTATCGCGACTGTCGTTGTTTCACGCCTGTGAAAAAATTCGCGCCTGTGAAAAAGGGAGAATCAAGGGTGAAATCCAAGTGCGAGAAGCAGCAAAGCCCAAAATGCTGCAATGCAATGTTCGATGGTGTTTTGTGAACCAGGATCAGTACATTCAGCTGAACAACAAAAGCGCACATCTCCGGATATACGGGTGGAATAGCGCCACCACGCCTCTCACAGCGACGGCACCGAGAGAGAACATCGCCCTAATAATCTGCGAAAATCTTGCTGATAGACATGGCTATCTTGGATAGCTATAATTTTGCTTATGAAGGTCAGCGTGGCGGACGCAAAGAATAAGCTTCCCGAACTAATTAAAGCAGCGGAAAACGGGGAAACGATCACAATTTGCCGCCGGGGGACGCCGGTTGTGGACTTGGTGCGAACGCGAGCCAGCAGCGGCCATAAACCCAAGCTCGGCACCCTCAGGGGCAAGGTAATCGTCCATGATCCTGGTTGGTGGAAACCGATGACCGATGAAGAAGTGAAAGCCTTTCTGGAGGGCCGCTATTGATGCGCTACCTGCTCGATACAGTCACCTTCGTTTTGGCAACAACTTCGCCGGAGAAACTGTCCCGCAGAGTAACCACTATGTTGGGAAACGATGCCGATTTGCGCGAGATCAGTGCACTTTCGCTCTCGGAGATCGCGATCAAGAGTGTGATCGGTAAGCTGACGTTCAGCAAAACGCATGTCACGACCGGCATTAGTGACTTGCGACTGCGAGTATTACCGTTTTCGTTTGATCATGCACTCGAATTCTTCGATTTGCCGCTTCATCATCCAGATCCTTTCGACCGACAAATCATTGCCCAAGCATTATTTGAGGATATTCCTGTCGTGACCTGTGACGAGAAATTCCGTCTCTATAAGGGGCTTCGGGTCATCTGGTAAAGCGGCGACGCGCCAACGGGAAAAGCAAAACTGTTCTATGCCGAATGCGGCATAGTCGACACAAGTATCGCTCATGGCTGGATGCGGTTGGAACGCCCCTTGCAGTCCAGCAGAAGGCGATGCGTCACAGCGATATCAGAACCACCATGAACATTTATGGTGACGTGGTGGATGGCAGGATTGACCAGGCGCTGGAGAAGGTTTCTGGACTTGCATTCAGCGCAAACAGCACGCGGGGAAGCCTAACCTGTTGAAAGAATGGCTCCTCAGGTAGGACTCGAATCCGCTTAGGAGCGTACATTCAACAACATACAGAGCGCGGACGGCACTGAAAATCCACCAAAAGCAGTGGTAGTTCCTGTTAAGTGATTGCAGAAATCAGCGAAAGGTGAGCGAAAATTCTCAGGTAGGACATGTGACCACAATAGCCGCTTCTGCACCCGCCTAATGACTTCCGGTCGCTCGAAAGAGCAAAGCGAACAAGGGGGACGAGTGCTTCAACCTGGTGGTCCTGACACAAGGAATTGCTCCCAACTCACGCGGTGCAGCCCGTGACGGCGCGGCACATTTTCGTTCCCTGAAGCAGTGATGACTAACGGCGTGAATTTTGGGTTTCGGCGGCAGAATTCCAGCAGGCCTTTCAGAGCTTGGACTTCAAAGCTGCCGGTTTTGACTTCGACAGCCCAGTTCCCCCAGCTTCCCTCAAAGACAGCGTCGATTTCGAGCGGCTCTTCCCGCCAGTACGTGACCCGCTGCCCTTGATTCACCGCGAAGGCCAGGCAAGCATTCTCGACCCAGGCGCCGAATCGTGGAGGTTCTTTTGCCTGGTCGGGAGGACCATCGGGATGCATGGCCGACAACAGCGCGTTGTTCAGCGTTATCAGCTTTGGCGGCGCCGAGCGCCGCCGGTGCGCGCGCGTGGCGAACTTTTCCAGCGGCGCCACCAAGTATGCTTCTTGCAGCATCGTCAGGTAGTGAGCTACGGTCTCAAGCGCGCCTTTGTCTTGAAGCTGACCCTGCAACTTCTGCAGCGAGACTATCTGCGCCGGCGACGCTGCAGCGATCGCAAACACCTGTCGAAGCAGTGCGGGACGACGGACCGCGCCCAATGCCAACACGTCCCGCCCAATTGCCGGTTCAATAATTGCGTCCCTCAGATAGGCGCGCCAACGTGGGGGGTCATTATTGAACCCCATTGCGCCGGGGTAGGAGCCGAACTGCACGAGCCTCAAAGCGGCATCCTGCCCGGACAAATGGAACGTACTGGCGAGTGCCGCTGCTGGCCAGTGACTGAGTGTCATTCGCTCGAAGCGTCCGGCCAGGCTCTCGCGCGATCCCGTGGCAACACGCAGGGCTGAGGAACCGGTCGCAATGACGTGCAGGGGCAGATGCCGACGGCGGAGGCGGTCCCATTGTCCCTTGAGGCGTGCCGCCCAGTCGGGCAAGTGATGGATCTCGTCCAACAGTAGGATGGCTGTGCCGTGCTGTGCGCGGACTTCGGCTTCCGTCCAGCAACGCTCCCAGAAGCCGGGCAGTGCAGCGTCGGGCTCGTCGCCAGCCATATAGATCGCTGCCCCGCCGAACTGGCGCGCCAACTCCAGAAGCAGCGTGGTCTTGCCCACCTGTCGCGGCCCGGTAAGAAGCTGAATGCGCCCCGGAGCCGGTTCCCGCAGCCGTTCGATGAGCAGGCGACGGCAATGCCCGAAGTTGTTCTTAAGTTCGACCATAGTCGAATAATTATTAGACTATAAGTGACAATTGTCAATGCTAGGAGGAAATAATCGCTATTCGGAGTTCGACTTGTTAGCCGCACGCCAGCGGGCAACCAGATCGTGTGCGGCGGCAGGCCACTGCGGGAATTGAAATTGGAAGCCCGCCTCGACGACACGACCAGGGATGACGCGGCGGCTTTTAAGCACAAGTTCGGTTTCAGTACGTAGAAAAACCGACCCTATTTCGAGCATCCAGCTTGCCTATTTCGAGCATCCAGCTTGCGGCAGGCAGTCCGATGCCTACACCCCATGCCTGTCGTAGTGCCTTCATGAATTCCCGGTTTGGTAACGGATTTGGAGACGCAACATTGACAATGCCATCGATCCCATCTCTGCCAATCAGGTAGTCAATGCTCCGCACGAAATCCGCATCGTGAATCCAAGAGACAAATTGCAAACCGCTTCCAGCACTGCCTCCGAGCCCAAACAGGATCAGGGCCTTGCTGCTGAAGATCAGGACCACGCCCCCGATGGCCATGAGCAACGACAGAAAACCCAGCACGACCCGCAGCGCACGATACTGTGGATCTGACATATAGAGCCTCCCTGCCCAATAGAGCCTCAATTC
>DASQIH010000025.1:0-5951 GCA_035631655.1 Terriglobales bacterium
CTGCTCAGCATTGCGGCAGCCTAGTGTTCTGGCACGCTATACTTTGAAAGCCCTCCAGTTCTGCTGATCTCTTTGATGTGCGAAGAAGAAAGCATTTCGAGCCCTCTTCCTTTGAGACTTGCCCGCCGGCCAGCTTCGCACAGGAAATGCGCCGGGATCTGTTCTCTTTCGCTTGACAGGCACCCCCTGCAGTCTTAACTTGCAGAGCAGTTTGGTTCCCGCGAGGACCTCATGAAAGTTGCTGCGGCAAGGGTCGCGATTTTACTTTGCGCACTCCGACTGTGCGTCATTGCTGCCCATTCGTCTGGCGCTAAGCCGCCGACGGAGGCGGACCACATCCGCCGTGCGGTGGAGCTGCATCAGAAAGGTGATTTGGATGGTGCCATTGCCGAATACCGCGCCGCGCTCCAGCTCGATCCGAACAATGCCCCAGCACACAACAACCTCGGCAGCGAACTCTCTGGTAAGGGTGACCTGGACGGTGCCATTGCTGAGTACCGCACTGCGCTCCGGCTAAACCCGAACTACGCACTAGCGCACTACAACCTCGGCGTCGCGCTCGCCGGTAAGGGTGACGTGGGCGGCGCCATTGCTGAATACCACACCGCGCTCCGCCTCAACCCCAACTTTGCCGATGCGCATTACAACCTTGGTGTCGAGCTCAGGCGCAAGGGCGACCTGGATGGTGCGATCGCCGAATATCGCGCCGTGCTCCAGGTCAACCCCAACCGTGCCGACGCGCACTACAACCTCGGCGTTGAACTCTCTGGTAAGGGTGACCTGGACGGTGCCATTGCTGAGTACCACGCTGCGCTCCGGCTCAACCCCAACTTTGCCGACGCGCAATCCAACCTCGGATCCGCGCTCAGGCGCAAGGGCGATCTGGATGGTGCCATTGCTGAATACCGCACCGCGCTCCAGCTCAACCCCAACCTCGCCGACACGCACTTCAACCTCGGGAACGCCCTCGCTGGTAAGAGTGACCTGGATGGCGCCATTGCTGAGTACCACGCTGCCCTGCGGCTCAACCCCAACCTTGCCGACGCGCACTTCGCCCTCGGGAACGCCCTCGCCGGTAAGGCCGATCTCGATGGTGCCATCGCCGAATTAAAAGTGGCAGCGCGCATGAAGCCGGATTCTGCAAGACCTCATTACACTCTCGGTGCGGTGTTTGAAAAGAGGGGCGATCTAAAGTCAGCACTGGAAGAATACCGCCGAGCCTCTCAGCTTGAGCCAAGCGACGGCGTCATTCGCAGGGCCTATGAAGATTTATCCCGTAAATTGAACCCTTAGCGCGGGTGCTGCACGTTTCGCGCTTTTCGAAACGTGGGATTCTTGAAGTGTTGAAATAAGAAGTTGGTCGGCCCTAGCAGACGATTTTCGAACTCTTGTATTAACAGCCGCCTGAAACCAATTGGGGCCTTCCGGGTTGCGCCAATGCGGCAGGATTGGCGTATGGCCGACCCAACGCGGTTTTCGTTGGGTGGGGTTTTCTAAAGGGGACATAACCGAACCTATTCGGTCGCTGCTAAAGACTGCCGGAGAACTGCGCCGATCACCTACTCCAGCCTCTGGGTTCAAGTTGTGGCCGTTGTCTGACCATTGGCTACTGGGGCTGGCAACTCGCTTTCCGGCTTCCATGTCTCACCATCGGCCTCAGGCCCTTCGCCAATCCAGTGAAACGACTCCGCTGTGATCTCCCTGAAGCGCGAGCATGTGGGCGTGCCGCCCGGCAGGAATAGGGGTTTTACGTAACAGGCCTCATGCGCCTCTCGGCGCACCACGTAGCATGAAAATAGGGTCAGCCCGTGATACAAGCATTCGTGTTGGCGATTGCTTGGAGGTCGGAACTCTCTGTGGTGACAAAGATCCCGCGTAACAGGCTGACCCGCGCCGGTAAAGGTATCACGTTTTGTCGCACCCGGAAACGGGAAGGACGCATGGCAGTGTTTGTACTAGACCTGCGGCGCAGCAATCGCCTCCGCGCAGGAGGTAGAAATGCAAACGATGGTGGAACGCGGTTGCGGACTGGACGTGCACCAGGCCACTGTGGTGGCCTGCTTACTGGTAGCGCTGAACAACGGAAAGGTCAAGAAACAGATCCGGACCTTCAACACCACAACGCGAGAGCTGGTGAAGCTGCGAGAATGGTTGCTTTCGGAAGGCTGCACCCATGCCGCGATGGAAAGTACGGGTGTCTATTGGAAACCCACTTTCGCTATCCTCGACGGATCCTTCGAGTTGGTAGTCGCCAACGCGCAGCAGGTGAAGAAAGTGCCAGGTCGCAAGACCGACGTGAAGGACGCAGAGTGGATTGCCGAGTTGCGGTGTCATGGGTTGTTACGCTCGAGCTTCGTTCCACCCAAGCCCATCCGGGAACTGCGCGACTTGTTGCGTTACCGTCGTAAGCTGGTGGAAAGTCAATCAGCAGAGCCCAACCGCTTGCTGAAACTGCTGGAGACGGCCAACATCAAATTATCCAGCGTGGCTACGGATGTGTTCGGCGTTTCCGGCCTACTCATGCTACGAGCTCTGGTCGAAGCCAAAGCCACTCCGCAAGAGATGGCGCAGTTGGCCAAAGGGAAGCTGCGCCATAAGCTCCAGGATTTGGAGCTGGCTCTGGAAGGCAAAATCGAGGAACATCATCGTTTCTTGCTGCAGTTGCAACTGGACCGCCTCCAGGCAGTGGAAAAGGATTTGGCTAAACTCGAGCAACACCTCCAAGAGAAGCTGCAGCCCTATACGACACAGCAGGCCTTACTACGGGAAATCCCCGGCGTGGACTGGACTCTAGCTGCGGTGATCATCGCCGAACTGGGCGTCGACATGACCGTATTCCAGAGTGTCTCGCAGCTAGCTTCGTGGGCGGGAGTTTGCCCAGGCAACAACGAATCGGCCGGCAAGCGCAAAAGCAGCCGCATCCCGAAAGGCAACGTGTATCTGAAGACAGCACTGGTCGAGGCCGCTAGTGCTGCCCGGGCCAAAGGCACTTATCTCCGAGACAAGTTCTACCGTCTCAAAGCCCGTCGCGGGTACAAGCGCGCTGCGGTCGCGATCGCCCACAAGATCCTGGTCGCGATTTATCACATGCTTTCACAGCAAGTCTCCTACAACGACTTGGGGGATCTCTACCTGGATACACGCAACAAGAACCACCTTACCCGCAACTTGGTCCACCGCTTAGAAAGCTTGGGCTACGTGGTCACTCTCACACCTCAGCAAGAAGCCGCATAGCCGGAGATCATTTTCATGGCAGAAGTTGAGATGAGCCGCGCGCAAATAGCGCCTGAGCTTGTTTTCGGGGTCGCTAATAGCCAATAGCCTTATTTTCGATTATGATGGATATCGAAAATAATACGCTGGCCCATTTTCGCGACGCAAGAAGGTGAGATGGCCAAAACCGCAAACATACCTGGCAAAATGGTGCCACAAGGTGGGTATTCCGCCTTCCTACCGGCACCCCTACCGCCAACACTCGATTGGACGCCGCGACTCATCCGAGTGCTTTCCGACGCAGACCGGCTTATTGGCAGACTGGCTGGCGAGGGCGGGAGACTCCCCAACCCTCATGTGCTGATTCGCCCTTTCGTGCGGCGCGAGGCTGTGTTGTCCAGCAAGATTGAAGGAACCCAGGCTACATTAGGTGAGCTTCTTGCGGCTGAAGCCGGAGCGGTGCTGGACCGCAGTCCAGAAGACCTGCGCGAAGTCGGCAACTATGTAGTCGCCCTTGAACACGGGATCACACGGCTCGGCAAGATTCCGATCTCTGTACGCTTGGTCCGGGAGCTGCATGAAAAGCTCATGACCGGTGTTCGCGGTCAGCAAACAGCACCGGGGCAGTTCCGAAAAACGCAGAACTGGATCGGAAAACCCGGAAGCACGATCCAAACCGCGTCGTTTATCCCTCCGCCACCCGGCGAAGTCGAGCCGTGTCTTGCTGCGTGGGAGCGGTTTCTGCACGAATCTGACTTGCCGCCATTGGTGACGATTGGGCTCGGGCACTATCAATTCGAGGCCATCCATCCGTTTCGCGATGGCAACGGCCGAGTTGGGCGATTGCTGATAACGTTGTTTCTGATCGAGCGGAAGATCCTGCCGACTCCTCTGCTATATCTGTCGGCGTTCTTCGAGGCGTCCCGTCGAGATTATTACGACAGCCTGCGCGCAGTGAGCGAAAGAGCAGCCTGGCAGGAGTGGATCGAATATTTTCTGCTGGGTGTTGCGCGGATGTCTGAAGACGCTCTCAACCGCGCGACTCGGATCAATGACGTTGTTGTCCAGTGGCGTAAGAAGTTGGCCGGTGAACCGAACGCTTTGCGAATCATTGAGCTGCTATCGGCGAACCCGTTTATCACTGCTACAGGCGCTGCGCGCCAATTGAGCATCGCGTTTACGACGGCGCAACGGGCGATTCAGCGGCTTGAACAGAAACGGGTCATCAGGAAGACAACTGACGCTCGCCGCAACCGGGTCTACTGTGCACAAGCATTGCTAGATATTCTGGAAGAACCCGCTCAACTGAAACCGATCGCCTCGGTGTAGAACAACGATTGGTCTTTATTCCGTGCGTTGTAGGTTGCTGGACCTCAATGAAATGGTCGGCCTTAGCAGACGATTTTCGAACTCTGCTCCAGACCCCAACCGGGCTGGCTACATATGTCTGAAAACCCGTGTGATCCATCATGTACCTCCCACCCTTTGCAAAAACCGCAAAGGGTGGGGCACCCCAATTATCGGGTGAGCCACCCGCCCAAACCTTTGCGGGAAGCGGCATTCAGGGCTACCCCGGCTACCCCAATTTGCGTTGACATAAGCCGTTTTGAGGATAAACTTACGGCGTTCAGCCGGACCTCTTCCAGGTTTCCCCTCCAAATGGTTCGACTGAACCGGCTCCCAGCCTACACAGAGGAGAACCTCCATGAGAACAATCATGCTACGTCTTCTAGTCACCACGTTCGTTGCGACCATCGCTTGGACAAGCATGACCGCCCAGTCCCTGCCTACCGGAGAAGTCCAGGTTGGCCAAAGCATTTTGGAGCCCACGTATAACGACTTGGATGGAGCCCTCAGTTATGTACTTACGCCCATTCACGCTCCTGTACACCCGAATGGTCACAACCAGGCGCCCTTCTATCTGCCCGTGTATCCCACGGCGGTAGCAAACATCATCGGCACCGTGAATTGCCAACATCAACCGGCAGATAATTGTCCCGACCATGGGCCTGAGATTGCAGGTCTGGCAAAGTCAGTGCTTCCCTCCGTGTATGGGGGCGGTGTGTGGGGGCATGACCATATTATGTCGGCACCACCTGCTGGTCCACCCACGGGTGGCGACTTCAATATCATTTGGCTCCCAGTGGCTGTGCTGTTTACAAGTACCTCTGCTGCATCAAACCACATCACCACGCTGAGCCAACTGAACGCGGCATTGGCTGCTGGTCAGGTAATTGAAATTCCGCTGGTGGGTGCCCAATTCCATTGCAGCGTCGTTCCGGCGGCGGTATACAACCAAGGTACGCCGCTTCCTCCGGCTCCCCCTTTGCCTTAGTTCAACGTTCAGCAATATGGACAATTAAACGGCAGGCTCAATGTGGCCTGCCGCACTTGTCTACACAGTTTTACTGTCGCGTATCCAACACCTTTGAGACTTGTCAGTGCTGCCTGTGCGGTCAAGTGCGGACTATTACTGGCGGGTGGCCCACTCTTTCGGTCTTGTTCGGGCTGCTACCCTTATGCGGGTGCCACACCCAACGTGCTTTTCGTTGGGTGGGCGGAATTGTAACTCGAAACTTCGTAATGGTTCGTCGAAGGATTGGTCGGGACGGGCAGATTTGAACTGCCGACCCCTCGCACCCCAAGCGAGTGCTCTACCAGGCTGAGCCACGTCCCGACGGCGAGAAGACCGGACTGGCGTCCGGTGGGGTTCACTTAGAAATTCTACACCAGCGAGT
>DASQIH010000026.1:0-11353 GCA_035631655.1 Terriglobales bacterium
AGGGCCGATTGTGTGTGTCTGTTCGTCCGCGGAGTTTGCTCTGCTTTTCCGCTTTGAGTCTTTGTCCTGAGCTACCAGCTCGGAGTAAGCCATTTTCAGGTCCGCGGACCAGGCAGACTTGACCTTCTTGTCTGCATCGTCCAGCGCAGCCGTAGCCCGATCTGCGATCTCCCGTACCCGTTGTCTCTCCAGTAACCATTTCCACGCGGACCAATCCATTCCTTCCATCATGACCGCGCGAGCATCCTCTACCGCAACAAGCTTTCGCATGATCATTCTCTGGATATAAGGTGTTAGGAAACCCCTCAGCGACAACTTGGCCCTGGTGAACGGCGAACCGTGATCTAGGCGTAGTCGATTGGGTTCATCTCCAGCCAGTGCTCATCGCGGACCAGGTTGATCTTCTTCCGAGCACCCGAAGTCACGCTTGCCAGTAGGCGACGGTTCTCCCAAGCCATCCCTACGCCGAGCCCCAGGGCAAAGCCAAACCAGCACGCTCCCAATCTCTTGCTGGTCGATGTATGCTGCCTGCTTCCAAAACAGCTGACGGCGCCGATGCAGGCACCGATAGCGGCGGGCCTCAGGGCCTTTCGCATCGAGTGATTCAGAAAGGGGGCAAGAGACCTTCCGTTGAGGAATCCTTCTTCCCCGGAACGTGCTCCCTTGAAAGCAGAGTTCACAAGCTTGCGCGTGTAATCCAGGTTAGACCTTGACCAGGTGAGCAAATCCATAGGAGTCCTCAGTTCCAAAACCTACGACTGCGACTCCGGCCTGCGACCGCCCCATGAGTCAAAGTGAATTCATAAACACGTTACCGTGGCCCCGCGCATAAGCTGTGATCCGCATCACCCGCACCGCCAATCTGGTCAGAAATGGGGCAGCTTATGACCCTGAGGCGTTGGGTCTGCGGCCTGCTATCCGTTCTGGGATTGCACCGGCCAGAGTGCGGGTGTCGGGGGGCGGCTCGCTCATAAAGCGCCTGAGCCCGCCCGAGTTGTCGGAAAAGGACAACGATTTGCTCGCGGCAGCCTATGCCGGTCGAATTCTGGATGCAGTCGGGGCACCACCATCCTGGATGCGTACACAAGAATAGGACGATCTTTTCGATGTGCGTCACGCGCGTAAACCTCGTTTGTGACCGTTTGGTGTCGGCCTTCGTGTATGCGTTCATTTCCGACCTTTTTCCTCTATGCGGCAAGCACCAGCGTCACACCCTTACGTGCCAGGGCTCACATTGAGCGCGGAACACAACTCCGGGTGCGGCATGGCTGCCCCGTCCCGCACAATCGTTAGCACGTTCGGAAGTGACCTCAATCACGGAAGTCGCACGGGGACCAGACAATCATGGAGTTGTCCCAGGCGCATCGGCCGGACAACCGAGACCTACAAGCATGCTGGCTCGAAAGCCAGCGAGCACCAGGTCTCCGACAGTGAATGTCACATCGCCCATGCGCCTGGTCTTTCCTGCTATGCCGACCGTCCTGTGCATCGACGATCGTACCTACGGTTTGGCTTGCACGAGGGAGATGCTGCGCGCCAACGGCTACGAAGTTCTCCTAGCGGAGAGCGCCCACGATGCCGCTGATCTGCTGCAGCAGAATCCCGTCGATGCCGTCTTACTGGACTCTCGCTCGTTAGGAGACAATTGCGGCGAAGTCCTATCTGTGCTTGAAGAGCTTGAGCCCGATATCCCGATCGTAATGATGTCCGGCTACTGCAGCCTGCCGTGCCGAAACCTAGGTCGGGCCGATGCGTGCTTACAGAAGGGCGAAACCAGCAGAGCCTTATTACGCACTCTGGAAATCTTCCTGTGTGCTCGCCGCTATGGATTGTTGCGTTCCGTCGCAGCCTAGGAATTTGTCTGGGGTAACCAGCGCATCTGTACGACACCAGACAGTCGCCGGTGCTCTCCATTTCGGGAAAGCGCGGACAAAAAAATCGAGTCATGTCCTAGACTGCAAAGTTCACGTGTGGTTATGCTGATGGCGAGAGATTCTCTCCCCCGGAACCGCTCTCAAGAGGAGTGGGATTTACTGTTTCCGTCAGATGGAAAGAGCCCAGGCGCAGCGATAGGCGCTTGGGCTTTTTTGTGCTTGATGAGCGAGTCGTTCTTCGTGAGTGTTGTGACGGGTGTGGCGAGAACCGCGAGATCAGGCCAGCTTCAATGCACCGCATCGCCTCCGTCACCACTCTGGGCTCTCCTTTCCGTGGGCTCGTGGTGCATCCACTGGTGCTCACGCTAGGCAACTTGGTACGCCACGGGATCCGCAAGCGGTACCCAAAGCCGCCGCAGGAATGCGCGACCAGCCGGTGCTCGTGCGCCTTCGCGCGCTCTCTTCGCCGGAAATGGCCAAGATCGGTGGCGCAAACCGCCATTTATACCCGTGAGGACGGGATGGTCGACTGGCACTATTGCCGGGCTGGCGACCCGGAGCTGGATGTTGAGGTCTGCGGTACGCACCTGGGGCTTATCTTCAACTCGACGACCTATCTGCGTATTGCTGAGCGTCTGGCCAGTGGCACCCGGAAGCGCGCTGCTAAACCCTTATCACACCCTGCGGTGACCTACGTCACTGAACCAAGAAAAACAGAGGAGTAGAAAAAAAGATGGCTGGATGGGTCAGACCCCTTAACCTTGCTGCATTAGGGAAACCATAAACAGTGAGATTGAGAGGAAGGATCCATCCGGTTTTTTCTTTTGCCTCCCCCAAAACTTTCCCCTTCCGCCAAAAGCCAGGCGACATCACGAAAATCCCCATTCGAATAGGAGGAGAAGAAAATCAGTCCGGGAGTCGTTTGAGAGTCTGCACTCGACCCCCGCAGGCCAAGGGGCTTGAGCGCGGCAACGCCCGGCGCGTACGTTCGTCCCCGTCCCATAGAAGTTCGCTAATCAGTTCTCGTAAAAAGAATGATAAATCCATGTAATCAATCCGATTATAAAAATCACTTTGACTTACCGCTGGTGCTGTCGCAGAATCCAAGCCAACTCTAGGGGTCCCCTGGATTCGTCGGCAAGTAATTCATCGGGGGTGGACGTTGACGATCTTGGATTTGTGTGCCCAGCCAACAGCCTATGTTTCCATGGATGCTACCGCTGCTGAAGCCATTCGCGTCATGTTGAACCATCACGTGGGAGCGGTCGCAATCATCGATGATATTGGCCAGATCATTGGCATCTTCACAGAGCGCGACGTACTGGTGAAGGTGGCCCTAAGCGGCCGTAACCCATCCAATAGCCCCGTACGGGAACTGATGACCAGTCCGGCCCGTACGGCAACCTCCGATGTCACTCCCGTCGAGGCCTTGAGGATCATGATCGAAGGTCACTTCCGCCACCTGCCGATTGTGAGTGGCCACGGGAAACTGCTCGGCATTCTCTCCGTCCGCAACTTGTTGCAGTGGCGGACCGATGATTTGAGTCACGAGCTCGACGCATTGGAGCAGTACTTCGCCAACGACAGTCTCGGGGGCTGAGGCCCCAAAACGCATCCCCGATATCGGCATAGGAAGGCGGACTCCATGTGGTGGAACTGCAAGGAAAGAGATTCCCTGACGCCGCTTCACTATTGCGTATGAACATCAAAGACTTGCCCCCGATGAAAGCTTGGCGACAACTCTTTGCCGGACTGCTTGGACGCTTGAGTAAGCATGACCCACCGCAGCAGCCCGCGGAAGAACACGAAATTATCAAACGTTTGCGGGAATTGATGGAGCTGGAGAGAACTCCATTTGGATCGCAACCTGGACCAGACGCAACTCCCGAATGAACAAACTACATATCTTCTCGGGCTGCTCCAGAGGTAAGCAGATTTTGAGGAGGCTACAACACTGACACACTCAACATCTGTGACCCGGTCACGCTTCGTGACATTTTCCTGTGCATAAGCTGTTCGCAATGTGAATCGCACATCTGATCGCGTCAATGAAGTGCTGATCCTGGCCGACTTACAGCTTTTCCCTGCTTGTTGATCGCATGAACCAGCAGGTAGTCCCATTTGGCAATGCGCCCAGCGCCTTCGCCACGAGCAGCAAGCGAGTGGTATCCAGGGTTCCGACCGCAGCGCATTGTTGAGGTCTTCCGCGAACTGGACGCCGATCTCATCGCGTTGCAGGAGGTCGTCAGCCGAAAGGAAAGCGGGCGGGAAGGAGACCAGACGCGTTACTTTGCCGAGGAACTCGGATACTACTCGGCGAAGCCGATGTGGCGCGCACCTTACGCCGTCCCTGTCCCTACCGAAAACTCGATCTCGGTAGGGACAGACCAGAAAAAGGATGCTGAGGTCATTCGGATCAAGGCCGAGGATCTTGAAAGAGAAGTAGAACTTACGACTCGTCGTGCGGGCCGTTTCGATTCTTCCGATCTTTTTCGAAGTCGCAATCGTCCTATGTTCCATTACGCTGCTGACAGGAACTCGCTCATACTGGCGAATCTCTTTCACCGGTAGTGCTATCGAAGTCGTCTTTATGGTGAGCCCATTCCTCATTCGCTAAGTCGGGGGGGTCGAGGAGGGTCACTTTTCACTTCTTCTTCGGTGGCAAGAATTTCTTCTCGATGGAGGCCACGATGACGTAATTCGGGTCCACCATTTCGTTGAGATGGATCCTGGCCACTTTGGAGAGCAATTCATACGCGTCCAGTTCCGACATGCCGTAGTCGTCATGAATCCACTTCACCAGCTCGGTGAAGGCGATGCGGAGGCAGTCATCGAGTGGCCGGTACGCTCCCACCGTCATGATGGCGTCGTCATTCTCGAATCGCGGCCAGCTGATTTTTCGACCCTTGATCACGCTGAGCTGCAAGCGAGCACGCAGCGGGACTTCAATCGCTGTGCCCGCCACCTCGCCATCGCCCATCGCGGCATGGCCATCGCCCATGTAGAGCAAAGCGCCCGGTACGTTCACAGGAAAGTAGACCGTATTGCCAACGCTCGCTTCCGGAGAATCCATGTTTCCCCCAAATTCCGCTGGGACAATCGAACTCCTCGCTTCTCCACCGGCCGGCGCTACGCCGATGCAACCGAAAAAGGGATGCAAGGGAATTTTGACTGAGAAATTGGAATCAAGCGCCTTGAAAGTTGCGGTGTTAGTGGCGTGATCGATGGGATAGAACCAGATCCTTTCCGGCAGCGGGACGTGAAGCATCGGCGTGTAGTTGGTCTGGTTCAGGGCTCCAAACCCGGGTGCAAACGCCCCCACTCCCTGGTTGCCGTCCACTTCGAGTTCCAGGATCTTGACAGCCAGCGTATCTCCCGGCTCGGCACCCTCGATGTAAAACGGTCCGGTTAAGGGATTATCACCCTTGACCAGGCTGAGCGTGTCGCCCGGTTTCTGAATCGCGTTGCCAAATGCGTCCACCGTGTTGGTCTCCAGGATGTCGCCAGACCTGAGATGCGCAACCGGTTCAGCCGCAGAGTAAACATACTTCACGTCTCTTACCGTGGCGTGGTACTTCACGTCGTTGCCGGTCTGGCCGAACGCAACTCTGGTGCTGGTCACAAGTATGGCAATCAAAATCCGAAGTATGCGGTCGGTTTGCATGAAAATACCTCACTCCTATCGAGGGATCAACCACAACGGCAGCGCGCCACCCTCGCCCTCGAACGAGAAAAAGTCCCTCCTACCGCGGGATGTCTCAGAAACTTACTCGCACCCCGAGTTGTAGTTGGCGCGGTGGCGAGATGATATCACTTGGCTTGCCGAACCCTGGTCCGGGTGCCTGCAGGGTTCCGCATGTCGGCGGCCCGACGTTCACTGGACAACCCGCAATCAAAGATCCGTTGTAGGATTCCGCGTCGAAGTTTGGATGATTGACGACATTGAACATGTCCACCGTGGGGCTAATGATTACTCGCTCTTTGATCTTAAATGGCCGCGAAAGCCGCGCATCCCAGATGTAAGTAGGCGCAGCGCGACCTGCGTTGCGACCTACTCCTGGTGGGCGGTCCTTAAGGTGGCCATCGCCGTTGTCGTCTGACCCAGTTGTGATGTTGAACGGCCTGCCGCTCTGTAACGCAACGATGTTCGAGGTCTGGAACCCCCAGGGCAAATTAATAATGCCGCTCAACACGAAGCGGTGTCTGGCGTCGCGCAACGTGGGCCCTTTGTCGGCAAAAATGTTGTTACTGTCCTGCGGCACTCCGGGTTCGAAAATATCATCGGAGAGACTTACGGCTTTCGACAGGGTGTAAGAAAGCTGGAACTGCACGCGGCGGTCCAGGTTCTTGCGGGCGCTGACCTGCAGCGCATTGTAGTGGCTGATGTTGGTTGTTTGAAAGCTCGAAAACAGCCCAAGGCCCGGGAACGGCGGCGGCACTACGGTCCCGTCCGGCTTCGTTCCTTGCGGATTCAACTCTCGCGTCATCCATCCGTGCAAGCCGAGGATGTGAACATAGCTGGCGTCGAGCACGATGCCATAGGGCAACTGCTGGCCTAGGCCGATAGAATACTGCTCGGTATAAGGCTGATGGACTTTGCCATCGATCGCAAAGCCTCCGGGAATCTGTGGAGCGGAGAAGGCAGGATCGCTCAGCGTAGGCTGGGACGGAGCGAAGACACCGAACTCGTACTTCACACCATCAAAGGTACGATCGATGTAGGAATTCTCCCAGGGTGTGGAGTCGTACAAAATCCCGAATGCTCCGCGCACGACGGTGCGGCCGGAGCCAAGCACGTCGTAAGCAAAGCCGACCCGCGGGCCAAAGCTCAATTTGGGAGTCTCTCTCGTCCTGCTGTTGAAAAAGGGTGCCCGCCCTTCCAGCGGGTGATGGAAGCCAGCGTCAATGAACCCACTCTCATACTCGTAACGTAGGCCGAGGTTCAGCGTGAGCCTCCGATTCACTTTCCAGTCATCCTGGACGTAGTAAGCCATCTGCCAGACGATGGTTCCATCTTCCTTTGTGGACCCCAAGCCCTTCAGAGCAAACAGCGGAGCAATGCTGGTAATGCAACTAACGGGCGCCGAAAAATCAGGGAAGCACTGCAGGGTGGGGTCGTCCTGGCCGAAGAGGAAGACTCCATTCTTGAAAAGATCAAACAACCCGTTGTACTTGATACGCGGATTCAAATCGGTGCCGAATTTCAGATTGTGCACGCCATGCCAGTTTGCCATGGTTGAGAAATCATCACGGAACTGGAGGCGGTCTTGCTGCACGCCCTGCGGCGTGGAGGCATTCTGTCCCAGCACCACAGACGGGAAGCGCAAATTGATGCCACGGCTAGTGGGCACCAAATTGTTGATAAAACGATTGAATTGCACCGTGAATTGGTTGAGTGTGCGGGATGACATCACCCAGGTATCCGTCATCTGCCAGGAGATGTTCTCATTGGTTGCGACCTGGAATGCGCTTGCTGTCGGCGGGCCGCCAAAAGATATGTTGGGATCCACGCGCAACCCTTCCCGGGAGGTATTGCGCTGGAAAGTGCTGCGGAAGCTAAGGCTATGCGCCGCATTGAAGTGGTGATCGAACTTCGCTACCATCAACAGGTCTCGGAACGGTGCAGGAAAGGAACCCTCCAGTTGTGGGAATACCCCGCCTGTACTAATGGTTTGCGTCTTCTGCTGCCGGTTTCGTTCAACAGCATAAAAGCCGAAGGTTTTGTCCTTAACGATCGGGCCTCCCAGTGACCCGCCAAACTGTTCGCGGTTGAAGTCGGGCTTCGTTTGCTCGAAAAATCCACGCGCCTGCAAGTCATTGTGGCGGAACAATAAGAATCCGCTACCGTGGACTTCATTCGTACCGGACTTCGTGACCACGTTGATAAACGGCCCCGATGAGTGCCCGTACTCGGCAGAAAACTGATTGGTGATCACCTGGAATTCCTGAATGGCATCTTCGGGCACCAGCCCAACCGGTCCCCCGACGATGTTATCGTTGAAGTTACCCCCATCCACGCTGACTCCCGAACTTCGGGCTGTGGCTCCTCCCGACACCACGCCGCCGTAAAGTCGCTTGGTAGGATCGTAGGAAGGTGCCGGAGCAGCCCCCGGGATTAGGTTTGCGAGCTGTTGGAAGTTACGGTCGTTAATGGGTAGATTGGAGATCTGGGTCTGGAGAACGGGCTCTTGGATCTGAGATGAAGCAGTCTCCACGAGCATGGCCTGGCTCATGACACTAACCTGTTCGGTTCGCCCTGCCACCCTCAAAACAAGGTTGGCTGCCACAGTCCCCCCGACTGTCAAAGTCACCCGCAACACTTCAGTGGCGAACCCGACCTTCGCGGCTCGAACTTCATATTGACCTCTTGGCAGCAGGTTGAAACCATAGAATCCTTCAGCGTTCGTGGTAGTGTTCCGCTGCACGCCTGTGTCAATGTTCGTGGCGGTGACCGCGGCGTCCGCAATCACGGCGCCGCTGGGATCGCTGACCACGCCTTGTAAGTTCGCGGTCACTACTTGAGCGTGCACCACGTAGTTGCCAGCTAGCGTAAGGACGATCGCCAACAAACCCTTAATGGTTGTTCGCTTCACGGGCATGTTCTCCTCTCTCAGTGGCATTTGATTTACCGCCCATGCTCAGGCAAGGACTGAGAACTAGAGCGCAATTTTCCGACCACGCTTCAATTGCAAAGGGCGAGTGGGCATGCATTATAAGCCACCCGACTCCAGATGGATTCAAGAATACGATTTGAATACAGGGTTAGAGCGAAGCGTCGACCACCGTTCCCTGCGTCGGGAGGGCAATCGACAGATCAAGCACAACGATGAATGGAAGTTCGCTGCCGCCCTGTTCGACAGCAAGGCCGCGTCCGCCGTGATCATGTCACGGTGCAGGGCAGGGACGAGGTCCATCCCGAGGGCGCGTATTTCCTGCAATGGTGGAGCGACGGCACGCGCACGCATGAGTCCGCCGGACCCGACGCCTTCCTCGCCGCCGAGAAGGTCTCTCTCTTGCCCACCCATTTCAGTATCTTGACATCGACGCCGTATTCCGCCCCAGTCTTCTCTATGTCGGACGAAGCGGTTTGGTCGCAAAACAAATCGATCTTAACGTCGGAAATATAAACGTAGTTCTTGACCTGCATGGCGAAGGTAATTTCTTCCTTCAGCGCAGATTCGATCCTCGGAAAGCCGGAACATGCGGCATTGTACACTCGAGTTCGCGGTGGGACTTCATTCGGATGGCGGCGATTTCGCGCCGGGCTTGTTCTTAGGGCTTCCTTGTCTACGTACGCTCGCCCAAGTCCGGCGGCTTTTCTTCAAATGGTTTCAGCACACCAAGTAATTTATTCATCGCAGCTTTGGTCTTGGAATGACTCAATGAAGGAAGCAAGGGAGTGTCGAGAAACTCCTCGAGCGTTGAAGTGAGCACCCTCATCTCATCCAGGCTCAGTTCCTCCACATTGCGAACGGGATAGGTGCGCCGCAATTCCATCAGCCCGTCATGTAAATCGTATATCCGTCTTTTCCGAGCGCTTCTCGTGAGGAAAGTGTACGCACCGCTTGAGAGAACGGTAATGGCCAGACTGGCTATAGTAACGCCCATTGCGGCCCAAGCCAGCCCGCTGGGGTCGTATGTATGCGAAGTTGCCTGCTGAAAGACAAGAATCATAAGACCAGATCCAGCACCGGTCGCAAACGACGGAATTTTCCCAAATAGTAAACGGCACCCACGTACAGGACGGCGTACATCCGAGCAAGCATGAAAAAGCAGGCAGCACAGAGAAATACCAAGACACCACATATCAAGATGATGGTGAGATCTTCGTCGCTCTGCTTCTTCGCGAAGACTGGCAAAACCGTCGAAGTCAAGATTGACGCCGCCGTTGCTGCAAATCCCTTCGCCGCCGTCAGATTCCTACTGGCATACTTGCTGGCTATTTCCTTCAGCACGGCATCAGGCTTCGGTCTGCGCGAAACAATCAATTCCGCGAGATGTCGAAGTCGAAGGGTTTCCATGACAAGACTGTAAGCGGCACAAGTATCCCCTCGCTAGCACAATCCGTCAACCGAGGGGGTTGTAATTGAGGATGAGGCTGTCGGGCATGGTTTTTCCCTGTCAGTTACGGCTTACACGGCGATCGTGTATGGCGGGACGAATTCGGGGACGCCGGCGTGCTTTCCGGCGATCCAGCGCAAGACATAAACTTTCTTGGGATCGGTCAGGCCGTGGGTGATGGCGTTCGGAATGGCTTCCAGCAGCGTGTGAGCGCCGAGATCCTTGTAATAATCGATGTCTGGTTCCACCTTGATGCACTGCACTCCATCAATCTTCTTGGTGTCTTCCTCATGAAACGTGAGTTGGACGTTCGCCTCCCCGAATTGCACCTGCTTGAAGCTGCTCGTTGCGCCCGGGTGGAATAGTCCGGGACTGGGTTCAGGTGCGAATTCACCCTCCATCGCCGCCCGACGCACCTGGTCGACCAAGGACTGATCCGCATAGCCGAAGAAGCGATCCTGGGCCAGAGACTCGTCCCATAGGATTTCCCTGAAGTAGTCGAGCGGGGTCTTGGACGGAAGCTGGATGGCCTTCATGGCAGTAGCGAGGTTCAGGAGAGACGCTAAAGCCGCGGGCTTCTTCTGCCGCAAGTTGTCATACTGCGCTTGCGCCTCCGTTTCGGAACTGCCGACAGCGATGAAATTTGATACGACGGGATCGGCTGTTTTGACGGCGTTCCAAGAGATGAACTGGAAATTCGCTTTATCCGGGAGAAGCATTAGGTCCACCATCGCGACGGCCTTGAGCGAGAGCTTGACCGGAGTGAAGCCGGCATCGACGCATTCGTCGCCGGAGGCGAGGACAGTACAGTTGTCCTGCAAATTGTCGCGATACGGCAGTCGAAACACTGTAGTCGGCCCTGGCTTGTAATCGTCGAAAAGCTTGTTCTGAAAGCCGTCGAAGATGCGAATGAGGAAGTCTTTGCCCTGGATGGGTTGGCGCGTGCCGGCGTAGATCGTCACGACCATCGTAGCTTTGTCACCGTCGGCAGCCGCCCGAGCGGTTGTCTTTTTCGGTTTCGTTTTCGGCATTGTGCCTCCTCTGGGACGCGGGACGCCCTATGGAATTTTAGGCCCATATTCCAGGCAGCGGGTGTCGGAGATCTGGATTACCTCCGCCCCGTAAGCGAGAAGAGAAATTCGCCCGCCAACGCGATGAGAAGCACAACCCCTTGAGGGTTGTGCGCGAGGTTGGCCGTGAGCGCAAACAGCACGGCAACCAGCAGCAGGGTGGCATTGGCAACGCTGGAAAAGGAGTGGAGCAGTGGCGAGCCTGGACCTTTCAGCCGCAAAACGTTCAACATCCCGGCAAAGACCAAGGCCAGGCCGGCGGCAAAAAACCAGAGAGCCGACAGCGACAAGGGGCGATAGATCACCGGCGTAAGCGCGCAATGCACGATTCCCAGTGCAAACACAACG
>DASQIH010000027.1:0-8709 GCA_035631655.1 Terriglobales bacterium
CGTATGGCGGAGCAGATCAAGATCGAGATTGGTTCGGCATACACACTTGACAAACCAATGACCATGGAGATCAAAGGGAGAAGTCTCATCGAGGGTGTGCCCAAGACGTTCACCGTGGATGACAGCGAGATTCGCGAGGCATTGAGCGAATCCGTTTCAGCGGTTGTGAGCGCAATCCGGATGGCCTTGGAGCGTACTCCACCGGAACTCTCCGCTGACATCAGCGACCGCGGCCTCGTGCTCGCCGGAGGCGGTGCCTTGCTGAAAAATCTGGACAAGCGGATCCGGGAAGAAACCGACCTGCCGGTATGCATTGCCGATGACCCGTTGTGCAGCGTAGTGCTGGGCACAGCGAAGCTTCTCAATGACTTCAGACTGTTGCGGCGTATCGCGGTCGATTAGGTTTTGCCGAGGGGAGGTCGATACGCTGCGCGCGAACCGATGGTTGCCCAACGAGGTCACCAAAAAGCGCGGATTCTGCTATGAGCTGATGTTTTTGGACGCCATGGCCGGTTCCCCCGGGAATTTCCCCGAACCGAAGAGAATGAGGCGATGCCGGTCATTTCCAAGAGCATCGTGATCCTGGACGTATCTTTGGAAGAGGATGGATCGAGCTCGCGTTTGACGGACCGGTCTTACCCGGCGCGGTAACCCTTCCTCTATCGTCTATCGTCCTCTATCGGCCAAAGTGATTTCAGTGCCTCATCTCAGAGTGGACCAGGAAGGCAGGATCCACGGTCGCAGCCATCCCAAGCGCTACGCGCTCGGCTGGGCTGTGCCGATCCTGTGGCCCGTGTAGCTGTCACGCTGCCTGCGCGGGCCTCGTCGTACGCTCAAAGTTGAAGTCCGAATCGTCCCGCGGCTGCTGGAAGATGTAGAGGTTCCGGCGACGGTTATCGCCGCAAGAACCATGTCCTCGATGCTAGCAGGCCCGGAGTTGAAACCAAAGGGCGTAGACGACGTCCTCGTCGCGGTTGCTCTGCCAAGTAGTTCCCCGGCGGCTTCGTCGGCAAGCGCGATGTCGAGAGCCACCCCGCGCAAGAGCAGGCAAAGCTCGTTAGCATTAATCTCGCCGACCATCCGTCCGTGCAGCAGCTCAAGCTGCTTCCACTCGGCCAGGCTGGGTCTGGAGGAGACCGTCCGACTCAATAGGGAACGCAACGTCGAGTTTGCGCTTCGCACGCCGGATAGAAGCCAGCCC
The DNA here is from genome assembly GCA_035631655.1 of Terriglobales bacterium. Taxonomy (GTDB): domain Bacteria; phylum Acidobacteriota; class Terriglobia; order Terriglobales; family Acidobacteriaceae; genus Gp1-AA122. The sequence continues at coordinate 1,202 of DASQIH010000027.1, forward strand.
TAACGCTCGGGCTACAGGCCAGACTTGACCTTGCACGCCTTAAATCTTTTTGGTCACGAGTCCGGTCGTTCAGGGCGCCTGATCAGCCAATCGCGGCGTAATCGGCTCCGCATTGAGATACACATGCGCTGCGGCGAGCGCAGCCTGCTGTTCCCTGAGATCCTTCGCCGCGACAAGCTTTTCCGCAGCCTCCCGTGACAACACTAGGGCGACATTCTCCATCGTTGGCCACGGAATCCCCAAGACTCTTCCACGCACGCGGTGGGAAACTTCCAGCACATAACCCTGCAGGTCGGTGGGGTGTGTCGGGAACGGCGATACCATCACTTTTAATATCGGAAGGAGGACGTCTTCGAGCGTCCGGCGGGCCCGCTTGCTCGCATCCATCCCTTCACGAAGATAAACTGCGCAGTAGTTTCCGGTTACCTCTAGAACGGTCTGGCCGTTGAAGGTCGCAAAACGCAGGGAGCGCTGGTCCAAGTGCTTTTGCGGTCTTTCATCCACACCAAGAGGGCTCAAATAGAAGCGGGCTGGAAATGGAAGAGCGTTTATCTGCACACCTACAGAGGTGAGCTCCTTAAGGTATCTTTGCTGCAACATGCGTAAGTTCGGATCAGAAATGGAGGACGGTGGTGCTGCGTACTCCGGCCGGTGGAGGGACATCTTGGTCGAACGCGGAACAGCGGCCGGCGGGGTCAGCAGCGTCCGTGGGGTCACAATGAAAGAGAGATCTTCCTCGGGGAACTGGAACCCGGCATCTTTGAACGCAAGGCCAACATCGTTGAGCCTGGGAAAAGCTGTGTGACAAGTGTTACACGACGTGCTGTACTGCCGCGAAAATTGGGGGAGGCCAGAAGCCTCTTGGGGAACAAGAAGGGGTGTTGCGATTGCTGCAATCAGGGCTAGAAACCGAAAGTCAGCGTGGCAGATTAGGTTGCGCATGTTCGTTTCCCCCGTGCGCTCCCAATTAGGTAAGGATACACCCATGGCAAGACGCATGATCTGGGTTGCAGCCGAAATCCTTACCGGCTGCTGCTCTCGGTGCCAGTAGGGTGTTACTTCTCGCTTGAAAGGTAGCGTTGCCGCGCTCGCCTTCGGCGTTCGATTCGTCTACCTTCCGCCAAGTTTGCACAGGTGCGTGAGCCTGACTGAAACGGACCGGCTGTAACCCGGTTTCCCCTAGTGGGGCGCGGAGGTTCAAATCCTCCCCTGTGCACCAGAGTGCCAGCGTGCGCGAATTGGAATAGCGGCCTGTCTTAGAAACAGGTGTTTGAGAGTTCGAATCTCTCCGATGGCACCAGCTCCCCTTCCGCCGTTGACCTTTTACATTGGCAACGTCAGGAGTTGCTGCGAAGGAACTTTCTGAGCCATCGACAAGCCGGGAATCCGATCGGATTACTGGCACCTGAAGGTTTTTGTCGGTACGTATAAGGACCGCGGATTGGACAATATAATGCTGAAGGATGAAGGCCAATCCAAACACATTGTCCGAGATCGCCCCGACGCTGGCGGATCTGAAGAAGCTGGCCATGGAACAGAAATGCCGTCTTCTCCTGGCCCGACTGGCTAAGATCGGCGAGCATGACAGTGCTCTCAACAAACACAATCTCATGTTGCCTGGTGATCCTTACGGGTTGGCATACGGATATCGCGATGCCGAGAAAGGGCCTGTGAGGGAGCACCTGCTTGGAGCCCCTTGGACAAAGCTGGTGAATGAGGGATACCTCGTCGATCTCACCGGCCAAGGTTTCTACAAGGTGACCGAGGAAGGCAAGGAATATCTCGCTGACCAGGAGCTGCCAGCGCAGTCTTCTCCTGCCTCCACCAATCCTGCCTCCACCAAAACGCCGATGTCTACAACCGGCGCCCCTCGTGCATTCCTGTCCTACTCATGGGAGGGACAGGAGCATCAACAGTGGGTCACTAAGTTCGCTGAGCGACTCCGAGGGGAGAGCGGGGTCGAGATTATCTTCGACCGATGGCATTTGAAGCCGGGATGACAAACTGCACTTCATGGAAAAGGCGGTCGCGGACAGCAATTTCGTAGTCGTGGTCTGCACACCAACCTATGCAGAGCGGGCGAATAGCCGACAAGGGGGAGTGGGGTACGAGTCCATGGTCATCTCTGCCGAGTTGGCAGAGCAAATACTGACGAACAAGTTCATACCTGTGATGCGGAAGGGAACGTGGAATTCATCCATGCCGACCTACCTGAAGAGCCGCATGGGAGTGGACCTAAGCGACGAGCCATATAAAGAAGACGAGTACGAAAAACTGCTTCGTGTACTCCACGGAGAACCAATCCAGCCGCCTCCCCTCGGGAGCAAGCCCGACTTTTCGACAAAGCCTCTATTCAAGGCTAAGGCGACCACGGTGTCGGATGTAACCGTGGCTCTGCCTGGCACGAGCAGCCCACCGACCAGAGAGGAAGGACGTAGAGGACTGTCCCTAAAGGCGAACATCCAGCATCGCCCCCTTCCGATCCCGGGCGGTCCTGCAGATGATGAGGAACTCTACGAGTTGTCGGTCGGCATAGAGAATGACGGTAATCAGGACGCAACCGACTTCAGACTCGACGTTGAGATTCCAACCGGTTTTGTTGACGGCGGTGGTTACATCATCGAGAAAAGAGCCGCCAGACCAGGAGTCAGACTCTTCCAGGTGAGCCACACTGACCATAAGACTGAGCATCTTCACCCCGGAACCACGATTCCCAATTTGGTGACTGTTAATTGTGTGATTTGGGGAAAAGTTAAACGTGAGCACCCGGAATTGCTAGAAGAGGGGATTACCGCGACCGTGTACTCCGGCAGCATGGCACCCAGTGTCACAACGAAAACGCGCCGAACTGAGGAACAGTACCCGCTAATCGCCTCTGGGAATGGGCAAATACGCTGGCCCAAGGTCCCGTAGTTCTGTGCCCGTTCCGCGAGTCCCTCGCTTCATGAATGGCGTTTGCTTCTTCGCTTTCTCCAGTTCCGCACGGATTTTCAGATCTATAGGAAGAGCATCAGGTGCCACGCGAACGACTTTCATGTCATCTGGCCCGACGAATGCAATTACCCAGACCTCAAGGAAGGGTGAATGCACCTTTTTCATTTCTTGAATCACCTGATCGAAGTCGAGCGCCTTCCCGCTGTTTCGCGCATTGACCAGCAAAAGATAGTGGTCAGGATAGGCGCGCTTGCATTTCTTCCGGATCACTTCCATGATGTCGTCGACATTTTCTTCCCAGTCGACAATCTCGATATTGCGCGTCTGGATGATATTGTTCCCGGAGCTTTGATCCAGCTGACGCAGTTTTGTATCGGGAGTGCTGTCCTTGGTTTCGATTTCGATCCACCACTGTTCGCCATTCAACTTCGCCAAGGCCATGGCGAAGACGCCGGTAGTCCATGCTTCACGCTCCTTCTTGAATCGGCCAGCCGTGCGCGCCCGTTCAATGCCGAAAGTTTCGCTAATCGTCGCCATACGCCTGATTGCAATGTACGGGCTCATCCACAATTCCGAGTAATCGGACGCCGCAATCATCTCAACGTGGCAAAAGCGACATCGCGGATTTCGGTCAAGAAGAATTTCTTCTTCTCGACCGCAGTCGGGGCAGCAAAATCTCATATGAGTCTCTTGAATTCTCCCACTCTAGCGCCTCTGCCAACGTACAAAGAAATTGGTCCGGGTGGCAGGAGTTGAACCTGCGTGGACATGTGCCCAAGACATGTGGGTGGCCGCTACCCTACACCCGGATTATGGGAGAGGACCTTTCAGCCCTCTCCGTTTTATCCCTTCACGCAGACCACCTGGCGCAACGTGTGTACCACGTCCACCAGATCGCGCTGCGCGTCCATCACAGCGTCAATGGACTTGTACGCCATCGGCGTTTCGTCGATGACGTCCGCATCCTTACGGCACTCGACGCCGGCAGTTGCCTTGGCATGGTCGTCCAAGGTGAAGCGGCGCTTCGCTTCCGTGCGCGACATGGCGCGGCCAGCTCCATGACTACAGCTCATGAAGCTTTCCGGATTGCCCTTGCCGCGCACAATGTACGAACGCAAGCACGCCGCTGCATTGTGGCGCGGAGGAGGATCGAGGAGACCGATCCGGAGCCGACTTTGTTTACCTTGGAACGTTACGCGTATCGAGCCTGGCACACGAACCTGCCGCTGACGCCAGCCGGGGTGTGGCACTTCTACGATGGCCGCGCCGGAATGGAGCCACGCACTCGGGAGCTTCGTGAGGACTATGCGCTGAGGAAGATTCCCACTCGTGCTTTTGCGGCCAACGCCCTCTATCTGGAAGTAGCTCGGCTGGCCTACAACCTGGTGACAGCTTTTCAGCGGACATGTCTCCCCGAGGAATGGCAAAGCATGACCTTGAGCAAACTACGCCACAGACTATTCTGGCTACCCGGTGAACTTACACGCCCACAGAATCGACCTACTCTTCGGTTCGCGAATCCGCCCCTCATCCAAAAGCGGGCGGATGAGATACTCCATCGGATTCATAGATTAAAACCCCTGGAGGGCTGAAGCTATATTTGTGAAAATCGAGCGACTGATGCAAACATTTTGGAGAAGAATGCTGAATTTTCGGCCACTTTTGAAGGAAATGAGTGAAATTCACGACGGATCCAGGTATTACTCGGCTTCGTGAAGGGGCCTTGTTGCACGCTCACGCGGACAACTGCTCCGTATTGGCTGCGGCGGACGCTGGATTTGCCGCGCGCGGCGGAATTGGGTTTGCAACATCCAGTATCTCTTTCGGCTGCGTGTACGTGAGTCGGCAAAACGAATGAGGAAAGAGATTCAGGATGTGATCGATTTTGTAGAAGGTCAAGCGTGCACCCAGGTGTGATTGCAGTATGCGTCCAGTGTGGCCCACTTGGTATTAAGATGGAATTAATTTTTGGTATGCACAGCATCGAACGGGAAGTGATTGCACGCGGAATTTTCACTCCACCTGTATTGACTTGCTTCGGTGATGAAGTTGGAGCTTGAGTGAAGAGCGTGCTCCTGCGAGGAGTCGAAGCCGGGCCGAGATCGAGCAGATCGTCCTGGAATATCAATCGAGCAGACTAACTCTGTCGGCAGCGCGGACTGTCACCAGGTCTTTCTCAGACGTTCGGTGCGCCGTTGCTGCCGCTACCTATCACTGAAGAGAGGGCTCATATCTGATGCGGTAAAGCGACTCCTCTTTTGTAGCCAGATACTCCAGGACGCCGCCAGGACTGAAGCTGAGAGTGCCGATCCAGGCGTACTCTGCGCCCTCCTGGCCGTCCACGACCACCAACCAGTTGGCGCCCTTCCGCGCTCCATACGCCACGCGTTTGCCGTCGGGGCTGAAGACCAGTGTGCCTCCACCAATTGTGTCGTACTCCGCGCCCGCCTTTCCGTCCACCACCACGAACAACTTGGCGCCCTTCTGCGCTGCATACGCCACGCGTTTGCCGTCGGGGCTGAAGATCGGGGCGCCTTCACCGATTGCGTCGTACTTCGCGCCCGCCTTTCCGTCCACCACCACGGACCACTCCGCTTGCCGCTACAAACGCCACGCGCTTGCCGTCGGGGCTGAAGAGGGTGCCTTCACCAATTGTGTCGTATTCCGCGCGCTCCTGGCCGTCCACCACCACCGACCACTTGGCGCCCTTCTGCGCTAAATACGCCAGGCGCTTGCCGTCGGGGCTGAACACCAGGGTGCCTTTACCGATTCCGTCGTACTTCGCGCCCTCCTGGCCGTCCACCACCACGAAGAACTTGGCGCCCTTCCGCGCTACATACGCCACGCGTTTGCCGTCGGGGCTGAAGATCGGGGTGCCTTTACCGATTGCGTCGTATTCCTCGCTCTCCTGGCCGTCCACCACCACGGACCACTCCGCGCCGCTTGCCGCTACAAACGCCAAGCGCTTGCCGTCGGGGCTGAACACCGGGGTGCCTTTACCGATTCCGTCGTACTTCGCGCTCTCCTGGCCGTCCACCACCACGAACACTTTGGTGCCTTTCTGCGCTCCATATGTCACGCGTTTGCCGTCGGGGCTGAAGACAGTATTGACCCTCTCCTCATCCACCGGTCCCAGACGAGTTTCTTCGAGTTTGTAGGCATGCGTCCGCACGGTGGTCGATTGGGCCAGTCCCGTAACAGCCAAACCGATCATAGCTGTTGGCCAAATGGCAATCCATTGCGCTTTCATTCGCCGACTCCATTCATTACTGCGATTCCCATTTTTCAGTGAAATGCTGACCCAACGTCGGTAGTCAAGCCAAGAGCGGTAGAAACCCGGGCGGCGAGCCTTTACTGTTTCGTGCCACGGCCGCAATCCTTGCCCTTCACGGCGGAACTCGCCCGCTTAGACCAGACCTGGAATTGGCGCTCTCAGAATAGGTGACCTCATACAGATCCTACGCCCGTTCGCCGGCCCCAGCCCAAACATCCTTACCGAAGTGGAAGCGACTATCTTCAGCCACTTCGGCACTGTGAGTAATGCACATTGTTCTCAGTCAACGTCCGCTGTTTCTTGCGCGTCAGTTGTCCCCCGGAAGTTAGATGATTGGAGCCCATCTGAGCTGGTTTTGAACCCGCGATTTCCACCCACGATTCGCGCGTCTCTCACGACCTCTCAAGTACTTAGGCGGGCCACCCGAAGTCACTTAAGTTGTTTAAAATACAGCATAACGTAGCACTGAAAAGGCTGGCGTCGGCGGGATGCGGATTGCTGGTGTTCGTGCTCTTGCAGCTATTCGTCCTCGAATGCGCCGAATTCGACGACGGCTAAGGCTGAGCAAACAGTGAGAATGCCGAGTTGACCTGTTCACGAACTGGCTCAGAAGTATCGTCTTCGTCGGCAAGATAGGCCAGCGTGACGTCTAGAGAGTGGTGACCGAGCCACTTTTGAATTTGCCGAATGTTTGCACCGTTATGCAGGTGCGTGCTGGCAAAAGGAGAACTGCTTCCAGAATATCAAGTGGGTTTTGAGGACTACCGATCTTCAAGGGGAGCCATCAAAATGGCACAGATCCTTGGGGAGGAGGACCTCTTCAATTTCCTGACAGCGGACGTGGGAGTCGAACCCGCCACTGTGGAGTCCACCCTGCAAGAACTCAGAACCAAGGGACAAGCTAGCATTCCGGATCTTGTGTTGTCCGATGAGGACTTGATCGTTCTAGGACTCCGTTGGCATGGCCAATAGGACGAAGTTGTCATTTGTCCTTCTCCTTTCTTTATCGTAAGTGTCTTGGTGAGCGTGGCGTGGGACTCCAGCTCCTAGGCAGTTCCGTGGGTATGCGGACCGCACCACTGGGTTTGGTCTCTTGGCAGAGCGAAGCTAGAAGGGCTGCACTCTTTGCAAGCGCAGCCCTCGAGCCCAACCACAAGTCTCAGTCCGCCTCCGGCGGTGCGACGCGTGCCGCAACGAACTGATAGTTAGTCCCGTCGAAGAACAACAAACCGCGCACGCGCACTTTCGTGCCCGGCGCGATGGGACTCATGTCCTCCGTCTTCGACACCTGATACACATT
>DASQIH010000028.1:0-1614 GCA_035631655.1 Terriglobales bacterium
CAAACGCCGCTAAAGGCGCGGAGCCCCGGTAGTCCCTGTCTACATTCTTGGTTCACCCTATCATTTTTCCGGTTGCATCTCATTAATCTGCATGCAATATATTTATTTATACATGCAGTATCTTGCGCGTCGCGCTGACGCGCCCGCAGTTCTATGCTCAGGGAGGCCAACCGATGCACGCTCGCGACCAACAGCGCCAGGAGAAGCTCAGCCGCTTACGGCAAGAGCTGCTCCAACTCCAGGAGCAATTAGGCAAGACCCTGGAAGTGGCTTTGCCCGGCACGCCTTTGGTCAAGGGCAGTGTCTATGAAATCGCCCGTCGCTGCGGCCGGCCCCACTGTCGTTGCACCCGCGGCCAACTGCATCGCAATATAGTCGTGACCTGGAGTGACCAGGGGCGGCACCGCCTGCGCTCGCTTCCCCCCGAGCGGGTCGCCGAGATCCGGCAGAAGAGCCAACACTATGCGCGCTTTCGCCGGGCACGGGCGGAAGTATCGAGGATTTACCACCGGATCCTGGCGGTGCTGGATCGCATTCAGGAGCTGCGTCGCGAACTACCCTGAGATGAGCGAATCGGCGGAGTCGACCTCAGCCGCGATGCTGTACGAGCACGACGATGCGCGCGTGCTGGAGGCTTTTCGTCGCGGCGAATTTGATTATGTCGATGCCATCGGCGAAGTCCAGGAAGCCGACTTCTTCCGCCTCCTCACGGAACGGAAGATCTTGGACAAGCTGGCGCAGAGCTATCCCTCGCCGCGGGAGCGGCACGACGTGCCCCTGTGGGTGTATGTGGCCAGCAATCTATCCATGCGGTTTCATGGCGAGCATCACTTCCATGCTTTTCCTTTTCTGGTGCGTTGCGGCAGCCTGGTCGAGGCGTTTGGTCCGGCCATGGGCCACAAGGCGACCCACCCGGAGACCGGCGATATCTCGCTCCGTTGTCAAGGTTTCAACGAAAAGAACGACTACGACCGACAAACTCCCTGCGACCAAGACTTCCTGCGCAAACTGGCGCGCGATACCGATGCTGATTTGCTGCAGACCTGGTTCAATCGCGACGTGGCGGGAATCTTCCAACAGCACCATGCCTTCGAGGAAGAAGGCATTTTTCTCGGCGACGCCACTTATTTATTCGTGCCCGACAATCCCAACTACGAAGGCTCTTCCCGGCTGCTGTTTGATGAACACGATCATCCCGTCGACTCCGAGAAGCTGACGGCCGAGCAACAGAAACCATATAGCTGGCGGCGCTGTTACAAGTTGGTGACGCTGTTGCACACCAATCGTCAGGGAGAGTTCTTTCTATACGGCGGGCTGTGCCTGACCGCCGGCAAGGACCATGAAGCTCCCGTACTCTACCAACTGGTGGAGGAGTTCGTGCAATGCCATGGCCGCGGAGTCATGCAGCGCTTGATTGTGGACCGAGGCTTTTTGGATGGGAAGAAGATCGGGCATTGCAAGCGCGCTCTCGGCATTGACGTGCTGATCCCGGCCCGCCGGGATATGGACATCTATCAGGATGTGGTGGGGATGGCCAAAGGCGGGCTGCTCGAGTTCCAGGTGGTGCCGGATGCTTCCGCTGCGGTGGTGGCGATTCCCGTGCACCGACCGGAA
>DASQIH010000029.1:0-3052 GCA_035631655.1 Terriglobales bacterium
GCGGGCCAGACAGCATAGAAGGTAAAGGCCGAACCGCTTTCTTGCCGGCAGTCGGTGCAGTGGCAGATGCCGATGCGAAGGGGTTCACCCCGAACGGAAATCTGCACCTGCCCGCAAAGGCATTTTCCCGAAAGCATCGTCATGGCTGACACCTATCCTGTCTGACGTTCACCGCCGATAAAACGGCGCGGCTGCGCATCCTTGTGGGGTTAGACGGCAGGTTTTCGTAGCAAGGGCTTCGCATACACGTGTTGCGTCTTTGACTGTGTATATCCGATTCGCTTATAGAAGGAGTGTGACTCCGGTCGCGCGACGTTGGAACGAACGACAATTGAGCTTAAACCGCGATCGGCCGCCCATTCCTCGGCTGCTTGCACGAGCAACCTTCCCACCCCGCCGCGTCGAGCTCCAGCAGCGACAACCAAGCCGACGAGTTCTGCCTTTTCGCCCGTCTCCATGCTGAATCTGTGTTCGGCCTGGACCCAACCGATAACATCGCTTTCAATTTCAGCAACTGCGATGAAGTGCTCCGATAATTTGGACGCTCTCCTGATACGCGAGACGATCTCGCGTGATTCTGTGGCATAACCAAGCTCGCGATTGAGAGCTGCGAGTTCCTCGGCGTCAGTAGCTCGCGGGGATCTGATCCGCACTTTGTTAGGAGCGAGCGATGTCACCATCTGCCGTCTAACGTTCGCGCTCAGCCGCGCTCTTCAGCGCGTCGGCTGCGACGCACGGTTGGGCGCGCAGACTCATGGCAAGCCCATGCCAGGAAAATCCACTCTGACAGTCTCGATGCGACCACTCCTGAGCGCGCACGATTTCTTTCGCTCGTGAATGACCTGGCAGCTTAGAACAAACAGCGTACGGCGGTCAGGTCCGCCCAGCATGCAGGCGACGGATTGATTTTCCGTCGCAATACGGTGAGTTACTTCACCTCCCTCGCGAATACGCAAAACCTCGCGGCTTCTAGGTGAGGCGACCCACAATGCGCCCTCGGCATCCATACAGATGCCATCTGGAATAGCGCCGTCCAACTTGGCCCACACTCGGCGATTGGATAGCGATCCGTCCGCTGCCACGTCAAATGCCGTGAGGCGGGCGCCAAAGGTCTCGCCAACGACGAGCGTCTTGCCGTCAGGCGCAATGACGCTGCCGTTCGGAAATAGGAGATTGTCGGCGACGGTCCTGGCCTCGCCTTCCGGCGTAACCAGTATCAGCACCGTGGGCTTGGCTTCGGCTTTTGCGGGCAGATCGAAGCCAAAGTTGCCGACATACGCTCGGCCATTGCTATCTACGACCATGTCATTGCAGTGGAAAGGAGCCAAGGCCGATAAATCGGCGGCAACTGTCAGGCCTCCTGGGTCAAGCCGCAGCAACTTGCGGTCCGTCATCGAAACAACGAGCAACCGGCCATCGGGCAACCATCCGAGTCCTGAGGGCTGTCCGGGTACCTCGACGACGGTTCTCACCCTGCCATCCAAGCCAACCCTCATCACCTTCTGCGCCGTCATGTCCGAAAACCAGAGTTCACCGGCACGCCAGCGAGGCGCTTCTGGGAATGCAAGTCCGTCTAGCAGGACGTTCTCAGTCTTTAGCGCAATGGTCATGCTGTGCTACGCGTATCTGCCGCCCAACGTTCGCGGCCACGGGGCCGACGGTATGACGGACACCACAAGGAGCGCCGCTTCAGAGGCTCGGGGTGTGCCGCGCTGTTAGCCACCTGCTCGCATCAACGCCTAGACGCCTGTTCCCGTGCGCGCAAGCTCGCCCATGCCAACGGATGAAAACTTGCTCCCCTTCTTTCCCACTGGGATGTCGACGTTGTTCACTATCCTGGTCCAGTGAACGATCATGTGATCTGGATCCTTCAAGGTCATTGAAAACGACCAAGTCTCAACCCACGTGCCGTCCTCATCCCTCCCGGTGCCCAGAGAAATCGCAACAGCATTGGTAGCGAGCTTGAATAGGCGAAACTGTCCGGGGTTGATGTCCGACTTGGTTTCTTCGCCCTTCTTGCTCCGAACGGTCTGCTGCACTTGGACGACGTTACCTTTGACCTCCAAGACCAGTCCGATGTCGCATTCATCCTCCGGCCACAGCCCGGGGTCGTAGAGGCACTTGATGGTTCCGGCCCATTTCCCGTCATACGATGCCGCGCGAAGCTGCGCGGACTCAGGTGAGATGGTCTGCGCCGCAGCAGGTACATGCGACACCGGTGCAGCCAGGACCGCGCAGGCGACGGTGAGCGAGAGGAAATGTGTTTTCATAGGTTCCATTCTTTCGGTCAGCGACAAAAGTTGCTCAGGTGGCTAACGTCGGAAATCAGCGGCGGGCCGCAGCCGTGGACCGTGCATAACGCGGTGGCTCGCGGACCGTCCGCTCTGGATTGACAGGTTAGGTTTCACACTACTCCAGCGCGAAAGTTTGGTGTCACGGACGCTATTCTTCGACCCAAAGTCCCAAGAGCTAGGATATTCATGGGCAGGGGACTTCCGACGCTGTGGGCAAAGTACTCAACAAAGAGAACGACAGAGACTGCGCGTTGCTTGCCTGACTCTCGGGTATTTCAAAGATGTCGATGGCACCATCAGAGGCGCCGCAAACAGCTACATGGGCAAGACCGTCGGTCCCGCACGCGGACCGCAAAACAGCAATACCCGCATTTGTGAGTTCCATGGCCATGACCGCCGGTGGCGTGCCCCCGCCAGTGCACTGCAAGGAGCCGCGAGACTTGAACACCATGGTACTTGCCGGAGGAGGATTCGTGTCCCCTCCGCAAGCAACAAGAACGTTCAACGCGAGAAAGGCTAACAGGCGTCTCAACATTCTTTCCTCCTGTGGAACCTAACGTCTTGCTGTGCGGCCGGCCAGCACGAACGGTTGACATGGTGCGTGGCCGGTCCGCACCAGCCAAATGTTAGACGGCGAGAGTGTTGGTTGCGTTTCATGCGGCCATCGGCTGCATTTGAGGGAGCCAGATTAAATCCGTGATGCCTGGATCAATACCGCGCTGGAACAGCAGCGTAGTAAGTTGCCCTCGATGATGCGT
>DASQIH010000030.1:0-48692 GCA_035631655.1 Terriglobales bacterium
ACCTGAAGGGCGTTTCCTCGCACACTTTGCGGCAAGAGTTTCGTACTTTGAAATCGCGCCTGCCAACGCTATGGACGAATAGCTATTTCGTCAGCACCGTGGGCGGTGCTCCGTTGGCCGTCATCCAACAGTATGTTGAAAAGCAAAAGAACGTTTAAATACCGACTTTTTCCCAACCGCAAACAGCGCGAGACCCTGGCGAGGACGCTGGAAGTGTGTCGTCAGTTGTACAACGACGCCCTACAAGAACGCCGCGCTGCGTGGAAAACTTGTCGAACCGGGGTCACCTTCAACATGCAATCTGCGCAACTGCCGGCGTGCAAGGAAGCCGATGGGCCACTGAGGTCGGTGTATTCTCAAGTGCTTCAGGACGTTCTGCATCGGGTAGACAGGACGTATAAGGCGTTCTTGCGCCGTGGTCGCGGATGCCCTCGCTGCAAGGGCAAAGGCTGGTTTGATTCCTTCACCTATCCGCAACTAGGCTTCAGCGTCCACCGCAACCAATTATCCCTGTCGAAGATTGGCAACGTGAAAATCAAGCTGCACCGCCCCCTGGCGGGAGCAGGGAAGACGCTCACGCTGAAGAAGGAAAGTGGCCAATGGTATGCCTGCTTTTCCTGCATGGTAGAGGTGGAGCCCCTGCCCGAAAATAAGTTAGTGGTTGGTATTGATGTCGGCTTGGAGTCCTTCGCTGTCACCAGTGACGGGGAAATCATAGACCATCCCCGCTGGTTTGGTGCCGCGCAAAAAGCACTGCGAGGGAAACAGGGTCACGTAGCACGCTGTCAAAAACGCTCGGGTGGCTGGAACCGTGCCTGCCAACAGGTGGCGAAGCTGCATCGCGGCGTGTTCAACCCAGGCAACGACTTTCAGCACAAACTTTCCCGTGAGTTAATCAACCACTACGGCTTCATCGCCGTAGATTTGAACATCCAAGGATTGGCGGGGGGTAGGCTCGCCCAATCAGTGCACGATGCCGCGTGGTCGTCATTCATCGCAAAGCTATCCTATAAGGCTGAGAGCGCCGATAGGCTGCTGGTGAAAGTGGATGCGCGGAGAACATCACAACAATGCCCATGCGGTGCGCCTGTGCCTAAGAAGTTGTGGGACAGGAAGCACCCCTGCACGGTCTGCGGTTTGAACACGACCCGCGACCATGCATCGGCATTGGAAATACTACGGCGCGGACTGCGCCTGAGAACCACAATGCCTGCCATAGCAGGCATGGCTCTTGAAGCCCCTAGCTTTAGCTATGGGGCGTAGTCACCAAAGAAGGAACTTGGTCAGCAGCAGCAGCACAAGGAGCAGGCATCTTTCACGCCTCTATGATTGAGCTGGGCCTGCTCGGGCTGCTGATTCTGATACTAGTGTTCTCCATTACTCTGCTGCGTCGGTACGCGCCCGTCCCGAAAGAAGAGGCGTAAAACCGCCGGTCCCGATTCCGAAGCGTGATGTTTTGGAGAAATACGGAGCTAGTCCGCGGCAATTGCTGAACGGCTTAGGCGTTTCAGATCGGCGGCCAGCAGGCGATGGAAAAGATGCTCGCCTGCCTCGCGCCGCACCGAGAGGCGTCCAGCACCATAGGCACGCGATTTCAGACCACGCTGCACAGCTTCGCAAATATCCAGATCTTCGACTTGCACGCGGTCACAGACAGCCACCGATTGCTCGTTGTAGGCGCGAGCGGCCTCGCTCACATCCGCAAAGTACCAATCAAAAATTACCCGGCAGTGATCGACGTCCAGCGGGATGGCAAGAATCGTGTCCATATAACCCTCGTAGCAGTCGATCATGAGGTTGGGATACTGCCAGTAATAGTAGGCGCGATCGCCCTTGCGGGTAGCACCAGCGCCGGCGTCTTCGGTGCTCGCCACCATGGGACTAGATTGCAGGCAGTAGCGGTCTTCGTTCTCGATGGTGTAGTGCTTGTAGTCGAGAACACTGTTGAGTCCCTTGTGCAGATGAGGCACGTGGTAACCGCCGTCAAGATAGTTGTCGACGAATACTTTCCAGTTACAGGCGATGTTGTAGGAGCGTGAAGCAAAGTAGTGCAGGCGGCTGACTCCAAGCGGTGCGACCCGCTTGAGTAAGCCGCCGAGAAATTCAGCAAGCGGCTCGGATTTGGGGTCAAGATTAACCAAGACGAACTTCTCCCACGTGTCGACCTGCACCGGAACCAGGCCGTTGGCGGCACGGTCGAAATTCTTCACGCCGTCGAATTCCGGCATGCCTTTGAGCGAGCCGTCGAGTCCGTAATTCCAGCCGTGATACGGACAGCGCAGAATCTGCGCCTGTCCGCAGGGCTCGCTAACAACTGCCGCAGCGTGGTGGCGGCAGACATTGTAGAAGGCCCGCAGAACGCCATCGGAGCCACGCACTGCGACAATGGGCTCGCCGGCAATAGTCGAGGTGACAAACTGACCTGGCTTCTCCACCTGGTCAGTGCGGCCAATCAGTTGCCAGGTCTTGCTGAAAACGGTCTGCGCTTCGAGATCAGCAATGCGCGGATCGACGTACCACGGCGCTGGGATCGTGGAAGCTTCGGCAAGTGGGGCACGGTCGTTGTAGAGCGAGAGGATCTGATCGATGGAGAGCGCGTTTATCATTGTTCTTCCCAAGATTTCAGGAATTGTCGTCATCCTGAGGCGAGCGTAGCTGTCAAAGAATGTGTGGGGCCGGGTCTTTGACCCGACCAGGCGGGTCCGAGACCCGCCTCCACACCAGATCCGCCGCCGCACAAAGACTACTTGCCAATGGCGCGACGCAGGATGTCTAAGAACTGGTTAATGCGCGCTTCCTTCTTCTCAGGCATCTCGCCGGGGCGCCGGAACAAGCCAGGATCAAGCTCTTCTGTGAGCAGCGCGTCCTGGAAGCGCTCTACCATCCAGTCAATGATGGAGACGATTACCTCAACATCGAGATCCTTGCGTAGTTCGCCGCGTTCGAGGCCGAAGCGCACGAAGGCGACCCGACCGTAGGGATCCTCAGCAATCAGAAAACGATTGATCTCGCGCCGGAGTGCGAGATCAGTCCCATAGTTCCCCATCAAGTAAACCCGGTAAGGAACCCAGTCTTCGCGCACCATGTGCTCGGTGCGGACCAGCCAATAGCGCAGAATCTCGAAAAAGCCCCGGACGCGCACTTCGGAAGGCACACTGAGATAAGGGGAGAAGGCGCGCGTGGCCTTCTTGTAGGCCTCGAAGAAGAGTCCGTCTTTACTGCCGAAATGCTGGAAGATGGAGCCCTTGGCGATGCCCAACTCCTCGGCAATGTCGCTAACGCGGGCAGCTTCGTAGCCTTGCTGGGCAAAGTGGCGCATGGCGACTTCTACAATGCGGGCACGCTTGGCTTCGGTGCGCGGCCGAAGCGGTGGCCGTCTGCTGGCGAGCGCGGTTCCACTGGAACTCATAGTGACCTCAAGTCAGAGAAAAATATCTTAAGTTAAGATGGCTTGCAACCTGATTCTTGTTGAGGCCGGGAAGTCAGGACCAAGCCATTGGCTGTCTGTTGTAACCTCTGGTCACGTGAGCAACATCACAGACCGTCGGGTTCGCTACTGGTATTCTGAGTTCGCAATGAGAAACGTTCTCCGCGATCTGCGCTGCTACCTGTACGAACGTCTGGGTCGGTCGGGCCTGTAGTCCCCTCCTTCAGTTCTGGTTCTCAGTTTCGAGCTCTCAGTTCTCAGTTTTAATCCGAGTTTTTCGCTGGGTACTTGGTACTCGGTACTCGGTACTCATTAAGAGGTGCGGTCATGAAGCTTCTGGTCATTGGTTCAGGGATGATGGGGTCGGCGGCGGCAGACGACATGGGGCACACGCCGCAGGTGAAATCGGTGCCTCTTGCCGATAACGACACGCGGCGGGTTCGGGAAGTAACGGCGCGGGTCAATCGAATAACCGGCGAGAAGAAGGTGCACGCGGCCACACTCGATGCCAACGACGAGAAGGCTGCGGCTAAGCTCATGCGTGGACACGATGCGGCGCTCTCGGCGGTGCCATATTTCCTGAATCTTGGCCTCGCCAAGGCTGCCGTGGAGGCGCGCTGCCATTTTGCCGACCTGGGCGGAAACAATACGGTGGTCCGCGAGGAACTCGCGTTAGCCAGGAAAGCAGAAAAGCGTGGGGTGGCGTTGGCTCCGGATTGTGGGTTGTCGCCTGGGATGGCTTCCATTCTCGGCGGAGAGTTGGTGCGCCGGTTGGGCGGTCGTGCCGATGCGCTGAAACTCTACGTTGGCGGTCTGCCGGAAAAACCCATGCCGCCCTTTCATTATCAGCTGCTGTTCTCGGTGGAGGGGCTCATTAACGAGTACGTGGAACCGGTGCGCATCCTGCGCAAGGGGAAGCTGGTGACCATCGAACCGCTGACCGAGCCCGAGGATTTTCACATGGCCGGCTTCTCTCCCCTGGTGGCGTTTCATACCTCAGGCGGGACTTCGACTCTGCCGGAGAGCTTCGAAGGCAAGGTCGGAGAATGTTTTGAGAAAACCCTGCGCTATCCGGGGCACTACGATCTACTTTGCGAGCTGAAGGAACTGGGAATGTTCTCCAGCGAGAAGATGAGGGTGAATGGATCTGAGATCACTCCACGTCAGGTCATGTCCAAGATCTTTGAAGGCAAGTTTGCCAGCAAGGGCCCGGACGTTTGCATCATGCGACTGGAGGCACACGAGTCGGTGCGGGCGCTGGGCGTCCGCGGCCTACTCGGTGGACGGCTGAAAGGACGAGTGGCCACGTTCACCATCGTGGACCACTACGATCCCAAAACCGACATGAGCGCCATGATGCGAACTACGGCTTTCCCAGCATCGATCGTCGTTCAGATGCTGGCGTCGGGAGCCATTGCTAAACGCGGCGGGATTCTGCAAGAGCGCGATGTGCCAGCAGACACGTTCCTGGAAGAGATGGGGCGGCGGGGAATCAGGATTGAGTACGCGGTGGAGTGAAAAGAAATTTCTGATTGTTAATCGATGGTGGTTGATTTGAAATTTCCAATTGCCGATTGCCGATTTAGAAACCCTCTCATCCCTCAACTGCCGCTTTAAATTGGAATGGCAATCGGCAATGCTGCAATCTTAGTTCTCACTTCTTTGTTCCAATCCCCTGCGGTAATCTGTTGTGCATTTCGGAGGAACGCATTGCGCTATCTCGATCATTTGCAGCCGTTGGCGTTGCTCATTTTGCGGTTGGTACTGGGGGCGATCATGATCGCCCATGGATATGGCAAGGTTTTCGGCGGAACACAAAAATTTGTGCACATGGTCAGTGGCTTAGGTTTGCCGGGCTGGATGGCATATCTTTCGGCAGCGGCAGAATTCGGGGGCGGGATTCTGCTGGTGCTTGGATTGATTACTCGCCTCGCGGCATTGGCCGTCTTGGTCGATATGTTAGTAGCCATCTCCAAGGTGCATTTCAAGAACGGACTCATGGGGCTGAGCGGTTACGAGTTCCCTCTGGCAGTGGCTGCCATTGCGTTTGCCCTGATCTTCTTCGGGGCGGGGCCGATAGCGCTGGATCACATTCGTGGAGGAAGAAGTACCTAGTACCGAGTACCCAGTACCTAGAAAACACCACGCCATCTGACCCAGTTTTGACTGAGTACTCAGTACTGGGAACTCGTTTTTTGACTGGGTACTCGGTACTGGGTACTAGGTACTAGTACTCCGCCACTTCCTTCATGGCGCGGTACAGATCGGCGGCTTGCGGCAGAATCACATTTTCCAGCAGCGGCTGATAGGCGACGAAAGTATCTTTGGCAGCGACACGGCGAACCGGCGCGTCCAGGTTCTGGAACAGTTCATCGGCAATTCGTGCGGCAATCTCGGCGCCATAGCCCCAGCTCAACGAATCCTCGTAAGCGACAATCACACGACTGGTCTTCTGCACCGAATTTGTGATTGCCTCCCAGTCATAGGGACTCAGACTGCGGAGATCAATCAGTTCCACACTGATGTGCCGCTCCCGTTCCAACTTCTGAGCCGCCTGCAAGGCGCGAGGCACGACGGCTCCGTAGGTGATAACTGTCAGGTGGGTGCCGTGCTGTACGATCTTGGCTTTGCCGAAGGGGACCATGTAGTCCGGCCCCGGATAGGGGGCGCGTCCATACGTTTCGCGATACAGGCGTTTGTGCTCCAGGAACAGAACAGGATCGTCGCAACGGATTGCGGTGCGCAGTAGGCCGGCAGCATCCAGCGCATTGGATGGAAAGATCACGCGCAGACCGGGGATATGCGTGAAGATGCTTTCGCCGCACTGCGAGTGATAAATGGCGCCACCTGTCAGATAACCGCCAATCGCAACTCGTATCACCACCGGGGCTGAGAATCCGTTGTTAGAACGCCAGCGGATCAGCGGGAGTTCGTCGCGCAGTTGCATCATGGCGGGCCAGATGTAGTCGAAGAACTGGATTTCGACCACTGGCTTAAGACCACGAGTGGCCATGCCGGTAGCACGTCCAACGATGTTAGCTTCGGCCAGCGGCGAATTGAAAACGCGGTCGGAACCGAACTCGCATTGCAGGCCGGAGGTCAGCTTGAAGACTCCGCCCTTGCCTTTGATCAGCTTCTGCTCGAGATATTGTTCACGGCTGCAGTCGGCCACGTCCTCCCCGAAGATCACGATACGCTCGTCGCGCCGCATCTCATCCTTCAGGCAGGCGTTGATCAGCTCGGCCATGGTTTTGGCGGTCTTCTTGTTGTCGGCCGCGTTCCCTTGCGCGGCGACCGGCTCAGTCTCGAATGCGGAAGAGGTGGGATCGAGATCCGGCGAGTAGATAAAACGCATGACCGACTCAGGCTGCGCGGGCGCGGCTTCGAGCGCACGATCGGTAGCGTCCTGGACCTCCTGCTCTACTTCTTTTTCCAGCTGATTAATTGCCTTCTCGTCCAAAATGCCTTCGCGGATCAGGAACATCTGCATGCGCGAGACTGGATCGTGGGCGGCATCGCGCTGGCGCTCCATTTCCGGGCGGTAGAGACGTTCATCGTCGGATAGCGAATGCGAATACGGACGGATCACGTGGGCGTGCACAAACGCAGGACCTTTGCGGGCGCGGCAGTGGGCTACGGCGCGAGTCATGGCAGCGTAGCTGGCAACGGGGTCGGTGCCGTCCACTTCTTCGAAATGGAAATTGGGGAAGCCAGCAACCAGCCGCGAAATGTTGCCGCCGGCTGTTTGAACCTCAACCGGAACCGAGATCGCGTACTCGTTGTCCTCGACCACGAACACGATAGGCAGCTTGCGGTTGGCGGCGGTATTCAGGGACTCCCAGAACTCGCCTTCGCTGGTGGTGCCATCGCCTAAAGAAACGTAAGTGACCTCATCTCCCTGGAAGGTCACGTCCTTGAACTGGCGATAGTCTTCGGTGGCCTTCTGCGCCGCCTGGGGATGACGTGCGAGGTACACGCCAGCTTCCGCGCAGCCGACCGCTTGCAGGATCTGGGTGCCGGTCGGGGACGACTGGGTCACGATGTTCAGGCGGTTGTAGCTCCAGTGGGAAGGCATCTGGCGGCCACCCGAGGAGGGATCATCGGCTGCGCCGACGGCCTGCAGGAGCATCTCCAGCGGCGTTGCGCCCAGGCCGAGGCACAAGGCTCGGTCGCGATAATAGGGATAGAACCAGTCGTAGGCAGGTTTAAGGGCGAAGGCGGCGCATATTCCGATGGCCTCGTGGCCGGCACCCGAAATCTGAAAGAAGATTTTCTGCTGGCGCTTGAGGAGAATCTCCCGGTCGTCCAGTCGTCGCGAGAGGTACATGATCCGGTAGGCCTGGATGAGTTGGTTTCGCGTGAGACCTTCGTAGGTCCTGCTGTCATCGACAGCCGAACGGGCACCTTTGGGCTCGACTTTTGCGGTAGCCATCTACCCCTCGCTCCATCCTCGGATGCCACTTCCCTTATCTACCGCATTGTAAAACGGGGAAGTGCGGTTCGAATATACTGGATTTCACGGGGGTTGGTTCACCGCCGAGGGTACCTGAGAGCACCGAGAAGACATGGTTAAGTTCAATCGCAGTTTTGAGCCAAAGCAGATCAAGTTGCTGATTTTTGACCTGGATGGGACGCTGGTGGATTCCCGTCTCGACCTGGTCCACTCGGTCAATGCCATGCTGCAACACTTCCACCGGCCCGACCTGCCGGCTGACGTCATTGCCGGCTACGTGGGGGACGGTGCCCCGATGCTAGTGCGGCGGGCGCTTGGCGATCCTGACGACGAGCGCTTTGTGCAGGAGGCGTTGGAATTTTTCCTGGCTTATTACCGGGTTCACAAGTTGGACCATACCCACGTCTACGACGGGGTCAAGGAAGCTCTGGAGTCCATTCGCGACTCCCAGAACGGGTCGGAGCGGCGTATGGCCGTGCTTTCGAACAAGCCGGTCAATCCCTCGCGCGCGATCGTGGATGCTTTGGGTCTAGGGGAGTTCTTCGTGAGGGTCTACGGCGGAAACAGCTTCCATACCAAAAAACCTGACCCGCTGGGCGTACATACTCTGTTAGAGGAAACGGGCACACGATCCGACGAAACTGTCATGATCGGCGATTCTTCCATCGACGTCGTTACAGGACGCAACGCGGAATTGTGGACTTGCGGTGTCACCTACGGTTTTGCGCCTCGCACCTTGGACGATGCCCCGCCGGACGTGCTGGTGGATGCGCCGCGAGAATTAGCCGAGGTGTTTGGGTGAACTCTGGGCTCTAGGCTCTCGCCCAGCCCTGACTGCGGTAAACTGCACTGCAATCCGACAATATGGACAACCATCTCGGCTTCACAGCCAAGGAACTTAGCAAACTGCGCAGCCTGAAGGATCCCCACGGGATCCAGCGCTTTCTTGATGACATGCCGTATCACCTGGCGGACACTGCCTGGTCCCCCCGAGTGGTGCTGCGCGAGAATACCGCACATTGTTTCGAAGGCGCTATCTTCGCGGCCGCGGCGCTGCGGGCAAATGGGTATCCACCTCTTCTTATGGATATCGAAGCCGAGAAGGACACAGATCACGTGGTTGCGATCTACAGAGTCAACGGACATTGGGGAGCGGTGGCTAAGTCGAACTATGTGGGTTGCCGGTATCGCGAGCCCGTATACCGTTCTTTGCGTGAACTGGCCATGAGCTACTTCAATCTGTACTTCAACCTCCGCGGCGAACGCACCATGCGGACCTTTTCACGTCCTGTAAACCTGACGCGCTTCGACCAGTTAGAGTGGATGACCACTGAGAAGCCAGTCTGGTTCATCGTGTACTACCTGTTCGAGGTTCACCATTACAAGCTGCTGCGGCCGGGCATGGCCGAGCGACTGCATCGAGTGGACCAGAGATTGTTCGAGGCAGAGTGTTGGGGGAAGGCCTACAAGAAGAAAGTACCGAGTAGCTAGTACCCAGTACCGAGAACCAACCGCGCATCTTTTTGGAACTTGCAGGGTTTTAGGGTCGTAGCAAATGTCATGAGGATGAGAGTTACCTTACTTTCATTGGTCCTCTTCGCCATGTGTTTTGCTGCGGGACAGCAGAGCACTCCTCCCTCTCCGCAGAGCACACGCGTTCCCTCACCCATCACCGCTGCGCCTGAAGTTTCCAAACCGCTGCCTGACCTGACAGTTGATGCCAAGGGAAACTTATCGCAGTTGCAGATTCGCGCATTCATCCGCAAAGTGGCTGAGAAAGACCTGGAGAACGACAAGAAACAGCGCGACTACACCTATCTGGAGCGGGAGGAAGAACACAAGATGGACGGCAAGGGAAAGGTGAAGTCAACCGAATCGCACACTCGGGAAATTGTCATGATCTATGACAAACAGGTGGAAAGGCTGATTGCCAAGAATGACAAGCCCCTTTCCACCAAGGACGCGGCCAAGGAGGAAGAACGCATCCAGAAGATCATTGATAAGCGAGCCCATGAGTCGGAGGAAGAGCGAAAGAAGCGTCTAGCCAAAGAAGAAAAGGATCGCGAGGAGGGCCGCAAGTTCGAAACAGAGATCGCCGATGCGTACAGCTTCCGCCTGGTCGGAATCGAGCAACTGAACGGCCGCGACGCCTATGTAGTGGACGCCGATCCCCGGCCCGGGTATCAGCCTCACCTCAAGGACGCCAGGTTTCTGCCCAAGTTTCGCTTTCGCGCATGGATCGACAAAGCCGAGACGCAGCTGGTGAAAATCAATGCCGAGTGCATTGACACCATTTCCTGGGGCCTGTTTCTGGCTCGTTTACACAAGGGGTCCACTGTCGTGTACGAGACGACGCGCGTGAATGATGAGGTATGGCTTCCAAAGCACGTAGCGGCAAAGGTGGACGCGCGCGTGGCCTTGCTCAAGAATTTCAATATGGATATTGACGTCACCTACCGCGACTACAAGAAATTCCGTACGGATGCGAAGATCGTCGGGGTAGGGGAAGTGCAGGAATAGTTTCCACTTTCTGGTTGCGGGATTACCAGCATTCCAGGCGCTGTTCATTATCTGAGACGCGGAGAAGCCTCATGCAGAGCGACACGAAAGTGGAGTGGGGGCCGTGCTGCTTCTGTGGTTTGCCTATCATTTCCACAAACGTCGACCCTTGTCGGGTGACGGTCGAAACGGCGGCGGGTCTGTGGCAGGTATGGTTTTGTTATTCATCTTGCTTCAAAGAACGAAAATCAAACCGCCCCGACCTCATCGGCCTGTTCGAGCCTGCACATTTCTGAACGCTTCCAGCGGTCCTCGTGTCCATCCGCCTCTTCTCGCGCCAGCTATAATAAAGAGATGCCCGCAGGGGAAAATTCCAATTTGTGGCAATAGTGCTACAAACTGCAGATTCCTCCCTGCGCTGGGAATCTCAATTTTTTTGGTTGTTAAGAGCTAAAGGCTAATAGCTAAGAGCTTCTTCATGGATTTCAAGCTAGTCAGTGATTACAAACCGCAAGGGGATCAGGCGAAGGCGATCGAGTCTTTGGTCCGCGGGATCTACGACCGCGAGCAGCACCAGGTTCTGCTCGGCGTCACGGGGTCGGGTAAGACCTACACCATGGCCAAGGTCATCGAAGCGGTGAACCGGCCCACGCTGGTGCTGGCGCACAACAAAACCCTCGCAGCGCAGCTCTACCACGAGTTCAAGAGTTTTTTCCCGCACAATGCCGTCGAGTACTTCGTTTCCTACTACGACTATTACCAACCAGAAGCCTACGTTCCTGCCGCTGATCTCTATATTGAAAAAGAAGCGACCATCAACGATGAACTGGACAAGTTACGTTTGTCAGCCACCAAGTCGCTGTTCGAGCGGCGCGACTGTTTGATCGTGGCGTCGGTCAGCTGTATCTATGGTTTGGGGTCGCCGGAAGCTTACTACGGCATGTTGCTGTTTCTGGAGAAGGGGCAGAAGGTCAAGCGCGAGGACATCACGCGCAAGCTGGTGGAAATTCTCTATGAGCGCACCGACGGCGAGTTCCGGCGGGGAACTTTTCGGGTCCGCGGCGACGTCATTGAGATCTTCCCTACTTACGATGACATGGCGTATCGCATCGAGCTCTGGGGGGATGAGGTGGACTCGCTATCGCAGATCGATCCTCTCTTCGGCACGGTAAAACAGAAGTATCAGCGACTGCCCATCTATCCCAAGACTCACTACGTGATGAAGGAAGAAACCAAGCGTTCCGCGGTGGAATCGATCAAGCAGGAGCTGGCGTGGTGGGAAGCGGAACTGGAGAAACAGGGCCGGATGGTGGAGGCGCAGCGCGTACATCAGCGCACCATGTTTGATCTGGAAATGATTTGCTCGGTCGGGTACTGCCACGGCATTGAGAACTATTCGCGGCATTTCACGGGGCGTTTGCCCGGCGAGCCACCGCCGACCCTGCTGGATTATGTATCGCGGGATTTCCTGCTGTTCATTGACGAATCCCACCAAACGATCCCTCAACTACATGGCATGTGGCATGGCGACCGCTCCCGCAAGAGCGTGCTGATCGAGTATGGATTCCGCCTGCCTTCGGCGCTCGACAACCGGCCGCTGCAATTTGAGGAATTCGAAACCCGGGTGAACCAGGCAATTTATGTCTCGGCAACGCCCGGACCGTACGAACTGACGAAGTCGTCAGGCGTCGTGGTCGAACAGATCATCCGGCCAACCGGCCTGATTGATCCTCAGGTCGAGGTGCGGCCCGTCAAGGGACAGATTGATGATCTGCTTCACGAGATTCGGGAGCGAGTGGAGCGGAAGGAGCGCGTGCTGGTCACGACACTAACCAAGCGCATGGCTGAGGACTTGGCCGAGTATTACGCAGAGGTGGGCGTAAAGTGCCGCTACATGCACTCAGAAATCGAGACTCTGGAGCGAGTAAAGATTTTGCGCGATCTACGCAAGGGCGAGTTCGATGTTTTGATCGGGATCAACCTGCTGCGCGAGGGACTCGATCTGCCGGAGGTGTCGCTGGTGGCGATTCTGGATGCGGACAAAGAGGGGTTCCTGCGCTCGGGCGGCTCGCTTATCCAGACCATTGGGCGTTGTGCCCGCAACATCAATGGTCGTGCCATTCTTTATGCAGATGTCATGACCGAGTCGATGAAGCGTGCGCTCGACGAGACCAACCGCCGGCGAGCGATCCAGCAGGCGTACAACGAAGCTAACGGAATCACGCCGGAATCGATTGTGCGGCCGCTGACCATGTCGCTGGCCAGCATTGTGGAGGCCGACTACACCGATTTGACCTCGGACACCGACGGCATTCCGGAGTTCAAGTCCCAGGAGGAATTGGACGCGTACATCGCCAAGCTTGAGAATGATATGCGCGAAGCCGCTAAGCGGTTCGAGTTTGAGAAGGCGGCAAAATTGCGGGATACCATCAAGGAATTAAGGACGAAAGAATTCCTCTTTGCATGATTGCAATTGCGGATTGCCAATTTTCGATTTGCCGGCTTCGCTCTCAACCGGCAATTGGAAATTGGCAATCGGCAGTAATGCATAGATCCTTCGCCTCGCTCAGGATGACATAATCTAGAAAACAGCTGTTATCCTGAGCGAGGGTTTCAGCCCGAGTCGAAGGAGCCCTTCCCTGGTTGCACGACCCACGCTGTTGCATGGCATTCTCACCGTACTGCAAACTGAATCGGAAGAATGCCTCACCACTTTCAACATAGCGCCGACCGGTAAGGGGTCCTTCGACTCCGCTTGAGCTCGCTTCGCAAGCCTAAGCTTTGCTCAGGATGACAGCTTTTGCTTTATTGCTTCCCGGATTTTGCTGCCGTGGCAAACGGTCTCTGGTAGTACGTGCAGGTCAGGTAGGATTGTGGGCTGAAGTGTACGTCGGCAGCAGGTAGTTTTTCGTTCTGACCCACCAGCAGATAGCCGCCGGGCTCCAGGTAAAGGTGCAGGCGCTGCAGCAGCGCACCGCGCTGGTTCATGGAGAAGTGCGGGAGGACATCCATGCAGAAGATGCAATCGAAGCGGCCGATGAAGCTGGCCTGCGCAAGATTCATGGGCGTGAAGGTCACCAGGTTCAGCAGCCGGGGCTTCACCAGGAAGTGGTTGCCGACCCGCGAGAAGTACGTTGTGATCAGGTGACGCGGCACGTTTTCCAGGACACGCTGGGGATATAGACCACGTTTGGCCGAATCCAGGGCTTGCTGGCGAATGTCGCTGGCGACGATGTGGATGTTCCAGCCTCCACCCTCTCCATTGAGGGCCTCGCAAACTGAAATGGCGATCGAATACGCCTCCTCGCCAGTGGAACACCCGGCGCTCCAGATACGCAGGGAGCGAGGATTGTCCGCTTGTTTGCGCTGTTTAAGTTCGGGCAGGACCCTTCTCTCCAGGGCTTCGAAAGCGCCTGGGTAGCGGAAGAAGGTTGTGTCGCCGGGCAGCAAGCGCTCGAGTAGCGCATCGCATTCCGCCGATGACTTGCGGAGTGCGCCGACCAACTCCGCAGCCGAATTCATGTGCCGGACTTCGAGGTACTCGGCGATGCCGTCACTAAGCGCTTCCGAGGGCTTGTCCAGCAGCACGCCGGCATGGCGTTCCAGTAACAGGCGGATTTCCGAGATCTCGCAGTCGAGGACCGCCATGCTGGCTGTGAGTTTGTGCACCATAGCGAGAACTTCGCCCTTTCGGGTCTGTGGGGGGAGTGGAATTGTCCAGCCTGCTACATGCAGGCACCAGCTCCGTGGGACCGGGCGCGGGCTTCGCGCACAGTCTGTTTTTCCACGTAGCGCAATTCTGTTTCGAGGGAGGAAAAGCGTTGCAAAATTTCGTGCATGCGGGCCGCCATGTGGCGAATGGTTTCCAGTTGCTCGCGAGAACGTACCGACAAGGTTCCCGGCTCGGCCAGGAGCAGTTCGGAATTCCCCAGCATGGAAGTCAATGCGTTGTTGAGCGTGTGTCGCATTTCGAGCATGTAGCGGCCGAGGGTGGCATGGCCTTCATAGCTCGCGGCAGTTTGCTCTGCGCAGCGAGCGCGAGCCAGAGCTTCCTTGGCGCGTAAGGCTTCTGTCGCGATCAGGACCAGGGCGTCCAGCCATCCCTCATGTTGACGCAGAACGAGAGTACGGCTGTGCGTTTCGTGGATGGTCGCTGCCATCTGGGCATCAGCGGCGACAAAGAGAACTGGCTTGTCGAAGGACTCCAGGATCGTGAGCACGGAAGGCAACACACCGGGACGGACAGCGCCTACGATCGCCATATCAAACGCACTGGCATTCACACCTGGGCACAGGTCACCGGTCATAAGCGTAAATAACGGGACCCTTCGCTCTGCCAGCCAGCGTGCCGTGATGGTGCGCGCCAAATCGGCGCTGTCAGCGATGATCAGAACCGTCGCCGGGTCGGTCACGCGATTTCCATTGGCCATTTCGCTCATGCTTAGATCACATCGCCTTCGTCGTGGGCGGGCTGGGACGCAGATACTTCAAATTCGGGAGTAGCTGAGTTATCGGCAGCGGCCTTCGATGTCGCGGCAGCGGCGCGGGCCTTAGGTGGTTGCGGCGGCGCCGGCGTGGCTGGCGCAGGATTCGCACTGTCCATCGAACGCGTCAGGACTTCTTCCACCACAGTGCGCAAGTCTGCCAGCATTTTCAAGGGCTGGCCGGAAGAATATTCGGCATGGAACATCACCTTCCAGGAATGACAGATCATGCGCAACCGGTCGGTGGGCTCCTGGTGGGAGAAGTGAGCGCGGCGACAGTCCAAGGTGGTGATTCCCCGGCTGTCCAGCTGATGCAAACCGTCCAGGATTGCATTCAAATCGGCATGCATGAGGCGGAAAAAGACACGGCGCATCAGAAAACTGAAACGCGTGAAAGCCACCATGGCTACCGGTTGGAAATACTTTTCTTCAGCTTCTACCTTGAGCTTGCGTCCCTGTTCGAGAATCTTGGCCGCGAACAATTCACTCAGCCGATGGCATCCGTTAGCCGATTGAATCTTTGGCTCCAGCTCCGCCAGCCAGTCGGGCAAAGCAGTCTCGACCGGCCCGAGCACCGGTTCCAGAATCTGTGCCACGTAGTCCAGCTCGCAATCGTTATCATCAACCCGGGAGGGTGTGGACAAAGAGAAGAATTGAACGAGCAGGAAATCGATCTTATCTCGGTCGGCTGGGGTGCGCGGCTGCTTGTGCAGATGACGCAGCAGGATGAGGCGCACCATCTCGTTGTCCGCGAGTGGCGTAGTTTGCAGGAACTGGCGCAACTGGTGGACCTGGATGCGCTCATCCATCGTGTTGAACCATTGGCGAGCTTGCTGGATGCCCTCCTCACCGGGGGCGTCAATGCCGGCTTCCAGATCCTGGCAGGGAGGGATCTCAATAACAAATTCGCGGGCCAGCGCTACGTAAAGTGGATGCAGGCGGAGCAGGGAGCGCCATTCCGCAGAGAGGTCGCCCAATTGTGATGAAGCGTTCATGATTTCACAATCCAGTTGGCAACGTCGCGGCTAAAGCGGGCAGCCACGGCGGTGTTCTCCTCGTGGTATTGCACGGCCACGACCGTGGCTTCCACATCGAGCGACCCATCCGAATTCTGCAACCGGATCCGGTCAGCAAATTCCAACGGCGCGGCGCAGGCAAAGAGAACTTCCCGCGAGGTCCCGAACTCAATGATGGTGTTTTCCGAGAAAATCTCGCCCTCTCCCAGGCGAGTTAAGCGCACGGGAATTCGCACCGGAGTAGCGGCAGCAAAGAAACTCGCCAGCTTGGCAACATGACTTTCCTGACGAGACCGCACCGCGGCGGTGGCCTCTTTGCCCACGATAATGACCTCTTTATGAGTGCTCTGCGGCCCGCGTTCTCAGGGTTCCCGGTTAGGAAGGCAGTGACAACGCAGGCCGCAGACCTGCGAAAAGAAGAGTTGCACGAGCAGAGCCAAACTCCAAAAGCCGCGTTGAAGAGCTAAGGGCTTGAATATACAGGGACTAGTGAATTGCCATGGTTCCAGTGACCGGCCACTCCTTGCCCTTGCAGTCTCAGATTGAAACCGTGTCTCAACCGGTGGGTACCGACCCGGCACTCACCCGTGATCGCGTCTTACTGGAGGGCTTGACCGGCCGACGCGAGGGGGCGGGTACCGATGTTGTAGCGCTTGAGCTTGCGATAGAGCGTGGCGCGGCTGATCCCCAGCATTTTGCCGGCCATCGCCTTGTCGCCATTCACCTGCTCGAAGACCCGCTGGATGGTTGCTTTCTCAATATCCTCAAGATCGGTGGTAGTGAAGACCGAAGGCGAGGCGCCTGGCTCGTCGCCGGGCATGGCAGACGCCAGCGCGGGCGGCAGATCGCTCATGTCAATGATGTGGTGATCTCCCAGGGCAATGGCGCGCTCGATGCAGTTCTCCAGTTCGCGAACGTTGCCAGGCCAGTCGTATTGCAGCAGGCACTTCATCGCGGAGTTAGTTAGCTGGACCGACTTGCCAGGGGCGTACCGATCCAAGAACCAGTGGACCAGCATAGGGATGTCGGTACGACGATCCCGCAAGGCCGGCAATTGCACCGTGACCACGTTGAGCCGGAAGTATAGATCCTTGCGGAACGTGCCGTTGCGGTATTCCGCTTCGAGATCACGGTTGGTGGCGGCAATGATGCGCACATCGACCTTGATCTTCTGGTTGCTACCCACCGGACGAACTTCTTTTTCCTGTAAGACGCGCAACAGTTTGGCTTGCATTTCGGGGGGTAGCTCACCAATTTCGTCGAGAAAAATCGTGCCGCCATTGGCCGACTGAAAGAGTCCCTGCTTGGATTTCAGCGCACCCGTGAAGGCGCCTTTTTCATATCCAAAAAGCTCACTCTCGATCAGGGTTGGCACGAGCGATCCGCAATCCACCGCGACAAAGGGACGATTGGCAAAGCCTCCCCGGAAGTGAATGGCGCGCGCGACCAATTCCTTACCCGTGCCGCTCTCGCCCGCGATCAGCACTGGCGTGCGCGTGTCCTTCAGGCGGGAAATCATGCGCAGCACGTCTTGAATTTTGGCGGATGCTCCGACAATGCCGTGCAGTTCGGTTTCCGTGTCGGTGCGCTCGCGCAGGAATTGATTTTCCTCGACCAGGCGAACTTTCTCGGCCATGCGGCGCAGAAACAGGCGAAGCTCTTCCAGCGGAGAAAAAGGCTTGGTGATGTAGTCGTAGGCCCCTAACTTCATCGCCTGAACGGCAGTCTCGATAGAACCATGGCCGGTCATGACAGCGACTTCGGTGCGCGGCAATAATTTCTTAACCTTTTCCAGGAACTGCAGGCCCGACATGCGGGGCATAACCATGTCGGTGAGAATCATGTGGGCCGGCTGTTCTTCCAGCAAGGCCAAGGCCGATTCTCCGCTGTCCGCCTCCAGGCAGGCAAAACCCAGCGACTGGCCTACCGTGGTGCACAGTCGACGGATGCTCTGCTCATCATCCACGATCAACAACCGAATTTTCAGATCATCACTCACTGCGGTTTCCCCAGAGTTTTCTCCACCACAGAAATAAGCTGCTGCACGCGGAAAGGCTTCTCCACGCACGGGGCACCGGTCTTGCGCAGGGTGTCGAGCGTTTCATCGTTGGCAATATCACCCGTGATAAAGACGATGCGCGAGGCAAGTTCAGGGCGGTGCTCAGCGATCCAGGCGTGGACATCGGCGCCGTTGACGCCCCCGGGTGTGCGCATATCCGAAATGACGCCCAGGAACTCGCCGGAGGCCAGTACACGCAAGGCCTCGACACCCGAATCACAGCAGACGACGGGGTACCCTCCACGTTCCAGAGCCGTCTGCACGTAAGCCATCACCGAGGGCTCGTCTTCAATGAGCAGTATCGGCAAGGTCCCGGTTTTAACCCCGTGGCCGGTCATCTCTGTACGACTCCTGCAGAAGCGCTCATACTGGCGGCTTCGGAAACGACCGGCAGGCGCACGATGAAAGTGGCGCCCGGTCCGTCCTCGTGGTTGTGGCAGAAGATCTCGCCTCCATGCTCACGCACAATTCCGTAGCAAATACTTAGACCCAAACCCGTCCCCTTGCCGACTTCTTTGGTAGTGAAAAATGGATCAAAAATGCGCTCGGGGTAGGCGATACCGGGACCGTTGTCGCGGAAGGAAACTTCGGCAAAACCGGCGACCGTGGAGGTGCCGATCTCGATGCGCCCGGGACGGCCAGTCTCGCGCACTGCGTCATAAGCGTTGTTGATGATGTTGAGGAACACCTGTTGCAATTGATGGGAGTCGCCCACTACCTCGGGCAGACCGCTATGGAAGTTCTCCACCACTTCCACGCCATGGCTGGAGAAATCGTAAGCGCGCAACTTAAGGGTGCGGCTAAGGATCGTGTTGAGTTGCACGGGCTGACGCTGCGGTGGCATCTGGCGGGCGAAGCTAAGCAGGTTTTGTACGATCTGCTTGGTACGCTGCGCCTCCTGGAGTATCACTCGCAGATCTTTCCTGGCAGAATCGGGGAGGTCAGGATTCTCCATCAACAGATCGGCGAAGCCGAGAATGGCAGTCAAGGGATTGTTGACCTCGTGAGCCACGCCGGAAACCAACTGGCCTACCGCCGCCATCTTCTCCGTATGCATGAGCTTGGCCTGCAGCATAGCGGCGTCCGTGATGTCAGTCATCATCACGATGATGCTAGAAACTTGCCCCTGGTCATCACGCATCGGACTCAGATTCACGGAAAATTGTCCGGTGCGGCCGTCCACGCGCATGACCGGCAGCTCGAGATTGTCCACCTGCTGGCCGGAAAGTGTGGCGGCCAAGGCATTTTGCATGGCCGACCGGCGGGTGGGGGCGATAAGTTCCACGAGGGGCTTGCCCAGCAGCTGCTGCTGCTGGTAGCCTCCCGCTTCGTACCATCTCCGGTTGCCATAGCTGATGAGACCGGCGGTGTCGGCGACCAGGATCAGGCTTTGGGTATTGTTCAGGATCTTGCTGGAGAAATCGCGTTCCCGCTGCAGCTCAGACTGGAAATTCTTGAGATCGGTGATGTCGAGCATGAGGCCGCGATACTGTGTCAACCGGCCCTGGCCATCGCGCACGGCAAAGGCATTCATCAGGACATGAATGAGGGAACCGTCTTTGCGCCGCAAAGTTTCGTGATAGTTCCGCAAGACGCCACGCTGTTCCATCAGTTGTGTCAGCTCACGGCGGCGCTCCGGCGAGGAATAGATTTGCGTAGGCACTTCGGCCTGCAACAATTCCTCCCGGCTCTCGTAGCCCAGCATACGAACCAGGGCGTCATTCACTTCAATGAAGCGGCCTTCCGGGCTGGTGAAGAATAGTCCTTCCTGGATGTTGTCGAACAGCTCGCGATAGCGGCGTTCCGCTTCCCGTCGGTCGGTGATGTCCTTCAGCACGTGGATGGTCTGAAGGCTCTCGCTTTCGCTGGCGTGGATACGCGAGGTCGAAACCAGGTAGGTGCGCTCCAGCACCGGCTGCACGAATTCGTCCACTCCTTCCACGCTGCTGCGGCAAAAAGGGCAGGCACGGGGCGTAACGTCGGCGGCCATGGCCATCAGGGCGCTCATGCTGATGCCGATGAGTTCCGCGGGGCGCACGCCGATGAATTCCGCCAGGGGGCGGTTCACGCGCAGCACCTTGTGGTGCTCATCGTGGACCACGATGAAATCAGAGATGGCGTCAAAAATCTCCAACCAGTGGCGGTTGGCCTGATCCATGCGGGTAAAGAGGCGAGCGTTTTCCAGGGCAACGGAAGCGTGACCCACGATAGCTTGCAGGAGTTGCTCATCGTCCTGGCTCATGGCGCGGCCGCGGTTGGCGAGGCATAGCAGGCCCACCAGTTCTCCGTCGGTTCCGTGCAGTCTCGCCACGGTAAGGTCAGTCCAACCAAGTGCCGAAGCCACGCTGGCACCAAGCAACTCGTTGGCGGGAGCCGAAAAGATCGGCTGCTGACGTTGCAGCAACAATTCGGCTAAGGCAGCATTCAGCCGGCGCAGTAAGGAAAAGTCGCTGGCTGCGCTCCCTTGCAGGACGGCGGTCTCCAGTTTCGAATCCTGATGGAGCGCCAGAGCCGCAGCGTGGGCATCTAGCATGCCAGCAACGCGGGAAACGAAACGCTTGGAGAACTCAGGCAGGCGGAGCAGCGAGCCGGTTTCCAGGGCCAGGCTCATCAGAGCTTCCGCACGGTGTCGGTGCTGCTCGGAAAGGTGAAGATTGCGCGTCATCTCCAACGCCACTGCCGCCTGGCCAGCCAGAATGGTGGCTTTCGCGGCCAGGTCATCGCTGAAAAACGCCGGATCGGAATCGTGCAGGAAGACCACCGCCCCGATTACTTCCCCAGAAACGATCAAAGGCGCAACCATGATGGAGCGGGTGTGGTATTCCCGTGCCATGGGAAACGTCGCGGCGTCCAGATGGTTGCGGTAAAACGTCTTGCGGTTGCGAATCGATTCCAAGGCGACGGCACTCGGTCCAGTTTTGAGGTTCAGGCGGGTGCCGCGAAACTGCTCGGCCATGAGCCCGTCCGCTTCTGTGCCTACAAGTTCATCGGGAGAAACCACCTCCCAGAAATAGCTCCCGCTTACTTGGAAGAATTCCCGCGTAGTCTGACAAAAAAGGCGAACCAGGGACTGGGTGTCATACCCCTGAGCGGCGGCTGCGGACAAACGCAGCAAAAGCTTTTGAAAAGACTCGCCGGAGCGGGAACCCGGATCATCCACCACCGTGATATTTCCAGCGTGCATAGGTCGGTTTAGCCGTTCCTACCGAGAACCGCTCGGACGTAACACAAATGGGGGATTAACGCGAAAGTACCTGTCATCTCAATTTGAGTCAAGGAAATACGACGTAGCGTGTCGCAAAGTGAAATCGCTGGGATTACGCCTATCGGGGCCCGGATTTGTCTCAAGCTGAGAGCCCCGATTGGGGCAAGGGAGGGGGTTGAGACGCCTGGAAGATTCCCAAGGAGCCTCCGGACTCCCGTTTCTCCGTTGCCAAGTAGCAATCTTTCCAGTAGCTTACGCATTATTCCGGAGAATTCGCCCCACCCTTTGAGGGCTGGCATCGGCCTTGCACCCTGCAATAGCGGCAGTTTCTCTCTAGAGGAGGACTTGTGTCCTGGCGAGCCCTGGAAGGTTGGCTAACCACTGGGTTGTTGGCGCTGCTGATCTGTGTCTCGGCAGTCAAGCCGTCCTATGGTTTCGCCCAGCAACCTCTGGGAGAAATCTCGCGCAGGGTCAAGAGCAAGGTATCGCCCGTATATCCGAACATTGCCCGCCGGATGAACATCGGCGGAGTGGTCAAACTCGTCGTGGTCGTATCCCCCAGCGGCAACGTGAAGAGCACCAAGGTGCTGGGCGGACATCCCGTGCTGGTAAACGCCGCCGAAGACGCTGTGAGGAAATGGAAATTTGACCCCGGTCCGGAAGAAAACAGCGGAGTAGTGGAAATCACTTTTAAGCCGGAAAGCCAGTGATGGTTAGCGAGATTCGCGTTTTTATGGAGGAACAGCAATGACGATCAGCAAGAAACTTTATCTCAACTTCGGAGCCGTGCTTGCGATGGTCGTGGTGTTGTTCCTGGTGAACTTGATTGCCGTGCAGCGGGAGCATTCCGCCAAATCTGCCGCCCAGCAATCCATGGAGATGTCGGACACGACCGATGGCGTGCGCTTCCAGATGATGCAGAACCGGCTCTTCTTGAGCAATTACCTCCTGAGTGGCGATACCCGCGAAACCGACCGCATGGGTGAAGGGGTACGGGTTCTCGGCGACCAGTTGAAGAAGGCGATGTTGCTCGCCAGCTCGGACCAGCAGAAGATGGCGCTGCAAAAAGTCCAGCAGCTGGAGCAGTCCTGGTACAACGACTTCGCCATGCCCCTGATTGAGAAGCGCAAGCAGGTGGATGCGGGCAACGTAACCGTGGCGGAGCTGCAGATCTTCTATCTCCAGAAAGATGCCTCTTCGTGGGTGAAGAACTCCACCGACACCCTGGATGTTGCTGACCAGGAAACGAAGAAAACGGTGGAAGAGGGTCGTCGCTCCGATGAAACCGCGACTACGGCGACGAGCACCGTGGCGTTCATCAGCACGTTGATCGCCCTAGGTCTAGGCCTATTCATCGCCTACAGCACCGCCAAGAGCATCACCGCGCCTTTGAACAATCTGATGGGCGTGGCGCAGCAGATCGGAAACGCCGGTGAACTCGATCACAACATTGACATCCAGCGCACGGACGAGGTTGGAGAACTGGCTCGGACCTTCAGTGCCATGGTCAAGTACCTGAAGGAGATGGCGGGAGTCTCGGAAGCGATTGCTGGCGGCGATCTGACCGTGGACGTGCAGCCGCGCTCAAAAAGCGACACCCTCGGGCATGCGTTTCAAAAGATGGTGGAAGGTCTGCGCAGCCTGGTGAAGAACGTGCGCGACGCTTCGACGCAGGTGGCCAGCGCCTCCGGCCAGGTGGCAGGAGCCTCGGACGAATCGGCCAAGATCAGTTTGCAGGCTTCCTCCGCCATTGACGAAGTCACCAGCACCATGCACGAGATGAGTGTCAACGTGCAGAACATGGTCAAGAGCACGCAGACGCAAGCCTCGAGCGTGAGTGAGACTTCGGCTTCCATCGACCAGATGGTGGCTTC
Organism: Terriglobales bacterium; assembly: GCA_035631655.1. Classification (GTDB taxonomy): domain Bacteria; phylum Acidobacteriota; class Terriglobia; order Terriglobales; family Acidobacteriaceae; genus Gp1-AA122. The sequence goes on from DASQIH010000030.1 coordinate 23,018, forward strand.
CATTCAACGGGTGGCGGATACCGCCAAGGTGTTGCTCGACATTTCGAATCGGTCACGCGAAGAAGTGCATAACGGCATTGCCACCATGGAGAAGGCAACCGATGGTCTTAACCGCATCAACACCACGATTCAAAGCTCCGGCGAGATCATCGACGTGCTGGGACAACGGGCAGACGACATCGGGAAGATCATCGAGGTCATCGACGATCTGGCGGAGCAAACCAACCTGCTCGCGCTGAACGCAGCCATCGAAGCGGCCCGCGCCGGGGAACACGGCTTGGGTTTCGCAGTAGTAGCCGATGAAGTCAGAAAGCTGGCCGAGAAGTCGGCGCAGTCCACCAAGGAAATTTCCGAGCTCATCCAGAGCATTCAGAAGGAAGCCCGCAAAGCCGTGGAGAACATGGACCGCAGCACGGGCATCGTGAACGAAGGCCTGGAGCTGGGTGGAGAGTTGAACGCGGCGCTCAAGAAGATTTCCAACGTAGTCACCGAGGTCTACAAGTTCGCGCAGGAGATTGGCGCGGCCACGAACGAGCAGTCGCACGGCTCCTCCCAGATCGCGCGCGCTACGACCCGGCTGAATGAAATCACCCACGAGATCAACTCAGCCGTCGAAGAACAGGCTTCGGGGGCGCAGGCGGTGGTTAAAGCCATGGAGCGCATGCGGGAACTGATCCAGCAATCCACCTCCGGCTCGACTGAATTGGCGGCCTCGGCAGAACAAATGTCGAAGATGTCCCGTGACCTGCTGTCCTCCATGCACCGCTTCATCCTGGACAACAGTGGTCAGTACGGAGACGGCGATTTCAAAGACGGCAAAGCTTCTGCCAAGGCGGCGCGGGCCGCTGCGGCATCACGTTCGTAAGGTCGGGAAAGCTACATGAACCGGGAGTTGCACATCGTCGGGTTCCAAGTCGGGCGCGAGACCTACGGGGTTCCTATCGCATCGCTGCATGAAATCGTGCGCCTCACAGAAATTACGGCGGTGCCGGACGCTCCTGAATACATCGAGGGCGTCATCAACCTGCGTGGCAAGATTGTTTCGGTGATCGATTTGCGCAAGCGCTTCGGAGAAAAGCAAATCCTAGCCAACAACAAAAAGAACCGAATCCTGGTAGTGGAATCGCACGGGCGCCTGACGGGATTGATCGTTGATTCCGCCTCTGACGTGATCAAGATTCCCGCTGAGGACGTTGAGCCCCCACCGGCGGTGTTTCAGGAAGGGGGACTGAATTGCGTCACCGGCTTGGGGAAATACAAGAACCGGCTGATTGTGCTCCTGGACATGAATAAGCTCCTGGAACAGCGCGGTTCGAAATTCGCGGAAAAATTCGCCGAAGCGAAGGGAGCGGCGGCCAGCAAATAGCCTGACGACAGCATGAGCACACCCGCTATACCGCCACCATTGACGGATGCCGAACTCAAGTTGTTACAGGCGCTCGTGTACCAGGAATGCGGCATGCATTTCGACGAGCGGCGCACTCATTTTCTGCAGGACCGGCTGCAGCGCCGGTTGCGGGAATGCCAGCTGGATTCGTTTTACAGCTATTACCGGCTCCTGATCAGCCATGAGGGAAAGCAGGAACTGGCCAGGCTGTTGGAGAACCTAACCGTCAACGAGACGAGTTTCTTTCGCAATAAGGCGCAATTGGACCTGTTTCACAAATTCATCCTGGACGACATCCTGCACAAGAAGCAGGCACGCCGGGATTACACTTTGCGGGTGTGGAGCGCAGGCTGTTCGACCGGCCAGGAGCCCTACACCATGGCCATGTTGATCTGCGATGCTCTGGCTTACTACTACCTGCGCAATCCTCTGCCCATGGCCAGCGTTTCCCCGAAGCCGCTGGTGCCTCCGCCCTGGAAAGTTGAGGTGCTGGCCTCCGACATCAGCTACTCGGTTCTGCGCGCCGGGCAGGAAGGCGCCTACTCGGAAGCCCAGATGTCCAGCGTGGATTACAGCTACCGGTTACGCTACTTCGACAAGGTGGGCGATCGCTACGCAGTAAAAAAAGCAGTCAAGGAAATCATTCACTTCGATTTTCACAATTTGAAGACGGAATTCTTGCCGCAACGCAACGACGTGATCTTCTGCCGCAACGTGATGATGTATTTCGACGAACCTGAACAGAAACGGCTGATCGACAAGTTTTACCGTTGCCTGAATCCCGACGGTTACCTGTTTGTCGGGCATGCCGAGAGTCTGCTGGCGTTGACGGATAAGTTCACCATGGTGCACCGCAACAATGGAACGGCGTACCAGCGAGTTGAGGTCCAGATTTGAGCCACTCTTCCGATGATCGGACCGCGGAACTGCGCGAACTCTTCTTCGAGAGCGCCCAGGAATTACTCCAGGCACTCAACGAGGAGGCGCTGAAGCTCGAGAAGAAACCCGGCGACGGCGAAGCGGTGCGCAGCATCCGGCGTATTGTGCACACCCTGAAGGGGGACGCGGCGGCTTGCGGCTATCGCGAGCTCAGCGAACTGGCTCACGAGTTCGAAGATGTGCTGGCGTTGGAAGTCGGCACCACAGCGCACGGCGAGATAGCCGAAGTCGCCTTAGCTGCGGCCGACGTCTTTGCCGTCATGTTGGAGGCTTACCGCAAGAAGAAGAAAGTGCCTTCCGCGGAGGCACTGCGCACACGAATTCACAAGCTGGCGGAGCAACCGGCCAAAAAGACACGGCGTAAGAAATCTGCCAGCGCTTCGAGTCTGCACTCCTCGTGGAGCGAATACGAGCGGTTGGCCATCAGCAACGCTTTAGGCCAGGGGAAGAACGTTTTTCACGTTGCGGCGCAAATCGATCCTGAGTGCGCGATGCCGGTCGCCGCGCGGCAACTTATCGAGAATGCCTTGAAGTCGACGGGGGAGCTCTTGGCAATCCGTCCCGAGCCCGGAGCGCGGGATGCCGGCAGGCTGGTGGAAGCGGCGCTGAGCAGCCAACTCTCGCCGCCGGCGATCGAGGCGAAATGTCACATTCCCTCCATCGTGAGCAAGGTCACGGTGGATGCCGTTCGGACGCCCAAGAGAGCGAAAAAAACGGCGGTTGATGGTGCGATGGAAGGGATGCCTCCCGAACCACATCAAGCTGCAGAAACGTCTGCACCAGATGTGGAAGAGAAGGGCGACAGCCAGTCCCCTGCTCCAGCCGCCGCCGCCAGCGGCATGGAGAACATCCTTCGGGTAGATGCAGAGCGAATCGACAACGTGCTGAATCTGGTGGGCGAGTTGATTATCGGCAAATCGATGCTCCATCAAACGGTCAACGAATTCGCACGCCATTATCCCAAGGACGCCTTGCGCAATAAGTTCGCCGATGCGATGGGTTTCCAGGCGCGCGTGCTCAACGACCTGCAGCGCGCGGTCATGAAAATCCGTATGGTGCCGGTCGAGCAATTGTTTCGGCGCTTCCCGCGGATTGTGCGCGATGTCGCCCGTCAATGCGGCAAAGAAGTGGAACTGGTGCTGACCGGCCAGGAGACAGATTTGGACAAGAGCATCCTGGACGCGATTGCGGAGCCGCTGACGCACATGGTGCGCAATGCCGTGAGTCATGGCATCGAACCCGCCGAGGAACGGCAGCGAATGGGGAAAGGCGCAAAGGGAACTATCCAGCTGAACGCTTATCACCAGGGCAACCAGGTGATCGTGGAAGTTAGCGATGACGGGCGCGGAGTCAACGTCCCCCAGGTTCGTGCGAAAGCAATCGAAATGGGATTGGTGACGGCGCAAGAAGCGACCCGGCTGAGCGATACGGAAGTGCTCGATTTCATATTCCGCCCCGGCTTCAGCACAGCCGAAGAGATCACGGAAGTTTCCGGACGCGGGGTAGGCATGGACGTGGTGCAAAGCGTTCTGCAGCGCATGAAGGGCACGGTCGGTGTCGAAACCGGCGCTGGCGAAGGCACGACTTTCCGTCTGAAGCTGCCCCTCACCCTGGCGATCATCAAGGCGCTCATGTTCATTGTCGAAGAGCGCCTGTATGCCATCCCGCTGAATTCGGTGGCCGAAATTGCCCGGGCTCGGGAAAGCGAAGTGCACCAAGTGGACAACCACGAGGTTCTGCAGTTGCGCAAGCAGATGCTGGCCCTGTTGCGGCTCGGCCATCTGCCGCCCGATGGTCCGGAAAGGTTTTCGCGAAAGTTCTTTGTGCTTGTGATCCATGTGGGCGAAAAGAAATTCGGGCTGATAGTGGATGGCCTGGTGGGTGAGGAAGAACTGGTCATCAAGGCGCTGGACGATCAAGTGGTGGCGACCGACCTGGTGAGTGGCGCATCCATCCTGGGCGACGGACGGGTGGTGCTGATTCTAAATCTGGCGGCGATTGTGGAGCGCATGAGCTGCATGCGACCTGAACAAGCCGGCAGTGTGCTCTCCGGACTTTTGTTCCAGCACGGAGAGTCGATGACGCGGAAATCCGGCGATGCGACTGAGGTGCAGGCATGAACACCCCAGTGCGAGTCCTGGTGGTGGATGATTCCGCGCTGATGCGGAAGCTGATCCCGCAAATCATCGAGAAAGATAGTTCTATCCAGGTTATTGGAACCGCGATGGATGGAAATTTCGCGCTCAAGAAGATCGAAGAATTGCAGCCCCAGGTGGTGACGCTGGATTTGGAGATGCCCGGCCTGAACGGGATCGACACGCTGAAGGCGATCATGCGCAAGCATCGCATTCCTGTGATCGTGGTCAGTTCCCATACCACGGCAGGGGCCTCAGTCACATTAAAGGCACTGGCCCTGGGCGCATTTGATTTCGTAGCCAAGCCGCAGGACGTTTCCGGGCACATGCCTGACATTGCAGCCGAGTTGATCGGCAAGATTAAGGCTGCGGCGCAGAGCAAAGGAATCAGAGTTCAGCCGCTTGCCGATGGCGTTTCGAAGGTGACCAAGCCGCCGGTCATTGCGAATCAGGCGCCTACGCGAGTGATCGCAATCGGGATTTCCACGGGGGGTCCCCATGCCCTGCAGTACGTGCTGTCGCAATTGCCGGCCGATTTTCCAGGAACCATCCTGGTTGTACAGCACATGCCGGAAGGCTTCACCGAAATGTTCGCGCGGCGGCTGGATGAATGCTGCGCCATTCGCGTGAAGGAGGCCGTTTCCGGAGACCTGCTGCTCGCCGCCCGGGCACTGATCTGCCCGGGCAACCGGCACATGAAGGTCAAGAAGTTGCCACTGGGAGAAGTCGCGGTGCTGTCGGACGATGCACGGGTTCTAGGCCATCGTCCTTCCGTGGATGTGCTTTTCCGCAGCCTGGCGGAAGAATTCGGGGCGCGCGGCATTGCGGTTCTCATGACGGGCATGGGCGACGACGGCGCTGCTGGCATGGGTGCGGTCCGGTCTGCCGGCGGCATGACCATCGCCCAGAGTGAAGATTCCTGCGTTGTCTTTGGCATGCCCAAGGCGGCTATCGAACGCGGCTTCGCGACACGAGTGGTAGCCCTGGAGGCGCTGGCCAATACGTTGCAGGCGCAGTGCGGCGCAGAGCGCTGGCGCGCTAGCAGCAGCGAATCCGGGGAATCGGGACGTAGCGCCAGCGCAGGACGACATTAATTTTGTTCGGCACTGCGGCCGCTCGCAGAGCCGGCAGTTCTTGGGATGAGAGGTAGGAGGAGGTTGTTATGGAGCAGTTTGCAGCAGTGAAACGGAAAGATGGGCAGCCGGTTCGCTACCTGGTGGTGGATGACTCGGTCTTCGCGCGCAAGAACCTGGCGCGCATGATCGAATCGTTCGGCGGACAGGTAGCAGGCGAGGCCGGCGATGGGTGCACGGCCATCACCGAGTATGAGCGGACCAATCCGGACATCGTGCTGATGGACATTACCATGCCGCAGATGGAAGGTATCGAAGCGGCCGAGCGCATTGTGCGTTCGCACCCGAATGCCCGCATCGTCATGGTGTCGTCCGTGGGGTATCAGGACAACATCGTGGCGGCGTTACAACGAGGTGCGCGGCACTTTGTGCAGAAGCCGGTCAAGCCGGAAGTGCTCTATGAGGTGATCAAGTACGTGCTGGGCGAAGACGCCAGCGTGGCCAGTGCTGCGGGCGCGGGAGCATAAACCATGCGGATGGAGCTGATCCAGCCATTTATCAACGCGGCAGACGCCGTGCTGGCGGACAGCCTGCAGTGCCCGACTTCGATCGGGAACCTCAGCATGGAGGAAGAGGCCTACCGGCGACATGGTATCGCGGCCGTCATCTCCTTGTCGGGCGACATCGAAGGCCGCATCATCTTCGACGTCGATCCGCAGACGGCAATGCGCGTGGCCAGCCGCATGGCGGGAGAAGAACTGCCCTCGTCGGAGGACCTGATGTGCGAGACGGTATGCGAGCTCGCCAACCAGGTCATTGGCAACGCGATCACCTCGCTCAATGACCAGGGCTTCCACTTCCGCGTGCATCCCCCCGAGGTACACACGTCCGAACACGGCGATAAAAGCAGCGAGGATACCGAGGCGCTGGTCATGTGTATTGAGACCTGCAGCGGCAGGGTATTCATGAATGTGGCGCTGCGCTACAACCGGCGTCGTCAGCAAGAACGAGTTGCGTTGGTGGAAGATTAGAAAAACAAGCGCAGCGGCTCGCGGTTCGATCACCCCACGAGTAGACTCCGCCGTCCTGCGTAGACGAGGTTTCTGAAGGTATACCTCTCCCCCCGCTCGCCTCCCGGAGATTCCCGACGCACGGCACATCTAAACTCTCTCGTTTCTCTCGTTTAGGTTACTTTGGTCTCGTGTCCGACGTGATTTAAAGGTCACCGACCACAACCGGAGCAAGTCGTTATATTCTGCACGACCCCTCTAGCCTTTTGAGCAACAGGAGGAGTCCTTGGGCGGCACATTTGGCGTTCGCCCTAACGAGCTTCTACTGAGCTACTAGCTCCTAAAGGATTAATAGTGAAACGCTGCATTATGTTGTTGCTTGTTATTTGTGCCCTGTCCGTTGTTGCTTTCTCACAAGCGGCGGTTCCGGCGAGTGCGCCGGTCACCGCTCAACTGTCCTCTGCTCCCGCCGCCGAGATTTACGGCGGCTTTCAGTGGGAGAGCTTTGACCTCGGTAACTTTGTCGGCTTGCCGGGTGTTTCCATACCGCGTCAGAACTTTCTAGGTTTTCGCACTTCCACTAACGTCAAGGTCTATCGTTGGCTCGGCGCAGAGGGAGAGTTTAGCCGAGACAGCAAGAGTTACAAGGACTTCGCTGTTAGCGGTGATAAGCTCACCGCCTCAACTATAACGGCCATGGGAGGACCTCGCCTTACCTATCACGCCGGACGTGTTGCCCCGTTCGCTCACGTCTTGCTAGGCGTATACCGTTTTAACGCCACGTACACAGACCCTACCATCGGTACGGGGAGCAGCTCGGTTAACGCTTTTGCATTCGCTTTCGGCGGAGGTGCGTCTTTTCGTGTCTCGCGTCATTTCGGGATCGCAACAACGGCGGATTATACCCGCCCGTCAAAGTACGGGACGGCTCTCAATAACATCAGCGTAACGGTTGGTCCGGTGTTTTACTTCGGCGGCTCTAAGGGAGAGGTTGCCAGCTACACCCCCGCTCGGCCCCCTATTGCTCCCCCGGCTCCTGTTGCTCCTCCGGCGCCCGTTGCTGCTCCAGCACGAGTGACAGCTCCAGCTCCGGTTTCCGAGCGCCGGTGTATTCAAAGCATGATTGACGCCCAGGGTAACGAGACGTGCATGAGGTACGTAAACCAACAGTAACGGCTCTCGGTTTTATGTGACACCAAAGAGGGCAACAGTCACCCAGTGGGGGACAGTGGGTCACTGCGAGATGCATCGGTAGCGGACGGGTGGCGCGTCCAAGCCTTGCTTGGGCGGGGGTGCTCGTTGCCTGTCACTGACTCCAGTGCAGACTTCCAGCTAACTTCGTCTCATGCCCTGGGGACTGAAGCGCTTGCACCAGTTTCGTCAGCTTCACCTCCTCACCTACGGTTGCTACCGCAGACGATTGGATTTCGCGACTAAGGGACGGCGCGCAAGGGGCAGCAAGGTAGGACTTTCCCCACGCTGAGGGTACGCTTGTCCGGGGAAAAACCACGCCTAAGCCGGGTGCCGGGTGCCCTTCAGCGCGACCCTCTCCCATTTACGGCTGCGGATAAGGTCCCGGCGTCGTACCGTACTGATAAGCGCCGATGCTCCAAGTGCCGTTTATCGGTCTGGGACCAAAATCGAAGTCATAAGTTGGCGCATTCACGCTGTTCCCAGTCGTTGTGGCTGGACTGGCCGACTGCAGGTGATAGTCGACGGTCCCGTCCGCCTGGTACCTAAGGAACCCAGGGTCTGCCGTGATCGTACCCGTCACCAGGCCGGGGCGCATCAAGTTCCAGTTCGCAGGGCCGTTCTGGTAAACGAGATTGTTGAGGTACTGGTTGTTGTAGCCAACCGCCCCGTTACTCTTCGTGGCCGTAGCCATTGCCGCCGGACACGTCCCCGTTATCAAAAACGATGTTGTTACTGATGGTGCACCAGTCGATGCTTCTGTTCCCCGACCTGCGTGGGAAATCGCGCTTCTGAGCGCCGATAAGAATTCTGCCCTAAGCATTGCTGAAAACCGTGTTGTTCGTGATCATGACTTGCATGGCCGCGTGCCAGGTGTGTATGCCCCATCCCTCGTTCTGGAAGACGACGTTGTTGTAGATATGGCCGCGCAGATTTGCGTGATAGATGCCGTGCACTCTCGGGCAGGGATTAGTGTAGGCTCCGATGTGATAGACCCAGTTTCCAATGAGGTCGTCATCGGACGCCGAGTAGTTGCCATCATGAATGCTGGCGCCGCCATTGGAAGGACAACCGGTAGCAGGAATGTCATGTTCCGGCGAACACGGGCCTTTTTTTGCAGCAAGACTACGGACCAGCCACTACCCAGACGGGATTCTGCGGCGGAGGCGAAGCAATCCCCATACCTGCTTGTCCGGTGGCGGACACGGCGGAAGGGTTTGTAACCGTAAACGTACCGCTGCCCAGGCTGGCAATCACAAACGTGCCGTTATTCGCGCTGTCCGACATTCCGCTGATGTTCATGGCCATTCCGACGCGCAGCGAGGACCCGCTGCTCAACGAGTAAGTGTACGTGCTGCTGGAACCGGAAACCGCAACTGCGGAAATTGTGACTGTGCTCGAGACGTAGGCGCTGACAGGGGAGTTGACCGCCGCCACTAGCGTGTTACCCGAGGTGCGAATGATGTTGGTGGTGCCGGCGTCGCAGACCGTGACGTAGACCTTGCTGCTGTCCTGCGAAGATGCGATGGCAGTGCGGAAGCGGGCGTTCGAACATACGTTTAAGGCACCTGGGTCCGCGCTGGTGAGGTCGACAGTGCCACTCGCAATCGGTTGCCCGCCCACTACCGTGTTGTCGGACGTCCGAATGGCCGTGACTTGCCAATTCAGCGTGGTCGGACTTGAGGAAGGAATCGTTTGTTCGCTGATTACATACGCCTGAGTCCCGTCGTTTAGAGCAGTGACCATCACTGGGTTTGTCGCTGCGCTGGGCAGGGCAACCGTCGCCAGGAGCTGGGGACCGCGAGGGGCCGCCGAATTCACGCTCGTGGTGGCAGCGTCGAGAACGGTTACTGTGTTGTTCCTGGGATTAGTGGCATAGAGCCGGTTCAGGTGACGATCCAGCAGAAGGAAATTGGCGTCGGGAGTCGCTAGAGCAGGAGTGGTCGCGGCCACGAACTTGTCATTGAACGTGTCGAACGCAGAGAGAGTTCCGGCCTGGTCGAGCACGAAAAGTGCAGAATTGTCCAGGCTGGTGACAGCCCAGATTGGAGTGGCAGAAAATGCTGAACTCGGGATCGGAGGATTCACGGACAGGTCTACGGGATTGATGCTGGAGATCGTGCCGTCCCCATTGACGCTGTACAGCTTTTGAGCATTAGGGGTTTCCGCCAGAACGGTGGGATGGGGACCGACACAAATGAACTTAGTGACTACCTCGGAGGCGGTGTTGATGGCGGCAACGGTGGAGGTGCCTGGACAGATCGGTGACAAGGCAGACAAGATTCCCTTATTGGCCACGTACATGGTTTGTGATTCGGTGGAATGCACGAAAATCGGATCCGAACCCTGTGGCAGGGTAATAGTGCTGGCTGCGCCAATCGAACCGAAAATGCTGGCGGGGGTAAAAGTGCTAACCGTATCGTCCATTCCATTGGCGACGTAAACGCGGGCGGCGCTAGGCGGCAAGATGGCCGCATGGACGGGGCCTTGGCCAGGAGGAACCACGCCCAGGGATCCGGTTTTGACTGTGCCAACATTCGTGTCACCCGAAACATCGATTTGCATCCCGCTCCCCGGATTGCCGGGCGCATTCTGGCTGGCCACGATGGCAAAGTGGAAATTCTGAGGGTCGGGCGGAGGACCGGGAATGGGATTGGCTACAGGACGAAACACGTCACCGCAGCCGGTCCAGACCAGCAGCGCAAGCAGGAGCACGCCCGAGCCAGTCCTGCGCCGGGTTGTCATCGGCAGCAAGCCGGTGAAGTGCATGCGTTGAGGAAGCATTTGGAAGAATTTTTTATTTTAATGGGAAGCGGGAGAATGCGCCAGAGAAGTAGTTGCCAGCTCTTGGCCATTAGCTCTTAGCTCTGAAACCGGTTGGTCATTCTGAGCGCAGCGAAGAATCTCTGTATTCCGCGTCCGAAATGCATAGATCCTTCGCTCCGCTCAGGATGACACCGTGTGGTGTGCGGAATGGCGACTGCGCGTGATCTTTGCTAGAAGCTACGAGCTCGTAGCTAGCAGCTGCCTCTCACGCTCTCTTTCGACGCGACGGTTTGCGCTCGATGCTGAGCGGTTCCTGCTCCTGCGCAGCTGCGGCGGCGGGTTTCTTTTTGCCCTCCATTTCGGCCAGGCTCTGCTTGAGCGCCGCCATCAGGTCAACCACCGGCGCCAGCTTCTTCGGCTTCTCTACGGGCGTGATTTCCTGGCCTTCCAGTTTCGCTTCGATCAGCTTTTTCAAGTTCTCCTGAAACGTATCGTGATACTTGTCCGGGTCCCACTCGCCGGCGAGTGCCTCGATGAGCTGGTGGGCGACCTTCACTTCGCCTTCCTTCAGTTCGACATCCGGGCGGCCGAAGCCTTCCACTTCGCGCACCTCGTCGGAGTAATACATGGTGTGCAGCATCAGGCCGCCTTCTTTGGGCCGCAAGAAAACCGTGTACTCACGATTGTGCATGGTGAGCTTGGCGATGGCTACATACTGACTCTCTTCCAAAGCCTTGCTGAGCAGCGCATAGGGACGGCGGCCGGCTTCCTCGGGCATCATGTAGTAGGAGGACTCGAAGTAAACGGGATCCACGTCGCTCGACTTGACGAATTCCAGGATCTCCATCGTCTTGGCGGTCTTGGGCTCGATCTTCTTGATCTCTTCAGGTTCGATGACAACGTATTCGTCCTTGCGATACTCGTAGCCTTTCACGATCTCGTCGCGCCCCACCACACGATTGTCGTTGGGACAGAAGAGTTGCTGCTTGATGCGAGACAAGTCATCGCGATGCAGCATGTGGAAGGAGATGCCGGAAGGGCGCGCGCCGGAGAAAAGTCTTACCGGCATGGAGATCAATCCAAACGTTAAGTAGCCAGACCAGACGGAGGCCGCCATAGTTGTCTTACCCCGCGAGTTATCGGCGCCAGAGCACGCCGGGAAGAGTTTACCCTACAACGTAAACTTTTGATGCGCCAATGGCTCCGAGGTAATCGAAGGTGAAAGTACGACGGATTGGGTGCAATCGCCAGATACCCCCACATGATGCGGTCGGCGGACACGCGGAAAGGGTTGCGAGCCTTTGTTAAAACGGCCATGCTCTTGAACGTGAGGGAGTTAGGTTCAATTCTGTGGGAGCAGCTGAGCACGGCCGCCATGGCCTACCGGACAGGCTCAGCGGTCGCAGTCACGGCTGTGTTCACCGTCGCGGCGCGTTGGTTACGTGGAGTCAGTGTGTCGGGGGCGGCGGCCGGAGCGTTGGTCAGTTTTCTTTTATATTTCAGCGCTGGGCCGGGAGCATTCGTTGTGCTGGTTAGCGTGTTTGTGTTGGCGTTGATCACCACGCGCCTGGGGTACTCGCGAAAACAACGACTGGGAACTGCAGAGAAAAGCGAGGGTCGCACCGCGTCCCAGGTGTTTGCGAATTTGGGAGTTGGTACGGTGGCGTCTGTACTATTCGCGATTCGAGGCGAAGCCATCTTGCTGCTTGCCTGCGCGGCGGCGTTGGCGGAAGCCGCAGCAGACACGGTCTCCAGCGAATATGGACAAGCCCACAGCGATCGCGCCCGACTGATTACAACCTGGGAAGTGGTCGCCGCAGGAACTGACGGCGGAATCACGTTAGCTGGCACGACTGCCGGAGCTGTGGCTGCCTTCGTGGTGAGCCTCGTTTGTGCGGGCGTACGCCTGATCCCCTGGTCGTGGGTTGTGCTCGCGGGGCTCGTGGGATTTTTCGGGATGCTGTTGGACAGCGTGCTGGGCGCGTGGCTTGAGCGTCGCGGATTAGTGAACAACGACGCAGTTAACTTTGTCAGCACGTTGGTCGCAGCGTCTGCCGCTCTACTCTTTGGCCGGTTCTCGCACTAGCAAATTACCGAATTGCTGACATTCCTCTCAGGTTTTGTATCTTCAACCCTAAGGTCATGTCCCGAGGTTTCTTGAACCCAAAGGTTCGGCGGGAGAAAATTCTGAAGAACCTTCGAATTGATCGGTGCATCTGACCAACGGTGGCTGGTTGTTCCCAAAAATTGTGAGACCTGCCCGACCATGCACGCACGGAAAATGTAATGAAGTGGAAGACGTTTGTTATAGGTTATGCCCTGGCGCTGGCAATCCTTCTGTTTGCGCAACGGCACACCACTCCGGCCCAGAGTTCCGGTTTTGCGGCGGTCATTGACCTGACGCATACGGTAGGCAGCAGCACGCCAACTTACGAACCGCAAGAGAAGTCGGCCTTTCGAGTGAAGACGGTTGCCACTGTCAAAAAAGATGGCTATTTCGCGCGCGAGATCTGCTTGCCGGAGCACTTCGGCACGCATATTGACGCTCCGGCGCACTTCGCTCAGGGTCTATGGACCGTGAATAAAATCCCTACGGAGCGGCTACTGGCGCCGCTCGTGGTGCTCGATGTCAAAGCAAACGTCGAGCGGAATCCTGATTATCAGATTTCGCTTGATGACATCGCCACCTGGGAGAAGGCCAACGGCCAAATTCCGCAGGGAGCCGTGGTCATGGCGCGCACCGGGTGGGAGTCACGGTGGTCTTCTGTCAAAGACTATCGGAACGCGGATGCAAAAGGTGTCATGCACTTCCCTGGTTATTCCGAAGAAGCGGCACGCTTCCTGGTGGAAGGACGAAACACCATTGGGCTGGGGATTGACACACTGAGCATCGACTATGGGCCGTCAAAGGATTTCCCGGTTCACAAGTACACTCTTTCACACAGCCTTTATCACTTGGAAAATGTCGCCAACCTGGGACTCGTGCCGGAAGCGGGAGCAATGGTGGTGGTGGCTCCGATGAAGCTCGACGGCGGATCGGGCGGGCCGGTGCGCATCCTGGCTCTGGTAAAGTAATTTCTGCCGCTTCTCACACTGGCGGTACATCTCATCACTCTAGTTCTCGGTTCTCTGTTCCCAGTTCTCAGTTCTTAGTTGGGGGTTCTTACGGGAATCGAATAGTGGCAGAGCTATCGAAGCTCAACTGGGAACCGAGAGCTAATCGGAGGGAGCAATGAGCGATCCTCGTTATCCTATCGGCAAGTTCAACGGGCAGGCGCCGGCCAGTCAGGCTGAGCGAGAAAAGTTTATTAAGGACATCGAGGAAGCGCCACCCAGACTGAAGGCTGCCATTCACGGCTTATCGGACAAGCAACTGGATACACCCTATCGTGACGGCGGGTGGACGGTGCGACAGGTTGTGCACCACGTCCCGGATAGCCATCTCAATAGTTACGTCCGCTTCAAGCTGGCGCTAACCGAAGAAGAACCCACGATTAAGCCATATTGCGAAGATCGTTGGGCGGAACTGGCGGACACCAAGCTGACACCCGTAGAGGTCTCGCTTAATCTGCTCGAATCCTTGCACCAGCGATGGGTTCTGTTGCTTCGCTCCTTGAAACCTGATGACTGGAAGAGAACTTTTCGCCATCCGGAGCTGGGCCAGATGAACCTCGACCAAACACTCGCTCTTTACGCCTGGCATGGGCGGCATCATGTGGGGCATATCACGGGGTTGCGGGAGAGGATGAAATGGTAGGGGGCTCTGGGCGATTCAGCATCCGATCAGGGCATTCTTGCGCATGCGAGATCCTTCGCCAAGCTGACGCTTGGCTCAGGATGACGACATCAGTTAGACGGGGATGCGCAGTCGCCAGGCCAGATAGCTGAAGGCCTCCCGTAGGACTGCGAGTATCCTTTGCCAGAGCGAATGGGGACGGGAGTCGCGACGGGGGGCCACATATACCTGGATGCCTTCGTGCTCCAGCAACTTCTGAATACGGAAAACGTGATACTCGTCGCTGACCGCCAGACAGCTGCGCATTCTGTTCCTGTGCATGATCACGGCTACTCGTTGAGCCGACTGGGCGGTATCTGACCCTTGCGTCTCGGCGATCAGGTTCTGTTCCGGGATGCCGCGGCGCATCAGGTAATCGTGCCCGACTCCGCCCTCGCTAAAGCGTGGATCTTCGCCCGCCCCGCCGGTGGTGATGATTACGGGCGCGACGTGCTGCTGAAACAGATCGAAAGCATGATCCAGACGCGCACGGTAGACAGGTGACGGACGCCCGTAATACTCAGCGGCGCCGAAGACCACAATAGCGTCGGCGGGGTGGATTTCTTGCAGGTCTGCTTCGTGGACGATGCGGCCAGAAATAACTACAACAAATACCAGGACCAGGACCGCGATCAGCAATACCAGCCGGAAAAACCAGTGGTTGTGCCAAGGCCGTTTAACGAAGGAATCATTCATCCCTGGGCGAAGAACTCAGAAATCTCGTGGGAAGGAATAGCGCCTTCGCGGATTACCTTCCAGCGGGCTTCCGGGTCGGTAAGGTCGACGATGGTGGAAGCAATTTCGCGAGGCGAGGTGCCGCCGTCCACGATGATGGAAATGCGATCTTGCAGCTGATCCCGCACCTCAACCGCTGTAGTACATTCGCTGGCTCCGCTGAGATTCGCAGAGGTGGCTGTGATAGGGATACCCGCGCTGCGTACGACTGCCAGGGGAATCTTCGCGGCCGGCACCCGAAGCGCAACATTGCCGGTATTGGCGGTGACCTTCAGGGGCACGCGCGAGCCGGCGCGAACGATCATGGTCAGCGGACCCGGCCAGAAACGCTTAGCCAGTTTGTAGAACTCGTCGGGCAGGGGTTTGGCCAAATCCTCAGCCTGGTCGGTGCTTTCGATCAACAGAGAGAGTGGCTTGTGTCGGGAGCGGGACTTGATCTCGTAGACGCGCTCCACGGCGCGCAGGTTCAGGGGATCAGCCGCGAGTCCGTAAAATGTATCCGTGGGCATACCCAGAACTTGCCCGGCGCGGATCTGTTCGGCGGCGTAGCGAATCAGCGACGGCTCGGGGTTTTCCGTATTGATTTTGACAATTTCGGCGCGAACCACGGCCTCCCTTTCTACGCGCATCTCCAAAAACCAGCGAAAGTAACATACCACGGGAGAAGCCGCAAGGTCGCCTCCCTCAGCGTATTATGCTGATGGCCGCAGTAGCCTTATGAAAAGCCCTGTCCACGACCGGCTTCGACGCGTCGAAGGCCGGCATAATACGCTCGTAAAGGAACTGCGCCGCGCTTTTTCGTCCGGTGAACTCACCGAGTCCCGAGCGTGCGCAATTGAAGGATTACGCGTCGTGGAAGAGGCCATTCGAAGCGGATTGCGGTTCGAGGCGGTGTTTTTCAGCGAGGCGGCCCAGACCAAGGCCGAGCGGCTGCTGCCTCAGATCGGCGCCCATGTCGAAACCCTTGTGCTACCGGAAAAGCTGTTCGACGGAATTGTGCCGAGCGAGACGCCGCAAGGGGTAGCCGCCCTGGTACGGGTTAAAGAGTTCTCGGTTGACGATGTACTTCGGGAAAGTGCGGACAAGCCTGCCCTGAGCGAAATCGCAGGGAGTGTCCGCGACACGCAGGCCGGAATTTTGGTTGGAGTCGCCGGCGTGCAGGATCCCGGAAACCTGGGCACGATTCTTCGTTCGGCTGAGGCTTTCGGGGCGAGCGGGGTGCTGTTGGGAGAAAACACGGTCAGTCCATTCAACGCCAAAGCGGTGCGGGCGTCGGCCGGCTCGATTTTCCGCCTGCCGGTTGTGCGAACCAAACTGGCGGACGTAATCCCCACGCTGCGGGGGAAGAGTGTACGTCTTTTGGCCACGTCTTCGCATAAGGGAACCCCGCTGAATCAAGCAAACCTCACTGGTCCGGCGGCGGTGTTTATCGGGAGCGAAGGCGCCGGGCTGCCACGCGGAGTGATGGCAGCTGTGGACGAAGTGATTGTGATTCCCCACGCCGCTCAGGTGGAGTCACTGAACGCCGGAGTCGCAGCCAGTATCGTGCTGTATGAGGCGGCGAGGCAGAGAAAATATTGTTGATTTTCGCTTGTTGATTGTCGATTGAAGGTGATCGTCGCAACATTCAGAAATCGACAATCGAAAATCAACAATCGAAAATGAGCTTGTTCCAATCCATTCCGAGCGACGATCGTGGCACCGACCGTACGCGCCCGCTTGCCGACCGCATGCGGCCGCGGACACTCGATGAGTTTGTCGGGCAGGAGCATCTCGTCGGCCCGCGGAAGCCGCTGCGCACACAAATCGAGCGCGACGACACCGGATCACTGATTTTCTGGGGACCACCGGGCACAGGTAAAACCACGCTGGCGCAGATTATCGCACGCATGACGAAGGCCGAGTTCATCGAGTTCTCGGCCGTGCTCTCCGGGATCAAGGAAATCAAGCAGGTGATGGCCGAGGCCGAACGTGCGCGGCAATACGGTACGCGGACAATCCTATTTGTCGATGAAATCCATCGTTTCAACAAGGCCCAACAAGACGCCTTCCTGCCGCACGTCGAGAAGGGCAACATCCGGCTGATCGGCGCGACTACCGAAAATCCTTCGTTTGAGATCATTTCCGCATTGCTCTCTCGCTGCCGCGTGTACGTGCTGAAGCCCCTAAGCGAAGCCCAGATTGTGGTTCTTTTGCAGCGTGCGCTGGCCGACGAAGAACGCGGCTTGGGTTTGATGAAACTACGGACATCAGAGGATGTCCTGCAACGAATTGCTGCTTACTCTAGTGGCGACGCGCGCAGTGCTTACAACGTTTTGGAAGTTGCAGCAGCCCTGGCCAGGGAACGCTCCGGGAAAGAGGTTGGCGCCGAGATCACCGACGAAATCGTTCAAGATGCGCTGCAGAAGCGAGTCCTGCTTTATGACAAAGCTGGCGAGGAGCACTACAACCTGATCTCGGCGTTGCACAAATCGGTACGCAACAGCGATCCCGACGCGGCTCTGTACTGGCTGGGTCGCATGTTGGAAGCAGGAGAGGATCCGCTGTACATCGCGCGGCGACTAGTGCGTATGGCGGTCGAAGACATTGGCTTGGCCGATCCGCAGGCGCTTCCGTTGTGTGTGGCCGCGCGCGATGCCGTGGACTTCATTGGTATGCCGGAGGGCAATCTGGCGCTGGCCGAGGCGGCGGTCTATCTTTCGGTTGCACCCAAGTCGAATGCTCTGTACACGGCCTATGCCGAGGTCCAAGGGGATGTGGAGCGCACGGTGGCTGAACCGGTCCCCCTCCACATTCGGAATGCGCCTACCGGACTCATGAAAGGATTAGGCTACGGCTCGGGGTATCAATACGCCCACGACCTGGAAAGCAAAGTCGCCGATATGCAATGTCTGCCGGACAACCTGCGTAATCGGGTTTACTATCATCCGACCGCGGAAGGCATCGAGAAGCGTATTCGCGAGCGACTGGAAGAGATTCGAAAAAGGCGCGCGGCGAGTCCCAAAAGCGAACCGCCAGGCTCGAAAAAAGAATCCTAGGCGGGCGTGGGCACGTCTGGATAGAAGATACTGAGCCTTAGCTTCCAGATCTGCAAGGAGAGCTCAGCCATGGCGACCAGCCCAAGAACCAGTGATGCTGCCTTCCTTCGTCCGACGCGTCCCCTCCGGCGCGATCAGGTCGATGAACTTCTCAAGCTGCAAAAAGCGGCGAAGAAAATCAGTTCCATTCTTGATCTGGATCAACTCATCGATCAAATCGTTAATGACATTGCAATTTCCTTCGGCTGCGTGGAAGCGAACATTTATCTGAAAGACGATCTTCGCCAGGAAATGGTATTGGCCGGTGTTTGCGGTTGCACGATGCACGGCAAGGGACACGGGCTGAAAATTGGAAAAGAAGGTATGGTCGGCTACGTCGCGGCTACCGGCCAGATGCGCTATGCGCCGGACGTCAGCAAGGACGCGTATTACATGGCCTGCGAGCCTGCCACCCAGTCGGAGGTTGCTATTCCACTGGAAGTGGATGGCGAAGTGATCGGAGTGTTCACGGCCTCGCATCATGAGCTCGATGCCTTTCCCGCCGAACAACTTCGATTGCTCCAGGCTCTCTGCAGCCACATTTCGGTGGCCGTGCATAATGCCCGCCGCTTCCAAAAGGAGCGTGTTGAAAAAGAACGCATAAACCGCGAGGTGCAGGAAGCTCGCGCGATCCAGGAGGCACTGCTCCCCAAGAGTCCGCCCTACATTCCGGGATTCTCGGTCGCCGGCTTATCCATTCCGGCGGGTGCCGTCGGCGGGGATTGGTACGACTTCATTGCGCTCGATGATGAGCGGTGGGGACTGGTGCTGGCGGATGTCTCAGGCAAGGGCCCAGCCGCGGCGCTGCTGATGTCGGCCACACGCGGCATGCTGCGCTCATTGGCGGAAGCCTGCTGCACGCCGGGGGAGGTGCTTACTAAGCTGAATCGCCTCATGGTGGAAGATTTTCCCAACGGAAAATTTGTCACCATGGTGTATGCGGTGCTCGATCCAGCCACCCGGACTTTGACCTTCGCTAGTGCCGGACATCTGCCTCCGCTGCTGGTGGACTCTTCTCACACCCGCTTTCTCAATACCGAAACCGGATTGCCGCTGGGCTTGACGTTCGGGTCCTTCTCCGAAGCGAAAATCCATTTACCGGAGAATTCGAAAGTTCTGTTTTATAGTGACGGCATTACGGAAGCGGCCAATGCAGAAGAAGAAGAGTATGGCATCGCGCGGTTGCAAACTCATTTCGCACAAGCAGCAGCGTGCGCAGAAAGTATCCTTCAGGATGTGCGGTCTTTCGCCGCGCCGGAGCCGCTGCGTGACGACGCGAGCGTAATTGTGATCAAAGCGGGCACCTAACGCCTATCAATCGAACCGGGCGCGGTGCTCTTTAAGTATGCACCGGTCCATGATCACGAAGATTCCCGCCTTGCGTGCTTTGTCAGCCGCTGTTTCATTGACCACTTCTTCCTGCATCCAGATTGCCGGCACCTTGAGCTGGATCGCCTGATCCACGACTTCCTCGAGAAACTCTGGGCGCCGGAAGATGTTGACGATGTCTATCTTCTCCGGAACATCGAGCAGCGAAGCATAAGACCGCTCACCCAGGGCCTCTTCGATCGTAGGATTCACCGGAATGATGTGGTAGCCCTGGCTCTGCATGTAGGCGGCCACGCCGTGGCTGGGACGAAGGGGACTGGAAGAGAGTCCTACAACGGCTATGTTCCTGGCGCGTTTCAAAAGCTTCGTGATGGTGTCATCTTGGGTCGAGGACACGGGGGTGTCCTCTCCTATATTGTGAGCACGTGAACTCATCGCGGGAGCTGCGTTTCTGTGGTCCTTATTCTTTTTTCCTAGTGACATCAATCTTCTGCTTAAACATCTTTAGTGCCAGCTTCCGAACGGTATCAGAAACTTCCTTGTTGGCCGAGAGGTTTTTCAGATCATTGACCAGCAGGTTTTTGATGAGGCTGAGCGAAAGATCCAGGGGGGTGCGGGGATTGAACACCAGGTTACGGATAACCGGGTAATGCTTGGCAAAGCGACGTTTCATAGGAATCCCGCGCAATACCGCTTCCAAGACGTTCTTCTGACTGGCGAAGGCCTCCACCTCGCCATCCGTGATCTTGGGTGAGTCCAGCACCGCCAGCGCCACGATCTTGGTACCATCGCGGATCAGGATAGAACGCTCTTCCTTATTGCCCTTCATGGCCAGCTGGATGCGCCCTTTAATATCCAGCTTGGCGATTTTCTGAAGGGCGCCGCCGCGTCTGGTCTCTTCCTGGGGAGGATGTGCGATCTTGTGCGGTAGGACGTGAGACGAAGCAACTGCTGGTGTCGCACTGCCGGCGGCCTGCCCGGGAACTGCTGCAACGGATTGAGTCTCGGCAGTCCCCTGTTGCAGTTCGTCGAAAACTCCGCCGATGGGCTGGAAGGGAGTTCCTTCTTCAGCGGCAATTTCTTCCGCATGCTCGCGCAAATAGGTGCTCACTTCCTCATCCAGCACCTCCTCGGGTCCAGCCGGTTCGGGGGCTTCGGCCGTCTCAGCCAATACCTGATCACCATCGGGGGAAGACGGCTCAGATGTGGAGGGACTGGCTTCCTCTGGTTCAGCTTTGGAAACCGCGGCATTAACCATATCGGCTCTGGAGATATCCGTCTCAGGAACATCGGGTTCGGTTGTGTGGGGATTTGAGGCCAGAGCATTTTGGACGGCCGCTGACTTATTCATATGCGGACTTGCCATCATGGCACGGACAACTTCGCGCGAGCCACGGACTGCCAATTCGACCAGCCAGTCCTGGTGAACGGACGGGTTTTCCAAGAGGGCGGGCAGGAGTTGAGGCCGCAGATTCTCCGAAGAAATCATGTACTGCAGCACTTCCGGGGGAGTCGAGGGATCGGAAGCGGCCGCCAGTGCGGATTTCTCCTCCCAGCCTGCCAAAGTCATTCGCGCCTGCTGACCAAATATCTTATTGTGGTTGGCGAGATACACCAGGATCTCAATCATCTCGGCGGCGGGCAGAGACAAAGCGCCGCGGGCGGCAGCCTGCACCAGGGTGGCTGGAACTGCTGACGAGCGGATGAGATCAATCATGCGCGACATAACTTCTTCCTGACTCGTTTTCGCTCGCCGCCGCATCCACCCGCCGGTTACACCCCGCCCGTTCCTCCAATTCTGCGACGACTCTTTCCAACTCATCCACCAGGCGATTCGCCTTTCCGCGACGGAGTTCCTCGGCTAGCGCCCGATAGTACCAGAGCGTGCCCTCACGTTTGCCCGTGAAACGCTCAAACACCGACTCGCCCAGATCGCGGTAATCCGCCAGGATCGTGCGTGCGTTGTGCAGTTTGTCCGCGGCAGAAACCAGGCGGACATCGGCATCGGCCATCTTTAGACGTTCTAAGTATTGGATTTTTCGCTCGCGCCAGGGCGGCTTGGGATAAGTATCCGCATCCGTGCAGCCATCCACAACGTGAGCTACTCTTCGCCCAAAACGCCGGCGCACTTCTTTCAGCATCGGCTTGCCGCCACAGTCCTCCACCACGTCATGAAGCAGCGCCGCTATAGCCAGGTCCTCGTCGCCACCGGCTTCCAGAACGAGCGCGGATACGCTCATGAGGTGCGCCATGTAAGGGACAGCAGTCTTCTTGCGAGTTTGGTGGGCATGCTTTCGGGCAGCGAAGACAAGGGCATCGTAGAAGCGGGGGCCGAGCAAAGGACGTGCCGCCCCCGGCCTGCGCTGGTTTCGGCTTTTCCTATCCGCGATGCTCATCCACAAGTTCCTTGCCGCAAGCCGGCTCCGCACAGCACGTTTTTCCCTGAACCGCCTCAATACCTTCGTACGCAATCAGCGGCACCATGATTAAACCAGCAACCGGATCAGCCCACCACCAGCCGAACAGCGCGTTCAGTACCAGCCCGCCTAGCAGGATAGCCGACAAATATGCGCAGATATCGGTCTGGCGAGAATCTGCCCGCATGGCCCCGCTGCCCAGACCAAGGGCAACTCGTCGCTTGGCGTGAGCCAGCATGGGCATCACAATGAGCGATAGGATGGCGAGCACGATGCCCACCACGCTCTTCTCCGGAGCCTCGTGTCGAACCAAAGATGAGAGGGCATCGTACGTGACATAGGTGGCCAGGACCAAGAAACCGGCCCCTACGAGGCGCACCGCCACGTGTTCGGCCCGCTCGCTGCTCTGCGCTTGGTCAGCACCTAGACGCCAAAGCAGAATGGCCCCGGAGGAGACTTCAATGACGGAATCAATACCAAACCCCACTAGAGCGATACTGCCTGCGATGAGGCCGGAAACCATCGCTACCACGGCTTCCATGCAGTTCCAGCCGATCGTGAGGTACTCCAGGCGAATTCCCTGGCTTACGATGGTCTGGCGCGTCGTCATGCCTGCCTTTCTCCACGACGCATCAACAAGTAGGCCCGAATAAACGGCTGCAAGTCCCCGTCGAGCACGCGATCCACGTCGCCAACCTCCACCTTGGTTCGATGATCCTTCACCATGCGATAAGGTTGCAGCACGTAGGAGCGAATCTGCGAGCCAAAGTCGATATCGAGCTTGGAATCTTCAATCTTCTTGGTGGCTTCGCGCTTTTTCTCCAGCTCGAATTCATAAAGCTTCGAACGTAACATGCTCATGGCGCGCTCGCGGTTTTTGTGTTGCGAGCGTTCGTTCTGGCAGCTGACCACAATTCCTGTGGGCATGTGTGTGATACGCACTGCGGAGTCAGTGGTGTTCACATGCTGGCCGCCTTTGCCGCTGGAGCGGTAGGTGTCCACCCGCAAATCCTCGGGCTTGATGTCCACTTGAATGCTCTCGTCGATTTCGGGCGAAACGAAGACGCTGGCAAAAGAAGTATGCCGCCGCTTCGCCTGGTCGAATGGCGAGATGCGGACCAAGCGATGCACACCAATTTCGCCGGTGAGCAAGCCAAATGCATAGTCCCCGTTGATCGTGAAAGTGGCCGATTTCATGCCCGCTTCTTCGCCAGGCTGGTAGTCATTGAGCACAGTTTGAAAAGCCTGGCGTTCGGCCCAGCGTAGATACATGCGGAGCAGCATATCGGCCCAGTCCTGCGATTCTGTGCCGCCGGCGCCGGGGTGAATGGTTACGATCGCGTTGCGCGCATCGTTCTCGCCGGAGAGCAGGCTTTCGGTCTCCAGCCGCTCCACCATCTCGCGCAGCGAGCCAATCTCACCGCGCAACTCCGACTCCACGTTCTCGCCCTCACGAGCCAAGTCAAAGTACGTGTTGATATCGTTCTCGCGGCGGACCAGATCCTCTTCGGTGCGCAACACGTCCTGCAGGCGCTTGCGCTCCCGCATGATGGTTTGGGTCTTTTCGGGGTTCGACCACAGATTGGGGTCGGCAACCTGCTTTTCGATCTCAGCTAATTGTTGTTTAAGCTTGTCCGCGTCAAAGATACTCCCGCAGGTCGCGGACTTTATCTTTCAGCGCAGTGTATTCTTGTTCTAATTCCTCGACCATTTATCGCCCTGTTTTTGTACCGAACGGGAAGAGCGTCAACAATGTTCCCAGAGAAATTATCGCACACAGGGAAGCGAACCAGTCACCGTGGCGACTATAGAAAGTGGTTACGTTGGTCAGAGCGTAGGGAGCCTGCAAGGTCGCACGTACCTTGCGAGGAAGGCTCTTCTCAATCCGCCCATACGGATTGATGGAAGCCGTAACTCCCGTATTGGTGTCGAGCAGAAGCCAGCGGTTATTCTCGACAGCCCGCATACGCGATTGCAGCAGGTGCTGGGCGTAGGCGCCGCTGTCGCCATACCAGCCGTCGTTGGAAATATTGACAAGCACCTGCGCACCATTCTTGGCGAACTGCCGCACTTCATCCGGGAAGACCGACTCGTAGCAGATAAACACGCCTAATTTCTGGCCACCAGCATTCAGCGGCGTGCGAGATGTGCCGCGGCTGAAATCCCCGACCTCTTTGGTTAAACCACCAGCAAAGGAAAATATTTTCTTGAAGGGGAGATATTCTCCGAAGGGAACCAGGTGGACCTTGTCATAGCGAGCCACCCATTCGCCATCAGGACCAATCAGCGCAGCGGAGTTGTAGACGGCGGTGCCCTCCTCAGGCACCTGCGTGGCGTTGCGAACGCCGATACTCCCGGTGAGGACCCAGGTGTGCATTTGCCGAGCAAGGCTGCTGACCGCCTCCCGAAAAAGTGGGTCGCTGGCGTAGAACGGGGCGGGCGACTCTGGCCAGACAACAAGGTCTGGATTTTTTGTGCCTTCGGAGGTCGGTTTCTCGCTGATCCACAGGAGGTCGCGCAGGGTCCCTTCCAGATAGTCTTTGGTCCATCCTGAACTGTCCAGGATAGGGATGTTCTGCTGGACGAGATAGGCCGTGTGGTCCGCAGGGGGGCGAGGAGGCTCAATCCACCTCCCCGCCTGCAGGGCTACGGCGGCACAGAGGCCCGCGATCAGCAGAGTTTTGCGTTTGTCACGGCGTACCAGGAAGGCCGTGGCAAAAGCTGTATTCACCAGCATGATCTCTAGGGACAGGCCATAGACGCCGGTGAAACCCGCAACCCGGGCCAAGGGAATGTTATCCACCTGCACGGTGCCGAGCAGGTCCCAGGGGAAACCTGTGATGCGGGTACGGGCGAGCTCGACGGCAACCCACAGAAACGGCGCCGCAAGCAGAGCGCGGCGGCTGAGCGGACGGCCAGGGTCCGCCACCAAGGCGAGGAGCGCGCCGAAAGCTCCGTGATAAAGGGCCAAGTACAAGCAGAACAGAAACAGCACGCCCAACGCGGCAGGAGCGCTTAACCCGCCGTACTGATGCATCGTGTTATAAACCCAATAGCAGGTCCCTGCGTACCAAATGATCCCACTGAGATACCCCAGCAGGAATCCCTGGGCAGGATTTGCCGGGACCAGCCGGACGCCGGGAGAATCCGAAAGCTGCAGGGTGTCCGCTTCCCGGGCATGCAATACGGCCACGAGTAGTGGGGCGAGTGCAATCCAACAGACCATGTGCAAGCCGGGCAGAGGAAAGATGACGATCTCGAGGACACCGGATAGGATGGCCAGCAGCCAGCTATTCCTGTGGATTCGCCGCACGTTGCAAGAATAACAAACGGCACCTGCCTCGCTGGTGCTTTGGTGGCTAATCGGACTCGGCAATTTGCGGGGTGCGCGACTTTAAAGTGAGATTTATGCCCGTCGGGCCTCCCAGTAGTCCTCGAACTTGCCGCTGAGCTGGCAACATCGAAGTGCGATGATGGCGTTGGCTCCGCGCACCGTCCAGAGCATCCCTGACCGTTTGAGCCTGCCCAGCACGGTTTTACACCCGGCTTCAATCACTCCCGAGCCCACGAATAATCCCTGCTTGCGAAACTTGGGGTAACGCATGCGCTCTTTATTATCTTGGAAGTAAGCGGCTTCGGTCCGGATGTCTCCGGCCAGTTCGGGATGAGAAGCCGCCACCGAGCGCAGCGACGCCACTAGAGCTTCGATTTCCCCATTGTCCAGCTTGTCTTTCCTCACCATAACCCAGCGTTTCTGGGCGGGCGAATCGTTGGCGTAGAGCTTGGCGGCTAAGCTCCACAGGTGCTGGCGGGCGTGATAAAGATCGACGATTTGAGTGGC
>DASQIH010000031.1:0-5616 GCA_035631655.1 Terriglobales bacterium
TGGGATCGATTACGCTGGTCAACGGCGCTTTGGTGGCACCGCTGCGAGGATCGTCTACTTTGACGCCGCGCTGGCGGAGCGCGGCCACGGTTCCGTTCAGATCGTCGGCCAGAATTCCGACGTGGCTGACGCCGGGCGACCGGTCGCCGGTAGCCGCGGCCAACTCCAGGAACGTGTCCCGATTGATCTGCACATAAGTCACCGTGGGCTTGCCGTCTTTGTCTTTCAGCGAGAAAGCTTCGCGGAAACCCATGGTCTTGGTGTAGAAGTTGTAGGATTCGTCGAAGTTCTTCGCAAAAACTCCGACATGATTCAGCCGGATGCCCGGAATCCTATCCGGCTGGGCCTGGCCAGGCTGCATGATCAAGATTCCGGCGATGACGCCGGCCGCAAATAGCAACAATCCGCGCATGTGAGCTCCACCCCTAGTCAACCATGATTGCGCAGAGTTGAGGAAATCGGGTAGTTTGGAAGTGGAGGAATGGGTGAGTGGTTGAAACCGGCGGTCTTGAAAACCGTTAGCGGGGTAACTCGCTCGGGGGTTCGAATCCCTCTTCCTCCGCCACTACAACTTGTTGTAGTGGATGTACTTAGAAGAACTGACTTCCAACTGTAGCGAGTTTGCGCTACAATTTGGGGCATGCGCGACATCTTCGTGCGTCACAGAGTCGACTGTCGTAATGCTTCCCCAAGCCGCAAGAACCCAAAGCGGCTGCCGTCGCGATTGATTTTCGGGTGCGGCTGCCCCATCTACGCAAGGCTTCTAGTCCGGCACCCAGACCTAAACATCGCGCCCTTTACGTTCAATGGTTCGCTCGCGAAGCTAGGTGTGCGGGAGAAACTTGCCGCCGAAGAGTTGATCGATCAATGGACCGTGCAATTCCTCTCCGGGCAGAATGGGAAGCCCGATCCCAATGCCTTCAAGACGGTGGAGCAAGCGATCGAGGATTACCTCACTGAAAAACGCGGAACACTCGACGCGCACAAAGAGAGCACGAACCTGACGATCCAGAAGATCGCTGGGATTCTCCGGCCGCTCGCTCCATTTCTCCGTGACCGCGGAATCGTCTACCTGAAAGACGTGAAGACCGAACACCTCTCGGTTTTTCAGGAGACATGGCAGGGCCGGCTGCGCAAGAACCGCGAGAGCACGGGGGAGCTTGTTAGGCAGCCGAAGAGCCAGCTTGGCAAACAAAAGAACCAGGAATTCGTAAAAATGTTCTTTCGTCGCGCGCGGGAGCTTCGATGGATCCCGGAGAATCCCGCCGAACTGTTACTGGCCGTTAAGACCCCTCGGATTGAGGTAAAGAAGAAAACTGCCGAAGAGAAGCAACGGCTGCTGGAGGCGATACCGCGCGTCTTTCCGAACATTGCGCAAGCGGCGATGGCCTTTGTGCTGATTCAGAGATATAGTGGATTGCGCTTGGTCGACGTGGTGACTCTGCGGACGGATTCGCTCCGGGAGGACGGTCTCATGATCGTCAGCCAGGAAAAAAACGAGCAACCAGTCTTCGTACCTCTCCCGCCGTTCGTTGTGGAACTGACCCGTAAACTTCCGCCGAAGAGCACCGAGTATTTCTTTTGGACGGGCACCTCGACTATCAAGACGGCGGTCAACGACTGGTCGGAAAAGATGAGGAAGCTCTACGTGGAAGCCGGCATCGAAGGCAAGCGGACGCATGAGTGGCGGGACACATTAGCGATTGAGGTCCTAGAGGGCGGCGGATCGCTCGAAGATGTGCAACTGCTGCTCGGCCACAAGTCTCGCAAGACTACCGAGAAGTATTACGTGGCACTGACGAAGAAGCGGATGGAGAAAGCAATCGAAGCCCGCCGTCGCACTTGGGACGCGGACGCAGTGGCGATCGGCCCGCTAACGGCGTCGGCTACTTCTGAATCGCCAAAGCCAGACGGTGGCGGAGGACATGTGCGGCCTCCGGCTCGTGGCCGGTCATCTTTTGCCACTCGCGAGCGAAAACGCTGATGGGAATCGTAAACGTGCGGTACGGCCTTTTGTAGCGCTTCGGTTGGTAGGACACGCATATGCCGTCTACCTGACTGAAGTACCGCCGGGCCTTCCAGTAGGACCAGCGCAGAATGGCGGCAGCTTCCAGAACCGTTAGGCTGGGTTCGACACCAAGCTCAAACAACACGCGTCTGATGTTTCCAGCGGTTTCGTGCCCTGCGCCGTTCGTCGGGTTCGCGTCAGCTTGATTTGAAGCCGAATCGAGAACGGACGGCTTGGCGCGCCGATTCTCTTGCCTACCGGCAGGAACTGCAAAATTGGGGGAGGTCGCCATACACTTCTCCGATCTCGCGATGAATCGTCGCCTGAGGCTTGCGAGTAATTCAGTTATAGGCCAAACCCACGAAAGCGCCAAATGAGTTTTGACACCTGTTTGCCAGCACCACCGGGATTACCGCGGGCCATCAGGCAAGTGGGCAATTCAAATCGACTTACGAAGCTGGTGTATTGCAAGGAGCGTCCGCGCCAGAAGTTTTCGGCAGGGCCCCGGAACAAACCTGGAACTCATTTGACGGCCCGGCGATTCAGGTGTATGAAGGAACAGGGACGAAATCTATGCCTTCCAAATTCAGGCTCGAGTTGGTTGTCACTCTGGACAAAGATGGTGAAGCGAAAGCGATCGAATCCGCCAGGCAGCACTACATACGTGGAGGTCGTGCAGCCCACCGCGACGATGGGGGCGGCCCTCAATTGGTGCCAGCAAACGAATTCATAGATGGGACGGAGCAGGCCCTTATGGAGCTATTGGAGCTCAATCCGTTACTATCAGAAGCAAATGTAGAGATCACGAGCCTATCTTGTAGATCTATCGAGCCATCGACCTGGGATGTGGAACTGGGTACGTCGGCAACCCCGCGTCCCGACACAGCGGTCGATCACGCCGAGACAGAGGATGAACTTGACGAACTGGAGTCGAATCTGTACCTTTGCCGGTGGCCAAACGGTGACTTTTCCATAGTCAAGGCGGACGGTGAGCGTGCTGCAGTCGTGCAATTGGATGAATGGGCGGGCGCAGAACCAGCTTGGCTGGTTCCCCTTGAGACATGCATGATAGATTTCCGCCTGAACGACCAAGGCGGAATCGAGCTCGCCGACCTCGGTGAACAAACCGCTGAGTTCATTTGGGACCACTGTTATCCCGATTTGGATCAGCTGCTCTCAAGCGAGGATGTTCTCTGCCGTTTGGCCGGCGCGGGCAAACGGGAAGTCACCAAGAGAATCCGGAGAGCCGTCGAGCACGAACGGAAGCGGTTGTGGGGTGTGCAGACCGAAAGTACTCCGGCCAGAACAGCGCTCGGACAGGAACTTCAAAAACGCCTTGGCACGGTGGGGCCAGTTGCCGACCACTACGTCGAACTGGCAGCGAGTGAAATCTTGCGTGGGAAGGCGGGAGAAAACGGTAAACCTAGCTGACAGGCGGTCGGGATCCTGAGAGGTGAGGGTGGGATGTCGACCCCGTACAGCCAGACCGTGCGGCGGTTTAGCAAACCGCTGCTTTCGACCACTCAGCCACCTCTCCGTTTTTAACTCACCTGATATCAATGAGTTGTGGTCACTGTCACTACATTATACTGCGATCTTCGCCCTCCGTGGGACGATTGTCACTATTTTGTCACTGGTACCCAACCGGTCCACCGCCCGGCGCTTCGTCTCATCGTTAGAATGCGCGTAGCGCATCGTTACGCTGATATTTGCGTGCCCAAGCAACTCCTTCACGGTCACGATATCGACGCCACTGCGCGTCAACCGTGAGGCAAACGTATGCCGGAACATATGCCAGGTGACCTTCGGAAGTCCTGCACGTTTTACGGCCGCCAGAAGAGCGCCCTTCACGTCCTTGAACCGGTCCCCTGTCATCGGGTTGTGGAACACATAGCGGCCATGCTTGGGCCGTCCCTCGACGATTCCGAAAGCAGTTTCGTTCAAGGGTAGGCTCAAGGCCTTCTGGTTTTTCTTCACGACCATCTTTAAGCGTTTCTGTTCTATATCGATGTCCTCCCATGCAAGATTGAAAATTTCGTTCGTGCGAAGGCCAGTGTTGATCGCAAACAGGATCATCTCCCTCAGATAGGGCGGTGAGGCAAGAAGGAGCCTGCGCTCCTCGTCCTCGCTAAGCGTCCGGAAGCGGTAATTGTTCTCCGGCAGGAACTTCACCAGCCGGACGGGATTCGTCCCCTGGTGCTGTCCCCATCGTTCCGCAATGTTGAACATATGCTTGAGCAAAGCCAGCTCCCGGTTTGACGTCGCCGGGCATACATCTTTGACCCGCGCCTGCTGGTATTCCTCGATCCGCAGCGGTGTGATGTCCCGCAGTTTAGATGGCCCGAAGAATCCTTGGAGGTTGCTTAGCATCTGCACATCGCGCTTCCATGAACGCTTGTGGGCTTTCGCATACTCGATGTATCTCTCACCGAACTCCGGCAACGTGATATTTACCGGCTTGACGAAAACCCCTCGTTGAACTTCTGACACGCGAAGAGCCAAAATCTTCTCGGCCTCGCGCTTGTTTGCCGTACCAGTGCTTTCTTGAACCCGAACACCGTCGGCGTGATAGTCTGCGTACCAAATCCGGCCCCGTCGGTAGAGTGCCATAACAGCTCCTTCTACCTCCTGCCAGCTTCATTTATTGTAGGGCACTGGCGGAGGGATTCAAATACCTTGTCGGGGTCGAAGCGTAAGCATCGGCCGGCTTTGACATAGGGAATGCGGCGCAAATAAACCCAGTTGTAGAGCGTACCCTTGGCGATGCTGAGGCGGCGGGACAGTTCGTTTATGTCGACCAGCGTCCGACATGCTCTTCGATCCCCAGCAACGAGAGGAAGCTCTCCGCGGGCGAATGCGATGTCTGGCAGCCTTTCGTGGCCTGTGTGAATGCTGGGGAGGTATTCTCGCATTCCCCTTTTTAAGGCATGTTTCAGATTCCACCAAATGAGTTGCTCTCATGGATTTCAGGCACCGGATACCTGTAGTGGCAGAGGACTTACCGCTGCGTTTGGCGAAGACCTGACGCGCGTTCTATCCAACAACGGCCTTCGTGGAATCCTATTAGGCTCAAATCTTGCGGCGCTTCCGGAGATGTTGTCCTAGACCGGCGATCAGCTGTTCGGGCTGGACTTCAAAAGCCTCGCATACCCGCAGAAGGGTAAAGACTGTTATCGGCCGGCCACTTTCAATCATCTGCCAGTGCCGGACGCTGAAGCCGTACGAAATCATATCCTCTTGGCTTAGCTTGTGGTCGGTTCTGTAGGAACGGATTCGGTTGCCAAGGGCACGAAAGAACCGTGCATAGTCGGCCGGAAGGTCTCTGTGGGCGCCCACCTCTCAAGAGTGCGGCTGGTACGAGCAAAAACACCACGAACAAAAAGACGTATAAACTGGGAGCTATACGCCGAATGGAAGATTCCGGACCTGCCATCAAACTTGCCCAGGGGATTGTCCACCGTTGCGACGCTTGCGGCGGCGCGATCCCATTGGGAGATCTTCGTCCAATCGGAGACGGGTCCCTGCGAGTTTGCGAAACATGTTACCCCGAAGCAACGCGGTTGGTCTGCACTTATGAACATCATTAAAATGCTGGAAGAGCTGCGAGC
>DASQIH010000032.1:0-4158 GCA_035631655.1 Terriglobales bacterium
ACGGCGCGTACCGCATATGAATGGGGAGTGGTTGCCGAAGTTGTGCCGAATGGTAAGGCGCTCAGCCGAGCGCGGGAATTGGCAGAGCTGTACTTGAAAGCCCCGGAAGTGACACGCCGCAACACACGCGTACACTTCATGCAGCCCTTGAAAGAACGCATCGTGCGAGAAGTTGGCTACGGACTGTCGCTCGAAGGAGCGTCGGCAGCCGACCTCGTCAAATCAATGCAAGCCAAGAGCGAACCTGTTGCTCAGAAAGGAAAAGTCGCATGAAGAGCACCGCGACCGCTCCATCCGCCCATGTTCTTAAGAAGTCGCAGCCGGAAGAATTTGATCTGGTGATTCTCGGTGGCGGCACGGGCTCGACCGTCGCTGCGTGGACGTTTGCTGGCGAAGGCAAGCGCGTCGCAGTCGTCGATCGCAAGTATATTGGCGGCTCTTGCCCTAATATTGCGTGCCTTCCGAGTAAGAACATTATCCATAGTGCGAAAGTTGTGGACTACTTTCGCCAAAGCAAAGAGTTTGGCATTGCTCACGATGGCTTCACGATAGAGATGTCGGGCGTCCGAGACCGCAAGCGCAAGATGGTCGTCGGCCTGAACGAGATGTATATGGAGAATTACCGGAAGACGGGCGCCGAGTTCATTTTGGGCATCGGACGTTTCGTTGCTCCGAGAACTGTGGAGGCCGCCCTCCCCGACGGGAGCTCTCGTCAACTCCGTGGTACTAATGTGATCGTCAGTACCGGCACACGGGCCTCATTGGACCCAATTCCTGGTCTTGCTGAAGCGCAACCACTTACGCACATCGAGGCGCTCGAATTGGGCCAAGTCCCCGAACATCTGCTCGTTATCGGCGGTGGCTACGTGGGAGTAGAGCTTTCCCAGGCCATGCGGCGATTTGGCAGCAAAGTGACTGTGATTGATCGCAATGGACGATTGATGTCCAAAGAAGACCAGGACGTATGCGAGGCTCTTCGCAGCCTGCTCACAGATGAAGGCATCGACATTCTGCTGGATGCACGGATCAAGCAAGTGTCGGGCAAGTGTGGCGACTCGGTGAGTGTCGTCGTCGGGCAGAACGGAACTGAAAAAGTCCTAAAGGGCACTCATATATTGGTCGCCACAGGCCGCAATCCGAACACCGAAGGACTTGGCCTGGAACTGACCGGCGTTGAGCTCACCGACCGGGGATACATCAAGGTCAATGAGCGGCTGCAGACCACCGCGCCCGGCGTCTGGGCGATCGGAGAGGTCGCAGGTAGCCCGCAGTTCACGCACATCAGCATCGACGATTTCCGTGTAGTCCATGCCAATTTAACCGGCGGCAACCGTATGACCACGGGCAGGCAAGTCCCATATTGTCTGTTTACCGACCCTGAGCTTGCACGTATCGGCTTGAGTGAGACTGAAGCAAAGGCGCAAGGGATTCCGTATCGGCTGTTTAAGGTCCCGATGGAAAGCAATCTGCGTGCCCGAACGCTTTCGGAAACCCGCGGGTTTTTGAAAGCTCTGGTACAGGCCGATGGCGATCGCGTCGTCGGCTTCACCGCGTTTGGTGTTGGTGCAGGGGAGGTCATGGGGGCCGTCCAGTTTGCTATGATCGCCGGACTGCCGTATACGGCTCTGCGCGACGCCGTCTTGACTCACCCCACGTTAGTCGAGGGTCTGATACCGCTGTTCTCATCCGTGGCGTCGGTGCACAAATTGGCAGATGCGACAATCAGCTCCGCCGCATGAGGTGGCGCGGGCCAGAAAACAGAGAAATCATCGTCCGGGCGATGCGAAAGATCTGGAACGTGGGGCAAGGAGATCAAGGCACGTCTATGTCCTTGAAGAAGTTATCTGCAACTGTCTTCCAATTCAGTCCGCTGTCAGTCCGTTTTTGCCTGGCGCGTGGCTAAGAATCGCAGTTAGCATTTTCCCGGCTGCGACCATGCGATCGCGGCTGACGGCGTGGGTGTAGAACTGAAGCGTCAGCTTGACGTCGCTGTGGCGAAGCAGAGTTTGCACAGTCTTTGGATCGGTTCTGATCCGGATGAGAAATGACGCGAGGCTGTGGCGCAGATTGTGAAAACCGAATCGTCGTGGGTCGTCATCCACGAGTCGGCCGTGATTGTCCAGGTGCGATGAAAGAATGCCCGCTTTGACAGCGGCTGGCCGCAGATGATCTTCGACAAACATGTTGGCGACACGCGGCTGCTTGCCCTTTAGACGGGTTGAGGGAAACACCCAGTCACAGGGCTGGGAATACGCGACCCATTCGGGAATGGGAACGGTACGAATGTGGCCGCCCTTGCCGATCAGATCGACCACCGCCCAGTGCCCTTGGCGCATCTGGATCTCATGCATCTCCAAACCGACTAGCTCCGATCTACGAAAACCACAACCAGACAGCATGGCCAGCATCGCGTAATCACGCTTGGCGCGCAGCGAAGGACCATAGGCGTGCTTCAACACTTCCGAACTTTCCTCCGCACTCAGCCAATTGCCGGCACGAAATCCAAGCTGCTTGACGCCTTTCACGCGGCTGATGCCTGCGGCCAGCTCGGGACTCAACAGACCCGCATCGGCAGCTTCGTGCGCCAGCCATCGAACAGCCGCCAGTTGTTGGTTGATCGTATTCGCGGCCAGACCGCGGGACTCTAGGTGCATGCGGTAGCGGACGACCACGATGCGGTTGAATGCTAGACGTGGCTCGGAGCAATACCAGGCGATGAACTGATCAATGGCGTACTCGTACACGCGGCGCGAGGCTAGCGAGCCGAGGCTGTTGAGAACGGCCCTCTTGCAAATGGTCCAGATCCGGCAATCGAAGCAACCGGCGACGGTAATTCGACTTAACATTCTGCTTGCCCATGGCGACGGCCTCCTCATGCCGCAGCATTGGGACTACTTCAAGCCACCGTCCTATCGCAACCAGCCACACGAGTAGAATCTGAACTGCGAATGAACAAACGAGGGGCGAAGTCAAAACCTACTTGGGCGGACGTGAAGACCAAGCTCGCGAGTTTTGATCGTGCAGCGTTGATGTCCGTGCTTCAAGGTCTATACGCCGCGGATGATGGCAACCGGGCGTTTCTCCATGCCCGCTTCGGTTTGGGCGAGGACCCGCTCCAGCCGTACAAGAAGGTCATTGATCGCTGGTTGAGGCCTGATGTATTCCGAGGACAAGCAACATCTATCGAAAGCCAAAAAGGCAATCACCGAATATAAACGGGCGCTTGGCGATCCCGAGGGCTTGGCTGAATTAATGGTTTTCGATTGCCAGCAGGCGGCTGGATTCTGTCGCGATGTGTGCCATCACGATACAGCGTACCTTGACGCTCTGGTGCGAATGTTCGAGCAGTCCCTGAAGACCATGAGCGACCTGACCGGGAAGCTCCAAAAGCGTTTTCTCACTAGGCTCGACCGCGTGCGGACCATTGCTCGTCAACTCGGTTATGGCGTTGGCGACGACATGGATGTTCTGCTTTCCGAATTCGATTCATCCTTTCAGTCCGGTGGTGGGTTATGGAAATAGATGAAGAAAAAATTGACCAGGCCGTTCTAGCTCTGTTGTGGCTGACTGCATTTAAGGACAAGCCATATTGGAGGGCATGGAAGAGCCACGATTGGGATTCCCTCGACCGCCTCCATCAGAAGGGTTACATCTCCGATCCAGCAACGAAGGCCAAGTCTGTCGTGTTAACTGAGGAGGGTGCGAAGCTATCAAAAGACTTGTTCGAGAAGTCTTTCTCGAAATAGGCTGTTTCCCCTAATCAGGGACTTTTCGACACCATCAGAATCAATTCGCGGTTTTGAGCGAAATCGCCTGTCAACGTTAACTGAGCCAAGACGCCGTTAGAGATGTTTTGCGTCGTTTGAGGGTTCCGCCAGGTAACCTCGGGGATGCGGGCATCACTCGGAATAATGGGCGTTCGCCAAATTCGTCACACGAATGAAGGTTCAAAAGATGTCGAACACCCGGATCGCGCCTAATCGTTGATTACGACGCGCTGTGACCGCACATAATGCGATTCCGCCCGACGCTCATACCACGCACCTCGGCTCGCATACTCTCTATTTCATCTCAAAGTGGTTGCCGAAGTAATAGATCCTGTGATGGGATCTTTTCAGCTGGGCTGCATTAAGCGTTAAAACCGCACTATCGAGGCGA
>DASQIH010000033.1:0-12036 GCA_035631655.1 Terriglobales bacterium
TTCGGCCCTTACCTGCAGCGGATTCTTCAGAACGTCAGAGAGAATTGGTATCGGCTGATTCCTGAATCCGCGGAGATGAAGAAAGGCAAGCTTGCAATCGAGTTCGCAATCTCGAAAGACGGCCAAATGACCGGCATTAGGCTTGTCGCGACGTCCGGTGACGTTGCGCTTGACCGTGCCGCTTGGGGAGGGATCACCGCATCGAATCCCTTCCCCCCGCTGCCCAGCGAATTCGGCGGGCAATACTTGTCTCTGCGCTTCCGCTTCTACTACAACCCCGACAAAGCCGACCTCGAGTAAGTTCTGTGTGAATCGTAGACGCAAGCGACCAACGACGCTTTTCTTCCTACCACACCCGGCACCGATTCTGGTTTACCATCGCTGACCCAGCTTTGCAGTGAAATGCCTGCTGAAACTCCGGCATGTTTGAAACCACGCCGTTGGCGCGATACTTCTCCGGAGAATGTGGATCGACCGTCGCGCGCAGGCGCTTGTTCTCTTCGCGTTCATTCGAACACCAGCTCTGCCCGTAGCCCACGAAGAAACGCTGTTCGGGAGTAAGGCCGTCGATGGGCTGCAAGTTCTGCCCCTGGGTGTCTTGCTTCCACGCCATGTAAGCCAGAATCAGCCCGCCCACGTCGGCCACGTCTTCGCCCAGCGTCAGCTTGCCGTTGATCTTGATGTCATCAATGATCGTATAGGTGGAATATTGGTCTGAGATGCAAGCGGCTCGCTTGACGAATTCTTTCTCGTCCTCGGGAGTCCACCAGTCGCGCAGGTTGCCTTGCGCATCGAACTGGCGGCCTTCGTCGTCGAACCCGTGGGTTAATTCGTGGCCGATCGTTCCCCCGGTGTTGCCGTAGTTGGGGGCTGCGTCGGAGCTGGCATCGAACAACGGCGGCTGCAGCACGCCGGCGGGAAAATTGATGTCGTTCTTCTGCGGATTGTAGTAGGCGTTTACCGTGGGCGGCGTCATGTCCCACTCGCCACGGTCTACCGGCTTGCCGATCTTGTGCAGGTCGCGCTGGAACTCGAAATTGCGGGCACGAGTGACATTCCCCATTTCGTCGCTACGAACGATCTCAAGCTTGCTGTAATCGCGCCACTTGTCCGGGTAGCCGATCTTGTTAGCAACCGCGTGTAGCTTTTCCAGGGCACGCTGCTTGGTAGCGTCGCTCATCCAGGTCAGTGACTTGATGTCCTGCTCCATCGCCGCTTCAATCTCGTGGACCATCTTGAGCGCACTCTGCTTGGCCTCGGGGCTGAAGTATTTTTCGACGTAGGCCTGCCCGAGAGCTTCTCCCAGGTCGTTGTCCACGTAATTCACGCAGCGTTTCCAGCGCGGCTGGATTTGCTCCACCCCCCGCAGCGTCTTCCGATAAAAGTCGAAATTTGCATTTACGAAAGCGGATGACAGGTAAGGGGCATTAGCATGCACCAGGTGCCAGCGAAGATAGGTCTTCCAATGGTTGAGATCTTCGCTCTTGATCTCGGTTTCCATGGTCTTGAAGAACTCCGGCGTGGCCACGTTGAGCGACGGCACGGATCCCAGGCCGACCTTGGCGAAATACTGGTTCCAGTGGAAGGACGGGCTGAGCGCAGCCAGCTGTTCGTTCGTCATTTTGTGATCCAGATTCTTGGGCTCGCGGCGCTCCACGCGGGTCAGGGAACCTTTGGCCAGCGCGGTCTCGATCCGCATGACCGTCTGAGCTTCCTGGGCCGCGAGCTCGGGTTTGTCCCCCAGCAACTGGAACATCTTCTGGACGTGCGCGACATACTCTTTGCGCAGCTCTTGCGACTTCGCATCGTCCTTCAGGTAGTAATCGCGGTCAGGCAGACCAAGCCCACCCTGGTCGAGACCGGCGATTACCTGGTTTGCATCCCTGAAATCCTGCTGCGAGCTGAAATCAAAAAGCACACCTTCATCCGCCATGCGTGCGACCAGGTCGGCCAGCTCCTCCTTTGAGCGCAGTTTGTCGATCTCCTGGAGCGCGGGCTTAAGCGGAGTGGCGCCGGCGGCTTCAATCGCCTTCTCATCCATGCAGCTGCTGTAGTAGTCGCCGATCTTCTGCTGAACCGAAGTACGTTTTGGGTCAGCGACCGAGACGCTCTGGAGGATTCCGCGCAGTTGCAGCAGAGTTTCATCCTGGAGCTTGGAATAAGCGCTCCAGCTGGATTGATCAGGCGGAATAGGGTTCTTCTTTATCCAGTTGCCGCAGGAATAGGTGTAGAAATCGACGCAGGGATCGATACTCTTGTCCATGGAAGAGACATCGAGCACGGGTTGGCGGGAGGTCGGCGTGGCGGGAGAATTCTGCCCCAAGGCGGTTGAGAGAAAGACAAGAAGAATTGTCACCGAGCAAAAGTATTTTGTGCAAAGCATGCGAGTACCCTTTCGGATCAGAACGGATATTGATACGAAACCGACTAGCTTAGCCGAAGTCACCAATGCGTGCCTATGACTTCTCCAACCGGCTCCGGGGCAGACGCACTCTCCCCGCGTGTTCAGACGAGGATACGCAGGATCGGTTAACCGGGTTCCCACGCTTTGAGACGAAGATCTAGGTCGGATGGTTCAAGCCCGACACCGGATAGGCCAGCCGGATTAAAGAGCGCTCGGAAAACGGAACATACAGGAGAGCTGCGGTCGCGGCAAGGGCTCCTCCCAACCGGATTATCTCTATCAGCAGAAAAGGAGCCAGGGCCCAAAGCAGGTCGAGGATCAGAATGAAAGAAAAAAGGCGCTGAAACTTCTCTCCAAGCCGGCGATAGTCGAAAGCGACGGCTGAAATCAGATAGCACCGGAGCGGTATGCCGGCGACGGCTGTAATCAGGACCAGAACGATGAGCACCACTGAGCCCCAGCCGGGGAGGAAAGAATCGGCAATCCGGTCAACTTCGTGCAGGCGCGCCAGCGCCACCACATAAAAGACCAGATACATCAACTGGATCAAGCCAAACAGGCTGCGCGTCAGAGTGCGGTGCGGGATGGGGACTTCCAGTTCCGGATGAAGCGCAGGTTGGGCGGGGATCCCGGCATTACTTGCCGTCGCTGCAGGACTAGGAGTCACAATAGGGTTCTCATCAGCCTGCATCGGGGCCACGAAGCGATATCCGCGGCGAGCCAGAGTTTCCACGAAGCGGGGGCTGGAGGCGGAATCTCCCAGGGCTTCGCGGATTTTATTGATGGCGGTGTTGAGGCTATGGTCGAAGTCAACAAAGGTGTCGGCGGGCCAGAGTTTCTCGCGCAACTGCTCGCGCGTAACCACATCACCCGGGCGCTCCAGCAACAAAGCGAGCACCTGGAAGGGCTGCTCTTGAAGTCGAATTCGCAGGCCGCTCTTGCGGAGTTCACCAGCCAGCAGGTCCGCCTCAAACAGGCCAAAACGGACAATGCGCCGGCCCGCAGTAGGTGTGGGCGTGGACATAGAGCCGCGAGCGTAGTTTAGCATCGCGGCAGCGAATTGCGCCGAATCGCCGCTGCAAAGGACGAGGGTAGGGCTACAATGAAGGCATGTCCGTCGCGCCAAAACCGGCCAGGCAAACGCCCAAGCGTCCTATCTACTCCTTGGAGACGACGGGCCTGCTCATCATTTCCATCCTGATTCTCATCATCATCCTCGTCCGCTACTGGCAGCAGATTCCCTGGAGTGCTCGCTGACGGTTCCCGATCCGCTCCTCGTGGTGGTGCTGGGCCCTACCGCCAGCGGCAAAACTTCGTTGTCCTTGGTATTGGCAGAGCGGTTTGCCGGCGAGATCGTCAACTGTGATTCGGTGGCCATGTACCGGGAATTTGAAATCGGTACGGCTAAACCTTCGGCTGCCGATCGAGCCCGGGCGCCGCATCATCTGCTCGATTTCGTCGACCCCACTGCCTATCTGACAGCGGGCGATTACGCACGGCGGGGACGGCAGACCTTGAAGGACATCAAAGATCGCGATCGCTTGCCGATTATTGTGGGTGGAACGGGATTGTACTTGCGCGCGTTGCTCGAAGGACTGTTCCCGGGTCCGCAGCGGTCGGAGGAACTGCGCGAGCGCCTCAGGGAACGTGCAGGACAAAAGAGACCCGGCTATTTGCATAAGCTGCTTGGGCGGCTGGATCCCGATAGCGCGGAGAAGATCCATGCGAACGATACACCCAAACTCATCCGGGCCATCGAGGTGTGTCTGGCTTCCCGCGAGAAAATCACAGAGATGTGGAAACGAGGACGGGACCCGCTGCGGGGATTCCGAATGCTACGCCTGGGATTGAATCCGGAACGCAAGGCACTTTACGACCGGATCAATGAACGGGCGAGCCAAATGTTTGAAGTGGGGCTGGTAGAGGAGACGGCTAAGCTGCTTGGGAAATACGGCGAGGCCGCACGGCCACTATCCTCCCTCGGCTACAAGCAAGCAGCTCAGCTGCTGCGCGGCGAAATTGACCGCACAAGAGCAGTGTCCGAGGTCCAGCAGGCGCACCGCAACTATGCCAAGCGGCAGATGACGTGGTTCCGCCGTGAACCGGAGGTGGTGTGGCTAACAGGATTCGGAAATGATCCGGCGATTCAGGCGGCGTCTGTCGCAAGAGTGCAAGCGGCGCTAGAAAAAAACCGAGATTCCCCGCGAGCTCAGGCCCGCTCGGAATGACAAGAGTTGACAACAGGGCGAGCTGCCGAGGAAACTGCTAATCCAATTTCTTCGAGGAGCTCCCCTAGATGAACCGTTCCGCAGCTCTCGTAATCGCAGCTCTGGTCACGAGTTGTTTTGCACAGCAGCCAGCAAGAAGTACTGCCTCCAGTCCCGCTCCCAAGGTCACATACATTCTGGCTGGGCGTCTATTCGACAGCACCGGCGATAACGTGCGCGAAACCATGGTGATTGAGGTCGAGGGGGAGCGGATCCGGTCAGTTGCTCCAGCCGCCGAGATGAAAATTCCCTCCGGGGCCCGCGTGATTGACCTCTCCCATTCGACCGTGCTGTCGGGCCTGATTGACTGTCATACCCATCTCTCCTCTCGGGCTGATCGTTACAACGAGATCTATCACTTCAAGGACACTCCTTTTACGCATGCGTTTTTTGCGGTTGGCAATGCCCGGAGGACCCTGGAAGCGGGCTTCACGACCGTCCGCGACGTCGGCTCGCCTCCGTTTCTCGCCGTCGACCTTCGCAATTCCATCAACGACGGTTTCACCATTGGCCCGCGCATTGTGGCCAGTGGACCGGCGATTTCCATTACCGGCGGGCACGGCGACCTCAACAACTATTCTCCGCAGACCACGGTGACGATGTTTCCTCAGGAGCGCGACTACCGTATAGCTGACGGAGTTTACCCGGTCCGCCACGTGGTGCGGGCGCAGGTGAAATACGGAGTTGACGTGATCAAGATCCTGGCCACCGGAGGCGTGCTCTCGAAAGGGGACAGCCCGGGCGCGCCCCAATACACCTTGGAAGAATTGAAGGCAGCGGCAGACGAGGCGCACATGGCAGGACGCAAAATTGCCGCTCACGCCCATGGCACCCAGGGCATCAAGAACGCGATCCTGGCCGGCATTGATTCCATTGAGCACGCAAGCTTGATTGATGACGAGGGTATCCGGCTGGCGAAAGAGCATGGCACCTATCTCGTGATGGATATTTACAATGACGAGTATCTCCTCAACGAGGCACCCAAAGTCGGGTTGCCGGTAGAGAATCTTGAAAAAGAGAAAATGGTCGGCCGCCTGCAGCGCGAGAACTTTGCCAAGGCGGTGAAGGCAGGCGCGAAGATGGCCTTCGGCACGGATGCAGGCGTCTATCCCCATGGCGATAACGCGCGTCAGTTCTACTATATGGTCAAGTACGGCATGACCCCGGCGCAGGCGATCCGGGCAGCAACCTCCACTGCTGCCGATCTGATAGGGCGCTCGAATGACGTGGGAACGATCGCTCCCGGAAAATATGCGGACATTATTGCCGTCGACAGCGATCCGCTCGCCGATGTTCGAGCTCTGGAGCATGTTAGCTTCGTGATGAAAGGCGGGGTGGTTTACAAAGAGAAGGCTGTCCATTCGGCGGAGAACTAGCGCACCCATTTGCTAATCTCGGGCCCGGCAGCGACCGTGTAGAATCGGCGCATTGAGTGACGAATCCCAAAAATTAAGAACTGGAGCCTCAGCCAGCGGGTTCCGCCGCTTTTTGCGCTTTTTTCGCCCGTCGCACCAGCACACCGAGTTATCCGCCACCCTGCTGCTGATGTCGGCAGTCATGCTGTCGCGGGTGATCGGTTACGTCCGCGAAGCCTACATCGCGTATGCCTTCGGTGCGGCGCGGCAAACCGATGCTTACGTCGCGGCTTTCACCCTGCCCGACTGGCTGAATTACATCGTCGCCGGCGGCACGGCCTCGATTACCTTCATTTCGATCTACACACGATTTCTCGCCCAAAAGCGCGAGGAGGAAGCGCAGAGAACTTTTTCCATCGTCATCACCGTAATGACCACAGTCCTGCTGATCGGGGTGGGATTGGCCGAGATCTTCACAGTTCCCATTGAACGTTGGATGTTTCACGGCTTCACGGCCGAGCAACTCGACCTCTGCGTATTCCTGACGCGCATCTTGTTGCCGGCACAAATCTTCTTTTACGTCGGCGGCATTGTTTCCGCAGTCTTGTTGTCGCGGCGCTTGTTCCTGTTCCCCGCTTTCGGACCGCTGATCTACAACGTTTTCATCATCCTGGGCGGAGTTGTACTGGGGCGACAGCTGGGCATTGCTTCCCTGGCTTACGGTGCATTAGTGGGCAGCGTGGTTGGTCCATTCCTGGTGAATGCAATCGGGGCTGCGCGCGTGGGGACTGGGTATCGGCCTTCTCTTGATCTCAAGAACCAGGCGTTTCGCGAATGGGTGCGATTATCGATCCCCTTGATGCTGGGAGTCTCCCTGGTCACAGCCGATGACTGGATCCTGCGCTACTTTGCCTCGAGCGGGGCGGGCGATATCGCGCGCCTGAACTACGCGAAACGGTTGTTCGCGGTTCCTATTGCGGTGCTAGGGCAGGCCACCGGCCAGGCGTCGCTGCCCTTCTTTGCCCGCCAGTTCGGAGAAAAACGAATGAAGGAATTCGCCGCCACGGTCAGCGCTTCGGTGTATCGCATCTCAGCCCTATCGTTCCTGGTCGCAGGGTTGATGATGGCGGGGGCATTGCCGGTCATTGACCTGGTGTATCGGCGTGGACGATTCGGCTTTTTCGACTCGGAGTCGACCGCCATCTATTTCTTCTGGTTCTCGCTTTCGCTGGCCTTCTGGGCGGCCCAAGGGCTGTATTCGCGCGCGTTTTATGCGGCGGGGGATACGCTGACCCCCATGATCGCTGCCACCTTGATCACCTTGGCATCTTTGCCCGTGTATTCAGCCTTGTTCCATGGGCTGTCAGTTGTCGGATTGGCGATTGCTTCGGACGTCGGTATCGTCGCTAATACCGTGGCGCTCGCTGTTTTGCTGCACCGTCGGAGATTGGTTCCCGCGGGCGAATTGCGCTGGGCGGAATTGGGCAAAGCGGCTCTCACCGGCGCGGTGGCGGGATATTTAAGTCACCGAGTTGGACGAATTGTGCCTTTAAATGGCAGCCGGATGGCGGATGTTCTCGCGCTCGCGCTGGTTACGTTGACTTGGGCGGCCGGGGTGGCCGCAGGGCTGTGGATCTTGCGCTCTGATTTGCCCCGCGATCTGCGGCGTCGAAAACAGACGGCTTATCCCCGAGTAGCGGAGCGCCAAGCCGAAGAACTCAGTGCCGGAATCGAACCCTAGCAAGAAGGGTGCAGGCCCGGGTCTTTGACCTGGGCAGGCGGGTCGAAGGCCCGCCTCCAACCGGCGAAACTACGCCCTGGCTGCAGCAGCCGTTTCGCTGGCGGCTGACGAAGTCGGTTTCAGTTCTTCGCCATTGGCCTTCTGGCCAGCCTTGCGGATATCAATCCCGCCCTTGAAGAATGCCCCATCTTCGATCGAGATGCGCGCTGCCACGACATCGCCGGTCAGGGACCCGTCACTGCGGATGTCTACCCGGTCGCTGGCGGTGAGGTTGCCGCGCACCTTGCC
The DNA here is from genome assembly GCA_035631655.1 of Terriglobales bacterium. Classification (GTDB taxonomy): domain Bacteria; phylum Acidobacteriota; class Terriglobia; order Terriglobales; family Acidobacteriaceae; genus Gp1-AA122. Next base: position 8,056 of record DASQIH010000033.1, read on the forward strand.
CAGCACCACGATCTCGCGAGCGTTAATGTTGGCGGCGACTACGCCATTGCGACCAACGGTCACGCGGTTGCCCGCCAGGTTGATCGAGCCTTCCACCCGACCATCAATGTAGAGCGACTCAGAACCAGTCACCTCGCCCTTGATAACCAGCGACTTACCAATCGTCGCCTGGTCTGCCGTGGTGGTGGATACGGGACGCGGCGCTGCCGGGGTGTCGCTTACGGCAGAGGGCGTCGAGGTGGACAAAGTGGGTCGCTCCGGTTCTGGAGTGCCCGGACGTGCTGGAGGAGTGGGCTGATTCGTGGGCTTCCACATGATTCGAAAAAATCCTTTCCTTGTGATGGGGGTACGGTATGGTCCGCACTTCCGTGACCAAATACATTCTACTCTGCACTCTGCTTCGAAAGCTTGTGGAAATCGTTGCTACCCTTGATTTTCTCGCGCATCTGATAATCGAAAGTAACCAAGCACCAGAAGTCAGGGGTGGGTGTAATAATTCCTTTCGCGACCCAGTCGGCTATGTTCTTTGTGCATTGTGCCGGAAATGGAAAGGAGTGCAGTCATGAGAACAGCGATGGCGGCAATTGCCGCTCCGGAGACTTCCGAATATGCGCCGTATTACAGCCGTTACATTTCGCTGGTCAAGGGCGATAACATCCTCGCCGCCTTGCGGGAACAACTACCCCAGACCAAGGCCCTGCTCTCGTCAATTAGCGATCAACAGGGGAACTTCCGCTATGCCCCCGAGAAATGGAGCATCAAGCAGGTTCTTGGGCATCTGATCGACAGTGAGAGGATCTTCGCCTATCGTGCTCTGCGGATCGCCCGCGCCGACCAGATTCCCATGGAAGGCTTCGAGCAGGATGATTACGTGCGAAGTGGCGGCTTCGAGAACCGCACAATTTCCGACCTGCTGGAGGAGTATGCCGTCGTGCGCAGTGCCAGCTTGGCTCTGTTTCAGAATTTGGATCCCGCTGCCTGGAGCCGCCGCGGAGTCGCCAATAACAATGAAATAACAGTGCGCGCCGCGGCCTACATCATCGCCGGTCACGAGCTGCACCATAGGCAGATATTGAACGACAAGTACCTTCCGGCCTTGACGCGCGCCAGCTAGGTAAGTTTTGAAAGTCTCCGATTCCACCATTCTCCGGAAAATTGAGCGCCAGCCCAAGCACGCGGCCGGTTTCAAGCAGTTGGTGCGCGAATTTGGTTTGCATGGCGAGGCACGGCGGGAATTGTCGGAACGGCTGAGCAACATGGTGAAAAAAGGTGAACTGGTCCAGGTTGACTCGGACCGCTACGGCCTGCCCCAAGCCAAAGTCGGCAAGAACATGCTGATTGGCAGGTTGACCATGCACCGCGATGGCTACGGGTTCGTTATTCCGGAGACGAGCTCGCTCGATGAGAAACTGAAGTCTCGGCTCAGCGGGGACATCTTCATTCCCCCTCCTGCCATCGGCTCCGCCATGCACGGCGATCGGGTGCTCGTGGAACTTGGCCCTATACGCCCCGACGGCCGCGCGGAAGGCTGCGTCGTTCGCGTGGTGGGCCGAGTGCATAACACCGTCGTGGGTACTTTTCATTACGGAAACCGCTACAACTACGTGCGGCCTATCGACCAGAAAATCACCCAGGATGTGGTCATCCCGCCGGGGATGGAATTCCCGGAAAAACTCACCACCGAGCGCGCCGAGCACGCCGAGAAGAAAAACAAGAAGGCGAAGAAAAGCTTGCATCGCCTGCTCGGCGAAGAGGCGGCACGACGGACCGAGTGGGATGACCTGGAAAACGTCGTTGTGGACGTCGAGATCACCGACTGGCCGACTACAACCCAGAATCCTCGCGGTCGGGTAGTTGAAATTCTGGGATATGAGGATGACTTCGGCGTCGACGTGGAGATCGTCATCCGCAAATTCCATATTCCACATCGCTTTCCGCCGGAGGTCCTGGGGGAGGCGGAGGCCGTTGAGCCGGTCATCTCAGCCCACGAACTGCACAAGCGGCGCGATTACCGCCACCTGCCCATCGTCACCATTGATGGCGAGACCGCGCGCGACTTCGACGATGCTGTCCTGGTGCGGCGGTTGGAGAATGGCAACTACGAACTGCACGTACACATCGCGGACGTCGCCCATTACGTGACGCCCGACTCCGGGCTTGACCAGGAAGCCCGGCTCCGCGGCACGTCCGTCTACTTCCCCGATCGTGCTGTGCCCATGCTTCCGCTGGAGCTCTCCACCGACATTTGCAGCCTGCGGCCGCATCTGGATCGCCTGGTGATGTCGTGCGTCATGGAAATCGACCACCAGGGCGAGGTGCTGGGTTACGAGATCAGCGAAGGCGTAATTCGCTCAGCCGAGCGCATGACCTATACCGACGTGAACCTCTGCCTGGAAGGCGAATCCGGCGCCCGCAAGCGTTACGCGCACTTAGTTGAGCAATTCGAGCTGATGCGAGAGTTGGAAACTATCCTGAATCGCAAACGCCAGCGGCGCGGCTCCATTGATTTCGACTTGCCTGAGCCGGTGATCGAATTCGACGAGTTCGGCCTGATGAAAAGCATCACGCGCTCGGAAAGGAACATTGCCCATCGCATCATCGAAGAGTTCATGCTTTCCGCGAACGAGTCCGTGGCCCAGTATCTGGAAAACAAGAGGGTCGCCTCCATCTACCGCATTCACGAGAAGCCGGACGCGAAGAAGGTGTATGACTTCGAAATCATCGCTGCGACATTCCGTTACTCGCTCGGGGTCGGCGCGCTGCCCATTCAGCGAATGCAACTCAAGGCGGACCGGCGCGCCAGCTACGGCACCGGGCGACATGCGCGCGAGATCGAAATCCCCAAGGAACTGCACATCACTCCGCGCATGTATCAAAAGCTAACTCAGAAGATTGCGGGGAAGCCGGAGGAGCGGATTCTCAGCTTCCTGATGCTGCGCTCTCTGAAGCAGGCCAGGTATTCGGAGGAGAATGTCGGCCATTTTGCCCTCGCGGCACCGACGTACACGCATTTCACGTCTCCCATCCGGCGCTACCCTGACCTGATCGTGCATCGGATATTGAAAGATGTCCTACATGAATCGGCCGAGGAACACGATGGCAATGTGGCGGTTGCTCGGGGTGCTGTGCAGGCAGGACGTTCGCACGACAGCCGGCAAGATGCCGTCGCTAGGCCGTGGTCCAAGCGCCACGACCACGCTGCGCGTCGCGATACCCCTGGCCCACTGGCTGGGCCGCTGTCGCTCCCAGAGCTGCATGACGTTGCTGAGGAATCCAGCCAGGCCGAGCGTCGCGCCGACGACGCGGAACGCGAACTGATGGAATGGAAGAAAGTGAAGTTTATGCAGGATCGGGTGGGCGAGGAGTTCGAAGGACTGATTGTCAGCGTCACCAAGTTCGGCTTCTTCGTAGAGTTGACCGACTTGTTTGTGGAAGGGCTGGTGCCGATGAGCACGCTTACCGATGATCGCTACATCTATCACGAAAACACGAAGCAGATTATTGGCCAGCGCACTCGCAAGACTTACAGCCTGGGACAGCGCGTGCGGGTGATCGTGGATCGCATTGATCCGGTAGAGAAAAAGATCCAGTTCGCCGTTCTCGAGCAAGAACCTGAGAGGAAACACAAGCGATCAAAGGGGAAGTGATACGGAACCATTATCTTCTCAAGTACCCACCCATTGTCATTCCGAGCACCCCACCCCTTGTCATGCCGAGCGAGGGCGTCAGCCCGAGTCAAGGGCCCTGATGTTCTCAGCCTGTCCGGGCGAGCCGTAGCGCCGCTGTCCCGGCGGCTGTGACGCGGGCGTCTCGCCGCGCTCGACGAGTCTGTTTTTTCCGACTCGCTGGTGTAGAATTTCTAAGTGAACCCCACCGGACGCCAGTCCGGTCTTCTCGCCGTCGGGACGTGGCTCAGCCTGGTAGAGCACTCGCTTGGGGTGCGAGGGGTCGGCAGTTCAAATCTGCCCGTCCCGACCAATC
>DASQIH010000034.1:0-3422 GCA_035631655.1 Terriglobales bacterium
AAGCAGTTGGCGTTTTACCAGAACGAAAGATCAAACCACATCGCTTCACCGATTCGGCGCGGCTTTCGATGCTGTTGTTGGCCAAACTTTTCGATTGGAAGAATGCCTTGGTGAACGTGAAGCCGGAGACGCTGATTGGCTGGCATAACAAAGCGTTCCAGCTCTTCTGGCGCTGGAAGTCGCGAGGCGGAAGGCCACAATTGCCGAAGGGCCTCCGGCGACTGATTGTGGAGATGGCGACCAACAATCCAACTTGGGGGCAGGAACGGGTGGCAAACGAACTCTCGCTCAAACTCGGAATTCTGGTTTCGCCGCGAACGGTGAAGAAGTATTGGCCCGATGATCTGGATTCCGTTCCAAGAAGAGTCTCTACGCAGCGCTGGATGACTTTCGTGCGAAACCACGCCAGTGCTCTTATCGCCTGCGATTTTGCCACTGTGGTGACGGCACATTTCCGCATCCTGTATGTTTTTGTGCTCCTGGAAGTAGGCACGCGAAGAATCCTGCACTACAACGTAACCTCTCACCCGACAGCCCTGTGGACGGCGCAACAGTTCCGAGAAGCTATTCCCAGTGATCATCGCTATCGCTTCCTCATCCATGACCGCGACAGCATCTTCTCGGAACAGGTGGATGAAGCCGTTGAAGGCCTTGGCTTAGAAGTTCTCCGAACACCGGTGCGGGCGCCGCAGGCGAAGGACTATGCTTCACACTGCACCTCCTGGGTACGCTGTGATAGTACTTCGCTCGCGAGGCGCCGTTGTGACAGCTTTACGCCTTGGGCTTTTCGGGGTGGCGTGTCGCCTGGATGTTCATACAGACAGTCGTTTTTGTCGTTGCAGGCGTGACCGCATATCAGCCCATGGCGATTCCATATCTTGACCCATTGTGGGGTGATCCCGAGCAACGCTGCCATCTCCTTCACGGTCAGCATACCTGCCTTGCGCAACCGATCATAGCGCGGCATCAGGCCATACCGTTTTTGGATGCGAGCGACGATCCGCACCGAAAACGACTTTCCTTCTCCCGAGCGCAGGCCACGTTCGTTCAGTATCGATGCGATCTGCTGATAGGTGTGGTGATCCAGCAAGCGGTCGACTTCGGTCACAACCTCGGGAGGGGTCTTTCTCGCTTCCCAGGAGTTTAGGGGACGCGGTAGTGTCAGCATTTGCGTAATCCCACCCTTAAATCGAACGTGTGCTGTGATCTCATCATTGTTTCTGATCAGCGTCACGTCTTCCAGTAGAAGACGCATTAACCGCTTTCGTTCGCGGTCTGGGATCTTTGGATTCTGCCATATTCGTGGAAAGTCATGGGCCAAGGCTGCGATACTCGCCCGCTGCTGTTCATCGAGAGAGACGCGATCATTCTGGCGCTGCTCCTCATACTGTTGTTGGGCCGTATTCAGTGCCCGAAGCTTGTTGTTCCATTCCGCCTCGAGGGAATCGGCGACCAGCCGGTTCGCGGGGTCCACGTGAAGGTAGCGTCGCTGAGCCAGATCAGCCTCGTAGCGGGCCCGCTCGACCTGTTTCTTGCGCAGGTGGTCCACCTCATCCAATCTGGCTTGAATCTCTTGCTGGACAGTGAGCGTAACTTCCAATGCCAGAGGGGTGACGGTGTCGATGAGAAGCTGGCCGACGGCTTGGTCAATGTGCTCGCCGAAGACGTGCTGGCATACCGAGACGATGTGCTCGACTCCATCGCGCTGGCACACATACTCCGGCACGATCTTCGCTCGTCGCGTGTGGTAGCGAACGGTCATTCGGCTGCCACAGATGCCACAGATAACAAGGCCTTGTAACAACGCTGGCCCCTCGCGGGGTGGACTCTTTCTGCGATCCTGGCCGTTCGCGTAAGCATTTTGGCGGAGCCGTTGCAGGTTCTCCTCATACTGCGCCCATGAGATGTAGCCGGGATGAACATCTTTTAACAACGTCCACTGTTCTCTGGGCAGCTTGGTGTAGGAAGTACTTCCATCTGCTTTCGGGCGCGTACGATTGCGGCCGTAAACGAAGGCGCCAGCATAGCGGGGGTTGTGCAGGATGTACAGCGCCCGGCTATGCGCGAGTTCTGCCCACACCAGCTCACCTTTGTTCGGTCCTAACTTCAGCCGGCGGGGGAACAGGAGCTTCTTCTGACGGAAGGCCTTGGTGACAGCGCAGGCTGAACCGGTGCGACGGAAGGTGTCGAAGAAGAATCCAATGCTCTCCTGTACTTGTTGGTCAGGATCGAGGATCGGCCGGCCCTCGGAGTTGTAGACCAAGCCCACGGGCAGCGGACACTGCAGTTCCCCTCGGCGTGCTTTGTTCAAAATGCCGCCTTGGAGCCGAGCGCGGATCACATGCAGTTCCGCTTCCGACATGGTCCCCTTCAATCCGAGTAACAGTCTGTCGTTAAAGTGGCTCGGGTCGTAGATTCCATCTTCGTCCAGGATCAACGTGTCGGTGAGCGCACAGATCTCCAGGAGCCGATGCCAGTCGGTGGAGTTGCGGGCCAGTCGCGAGACCTCCAGACCGAGCACGATGCCAGCTTTGCCCAGACTCACTTCCGTCACCAGCTTTTGAAATCCTTGGCGATCCACCGCCGCCGCAGCGGATTGCCCGAGGTCGCTATCGATGACCATGATCCTTTCCACGGGCCAGCCTAACGCGACCGCACGCTGGCGAAGGTCATATTGGCGTATCGTGCTCTCGGTGTTCTCAAACACTTGGCGCAGCGTGGACTGCCGTATATATAGGTAAGCGTTTCGCTGCAGATGTTGGACCTGTACCTTCTCATGCAGGGTGGCTGTCATGTCGTGACCTCTGGTTGAAGATTGAGAATGATTCCGGCCAACAACGTGGCGATCTGGGCACGCACATCGATCGGAGCTGACGTCATCGTTGTTGGCTGAGACGATGTGGTGGCTCTGACATCGCTAACGCATTGGGACCAGGCCTGCATCCAGGCTGCCATGCCGCTCCGGAGAAACAGCGCAAGCCCCAGGCCTTGGCCTCCATTTTCCGCACCTCGGGTGGCCTGGCGCCGCAGTTGCTCGTATTGCTCGACCAAATGCTGGTCGACCACCCGTTCGCCCGGCGATTCCTTCAGCGGCGTTTTTTTTGATGCCGCAGCAAGCGGCGTTCGACCGTTCGTGGATGAACCCTCGTTCCGAAGCGTGCTTCTATTAATCGCACCAGCTCCGGGGTCCGTAGGGAGGGATCTTTCTGACGGGTCCCGACGAGGAATGCCAGAACCTCGTCGGTCAGCTTGTGCGCCTGCTGGGGGCCGCGTTTGTGTGGAACTAAGCCGGCGAGCCCACTTTGCTGGAAGGCGTGCCGTGCTTGATAAAACGAGGGCCGGGAGAAACCGAAAGCGGTTGCGGTGCGGACCACCGAGTGGTTTTCGGCTTGCACTCGGCGGAGCATTTCGTACTTGACCTG
>DASQIH010000035.1:0-3975 GCA_035631655.1 Terriglobales bacterium
GATAACGCGTGGGTGAACCAGTGTCCTGCGTTGGTGCGCTTTTTGCATGAAATAGCTGAGCATCTTCTCGGTCACTCTGAAGTCGGCAATCACCCCGTCTTTCAAAGGCTTAATCACTCTGATCTTACCCGGCGTACGCCCCAGCATCTCTTTGGCCTCTCTGCCCACCGCCTGCACTTCCCCGGTGCTGTCGTCAAGAGCAACGGCGGAGGGCTCGTTGACGACAATACCCCGACCCCGGGCGTAGACACGCGTGTTGACCGTCCCCAAATCAATAGCTAGGTCCTCCGAAAACAAACTCGCTAACGGGCGGAGATTCTCGAGGGAGATTCGCGTTGCCCACTCGCGGCGCATAAAACTAGCTCGCGTGATCGAACAACTCAGACGAGCGTCCGGCTACAGCAAAGGTCCGCTTGTCGCAGAACCTGCCATGCGGACGGGGCTGGCCGCGCATCACAGGACGCCCTATCGCGTCGATGATGGCCTGCGATTGATCGTCTGAGGAGAATCTTGTTGGGCCAGTCCTTACACTCTAAGTGTAGTGGCTTGCGCAAGAAAGTCAGTGACTTGCAGCGCCATACAGCGATCGATCTCCCACCAGTTGTGAAGCAATGCGAAACAGGTGCCAGTGCGGGCCTGCCGTTGCAGGGCGGCGACCAAAGTTTTCTGTACGTGGCCGAGGTTGACGAGTCGGAACGACAGCTAGGGGCTCTGGGGCTGAGAGCCTGCCGCAAGGCCACGCCGGGCTCGGTATTTCCCACGAGCGTCCCTTTCGTCGACCCGTAACCCGGAAAGTCAGGCCAGGCGTGTTGACGATCCCCAAGGTGTATACTTAATAAAAGGAGCGGACGAGTTGTTGGGGGCCCCCTGTCAGTGGTTGTTTTTGAACCGTTCCCGCCAGGCTGTATCCCAGTCCCCCTCGCCACGTGGTTCCTAATTTAGTTCAGACGCTTTTCCTCCAAACCGAATACACAGCGAACTCTTCCTTGTGAAGAGAAGGCCGTACGTAACGAAGGCGCATCGCTAGGGCGTGGCCATGGCTTCCGCCATCGGGACCCTTCTTAGTTCGAAAACGGAGGTGGTTTATGCTCAGAACATTATTGCTTCTGACGGTCGTGGTGTGCCTTGCAACCACGACGGCTGCGGTTCAGGGGACCACAGAAGAAGTATTGCCCGCCGGAATGCTTGTGCAGTGTGTGTTAGACGAGCCGCACTTCTCTTCGAGTACCGCAGAAATTGGCGATCCCGTCCTCTGCCATGTCGGGACATTGGGGGTCTTTGGGCACTCGGCTTTCCCCCGCGGTGCTTACCTGGCCGGTCGATTCCAGGATTTCCGTGATCCCGGACGGTTCTTTGGCAAGGGATGGATGGCACTGACGTTTGACCGCTTGGTCCTGCCCGGTGCCGTGACCCTTCCGCTCTCCGCCAAGGTAATTTCCGTTCCCCATCTCAGAGTAGATCGAGAGGGCAAGATCCACGGGCTTGGCCATCCCAAGCGCGACGTCATCGGCTGGGCCATTCCCGTCCTGTGGCCGGTGAAGGTGCTCACGTTGCCGGCACGCGGGCCCCGTCCCACGCTCAAAGGTGAGGTCCGAATTACCCTGCGATTGCTCGAAGACATCGAGATTCCAGCAACCAACATGGCCTCAAGAACAACGTCGTGGAGACCAGAAGTCTCGCGGTTCCGACCGAGCAGCATGGGTATATTCTCGCCACAATTCGCGGGTGGCGGTTCTACAGTAGAACCGGCGACAAGAGAGATCTCGACAGCCGCACACGGGCAAGGGCAGATAAAGAGCATTACCGTTGATTTCGCCGACCCGCCGCCCGTCCAGCAGCTCACGCTTCTGATTCTCAAGGGCGGCAGCGGCTATCTCGCCAGCGACTACTGGCTTGAAGGCACCCGACTCCATTTGCTGACCCCAGATGGGGACAACAAATTGCTCCCGCTGGAGAGGCTGGATTTGGAGGGCACCGTCCACCTTAACCGGGAACGCAACGTCGAGTTTGTGCTTCGCTCGCAGGATCGTAGCCAGCCCTAACACTGGGGCTGGCTTCCTGGAGTTGGGAATGGTGCTTACGGCTCTGCTGGTGATTCTGGGGTTCGCTGCCATGTGGGTCGTAGTAGGAAGAGAAGATACGAGGAACACGCCCTCGCAGCACGCGGCGAGAGCCACCCGTTCCTGCAAGAGGATCAATTGAGCCCGAAACGAAGCATATGAGGTAGGTCGGCTCTCGGTTTCGCGGACAGGCATTCGTGATTGCCCGCTGTCGGATCCAGCCTTAGCAACAACCGAAGAGCAGCGGAACAACTGGGGTGATGCTGATGAGCTTTCCTCTTGCCAAGCAAGGCGGGTAAGTTATTTTCGATCTGAGTACTGCCGGTTCAAAGGAATTTTATTGAAAACAAATCCGAAATAGGAGAAGAAACCAGGAGGTAAATCCATATGGAAAGGATGCTTTTACAACAGCCTGTCGAGTCCAAGCCAGCTAGCAACCTATCAACCTTGAAAGGTGTGCTGGAGCAGCTGGGAATGACCTCGCTTGCCCCTGAATTCGTGGCTGCTTACAAGCGGGAGAAGCTGGAGCAGATAACGCACAGCCTTCGTCCCGATTCGGCGCGGGAAATCACCGAGGAGGAATTTAGCGGTTGGGAAAGGACTGAACTCCGCAGGATGTGCAAGAACGATCAGGTTGATGATCGGCCCAGGTTCCGCTTTCGGGATCGCTTACACAAACGGAGTTTGCTTGGTCTACCGGGCGATGCGCCAGTAGTTCGTTTCTGGGACACGCCGTGGGGCCCGCGCTACTACACCTGCCTACGATGGGTGCGGGTACCGCTAGAAGAAGCGCATAATGTCCCCGAATTTGTTAAGGCCAAAGCCAGCGAAATCGCCAATCTTTTGCCCGAAGCCACCTTCACAGTGGAACAACTGCGGAGTGAGAAAAAAATATACGACCCATTTCTGATCGTGTCCTACGCGAACGAAAGTTATTACGTCGAGGTCTGGGAGGAGCCGGAGTTCGAGCGAAAGTACACCTGAACAAACACGGAGATGAAGGAGCCGAAAGCAGAAAAAAAGAGGGAGCGCCGTGGCCTACGTTATTGCTGAGCCCTGTATCGGGACGAAAGACAGGGCGTATCGCAAAAACCACAATCTTCCGCGCCACTCATGGCCGGAGCGGAACGCAGGAACCGCACATCAAGAACGTTCCGCCGAGAGCGGTTCTTTCGAAAGGAGTTCACGCATGAAAAAGCTGATATTGATTTCGCTTACACTTGCGCTAGTGACATCCCGGCTGGCGCTTGCTCAGGCGACCGCTAAACCTGGCGAGATGAAGCAGGACGCCATGAAAGCGGGAAAGGCGTCGGCAAAAGCAGTCAGCCTCTCCGGCAAGATCAGCGCCGACGGCAAGACATTCGTCGACAAGGACAACAAGAGCTGGACGGTGACCAACCCCGAGGCTCTGAAGGGTCATGAAGGGCATGAAGTCACGCTCAAGGTTCACGTGGATGCCGCCAAGAATGAGATCCACGTTGTATCCGTCAAGATGGGGAAAGCAGAAATGAAAGAGACCAAGAAAAAGAACGAGATGAAGTACTAATTCCCGCGACAGCAGTTTCTTACAGCCAGCAACCTCGCTGGCTTTTTTATTGCGTGTTCGCCTCCAAAGGCGGCCTCTTTCATTCCACAAAAAGGGCCCTCGCCCTGCAACGACGTCCGTGACTCAGCGGATACATCCATCACACCTCTTCCACAGCGCGGCATAGCCGCAACCAAACACTGTCGTGAGCTTTCAGGCTGTCAGCAGTTAGCAATCAGCTTTTTAGCCATGCACAAACCCTTAGTTGTGATCCCTTAAATCGTACTAACGCTTGCGGACGCTTGCGTTACGGGCGTTCCCCGTCTGCGTATCATTACAGGTTGTTCCATGACCAACAACGATACGGAGGAGAACGCCCATGCATGAGTT
>DASQIH010000036.1:0-1508 GCA_035631655.1 Terriglobales bacterium
CTAATGGTACAAGCGTAAGGTACATCTTTCTCATCGAGGTTGCCCAATGCACACCGAAGTGCCGGCGTGGCTTGCCTACTTCGCTGAGGCTGGAACCTGATCTTGGCGGATGTGGCGTCAGCGAAATTCTCCTCCCCCCGGCAACGGTCGTCAAGAAGAAACCAAAACTTTGAAGGTGGAACAAGGGGCGCTCATACACCAGGAGTTACCGCCTTTCCGAAACGAGGCACTTGAAACCAGAGAGGCCCAAGAGCAGCCCCACCTCGAGTGGGGCTGCTAGAGTTTTGATCGTGACTGAATTGTGCGCTCTACTGTTTCGGTTAGGCAGCGGTTCGAATCCACCCGTACCGGGTGTTGTTCCGTTGTCCGCCACCCGCCAAGTACTCCTCCTTCATCTTGGAGAAGTTGTCGCTGACAATACAGGCCCGGGCGGAACCGGCTGGCCGATTTCTAACAGTGTCTTCAAACTATCGGGAATCAGCTGCTCGAAATTGGGGGGCACGGGCTTGTAGACCCCGCCTGCCTGATCTTGACCCCAGACTGCTGAAGGCAACCTGTACAGCCGGGCGGAGTTCAAGCCGAGGATCTTGAGGGACCTACCCTCATCAACTACACAGTTACGCGAAACGAGTCTTCTGTCGCCGACTCGTTTTGCTTCGCGTGGCGCACCTAGAAAATCAGCTTCAATGCAAGCTGCAACTGGCGCGGATCACGTGCGCTGGTGATTTTGTTAAACAGCCCGCTGGTCAACGATGTTGAAGCTGGATTGTTGAGATTGGTGTGATTCAGCACATTCAATGCCTCCGCACGGAACTGCAGGCTGAAGCGCTCGCTTATTTTTGTGTTCTTGAAAAGCGCCGCATCTCACCGACCATAACCGGGGCCAATTGATGGTGCCGCGGCGCTCGTTCCCCAGACGAATTTCCCCGGCGGGCACGGCGGCGAACGCCGCGGGGTTAAACCAGTGGGCAATGGTATGCGGTGCGCCGCTATTGGGGTCACTCAAGAGGTCCGGACGTCCACCCTCGAAGGCAAAGGCGTAGTCGCGCACAAACTGTCTGCCGATGCTCTGCTCGATCTGCAGCGTCTCTATCGCGAGGGAAAAGTACCAATTACACGCTCGGTACTCCGACGGGCGTCGAAAGCATTGGAGACTGCGGACAAACGCTTATCGAACCTAAACATCCATCGCGGAAGTTAATTTAAGCTCCCGGTTCCGATCCTTAAGAGAGGCGGAGACAGAGATTTCTGGATGAGCGGTCGGCAACCCTTCCCTTACGTGGTCTAACGCCGACCAGGGTATGTTCAAGGCTAGTGCCGGCGAGCCGCCGCTTCAGCCTTGCGAATGGCTGCCTCGCGGAGGTCGTAGGTCTTGAGGGCCTTTCGGGCCCCTTCTCGAGCCATGTCGGCGCTGAATCGTCTTTCGGCTTCATCGAAAGTATCTTCGGCATCCAGTCTGCAGTGTTCCGCCTTGTCATCCGCTTCCTTCACCCGTTTAGCCGTAAGTC
>DASQIH010000037.1:0-20818 GCA_035631655.1 Terriglobales bacterium
GTTTTAGCCCTTTGGCTCCCTCTTCTCGATAGCGCTTGGCCAACCGCTTAGTCTGGCGATAGCTCAGCCCCATCATCACCGCGGCGTTTACCAGTTTCAGTTCGCCGCTTTTCACTCGCTCCAACACCCCGGCTCGTCGCATTTCCTTACAGCTCATCGCTGTCCTTCCCAATCTGGCCTCCTGTGGAGACCTCCAGATTAGGGGACATTTTTATTGTTGTAACGTCGCCAAAAGGGGACATTTCTAATGTCGCCGCATGGGGACATTATCAAAGTCGCGCGACACAGAGAACTCTGCAGAGAACTCTGCATCAGAGAACTCTGCATCACGGTATAGGCCCGACACGAATGATGATCCAGGTAAGAAGGTCCGAATGAAAGTTCCGGGCGGCCCCGTTTTCTCCGGCTTCCGGCACGAAGGCTGCTGCAGAGGGTCGATGTTGCTGACGTTCACTGCGCGGTGGACGCGATCGTTGAATTTCCCGGTCCGTGCGTGTTGACGTTTCTTAGTTCCGCTCTATGAGGGCGCGTTTCGCGGACGCGTCAGAACACGAACTTGGCGGCGAGTTGGAGAATACGCGGCCCGATGTCGTTGGTGGGCAGGCCAAAAGCGGAAGCGCCACTGGTCTGCGGAACCAGCCTGCCGCCGGCTACGTTGTACAGCGTGGTCCTCACAGACGTGATGTTCTGCCGATTCAAGATGTTAAACGCTTCAGCGATCAATTTCAGGTTGAACCGTTCAGTGAACCGGATGTTGCGGGTAATACGCGGGTCAACCGAAAAGATGGAGGGCAGGCGATAAGTGTTTCGTGATGAGCCGGGGACGCGTTCGTTGCTGCGATTACCGTCATTGTTCAGGTCGGTGTTAACAAAGGCGGTATAAGGCTGGCCGGATTGCGCGGTGATAATCCCACTTATCTCCCAACCTCCTAAAAGCGCTTTGGCGACGCGCGGCAAGTCGGACGTATGAGCGGTGCTGTCCCATGTGCCGTTGAAGACAAAATGGTGACGTACGTCATTTAGGCTGCTGGCGAGATCCGCCCGCGGGTTTAGCGGATCATAGACCAGCTTGGCATCGTCGGTACCAGGGACGACAGCAGTGGCATCGGGAGCGTCGTCGATGGCGTGACTCCACGTATAGGCAGCACCGAAGGAAAAGCCTTGCGAGAATCGCTTGTTAACGGTCGCGATCAGGCCGTGGTAGGCGGAATGCGCCGTGTCTTCAAACTGGAAGATGCGGCTGAAGCCGGCAATGGGGCGCGTCTTGGGAAATTGGAGGTAGGTGAATACGGTACTCGGCGAGCCCGCCAGCGTAATCGATGTTGGGCTTGGGGGGTTGAGATTGATGTCGCGAGTGCGCGTCAGATGCGTGCCGCGCACTCCGAGATAGCCGATGGTGAAGGCAAAGCTATTCGAGAGCTGATGCTCGAACTGCAAGTTGTACTGCTGCACCATTGGTTGCTGGTAGTCGGATTTGAATAGGTATATGGTCGGAGGGCTGGCAGACCCGCCAGCGGGTGCCGCACAACTGGGTGATGCGGCTGGGGCACCGCACATGTTGTTGGGATAAGCCGGCATAGTCGCGGCGGAAAAGGTCAACGTCTGCACGTTGATGCCGTTGTTGGAGTGCGCCGTGCCAATCAGAATGGATGGAGTGTTGCCGTAAAAGATGCCCCACCCGGCGCGAAAAACGCTCTTGCTATCGTTGAACGGACTATATGCCAAGCCGATGCGAGGGGCGAGATTGTCGTTATCTATATTGATGCGACCGGTATTGAGGGCGTCGGCCAATGCAACCGGATTTGTCGTGCTCGGCTGCCGGTAGGTCTGGCGGTCGTAGCGCAGCCCTAAATTGAGTGTCAGGCGTGAATTGACTCGCCAGTCATCCTGAAAGAAGGCGCCGGTCTGGAGCATGTTGGGCGTAGTGCGGGGTCCGGTAGTATTGGCGCCGGGGAAGGCCTCGATCAGGAACGACTTGGAAGTAGCGGGCAGCGTCAAGCCGTCTAGGCTCTGGCCAAAATCCTCCAAGCTGACAAAAGTGTACGAACCGGAGAAATTGCCTGGGAAGAAGTTCAGGATGAGGTCGTGCAGGATGTCGGCCCCAAACTTGATGGTGTGGCTCCCCTGCACCCACGACACCGTATCGCTGTACTGCTGCCGACGGATGGTAGTTTCGCGCGGGCTAAAGGAGTTCCGGCCGACATCGAGGAGCGTCTGACCGCCTTGCTGCACGATAGCCTCGGGGTTGTTGCTGTTGGCGAAGCCGGGCTCGCTGTCCCTCTGATAGCTGAAGCGCGCCACGTTAATGAGGTTGTTGCGCACGGTGCCCGTCCACTGAAGTGCCCCAGTGTCGGTGTTGACATCGGAAGCGCCGGTGTGCTCCAGCGTGCTGATGGTCGAGCCCGAGGTAACGCTCCCAGAGTTTTCCAGATTAGCGCCAAGAAAACGCTGAGCGTTGTAGCGCATGGAAAACTGGTTGCGGGAACTGAGATTGTAGTCGAGCTTCGCCAGGTAAACGTTCTGGTTGAAGGTGGCGTTATAGGAGTTGGCGCGCGCTAGCAGGTAATTATAAGCATCGGTCTGGAAAGAGTCGAAGGTGGCAGGATTCACGCCCGCCGGGAGAACCAGGGCGAGCGATTCACCGAAGGTATTGCGCTGTCCGTCGTAGTCAAAGAAGAAGAAAAGCTTATCCCTCTTGATCGGGCCACCGAGATTGCCGCCGAACTGATTGTAGTGATAACCGGGCCGGACCGGCGCGGCACGACCCGCAGCCAGGGCAAAGCCGCGGTTCAACTTGTAGATGGGGTCGCTGGCATTGAGACCCCGATCGCGGAAAAACTCAAATGCCGCGCCGTGGAAGGTGTTGCTCCCGGACTTGGTTACGACGTTGGTGATGGCGCCTCCAGCGCGGCCGAGTTCGGCGGAATAGCCGTTGGTATTGACCTGGAATTCTTGCACCGCGTCTTCGCTGAACTGGTATGGAGCGCGTCCCGAGCCGGTGCGGCCGAGCGTCTGTCCAAAGAAGGTGTTGTTGTTGTCGGTGCCGTCAATGGTCAGCGAGTTAAGGGTCCCCCGCTGGCCGCCGAAGCTGAGGTCGCCGCCGCGGACGTCCTTTACCACTGCGGGAGTGAGCAGCACGAAATCCATGAAATTGCGGCCGTTTACGGGTAGGTCGGCGACGGCGTGGTCGTCCACCGTGGCGCTGACCCGGGTGCGCGTCGTCTCTACCAGCGGCACTTCACCCGTCACAAGCATTGCTTCCTTCTGCCCCACCACTGCCAGTGAGATCGGCAGATTCATCTTCGCGCCGACGGCGACATCAATCGCTGTGAGCTTGTAGGGGGCAAAGCCGGGGGCCTGCGCGGTCAGTTCGTACGAACCGACAGGGATCACGGGAAAACGAAAGTAGCCGGACTCATTGCTCGTGCCCGTGAAGGCAGCGCCGGTACCGGTGTTCGTCAGTTTGATAGCGACATTGGGTACCACTGCGCCGGAGGGGTCCGTGACGGTCCCCTCTACGGACGCCTGGTTGCCGACTTGCGCGAAGACCACCGCGGAGAACAGGGATATCAACAGACACACAAAAATGTAGAGCTTCTTGGACAACAACATGACCCCTCCTTTTCGCTTCACAACCGTTCCAACACTCCTTGCTCTTGCGCGGACTCGGATCCGTCGAGGTTCAACCACAGCTGAAGCAGCGGCGGTGCCGGATGGTGCAGGTGTGGGCATCGGAGCTCTTTTTTTGGGACAACCCTGGAAATGTGGGCGAGCTGACTAAGTTAGCCGAGGCGAGCACTTTAGCTCAAGTCGATACAGCCGCACCAGCAAAATCAAAGCCCTCGATTCCTGGACATGTGGTCGGCGCTCGGAGATTGGAATGCGGCCGATAACTTCTGGGATTGCCCCTCATCCATCGCTGAGGCGCCGATCGGCACGATTTGATCGTCGTCACCGTGGAAGATCAAGGTTGGTATGTTGAACTACAAGAAGAGTTCATCAAGCCGGTTGGCTGCCGCGCGGAGCGGTTCGCGAAGCCGCCTTCCCGCAAGCACCCCCAAGCCCCGAAGAACGTTGTGCCAGTGAACATCTAATGCCGTACTACTTTTTCCGGCCGCAGGAACATCTCCATTTCTTCTGCGTGCCGGCTGGCCCTGCGTTCCTGTCCGCGCTGGTAGGCGGCGCCTACAAACGATTTGAACAGTGGATGAGGCTCCAGGGGCTTGGACTTGAACTCAGGATGGAACTGGCAGCCAATGAAATAAGGATGGTCGGGAAGCTCCACCATCTCGACATAAGTTCCATCGGGCGTTGAGCCGGAAATCCGCAACCCGGCAGCGGTCAACGTGGTTTCGTATTCGCGGTTGAACTCATAGCGATGCCGGTGGCGCTCGCTGATTTCAAGCTTGCCGTAAACCCTGTGCGCCAATGTGCCCGGCTCGATCTTGCAGATCCAGGCGCCCAGGCGCATGGTGCCGCCGAGTTCTTCCACGCCGCGCAGTTCACGTAGCTTGTAGATCACGCGATGAGGCGTCGCGGGATCGAATTCGCTGGAATTTGCATCGGCCAGTCCGCACACGTTGCGCGCGAATTCAATGCACGCCGTTTGCATCCCCAGACAAATGCCAAAATAGGGAACCTTCTTTTCCCGGGCGTAGCGGATGGCCTGCAGCATGCCTTCAATGCCGCGCTTGCCAAATCCGCCCGGAACCAGGATGCCGTCGTAATCGGCGAGTTGCGCATCGCGGCTGGCCTCCTCCGCTTCCAGGCCCTCCGCCTCGATCCAGTTGACCTGCAATTTGAGGTTGTGCGCGAGCGCGCCGTGCACCAGGGCTTCTTTGAGCGACTTGTAGGAATCCTCGTACTCCACGTACTTGCCGACGATGCCAATGTTCACTTCATCTTTCGGGTTGTAAACGCGGTGAACGATTTCTTCCCACTCCTTCAGGTCACGAGCCTCGGACGGCAGGTGGAGGTACTTGAGCACCAACCTGTCCACGCCTTCATGGGAGAACACGAGCGGTACTTCGTAAATGGAAGCAACATCCTTGGCCGTAATGACCGCCTCTTCCTCGACGTTACAGAACAGCGCGATCTTGGACTTGATTTCTTTGGCGAGGAAACGGTCGGTGCGGCAGAGCAGGATGTCGGGCTGAATTCCGATGCTGAGGAGTTCCTTCACGGAGTGCTGCGTGGGTTTGGTCTTGAGTTCCTGGGCGGCGGCGATGAAGGGCACTAGTGTGACGTGCACGAATAAAGTGTTTTCGCGGCCCAGTTCCTGGCGCATCTGGCGGATCGCCTCCAAGAAGGGCAGCGATTCGATATCCCCCACGGTGCCGCCGATCTCCACGATGGCGACATCCACGTCCTGCGCCACTTTTTTCATGGCGGCTTTGATTTCGTTGGTGACGTGAGGAATCACCTGAACGGTCTTTCCCAGGTAGTCGCCGCGGCGCTCTTTGGCAATGATCTGCTCGTAGATTCGGCCCGTGGTCCAGTTATTGTCGCGACTGAGCTTGGCGTGGGTGAAGCGCTCATAATGGCCGAGATCGAGATCGGTCTCGGCGCCGTCATCGGTGACGAAGACCTCGCCATGCTGGAAGGGCGACATGGTACCCGGATCCACGTTGAGGTAGGGATCGAACTTCATGAGGTTGACTTTCAGCCCGCGACTCTCCAGCAAGCAGCCAATAGACGCCGCCGCCAGCCCCTTGCCCAGTGAAGACACTACGCCCCCGGTCACAAAGATGTACTTTGCCGACATCGCTTCCTCATAGGTTTTTGTGATTTAAATTCGTGCAGGCTGGAGTGCACGATCAATTATGCCTGAAAGCGGCCCTGGTTTCCAGAGGACGGAGGACAATTTTCTAGAGCCACACGGGAAAAGCGGGCCACGGATCTCACGGATCGGAGTGCTGAATTTCGCGTAAAATCTGGCACTATCCCCGGCAAAAAGGCGGGAATTCTCGGCGACCTGGTGATTGCTGCGCGGAATCCATCTAAAATACCAAACATATGCGCGGTGTAGTGTCCTCACGAATGACGATGTGGCTTGCCGCAGTTATGGCAACCCTTTTCCTATCCGCATTGCCGATCCATGCCCAGCAACTGGCCCAGCGGCTCATCCTTAAGGATGGCTCTTACCAACTCATCACGAAGTACGAGGTCAAAGGTGATCGAGTGCGCTATTACAGCGCGGAGCGCGGAGAGTGGGAAGAGGTGCCCAATTCGCTGGTGGATTGGGCCGCTACCGAGAAATACGAGAAGGACCGTGCAGCCGGGTTCGCCTCGCCTGAGGCGGCTGAACTGGACAAGGAGTTGGAGGCGGAGCGCAAAGCCGACGAAGCCAGGTCTCCCCATGTTGCTCCAGGTTTGCGGCTGCCGGATGAAGGTGGTGTGTTGCTGCTGGACAATTTCCAGGGCCCTCAGCTGGACGAAATCCAGCAGAGCGGCGGGAAAGTAAACAAGAACATGAAAGGCAACATCCTGCGCGCCACCATCAATCCCATCGCCAGCGCCAAGCAAACAGTGGAGCTTCCTGGGGCGCACGCCAAGATTCAATCTCACGTAACCCAGCCAATCCTGTTCGTAAACATTGCCACAGACAGCGATGTTTCCACCGACCAGAGCCAGAAAAGTACGGCTGGAGAAGATTCTCTGGATCCGGAACGCTTCAAAATCGTGCGTATGCAGGCCAAGGAGGGCAAGCGCATCGTTGGTGCAATCAAGATTGCGGTTTACGGCAAGGTGAGCCAACAGGAGAACCTGGTTCCAGCTCACTCAGAAATAATGCCAGGCAGCAATTGGATCAAGATTACGCCTACCTCTCCGCTGGCTACAGGCGAATACGCCGTCGTCGAGATGCTGGGCAAGCAAGGGATGAACCTGTACGTGTGGGATTTCGGAGTAAATCCTGCTGCGCCCGCCAACCGGGACGCCTGGAAGCCTGATCCGTCGGTATCTCAGCGACGAAGCGAAGACCAGAAGGAATTGCAGCCTCGCAAGCAGTAGCTGGCGAAAGCTACGCCGCCTTGTTGCCGTCGGTGGGACCCTCTTCTTGCTCGGTCGGCTCAATTGTTCCCCCGGACGCTCTTGCCGGGGACGACTCTTGGCTGAAGAGGCGCTGATAAGTATGGCGAACACGTTCGGCGTAGCGTCCAGACTCGGCTCTCATATTTGTGGAGACAGAAGGTCTGCTGGAAGGAAGGTTTTCATGTTCGCTATCAGACAGTTGACACGACAGTTTTGGCCAGAGAGCCACCAGCAGCACGCATAGCATGGCGATGGCAACCGCGATTTGAAGGACTGCGGCGTAGTCCATATTGAGTTTGTAGGTGTGGAGGGCTGCTAAATCTATCCGTAGAGTTCCTGATTTCGCTGGGGGAAATCACGTAGGGCGCGGTTTCCTGTGTCACGGAGCGTGACCGACGTCTGAGAGGGCTTAACTCTTGATGACCCCGCGCTGGGCGACTCCAATATTGTCGCGAGTCGTGTTCTTGACCAGGTACATCATTTCATCGGCCTGCCGGATGATGTCATGTGGAGTCTTGGCATCGTGCGGGTAAGTAGCCAGGCCAATGCTAGCTTTAATAATGAGATTCAGCCCTTCTTCACTGCAAAAAGGTGTGGTCCGAAGGTTATCGCGGAGGCGCTTGGCTACGGTCAGGGCGGCATCCTTTCCGGTTTGCGGGAGCATGATCACGAACTCGTCTCCGCCGTAGCGAAACGCGAAGTCAATTAACCGGAGTTGGGCCTTGATGAGATAGCCAATTTCGGACAACAGTTTGCTGCCCACCAGGTGGCCATGGGTATCGTTGACCAGCTTGAAATGGTCGAGATCGATGAACAGCACGGTGAACTCGTAACCGAAGCGCGCCGACCGATAGACCTCCTGCTCCAGCGTCTTGTACAAATGCCGGGCGTTATACAAGCCGGTGACGTCATCGGTGATCGTTAACTCCTGAATTTTTTCTACCGCACGCGCATTCTCAATCGCGATGGCAGCGTAATCGCACAGCGACTGCAGGAAGAAAACCTCGTCATCTTTGAAGCCGGCCATGTCGACATTAACGAGTTGAATGACGCCGAGCACGCGGTGCTTGGAGCGCAAAGGCACGCAAATGATCGAGCGGGTCTCCCACTTTGTCATCTCGTCGATGCGCTTGGCGAAGCGCGGATCGGTGTAGACGTCAGGCACGATCAGCCGCTCGCCGTGCTTGGCGACCCAACCGGCGATGCCTTCGCCCACCTTCAATCGAACATTCTTCAAGGCTTCGGCTGCGTCACCTACAGCAATCGCGAAGTAAAGCTCCTCCTTCCCTTCGTCCACCATCAGGAGTGACCAGGTGTCGGGACGGAAGTATTCCGCCATCTTTTCCATGATGGTTTGCAGGATGGAATCGAGGTCCAGCGAGGAGGTCAGGGCCTTGGCCACGTCATGAAAGATGTTGAGCTCTTGGCTCTGCCGCTTACGGTCGGCGTCGGTGGCCTCGGTCATGCCCAGGGGACCCTCGATGAATCGGAAGAATGGCCCGATTATAGGCGTCATTTCCCAGGCGGGGCAACAAACCTTAGTAAGTGACGAACCCCTCAAGCTACGTTCGAGCAGGACTTTAGGGAGGGCCTGCCCGAGGTTACCAAAGGTCGTGTTTTCCACATTTGCGTGCCTTTCTTAACTTATTATGGTGGCGTACTCTTAAGGCGTCTTGCGCTAGAGGAGACTCAGGTGGGGAACTTCGGCGAACGGCTGAAGAAAACTCGAGAGAACCGGAAGATCACGCTGGACGAGGTTGCGAAGTCTACCAAGATCAGCACTCGCATGCTGCGTGCGTTGGAAGAAGAAAAGTTCAACGAGCTTCCCGGCGGGGTCTTCAACAAGGGCTTTGTGCGCGCCTATGCCCGCCATCTCGGGCTGGATGAGGAAAAGACTCTCACCGATTACATGGCAGCAATAGGCGGCGATCCTGAACCTGCAAAGCCGGAAGATGCCGAACTGCGAGCCATCGCCGAGCGGAAGGAAAAAGAGCGGCAAGCCAGCCAGTCAGTCGGCCTGCCGTGGGGAGCCTTGGCGGTATTGTTGCTGCTAGTGGCACTCGGCCTGGCGGTCTGGGGTTTTTATTCGCGCGAGCAGGTTCGCAACGCCCGGGTGCACCGAGTTCCGGACTCCTCACCGGCGGTTTCCGGCTCAGCCGCACTACCCGATGCTGCGCCCGCTGATGCAGCGGCTGGTCCTCAGACAACAGTGACAATGCAAGCAGCCTCAACAGCTGCGCCCAGTTCTACGCCTGCGCCCTTGACGACCTCTTACAATCCTTCCGCGACGCCTGCTCCGGGCTCGTTTGTGGTCTTAATTATCGCCCACGAGAATTCCTGGGTCTCCATTAGCGCGGATGGTAAGTCGGTCTACTCCGATACCTTGGTTGCGCCCGGCGAAAGATCCGTCCAGGCGAGCCAGCAGGTCATCCTGCGGGCCGGTAACCCCGGTGGACTGGCCGTATTTTTCAATGGCAAGAAACTGCCGCCGATGGGGGAGGACGGGGAGGCCAAGACGTTTACCTTTGGCGCCAACGGTCTGGAGTCACAATCTCCCAGCAAAACCGAGCCATGAAAACGGCACACTTCGCTAAGAGCTTTCTCCTGTGCCTTTTCGCATCTGTCCTCACGCTGGCGAGCGCGCAGGCGCAGGCAGACCACTCGGCCGTTAACGAAAGCAAGTTGGTGGCTCTAGAGAACGCCTGGAATCAAGCGCAATTGCATCACGATGCGCAGGCCCTGGGCACCCTGGTGAGCGATAGCTTCGTTTTACACAGACGAGGACGGACAAGCGCCAATTCCTGGACGACATCAAGGATCCATCGTATTGTGCGACCTTAGTCACCAACGATGATATCAAAGTGCATCTTTACAAGGATGCCGCTGTATTCGGGACCTACCACGCCAAGGGCACTTATAAAGGCGAACCGTTTGACCAGCGCGGGCGATTCACCGATACATGGATCTTCAGCAATGTGGCCAGCCATACCAATTTAACTCGTAGATGAATTCGTCCAGCTGAATCTGGGTTCGCCCGCGATTTCTCGCCATTCACCTGCTCCCAGGCGCCATCCACAGAGCTAAACCCTCTGTTAGCTGCAGCTTAGCGTTGGAACGACCGTCAAAAACCGTTGCACGGAGCCCCCTTCTCTGATAACTTTTTTAGGTACCGCCATGATGGTCGTTCCAGTCTGACTATCCCATCCAGACGTAACGCCCAGCTCATGCAAGGAGACCGCAGCTTGTCATTCAAGAATCGTTATCTTTTTACCTCTGAATCGGTAACGGAAGGCCACCCTGACAAGATCGCCGACCAGATTTCCGACGGCATTCTCGACGCCTGCCTGACCGACGATCCCATGAGCCGCGTGGCTTGCGAGACCCTGACTGCCACGGGATTGGTCGTGATCGCCGGCGAAATCACCACCAAGGCCTACGTTGATTTCCAGACCCTGGTGCGGGGAATCATTTCCTCAATCGGCTACGACAACGCCCTCTATGGGTTTGATTCCAACACCTGCGCTGTGATCTCGAGCATCAACAAGCAGTCCGGTGATATCGCCATGGGTGTGGATACAGGCGGCGCGGGCGACCAGGGCATGATGTTCGGCTATGCCTGCAACGAGACCAAGGAGCTCATGCCGACTCCAATCTCACTGGCGCACAAGCTAACCATGCGCCTCGCCGAAGTTCGTAAACATGGCCGCCTGCCTTACCTTCGCCCGGATGGCAAATCTCAGGTCACAGTCGAATATGACGCCAACCGAAAGCCAGTACGGGTGGACGCCGTCGTCGTCTCAACCCAGCATGCCGAAACCGTGACCAACGATGAATTGCGCGCCGACATTCTGAAGCACGTCATCCAAGCCACCATTCCCGCCAATCTGCTCGACGCTGACACCAAGTACCACATCAACCCGACGGGACGCTTCGTCATCGGTGGGCCGATGGGCGATACCGGCCTCACCGGCCGCAAGATTATTGTTGATACCTACGGAGGCATGGGACGCCATGGCGGTGGCTGCTTCAGCGGCAAGGATCCGACCAAGGTAGATCGGTCCGCCGCCTACATGGGGCGCTACATCGCGAAAAATATTGTCGCTGGCGGGCTCGCCGATCGTTGCGAAGTTCAGTTGGCTTATGCCATCGGTGTGGCTGAGCCGGTGAGCATCATGGTGGATACGTTCGGCACCGCGAAGGTACATCCGGAAATCATTCCTGACCTGATTCGCGCTCATTTCAAGCTAACGCCCAAGGGCATTATCGACTCCCTCAACCTGCGTCGGCCGATTTACTGCAAGACCGCAGTCTATGGGCACTTCGGCCGTAGCGATCCCGATTTCACCTGGGAAACAACAGACAAAGCAGCCAAGCTGGCCAGCGACGCTGGCCTCAAGCAAGAGCCGGTCGCGCAGGCGAGCCGGAAATAGCAAATTGTAAGGTGCGGCAAGCCCCTGCGTCGTCGAGAGGCCGCAAGATACCCGTCAACTCGTTGTATTCTGATCGTTCGTGGAAAATGTAACACCAGGCAAAACGGTAAAGCGCCACAGGAGAGGTATGCCGACAACACCCGCTCAAGTCAATTGCGATATTAAGAATATTGAACTGGCCGACATGGGGAAGAAGCGCATCGACTGGGCCAACCAATCGATGAACGTGCTCCAGATTATCCGCAAGGAATTTATCAAGAATCAGCCGTTGAAAGACGTGCGTATTTCTGCGTGCCTGCACGTGACCTCCGAAACTGCCAACCTGGCGATCTGTCTGCGCGACGGCGGCGCCGACGTGACGCTGTGCGCGTCCAACCCGCTGTCCACCCAGGACGACGTCGCGGCCAGCCTGGTACGCGATTATTCGATTCCTGTGTTCGCCATCAAAGGCGAGGACAACGAGACTTATTATCAGCACATCCTCGCCGCTATCGATCACAAGCCGCAGATCACGATGGACGACGGGGCTGATCTGGTGAGCGTCCTGCATAGCAAGCGCCAGGATGCACTGGATTATGTAATCGGTGGGACGGAGGAGACCACGACTGGTGTCATCCGCTTGCGCGCTATGGCTAAGGAAGGCGTGTTGCGCTACCCGATCATCGCTGTGAACGATGCCGACACCAAGCACATGTTCGATAACCGCTACGGTACCGGCCAGTCCACGATTGATGGCATCATCCGCGCTACCAACTTCCTGCTGGCGGGATCGAAATTCGTGATTGCCGGCTATGGCTGGTGCGGTCGCGGTCTTGCCAGCCGGGCTCGCGGGGCCGGAGCCGAAGTCATCATCACCGAAATTGATCCGACCAAGGCGCTGGAAGCCGTGATGGATGGGTTTCGTGTGATGTCCATGCCGGAAGCTGCCAGGATTGGCGACATCTTCTGCACCGTGACCGGGAACAAGAACGTGCTCACCAAAGAGCACTTCGAAGTCATGAAGAACGGCGCGATTATCGCGAATTCCGGGCACTTCAATGTGGAGATCGACATCCCGTCTTTGGAGAAGATGTCGTCTTCCAAGCGGACGACGCGCAATTTCGTCGAGGAGTATTCGCTGAAGGATGGCCGCAAGATCAACCTGCTGGGCGAAGGGCGTCTGATTAATTTGGCCGCAGCCGAAGGGCACCCGCCCTCGGTGATGGACATGAGCTTTGCCGACCAGGCACTGTCGGTCGACTTCATGGTGAAGAACGCCTCACAACTCGAGAGAACCGTCTACAAGGTTCCCGAGGAACTGGATAAGCGGGTGGCGCGTTTGAAACTGGAGTCCATGGGAATCAAGATTGATCGCCTCACACCAGAACAGGAAGAATATTTGGCGGGCTGGTCGGAAGGAACGTAGAAACAGTAGTCAGGAGTCAGGACTCAGCGGTCAGCGGGCGGCGCAAGCCGCCCTTGTTGCATTCTGAAGCGACTTCACGCGTTCGGGGGTCAGAATCGCTATTATTCGAAGATCCACAGCGGCATGAACTGTGGCAGGTACCAGGAGACTCCCGCTTCCAAGGTACAGGAGTGCAAAGCAAAACCCAAGAGCGGTTCCTCCCAATACTCCTAACCAGCCTTGATAAAGATGACCCAATCCAAATATTAGAGAGGAGATGATGATCATCTTCCAGACACCGAGACCGTGGGCATATGCATTCAGGTAAAACAACAAGAACCCACGGCAGACCAACTCCTCCGAGATGCCAGCACCCAGGCTTATTGCTGCAAACCACCAGCGCTCCGAGACGGAAGTCGGAAGCAATGCACCCGCCATCCTCTGCAACCGTTTGAACTGGCGGTCTCCTTTATAGCGGACGAGTACAATCGAAACCGCGATTGCAAGGAAAAGGAGAATCAAGCTATTGGTGGCGGCTTTCCCCGAGATGGGCGCCACAAGGCCGAGGGCATCACTCGGAACCGCGCCCAAACGCCATATGAGGAACACGGCCATCGCCAATGCCCCTTGTTGGGCGATGGTCCTCCTATAAAAATGGCATCTTGCGTCGTGCACCCCCGCAGCCACTTGGTCTTGCAGTTGACGATACTTGAAACGACCGAACCAAGGCACCAGAAATGTGACGTAGAAGAAGAGAAGGTGGGCCAGCGCATCTGTCACAGAGAATTATTGTAGGAAAGGCACTTTGTCCACCCTAGAGGAAAGAAGCGTAATCTCAAACGGAAGTAACTACATAACTCCTTTTCTATGGAGCCCCATAAGCTCAGTGGCGTCGTCAGTCGCGCTAATTTGAATTCCTCTCCCACCGCTGAAGCGGTGGGCTAAGCTGGCTTGCCCCTCCGGGGCGCGTGCTGGGAATGCGGATACGTTTTGGCAGCCACAGAAAGCACATCACGGGCGGCCGAAGCCGCCCCCGGCAACTCCTGAGCGCCAATCGTGACTACTCCAGTACGAAGATTCGCTTCTTCGCGCACATTTCTTTCAGGATTTTTGGCCACACCGTTACGCTGACCTCGCCCAAGTGGGCCTTGCGGAGAAGCAGCATCAGTGTTCGCGACTGGCCGATGCCGCCGCCGATGGACAGCGGAATCTGATCATTAAGGATCGCCTGGTGATAAGGCAGCTTGAGAAAGTCTAGTTGCTTGGACATTTCCAGTTGCTTCCTCAGGGTTTGTTTCGTCACGCGAATGCCCATCGAGGTCAACTCGTGTCGCCGCTTGGTGACGTGGTTCCAAACCAGGATGTCGCCATTAAGCCCATGGGTGTCTTTGCCGGTCTGGTCGTGGGTGTCGGTGACCCAATCGTCGTAGTCGGCGGCGCGCATCTCGTGCGGATAGCCATCCTTCAAGGGCCAGCCGATACCGATAATAAAGATGGCGGGATGGTTCTGGAGAATCGCCGTCTCACGCTGCTTGCGCGGCAGCTCGGGATACATGTCGAGGATCTCCTCGGCATGAAAGAACTCCAGTTCCTCGGGCAGATCGGGGTAGCGCACGTCCTTCAACTGCGGGAACATGGACTGCGCAAACTTCTCCGCACCAACCAGCACGGTCCAAATCTTGCGGATGATCGCCTTCAGAAACTCTAAATTGCGCTGCTCAGCAGTGATGACGCGCTCCCAATCCCATTGGTCAACGTAGGCGCTATGGTCGTGGTCGAGGAAGTAATCTTTGCGTACTGCACGCATGTCGGTGCAGATCCCCTCGCCGAGTATGCATTCAAACTGCCGCAGGGCGACCCGCTTCCACTTCGTGGCCGCCTGCACCACCTGCGCGTCGATGGGATGCTTATCGCGGTCGTTGGAAATATGGAACTGGATCGGGGTGCGCGAGCCGTCCCGGTCGAGCATGTCATTGACGCCGCTCACCACGTCAACGATGAGCGGTACCTCGACCATCATCAGGTTGAGTTCTCTACAGAGGTTATCTTCGATGTAGCGCTTTACATGGAAGATTGCCCGTTGTGTCTCTTTAGGCGTTAGAAGAGAACGGTAATCTTTAGGTAGAACCTTTTCCAGTTCGACATAATCGCCGATGCCCGGCCCGGCCAGGTCGGCTTTTTTGTCCAGTACCAGCGTGCTCATTTGGTGGTCTCCTTGGGCGACGGAGTTCCCCCTCGGCGCGAATCGCCCAACCATTTATTCAAGACCTGCAATTGGCATTGGTCTGTGACTTGGGGCACAGGGGAGGGTGAGCAGGCACACCTACTACTTTCCCGTGTCCTCCTGAGCGAAGCGAAGAATCCATGTATTCCCCCGTCACAAACGCATAGATCCTTCGCTGGCCTCAGGATGACAAAACACGGGTGCACTGGCGTGTGGTAGATTTGAAATTTCTGCCATGAAGCAGATCGCTGACTGGGCTCTGAATGTCGCGAACGTACGGGGCGCCACCTACGCCGACGCCCGCATCGTCGATGATCGTAGCCGCGCGCTCGCCACGAAGAACGGCAAGATCGGCCACGCATCGGATGCTGAGTCCTTGGGTATCGGCATTCGCGTGATCGCGAATGGCGCCTGGGGTTTTGCGGCTTCTGATGATCTCGGCCGCAAAGCCATCGAGGACACCGCTGCAAGAGCAGTCGCAATCGCCAAGGCCTCGGCACAAGTCAAGCAGGACGAGGTGCGCTTGGCGCCGGAAAAACCCGTTACGGCGGAATGGATCACTCCCCACGAAATTGATCCCTTCACCACCTCGGTTGAGCAGAACCTTGACTTGCTTTTCAAAATTGACAAGGAATTGACCTCGGTCCCGCGTGTTACGCTGGCCGAGACCAACCTGAATTTCCACAGGGAAGAGCAGTGGTTCGTCTCGTCCGAGGGCGCCAACATTCATCAGACAAAGTATTCGACCGGCGCCGGCTACGCGGCATATGCTTTCGCGGGAAACGATATCCAGAAACGTTCCTATCCTACTTCTTACGGCGGGCAATGGCAGAACAAGGGCTACGAGTTAGTTGACGAACTCAAGCTCCTGGAAAGCGCGCGGCGCACCGGCGAAGAAGCGGTGGCCCTGCACAAAGCGGACCAGTGTCCGGAAGGCGTTTTCACTATCATTCTCGATAGCGCACAACTTGGCCTGCAGATTCACGAGTCGATCGGGCATCCCATTGAACTTGACCGTGTGCTGGGCATGGAAGCGAACTTTGCTGGCACGTCGTTCCTCACGCTGGACAAGTTGCGCAAGCTTCGCTACGGGAGCGAGCTGGTCACGGTGGTGGCCGATGCTCGCCAGGAGCACGGCCCTGGCCTGGGCACCTTCGCCTTCGACGACGAAGGAGTCCCCGCTCAATGCACTCCGATCATCACCAACGGCCTGTTCACCGGCTATCTGTCATCCCGAGAAACGGCGCACACCATTGGCGCGAATCGCTCCGGCGGAACCTTGCGTGCGGAAAGCTGGAACCGACTGCCGATTATTCGCATGACCAACATCAGCATTTTGCCCGGGAAGAAGCCGCTGAGCTTCGAACAACTGATTGCCGATACGGATCGCGCCATCTTCATGCAGACCAATCGCTCCTGGTCCATTGACGACAAGCGCTATAACTTCCAGTTCGGGACCGAGATTGGGTGGGAGATCAAGAACGGCAAGCGGACCCGGATGTTAAAGAACTGCTCTTATTCCGGGATCACGACCGACTTCTGGAACTCCATGGACGCGATCTGCTCCCGCGACGAGTGGACACTCTGGGGCACCCCGAACTGCGGAAAGGGTCAACCACAGCAGGTAATGGGGACCGGCCATGGCGCGGCACCAGCGCGGTTCCGGAACATTAAGGTGGGGAGTGCGTACAAAGGGGCGTAACCAGCGTCACTGAGCACTTGGCATTTAGCATCTGGCTCCTGAGGGGAGGTGCCAGGGTGAAAGACTACAGAGATCTCCGGGTATGGGACAAGGCGCATCGTTTGACATTGGCGATCTACAAATTGACTGCAGCGTTTCCGCGTTACCAACTGTACGGACTCACGAGCCAGATTCGGAGATGCAGTGCATCGATCGGGGCAAACATTGCCGAGGGTTGCGGCAAGCGCGGGAACAATGAATTCCAGCGCTATCTCCAGATTGCTTCAGGTTCTGCCAGCGAACTGGATTATCACTTGTTACTCGCGCGCGGCCTCGAATTCTTGCCGGATGCCGAATATCAGGGCGCTGCAAGAGAGTTGCTGGAGCTGAGAAGAATGCTCACATCCTTGCTGAATAAAATCGACAATGAACGTCTGATGGCCAAATGCTAAGTGCTAAGTGCCAAGTGCTAAGTGCTCACGCCGAATGCTGACACAAGACAGAGCCGGCGAGATCTTCGGCCGAATTAAGAAGTACTCGTCCGCCGATGAAGTCGAAGCCTTGTTCTATGGAGGGCATTCGGCGCTCACTCGCTTCGCCAATAACACGATTCATCAGAACGTGGCGGAGGAGCATTACGGTATTTCCGTGCGCACCGTGTTCCAGGGACGCACGGCTCGCGCCAGCACCAACAAGCTCGATGAAGAGAGCCTCAGGCGGGTAGTGCGGGCCTCGGAGAGCCTGGCAAAGGTGCAGCAGCCCGATTCCGATTTGCTGCCCATGCCGGACGCGGGCGAGGGCGCCCGTAACTCATTGGAAATCCCGAAGCGCCATTTCCAGCAGACGGCTGCGATCACTCCTGACCAACGAGCCATCGGCGTTGAGAAGATGGTCGGAATCGCTAGACGGCACAAGCTCACGGCTGCGGGGATATTCGCTACATCAGAAACCATCGAGGGGATCTTCAACTCGCGGGGCCTCTCTGACTGGCACAGGCAGACTTCTTCCGATATCTCCGTCACTATGCTGGCCTCGGATTCCTCTGGGTGGCAGAAGGCGAACTCTCCGAATGTCGAAGACCTGGATCCCCTGGCTCTTGCGGAAACAGCGACGCAAAAAGCCCTCGAGTCCGCGCACCCGCGCGAGATTCCGGCAGGCAAGTACACGGTCATTCTCGAACCGGCTGCGGTGCTCGACGTGGTTGGGTTCATGTTCTACGACTTCGGCGGCCTGGCTATCGTTGACCAACGGTCGTTCCTCAATAATCGAGTCGGCACCGGGATTTTCGGTGAGAACGTCAACATCTGGGACGATGTGGCTCACCCACTGCAGTCCGGAACTCCCTTCGATGGAGAAGGCATGCGCCGCCAGCGCGTGCAGCTGATTGAGCACGGAGTTGTGAAACGCCTGGTCTATGCACGGCCGACGAGCGAGAAGATGAAGAAGTCCGAGTACAAAGATAAAGTGGGTCCCATTGAACCAACGGGCCACGGCTTCCCCCTGCCCAATGAGATGGGTGAAGCGCCCATGAACATTGTGTTCGGAGAGCCCGAGAATCCGAAGACCATTGATCAGATGATTGCCTCGACCGAGCGCGGAGTACTGGTTACGCGGCTCTGGTATATCCGCGAAGTCGACCCTTACGAGAAAATCCTGACCGGCATGACCCGGGATGGCACTTTCTATGTCGAGAACGGCAAGATCCGTCACGGGGTGCGCAATTTCCGCTTCAATGAAAGTCTTTTGCACCTGCTGTCCAATGCTGAGGAAATGGGCCGACCGGTGCGCGCAAGCGGCGAGGAGTCGTTCGACATGGTGGTGCCCGCCCTGAAGGTGCGGGACTTCAATTTCACGGAAGTAACGAAGTTCTGATGGTCAGGCGGCGGGTGCCCAGGAGCACTCCGGCAAAATCACCTTTTTGTATGCTAAGAGCCCGTTTTGTGCTATCTTGTGGCTCTCGATAACCCCCTCCCTCACAAGTGCTTGCAAGAAGCTAAGCCGTACAGGTGTCGTGACTTCGGTAACTTTCCAGAGCTTTCGCCAGCGGTGTAAGCTGCCAACGAAATGCCCAGAAAACGGCAGCTCGGCGGAGACAGAATTTCTGCTGAGCTTCCGCAAGGAAGGTTGGTCGCAACCGGTGTCAGGCGAATCAGGTAAGGAAAAAGCAGCAAAGGGCCGGCGCAGCCGTTATCCCGACATGCAGAGTGCGGCGCGCTTCCCCATCAAGCTACCGGTTGCCGTCAAGTCCAAATCCGGTAGCCAAACGGCCGAGACCCAGAACATCTCCGCCAATGGGGTGTTGTTCCGGTTGGATTCAGATATGCCCATAGGCTCGATGGTAGATTTCACCATTTCCTTCCCGGCCGACGTTGTGGGGTCGGACAACGACGTACGCGTGGACTGCAAGGGCAGGGTGGTGCGTAGCTTCGACGAGGGTGGCCGGCGCGGCGTTGGCGTGGTCATCGACGAATACCGCATTGAGCGCTGAGCGCGGGTCAGGGAACGATGGCAAGCATTCCGGTTAGCGTGCACGACAATATCGAAAAGCCGGGCGAAGGCGACGGCAAGGCGCCGCCGATTCGGGTGATCGTAGCCGATAGCCAGGCCATTTTCCGCGCCGGTCTGCGCAAGATTTTTGCCCTGGAAGATGACATCCGCGTGGTCGGGCAGGCGGAGAACTATCCGCAAACCCTTACCGCGGTAAAGAAGTTCTCCGGCGACATTCTGATTTTCGAAGCGGTGCTGGCCGCCAATCCCTCGGATGCAGTGGGGGAGATTCTGCGCCAGAGCCCGGCCTGCCGCATGGTGGTCGTAACCGAGCAGCCTGACGAGGAACTCACCCTCGAGTTATTTCGGCGCGGCGCTCACGGAATCGTTTCGCGCGAGGTTGAGCCAGAGATGCTGGTGCAGTGTCTGCGCAAGGTGGCGCAAGGCGAACCATTCCTCGAAACACAGGCGGTCAACTGGGTTCTGGAAGCGTACCGAACCCAGGCCACGCGGCCTGCCAGCGGTCGTACCAAGGTTCAGCTCACTCCCAAGGAAACCCTGATCGTCTCCTGCGTGACGCAGGGCATGAAGAACAAAGAAATTGCCCAGAAGGTTGGTACCACCGAACAGGTTGTCAAGAACTACTTGCGCAAGGTGTATGACAAGCTGGGTGTTGCCGACCGCCTGGAACTGGCGCTCTATTGTCTGCACAACCGTGTGCTGGAGGGCCCCGCAAAACTGCCCTCTGCCTCGGAACCAGCCGCCATTACTCCTTCTACGGGTAATCAAGCCGCCGCGGCGGCTGCCTCCGCTGCCGGCTCTGACAAAGCTTCCTAACCACCTGTCTCGTCCACATCTGTCGCTAGGCGGTTGACCCGCTATATTCTTTCCTGAAAAACAATTAGCATTTAGCTCCCGGGGCAATCCGTATGGCTGCTAACGGCCAGGCTCCAAGCAACCACATGATGCGAGGCGAAACGTGAAAGGTGATGCGAAGGTGATTGCAGTTCTCAATGAAGTCTTAAAAGCGGAATTGACCGCTATCAACCAATACTTTCTTCATGCCGAAATGTGCGAGAACTGGGGTTACGAAAAGCTGGCCAAGCACACACGGGAGGAATCCATCGAAGAGATGCAGCATGCTGAGAAACTGATGGAACGCATTCTGCTGCTGGATGGCACTCCCAACATGAGCGACTATTTCAAGATCAATATCGGCCAAAACGTCAAAGCGCAGCTGCAGAACGATCTGAACGTCGAGTACACGGCGGTGAAACGCCTGAACAAGGGCATTGAAACCTGCGTGGAAGCCGGCGACAACGGTTCCCGCGACCTGCTGGAAGAGATCCTGACGGACGAGGAAGAGCACATTGACTGGCTGGAGGGCCAGTTGTACGCCATCGGCGAGATGGGTATCGAGAACTACCTGGCACAACAATTACACGAAAAGGAAGAGAAGTAGAAGCGAGCACCGGGTATCTGGCAGGGAGATGGGCAGCGCGGGTTGCGGTTGTCTGCCGCACCCCCTAGAATCGAAAGAGCGATCGAGAAGGGTATCCCTCTCGTATCGCCGTATTTGG
>DASQIH010000038.1:0-3500 GCA_035631655.1 Terriglobales bacterium
GTGATCCGCCAGATCTTGGCGATGCGCGAGGATTTGAAGCGCGGCATACGCTCGATCAAGGAAATTGTCTTCTTCGACGAGGAAGAGATAACCGAGGAGGTCCTGCAGCGCTGCCTTCACCACATGACACGCCGCATTGACGAACTGGAGAAGCATTACACAAAAGCGAGCCAGCTGACTGGGCGGCTAGCGGCCGTCGCTGGAATGAAGAAAGCAGGCGAATACCACCGTTGCCGATACGGGCTGGGCCGCGAGATCGCTCGGATTTCGCGCATCATCCGCGAGCTCGGTCTTACTAGCTGTGAGCACAAACGGTGGATCGATTCTGTGAATAGGACCATCGAGGTCATGCGCTTGCTCGATCGCCAGGTCGGCAGCCTGGAAAGGAAGATCGAGAGCACGCGCAACCAAGAAATCAAGCAAGATTATCGTAAAACCCAGAGGCAGTGTCGCACTCAGCTCGAAAAACTAGAAAACGATGCGGGTGTCACACTGCCTGAGCTGCTTAAAACCCAGCGTGATATCAAGCACGGCGAGATAGATACGGAGCAGGCCAAGCACGAGCTCACCCAGGCTAACCTACGGCTCGTGGTTTCGATCGCCAAAAAGTATGCTCATCGCGGTCTCTCTTTCCTTGACCTGGTCCAAGAGGGCAACGTTGGGTTGATGAAGGCGGTGGAGAAGTTCGAGTACCGCCGCGGCTACAAATTCTCCACCTACGGCACATGGTGGATTCGCCAGGCTATCACCCGCGCCCTTGCTGACCAGGCACGCACAATTCGTATTCCAGTGCATATGATCGAAGTCATCAACCGGCTGCTACGGACATCGCAACGATTGGTGCAGGAACTGGGCCGCGAGCCAAGCTCCGATGAGATTGCCAAGCGCATGGACATCCCCGTGGCTAAGGTACGCCACGCGCGAAAGCTTTTGCGACTGCCAGTCTCCCTGGAGACCCCTATCGGGGACGGAGGAGAGTCCCACCTCGGCGACTTTATCGAAGACCGGACCGCCGCTTCGCCCGCGGAAGCCGTCACTAACGTGAAGCTTAAGGAACAGACCGCGAAGTTGCTGCACGCGCTCACCGCGCGTGAAGAGAAGGTGATCAAGCTGCGCTTCGGCCTGGAAGACGGTTCTGAGCATACGCTGGACGAGGTGGGCCAGTCCTTCGCCGTGTCCCGCGAGCGTATCCGACAAATTGAGGCTAAGGCACTGCGCAAGCTGCGTTGCTCCTCGCGCTTCCGCCAGCTCAGGACATTTCTGGACGACGTGCACGAATGAACGCCAGATCCGATTTGCTAGCGTGTAAGCGGTCCGTCCCACGTTACCAGCTCCACCCCAGCAACTCGGGGCTTGTTAATTTGTTGAGAAGGCGGGTCACGGCATCTCAGTCATGTCACTGAAGCCCGAGCCCAAGATGGGGGGAAAATGACTGGAAGTCGTCCGGTCGTCAACCCTCGACCGCGCACAACATGCGGGCACGAGTGCAGCGACAGCGTTGCGAGGTTAGGAGATGCGAACCGCGAAGGGGGTGGGCGCATTCGGTTGCGGGATTCTCTCTCCTATTCGCCATTGCGATACTCGTGAACCTGCTCTGATTGGTATACCCGCCTTGTTCGCTGCCTGTGCAGTGCCGCGCTCATAATTGATAGGCTGTTGCCTCGTGAGAGTATGACTTGTCTTGTTGCGGTCTCAATCAAGAAGTCGGCGCTCGTCAAACGTGGCCGGCCAGCGCCTCCAAGGCTCGCTTGTTGCGGACCAACAGCGTGGAACCCTTCCACTGCACAATTTTCCGTTTCTTGAGTTGGGCAAAGAGGCGGGTCACCGTCTCGCGCGAAGCGCCGATCATCTGGGCAATCTCCTCGTGCGTGAGCGCCGGCCCGACGCCCGGCTCGCCTCCAGCGGACTCACCGATCCGGGAACCCCATTCCAACAGCAGCTTGGCCAGCTTTTCGCCCGCCGAGTGCGAGAGTCCCAAGGAACGGAGTTCATGGCAAGCGTTGTTGTATTTGTCGCTAAGCTGCTCGGCAACTTTGAAACAGGCGTCGGAATTCTCCTTCAAGAAACGAAGGAAGTCTTCGCGTTTTACAAAATTGACTTGGCAGGGGGCGATGGTCTCGGCGGTCAATTCGTAGGGCTTGCCGGAAACCGTGGCGCTGAGCCCCAGCACTTCTCCTGGTTCGACAATCTTGAGGATGAGCGTCTTGCCATCCCTAGCGCTGAGGGAGAGCTTCACGCGCCCCCGGCAAAGCACGAAGATACCGCGCGACGCCTGGCCTTCCACGAACAGGACGGCGCCCTTCGGATAGGCGGTCGCATACTTGATCCTTTCAAAAGCTTGCAGCGCGGCCGTGCTCAGGTCGCAGAAGATACGGGCGGCCCGCATCTTGCAGGTAAGACAGCTTTCAATGATATTGAGTCCATATGGTGAGAGCACGAATCACCCCTCTCATGCAGACCGGATTCCGGGGACAGCCAAGGTCGTGCCGCAGCGGCCCGCTGCCTAGTCGATCACTTCTGTCAGCGGATGCGATTGCCATCGGGCTGTGACATACATCACACTTTAAGTGTGGGGCCGCCGCGAAGCGCTATGCTGTGACTTCGGGCACATCCGCTTGTGACAAGGCCCGCAACAAGTGGCGAGTCACCACTCAAGTGGCGTCCAGGTCCTGACTGTCGGCCATAATCGAAATCGGCACGAGAGCCGAATAGTTACCCACTGTAATCCAGACTGCGGAGCGAGCTGCTGTATCCGCACGACAGCTAATTGTTCATGATCGAGTGCCGCACGATGGCGGAGAGCACTGCTGGCTGTGCCCCTCGTGCGTACCCTGTATGCGCGTGGTATGTGATGAGAATATAGGAGCGAAGACGTGGCGAGCTCGGGAGTTCTCGATACGCTCAGATTCTATTTCCTTTCTCCTTACCTTGCGGGGAGTGGCCTGCGCCCAGGGATTACCGTGACGGTATAGGCGCGGAGATCAAGGTCGGGGCCGAGCGCGGTGTAGTGCGTGCACGGAATGCGCACAGCGGGCGCTGCGGGTCGGTCCTGACCTTCTTGAATGCGGTACAGTATTCAGCATCACTCCTCTCGACACAAGAGCCCATCTACTTCCTCGCAAGAAATGCTAGGTTCGTGCTACCCGGACGAAGCGGTCTATTCGTAGGGGGTGATTTAACCCCACAGCTGGCGCTTTGGAGTGGAACCCGCAATTGCTTCGCTAGTCGGCCCAGGAAAGAGTCATCGTGGATGACAGGCTAACAACGGGTCGTTGAAGAACGTCGATATCCTCCTTTTCTCCGAAAAGAGTTTGACGGCAGTGATTTTTCGCCGCTTCGTGTATGGGAAACGGAAACTGCTAGGTCAGGACAGGATATTACCGTCTTTTGCGGACAGGCGTGATCCGCCTCTGCCATCGTGATCGGCAAGGCTACCTGCGTCGTTGGTTACCGGCAAGCCAACCATGACCCGGAATCTTGGGCGGGAGAGTGCGGCGGCC
>DASQIH010000039.1:0-7118 GCA_035631655.1 Terriglobales bacterium
CTCGCAGATTGCCGCACCCACAATTTTCAGAGGTAGCAAGAAACGGAGCATCTTGCGGCATCGATCTAGCCCGTGCCGCGTCAGCCCTGCCCACCCACCAGGAGTGGCCGGTGCTTCACACCCGGGAGGAAACCGAAATGAAAAATCGCATATTTGTAACGCTGCTTTTGTCGACAGCAATTGCGCTTTCGGCGTTCGCGCAGCAATCTAGTTCAAGCGCGCAGCCGGCAGCATCTGCTAATCAAACTGCTCCCGCTTCACAGAGCCCGACCGCCACTGGCCAAGAGCCGCTGCGGGTGACCTACGGGGACTTCTGGGAGGGTGATGAACCTGGCGCGGCATGGCTCATCTTTCATCCATTTGCCAGCAAGGGGTACGTACAGCGACACGTTCAGCCCATCCGGAACCGGATCACCGAGCTCGATGAGCTAAACGCGTCTAACGCCAGAATGACCAGGGAGTTGGATTCCCGTGCCCAGCAGGGTATTCAGCTGGCTTCTGCCAAGACCAACGAAGCCGATCAGCATGCGCTAGAGGCTTCCAACAAGTCTCAGATGGCACAGCAGACCGCCAGCGCGGCCAACACCCACCTCTCGAGAGTCGAGCCTATAGTGCGGGACATCGATCAGTACAAGGCCACTACGCAGACCGAGATTCGTTTCCGTCCCGGACAAAGCGTCTTGAGCAAGGACGCCAAGCGCGCGCTCGACGAGATGGCTACCCAGCTGAAGGATCAGCACGGTTACGTCATCGAAGTGCAGGGCTTCTCCTCGGGTCGCGGCCAAGCCGCCATTGCCGCCTCGCGGCAGATGGCAGACTCGGTGGTACGCTACTTGGTGCTCAACCATGAGATCCCTGCCTTCCGCATCTACGTGGTGGGCATGGGCAACGTTCCCGCTCCTGTGACGGGGGAAAAAGGAACCGCAGCCAAGCGCTCCGGCGGTAGCCGCGTCGAAGTCAGCGTGCTGAAGAGCGATCTCAATCAGTTGGCTGCCACGTCGGGAGCAAGCACGTCTCGTAAGTAGAGGTTGGACGATGGGCGCAATGCCCGCGCTAGAGAGCTCCCGCTTCAGCGAGAGGCTTTTTGTTTGCGGGCACTGGTGCGGATTCCGGGTTCTATGCCCTCAGCTCGTTGAGCCTGCGTGAGTAGGTTCGCTTTGGCGGCAATCAGTGCCTCCGCTCAATGAGCTCCGTCGCACTTGCTGGTAATTTTAGGGTATCGAGAGTGCTTGGAAACCTGGCCTGCGGCAAGAGAGGGCAACGAGGAAACTCTACAACACACTCACCTGATTCAGCAACTTACCTTACCGGACTCGCCGGTTCATCGGTCTGGGCCAGCGCCCAAGCTCCCAGCCCGACAACAGCACCGAGGCCAATACCGACTACTAGGGGAGAGTTGAGGACTCCGCCAACTGCAACAGGA
Source organism: Terriglobales bacterium (assembly GCA_035631655.1). Taxonomy (GTDB): domain Bacteria; phylum Acidobacteriota; class Terriglobia; order Terriglobales; family Acidobacteriaceae; genus Gp1-AA122. Next base: position 1,424 of record DASQIH010000039.1, read on the forward strand.
GCAGCTCCCTCGTCTCTTCCCTGTTTGCGCCGCGACTGCTGCGGTTCTGACTCGTCTCGAGTGGTCTGCTGACCTTGGGCCAGTGTTGCGATGCCAGTCCTATCACTGATGGTAAGATCGCCCTTCCGCGCCGCTATCTGAACCCTGCCATCCACATCTCTCACTTCGAATTCCGTCCAAACACCGGCCGTCGGTGTTACGGTAACGCCACCAACATGAGTGGCTAGCAGTTTTGACGTCGACACGGTCACGCCTCCGTGCTCTAGCTTGACCGCGTCACCCTGATATTGAACCAGCGAGTTATTCAGAATCAGGACGGTTGAGCCGGTAGCGTTGATATTGGCAACGGAGTCCGCGTTGGTCTGCACCAAATCACCGGAAAACAGGGCCGACGATCTCGGAACGGTGCTGCCATTCAGCATAGTCGTTCCGTGGGCATACAGCATTGCAGCGGGACTCGGCTCCGCGGCAAAGAGGGCAGCCGGAAAAATCACCACCATCATGCAGCTGAGGATCTTCAGGTATATAGACCTTCTCATTGCAAGCACTCCCACACTGGGCAGATGACCTTGCGTGATCGTAATCCGAAAGTTCTTCTCCGTCAATCGCTTTTGGCGATGCCTTTTGGCCGACGCCGTCACCCTCTGCCTCGCATTCGCAAGCCAGCCGCCGAAAGCAAAACAATTGCTGAGAACACAACAGCTAACCGTACTGCAACGGAGTCTCGGGCGGCGGCTGGACTCGCATTCTAAAACTCAGACACTCTTTAGGCCAATCGGCGCAGGAAACTGCAAGCGTTTTGAAGCGTTAGCAGTTGATCCGCGGTCAACTCCGAAAACTCAAATCCATAACGGTGTCCAGCACGGCTGCGTACGACGGCTCGAACTCTTAAAAGAGTTGCCTCCGGTGGCACGGTGAACTCCAATGTGACGGGTGTGTCCAGTTTCCATCCTGCGTGAAAAATTCCCGCAATGCCGCCTTCACTTATATCCAATGTACGGCTGCGCGTGACATCGGTCTTGAGATTTGTCGATGAAATCGCACGTAGCGGTGTGTCCACCTGATATCGGGGATGCCGCCGTCGTGGTATGTGCTGGTCCCGCCTGTCGTTCTGATCCATCGAAGTGGCACCGGCATTACGTGCGTCAAGTCAAAGCCGTTTGCCGGAGCTGGATATGAGTTTGCTGGACAAACGAAATGCGCGTTGGCAGTTCCGAACTTTGCCGCCCACGATTTTTGATCCAACTTCCGTGGCTCAAAATATCGCAGCAAGCGGTCGATTGCTCTCCAATTGAATCAATAACGGATTCGTTATAAATAGTCAATAACGGACTTGTTATAAATTTCGCTCAGACCTCCAGCCAGGTCCATGGCTAAGGACGACAATTCGCAAGATTTACAGTCGAAGGCTTTTAAAAAAGCACCGACTCTGAAAAACTAGAGTCGATCGTGAAACGAACTGCTCCGCGTCTTACGGCCATGGGCAAGGAGAACCCTCGCGAGCGGGCTGCAGGCAAATCGGGCTGGTGACGGCTGGAGAGTGTCCCGAAAATCCGCTTTCGTCTACAGAATTCCTCTCTAACTCAGGTCGTCGACGACATTCTGCTCGCCTGAAAGTGCTATAGCCAATTCTGAAAGCTTTGGTAGCGTTGATGCATGGGAAAGCTGCGCCTGTACGTCCGCAGCCCTCTGCCGGGGTGGGCCAAACAAATCAAGGCGCTTCGAATGAAATTGAACCTAACTCAAGCCGAGTTTGGGAAAAAGTTGAACTCCTCATCCATGGCTGTTTCCAGGTGGGAACGTGGTTTACAGAAGCCGCCCGCTGAATGCCTTATAGCCATGGGGAAAATGGCAGGCCCCCCTTCGGGATGGTTCTTCTGGAATGTGGCGGGAATCAATGCCCAGGATGCCCGAACAATGCTTCGAGACTCTCGCTGAACCCGGAATCCCGCGTCACCGCCCGGGTGTCTACGCGAACAACGATGTGCTGCAATTCGTGAAACTCGGGCGGGGATGCCACCACTCAATGTGGATACCGCAAGAGCCGTCTACACAATAATTCTGGGGCCGCCGGCGTAGACTGGTATTTCGGAGCTTTAGGTTTCGTTGAACAAGAAATGATTACCGCTTTCCACGAGCCGCTCTTGGCCCTTTGGCGCAGGATTCACCGCCGGCATGTCGTGAATGCAGTACAAATTTTCGAGATGCGGGCACTACAGACGGGGCGTCTCTTACTGCGTCAGTTCCGTCAGGACGACCTGAGAGATGTTGCCAGTTGGATGGAGGCTCCGAGCACCACAAATGCCGAATATGAAGCGCAGCGATCCCTGAACTTCTGTTTTTGCGAATACCGGGAACGCGGTATCGGCCCCTGGGGGCTCGAGCTGAATGTTGGCTGGAGCAAAGGTGATGGGCGGACCGGGCGGAGCGGGCGCAACCGGCGGAACGTAATGGAAGAATGTTGCCGGAGCGGTGGCCCAGGTGGCAACCCAATGTTGGCCGTTATCCTCAGCGAAGGCCGCCGCCGGGTTGACCGCGAGGCTGGTGACGGCAAGCACCATCGCCGTGATGAGGACGGTTAGCCTTTTCAGTGACACAGTTCGTTTCGTATTATGCGCAAGCATGGTGACTTCTCCTTTCCGTCAGCGACTCAGGACAAGTCAAGTCCTGACTTTCACAGTTTATTTAGGACCCGGATTTGCCCACGAATCTCGCCCGGAGGGAATGTCGTGGAATGGACGTTGACGTAGGCAACTCCTTCCCGAATGGCTTCGATTAGCTTGGCGAATTCCCCGGTCCCTGGAGAGATGCCCTGCGCGGCCGCCCCGGTCGTGACATCGGCGTTCGTCAAGGTGCCGGTGATGGTACCTGCACGCAGGGGACAACTCTGGGGCTGAATACCCGGTGGAAATGGCGGGTTCGGATTCGTCGCAACGTTACTGCACAGATAAACGACGATCCCGCCGGCGACGCCTTTCTGGGCGAAGTGAATGTGGGAGAAGAGGGCATCGGCGACCAAACCAGAGTAGGTCAGTTCGTAGGTGATCGAACTTCCGTCTTCGCTGATGGTGGCGTGGAATTTTCCTGTGGCGGGAGTGGACTTGGATGGGACCTCAGCGAAACCCCTCAGATTGGCTCGCAGCCTCGTACCGCCGGAGTCCTGCGCAAAGAGGGGGCCGGTCAGCAGCAGCAGGCCAGGCAGCACGAGCGCGAGCGCGGCGATGGTGGTTGCTGAGAGCCAGCGAATCTTCTGTGCAATCGTCGGCGACATGCTGGGCTTGGCATTGGGTGCAAGCATGGTAACTTCTCCTTTTCGTTTTCGTTCGTTAGCAACCGCTGGCTTAGAAATGAACGAGTCCGCCACCCTTCATTCGTGGCAGGCCAGTTGTTCCAGTCCCTTGAAACCGCGAGAGGGGAGGTGGCGACGCCATTCCATATTCCATCAAGTCCGCGTCCTCAGTGAGCAAGGGAATCACACGGTGGAGCGCCTCGATCTCCGCTCGCACGCGCACAATATCCAACTGCTTTTGCCGCAAAACCTGATATAGGTCCTTCATCGCGAACTCCGCTCCTATGAATGAGGGCTATAAACGAGGGGACCCGAACCTTGCCACGCCTCTGAACCCTGTCTTTTCAAAAAAGAACTCTTCAGGCAGCTGCTACGAATCGCCTGATGGTCTCTGCCCACTGTTGTGTTTCCTTTTGTGTGGCCGTTACATCCTCGGGCCAGCTAAGCGAGACGTAGACTGGTGGTCCAACAAGGAAGGCGAAGCGCTCTCGCGGACTTGCGTCCTTGATCTGCTCGTAAAATTCGAGCGCCTCTCCGGGAAAGTGTCTGCGCGCGTCGAGTAATATCAGGTCGTAGAGATTGGGTTGCCAGAGAAATCGTGCGGCTTGCAGGCTATCGGCGGCATGGACCTCAACGCCGTGACTCCGCAGAACGCTGGCTCGTATCTCGCGTGTAGGCTGGTTACGGTCAATGAGGAGAACTTGCTTGCCAGCAAAAACCGGGCGGCCGCGAAGTGGTGGTGAATGCATACCACACTTCCCGAAGGAAGAGCGCCATCTTTGGAAAGGCAACTCGGGCGAATTCTCCTCCTGGAGGGGGTAGGAGTCAAGAGAGAAGTTGGGTCTGGAGAAGTTTCAAAAGCAGGAGTTCCGCTTCTAGTGACAAGCGCACGGGCGCCTCAGGCCCTGAGTGTGCTGCCGAGATGGCACCGGAGCGTACGAGGCCATTCCTTTTAGCCAGCCGGTATCGGTTGTCGGACGAGTCGACCGCCTCCAAGCGGGGAATAGGTAGGGCAGAGCGCGAACGGAAGACCGAGGACAAAGTGGTGAAAAGTGTCGTAAGGGAAATGAGCATTGGAGACGAGAAACGATGAAAGATGAAAGAAGTATAATTTCGTCCGCTCAGACATTTCGAGGTTTTCGAGTGGCACAATATGTCGATGGGGACCAGATCAGCACTTGTTTACATGACCCTGACAACGGCCGCCATTGCGGCTCTTCTCCTGGTTGCCTGCAAGAAAACCGTGCCTCCGGACGGAGTTTGCACCTATGAACCGCTGCCCGCGGGCGTACCGGTTCCTTCGGGTCAGGGCGGCATTCAAGTGCTGGCCTCTACCGACGCCTACTTCATGGTGCGCGACGCAACAGGTAAGCAGATCGCAAGCGCGCACGTCAATGGGATGACACCCGTGCCGGCCGGAGACTATCAGGTGCTGCTGAACAACTCCATGCATTCAACTGCGGTCCAGTCGAAGATGCTTACCAAATGCACGACCGGCGCAGTCATCGTCAGTGGCAAAACCGATGAGTATTATGCGGTGCTCGACACGGCGGCCCAGCAGTTGGCCTCGGCGCACTTGGCCTCCGCTCTCTCGCTGTTTCCTGGAAGCTATCAGGTTCGCCTGAACAACACCGATTCTGCTGCGAACCTGCAGGCGGGCTCGATGCTCGAATTGAAGCCTGGAACTGTGAATGTCGAGGTCGGAACCGACGAATACTATGCGGTGCTGAACGCCGCTTCCCGGCAGCTTGCATCGAACCACGTGGGGCGCGCTCTCGGCCTGTTCGCGGGGAGTTACACCGTCCGCCTCAACAACAGCGACGCCAAGGCGGATGTCCGCGCCGGGGAATCCACGAATGTTGCCCCCGGTACACTTGTAGTCCACGGCTCGACCGACGAATACTACACTGTTTCAAACAACGCGGGGACCCAACTCGCCTCCGCGCACCTAGAGAGGCCGCTCGCCTTTGTGCTCGGGACGTACAACGTCAAGGTGAATGGCACGACCACGCCGGCGAGCATCACTCCCGGCGTCACCACCGAGGTGAAGACCGGTGCCGTGGCGCTCCAGGGTTCAACCGACGAATACTATGCGATCGTCGACTCCGCGGGTACACAATTGGCTTCCGCTCATCTGGGACGGCCCCTTTCCTTACTGCCCGGAGCCTACCGCGCCAGGCTCAACAACATCGCCATGCCGGTGCGAGTTGAGGCCGGCCGCAGTAGCGACTATCAGGCAGGAACGCTGATCGTGAAGACGGCCAGCTCGGACTACTACACGGTGCTCGACGGCTCTGGCGCGCAGCTGACATCCAAACAAGTTAACCAGCCGGTCTCCCTGCCGGCGGGAAAGTACACGGTCAAGCTTGGCGACAACACACGGCCGGCTGCCGTCACGGCGGGACA
>DASQIH010000040.1:0-38854 GCA_035631655.1 Terriglobales bacterium
AGCGTAACGCCGCCGCGGGCCACACTGAATCTCAACGCGACGCAGCAGTTTGCCGCAAGCGTCAACGGCATCAGCAATCAAGCTGTGACTTGGCAGGTGAACGGCGTCTTGAACGGTAATCCCACTCTGGGCACAATTTCCAACACCGGCCTTTATACCGCTCCCAGTGCCATTCCCAGTCCGTCAAGCGTGACGGTCAATGCAGTTTCCCAGGCAGATCCCACCCAATCAGGGAATGCGGCTGTCATGATTGGCGACGTGACTATCAATCAGATGTCAGAAGCCGCGCCCATCAAGCTGGGCACGTCGGGCGGCAATGAGAACGACGAAACCGCACAATTTTGCTGCTCCGGCACACTGGGGACGCTCGTAGTTCGCAATGGCACGAATTTTATTCTCAGCAACAACCATGTTCTTGCGCGGAGCGGGCAAGCAGCACTTGGGGAGCGGATCGGGCAGCCGGGACTCGTGGATACGAACCCGCCCTGCAGTCCGGCGGCGGAGGTGAACGTTGCGGATCTTTCACAATTTGCTCCCTTGAACGGCCTAGTTGATGCCGCGATCGCGGCGGTCGTCAGCGGGCAAGTGGACACCAGTGGCGCGATCCTTCAACTCGGTGCTGTAGTTGGGGGAGTTCCCCAGCCAGCTCCGCCGGCTAACACCGTTGCTACCGCTGCGGTAAATATGCCAATCGCCAAGAGCGGTCGCTCCACCGGCTTAAGCTGTGGCACAGTACAACTAACAAGCGTATCGGTGCGGGTGGATTACTCCACCAGTTGCGGCGGAGCGACCACCAGTACTGTTACCTATAACAACCAGATCATGACCAGCGCTAACTTCGCCGGTAACGGCGATTCGGGCTCCCTTATCGTGGACGCAACAACCGTACAACCTGTAGCCCTGCTGTTCGCGGGAGATAATACTGGGGCCGCAGTCGGCAATCCGATCCAAGCTGTTCTGAACGCATTGGCCGACTCGAAAGGTAATGTTCCTACTATTGTCGGCGTTGCAACGCCGCTGCAACAGGTCTCCGGATGCACCGGCATGACGGCACAACCGGCACCACTGTCAGCCAGCGCTGAGCGGCAGCTTTTCCAGGCTGCGGTACCCGCTGCCATTGCTGTCAAGGAGCGCCACGAGGCTGACTTGATGAGCGATCCGGCAGTGCTGGCCATTGGCATAGGGGACAGCGGCACGGCCGGCCATCCGGCCATCGTTGTGGACATCGAGCGCGGCAAGCCTCACCGAACCATTCCTGCTGTCCTCGAAGGCATTCCGACACGCGTGATTACGACAGGTCGGTTCAAGGCCAACGATTGGGACCCGAACGCGATGAAACATTGCTCTTCAACTGGGAAGAGTTCGCACGACGCAATCTTGCCGATGAAATGAAAGTCCGGCACAATGGCCGCCCGCGGCGACGACTCCTGCCGGAATCGTTTACGAAGCTCAGGCGTTCTCTACTTGAAGAACTCCGACATGTTGGAAGCCGACTGCGCCTTGCCCGGATAGCTGGTCAGCCCCAGTGCCTGCAGCATCAGCCGCAGAGTGTTCTGATGTTGGTAAAAAGTCACCGGCTTGTACCCGGGTTTGGAGTGCATCGGGCTGACCGCCACCCACGCTACTCGCCCGCCGCCGTGCGTATTGTCGCTCCCCGATTCGTCGAAAACGATGATCAACAGGCCGCCGTTCTGAAACGATGGGTTCTGGATCAGGGGATTAATATTCGCCTTCAACCAATTATCAGCAGTTGCCAATGAGCAATTGTGTGCGTCGTTGCAGATATTGGGCGTGATGAACGAATAGGCGGGCAGAGCATTGTTCTTCAGATCCTTGGCCAATTGCGTGAACGGCACAAGGTTCATTTTCTCACTGGAGCTGTTGACCACGTCGGAAAAATAGGAGAGCGGACAGTGCCGGCGCACGTAGGTAGCGGTGTCAGGCCCGATATATCCGGCATGAGGCAGGCCCTCTTCGTATGCTTTCCACGTCCTGCCCGCGGTGAGCAGGTGGCGCACTACGTTATCGGCGTTTACTGTCGCCGTGAGACTGTCGTTGTTGGTGATGAGTTGCCCGGTGGTCAGCATCAAGTAGTTGCCGATCGAAGGATGAACATTGGCGTAATATTGCGTAGCCAAGCCGTACTTGTGCGCCAGGCTGTTCAGGTACGGCATGGAACTGTTGCCAATCACGCCCGAGTAGTTATGGTTTTCTTCCACGACGATGACGACATGAGTGAACCTGGGCAGGGCAAAACCGGGAACACACAAAATTGCCAACACGAAGACTGCACGTAAAACAGAACGCATGGGGACACTACTCCTGTGATCAAGTTTGATCAGAGCTGGTATTGCTGTTGATTAGCGAAGCAGCGAAATTTATCCGAGCTTAAAGGCAGCTAAGTAGGTGGTCAAGCAGAATCGAGAGTAGAAGCTTGGAAATCGAGAGTAGAAGCCTAGAGGAATGAAGGACTCACAAATCAGATGAAAGGAAAGGAAAGGAAGCAGTCATGGGATCCAATCCGCGATGAAAATATTGGTTTCATGCGGTACTTTTCCGTTGCGGCCGGAAACCCATACCAGTTTCTTGCCGTCGGGACTGAACATCGGGAAACCATCAAAGCCGTCGGTGTAAGTGATTCGCTCCAGATTCGTTCCATCGGGATTCACGGCATAAAGCTCGAAATTGCCCATGCCGCCGGTCGAGCCCACATTCGACGAGAAAACTATCCGCTTTCCGTCCGGAAAGAAAGAAGGCGCGAAACTGGCCGCGCCCAGGTTCGTGATCTGGCGCTTGGCGCTTCCGTCAGCCTTCATGATCCATAACTCGAGGTAAGTCGGGCGGATCTGGTTCTGCTTCAAGAGTTCCTTGTAATCCCGAATCTCCTGCTCCGTCCTGGGATGATGGGCACGATAGACAATCCACTTGCCATCGGGCGAGAAAAAGGGGCCGCCGTCGTAGCCGAGTTCATGAGTTAACTGCTTCACATGCGAGCCGTTGGCATCCATGGTGTAGATATCCAGGTCGCCATTGCGCAGGGAAGTGAAGACGATTTTCTTGCCGTCGTTGGAGATAGTCGCCTCCGCGTCGTAGCCGGGCGAGACCGTGAGCCGCTTCAGATCCGAGCCATCGGGATTGGCGGTGAAAATATCAAAACTCGGATAGACTGCCCAGACGTATCCCTTCGAATAATCCGGTTTGGGAGGACAATCGGCTCCGCCCAAGTAGGTCGAGGAATACAGAATTTTCTTGCCGTCAGGATAAAAATACGCGCAGGTGGTGCGGCCCTTGCCGTTCGATACCATGCGAACATCCGATCCATCCAGGTTCATGGTGAAGATCTGATCGCACTTCAGATCGTCGCGCGTCGACTGAAAAATCAGCTTCTTGCCATCAGCGGAAAAATAGGCTTCGGCATTCTGGCCGCCAAAGGTGAGTTGGCGGATGTTGCGGAGGTGCTTCTCCTCCTGAGAGCCCGGAACGGGTGAAGCCGTAATTTGAGACGAGCTTTGTCCAGTACCCGAAAGGCTTGCGAGCACAAGGAAGAGAGCTAGTAGGATTTTGTTCATCAGATGCACGCCTTTCGGCCTGCTGGGGAGACGCCGGCGCTACACTTCACTTCCTAAAATGCTCCAGGATGGCCTCGGCTTGCGAGCGCGTGACCACTGCCGAAAGCGCTGCCGCGTCGGCTTGGCGCACGGCCTGCACGCTGCCAAAGTGCTCCAACAGGCGTCTGGTCGTACTTTGGCCGACGCCGGGAATGTCCATTAATTCGGTTGAGCGGTCGCGCATCTGGCGCCGCTTGCGGTGAAACGTGACTGCGAACCGGTGTGCCTCGTCGCGAATCAATTGCACGAGGTGCAACACCGGAGAGTGGTGATCCAGTACCACAGGCTCATCTTCCTGCCCATATACATAAATGATTTCTTCGCGTTTGGCGATTGCCGCCAGCGGCTGATTGATGATCTCCAGTGAATCCAGCGCCTGCGCTGCCGCGTGCAACTGGCCCAGGCCCCCATCAATCAGCACCAGGTTCGGCATTTTTTTCTTTTCTTCCTGCATGCGCTTGTAACGCCGAGTCACGACTTCCCGCATAGAAGCAAAGTCATCGACCCCGTCGACGCTCTTGATAATGAACTTCCGGTAGTCAGATTTCTTCATCTGCCCGTCTTCCCAGACCACCATAGAAGCGACCGTCTCCGCACCCTGGATATGCGAGATGTCGAAACACTCAATGCGCCGCGGCAACTCCGGGAGAGCGAGCGCGTCTTGCAGCGTCTCCTGGATCGCCTTCATGTTCGGCTTCATGACCCGGAAGCGCTGGTCGTAAGATTGCTTGGCGTTGTTTCCGGCCAGATCAATCAGAGATCGTTTCTCCCCGCGTTGAGGAATAATGATCTGAACTCGTGTGGCCCGTGCGCCTGCCGCGACGAGTTGCTCGGAAAGCAATTCCTCCAGCATGGCGCGATCTTCAAATTCCACCGGAACGTAAATATTGCGCGGCACGTAAGGCTGACCGATATAGAGCTGCTTCAGCAAGGCAGAAAAGAATTCGCCAGGGTGGAACGAGTCGGTGGAAGGAGGGGCGTCCTGGCCCATTCTTAAAGGCTCCGATTCCTTCGGGGCGGCGAACTCCGGCAAATCTTCCCAGAAGAATTCCCGGCGATCCAGCACCTTGCCGCCGCGCATGTGAAACAAGTTCACACCCAGCATGCCATTTTCATAGTGGTATCCAAACACATCGGCGTCATCGCCATCGACCGAAGCAATCCGTTGTTTTTCTTGCAACTGTTCCACAGTGGAGATCAGATCACGATACTTCGCCGCGCGTTCGTACTCCTGGTTCCCGGCAGCCTGGGCCATCCGAGCCTGGAGCGAACGCGAAAGGTCGGTCTGCCGTCCTTCCAGGAACAATTTCACATCGCGCACCGCCTCGAGATAAATATCCGCGGTCGTCAGACCGGCCACGCAGGGTCCGAGACAGCGCCGGATGTAGTACTGCAGGCAGGGCCGCGGGTGGTTGCGCGTCAAGTCCACCTGGCACGACGGAATCAGGAAGTGCCGGTGGATCAGGTCCACGATTCGGTAGGCGAGGTTGGCAGGGAAGTATGGTCCGTAATAAGCGCTGCCGTCTTTCTTGAGCCGCCGGGTAACGTACACACGGGGATAGCGCTCGCCCAGCGTGAGCTTCACGTAGGGATATGTCTTGTCGTCGCGCAGCAGGATGTTGAAGCGGGGTTTCTTCTGCTTGATGAGGTTGTTCTCGAGCGCCAGTGCCTCTTTGTCATTGGCGACGACAATATAGTCAACGTCTACCGCTTCGCGCACCAGCGTTCCGGTTTTGGCGTCTTCGATCCGTCCTTCGTGGAAATAGGAACTGACCCGGCTGCGCAGATTCTTGGCCTTGCCAACGTAGATGACCTCGCCTTCAGCGTTTTTGTAGAGATACACTCCGGCGGCGGTAGGGAGAGTGCGGATTTTCTCGAGTAAGGCCATCGCGAGACAGAATCGTGCTGTAGATTTATTTTAGTTGAAAGCTCAACACCCCGGTTCTAAGCTGTTGCGAATCGTCTGATCATTCGCGGGGGAAATTTAATTTTCGGTTCCTGGTCCAATCCTGCAATGTTCGTTACGAATTTTCTGAAATCAGCACGCGAAAATTATTACGTGAGCTCGATTGCGGCGGCCATTGCCAAGCCCCTGCGCAATGTATGCCGTAGCTGCCAATAAGGAAAACTCTGTAACTTCCGGGGGAGTAGTTTGTACTGCCGGCCGAAGTCTTTGCACACTTCACAGCATCGGCAAGCCTGCGGCGCGGACTCTTGTCCGCGTAGAGCGGGCAGAGTGCCCAAGCCGCACGTGTGGTAGGCGGCTCTTCGAGCAGCCGGAGTGGTCCGGTTGATTTCCAAGCGCGGCCAAGGTCAAGATGACTTAAGTCCGCGTCGACCGTATAAAATTTCCCCTCTACTCCCATCTTTGCTATTACACCTTGGTAATCAGTAACCAGATGGGATTCTGTAAGCCATTGAGAAGTCGTGAGATAGAGTGCCGTTCGAGTGCCTCCTGATTGGCAACCCCATTGCTCAAGAGGTATGCGGGACTGCAGAGTAGATCCCCCAGGCACTCAAGTTTAAAATTAGAGATTAAGACGAGAGAGAAGGAGCCCTCCAGAGTATGAACCGCACTTCGCTAATTGCTCTCCTGGCAATGGGTATGTTGGCTTCGGCAGGATGCGCCACGAAGAATTACGCCCGCCAGCAGACGACCCCGCTGATCAACAAAACCAACGAATTAGATGACCTGACCGCCAAGAACACCCGGGACATCAAGGACGTGGAAACGCGCGCCATGGCCGGCATCCAGCAGGTACAGAACAAGGCTGCTGAAGTTGACCAGAAGGCCCTCGCTGCCGGTAAGCAGGCGGATGATGCCCAGACGCTCGCCAACTCCGCCAGCAAGCGCGTCGATGTCCTGTCCAATACCGTCGCCAACCTGGATAACTATCGTCCGGTGGCGGAGACGGCGGTGCTCTTTGGCTTCGATAAAGACAACCTGACCAAGAAAGACAAGGAAGCCTTGGACGAGCTGGCCAAGGAGATCCCGAATACCAAGGGGTTCATCATTACCCTGGAAGGCGGGACCGACTCCACGGGCAGCAAGGAATACAACTACGATCTCAGCCAGCGTCGCGCTGACTCGGTGATCCAGTACCTGGCTTCCAAGCACAACGTGCCCGCGCACAAGATCTATTTGATCGGCTTGGGCAAAGATAAGCCGGTGGACTCGAACAAGACCCCTGCTGGCCGCGCCAAGAACCGCCGCGTGGATATCAAGCTGATGACCAATACCACGGGGGAGGGCGCCCCGCAGCAGCCGGCCAATCCAAGCCCCTCGGCGAGCACACAGCCGCCGTCCGGTCAGAACTAAGTTTTCCCTCCTCCCCGGAGGACTTCGCCAACCAGGCCGCTCCATCCCCATTGGAGCGGCCTGTTTTTCTCTGCGGTTAAGCACTTCGCGGTAAAATAGTGGCGATGTTACGTATCCTGTTTCTCGTCGCCTTATTGCTAAGTCTTACCGTTTTCTGTGCCGCGCAAAGTTCCTCCCGGAAACCTTCCGCAAATCAGGCGCCGCCCCGCTCCGACCAGCCCTCTTCGATGGACCCGCGTTCCGCAGAAGAGAGTTCCAGCAAAGACCGCGACGCGGATATCCGCCCTCCCAGGGACGACGCCAAGAATCATCCGTTCAGCGCTTCCTCTGTCGCCGAAGCGGCGGGCGAAGATGTGCAGGAGTTCCATCCCTGGGATCCGCACCGCGCCCTCAAAGATGTGGAAGTCGGGGACTTCTATTTCAAGCGTAAGAACTACCGCGCCGCGGAGGCCCGTTATCGCGAGGCGCTGGTTTATAAGTCAAACGATGCCATGGCCACCTTCGGCCTGGCCCAGTGTCTGGAAAAGCTCGGCAGAATGGATGAAGCGCGCGAGAAATACGAAAGCTACCTGAAGATTTTGCCCGAGGGGCCCCGCGCCGAAGACGCGCGCAAGGCGTTAGACAGACTCAGCAAGGAGCAATCGAAGAATAACTCGGATGGAAAATAGACCACGGTTGAACATTCAACCTCGATGAAATGCATCTTTCGCTCCGCGGAGGATGACACCTTTTTTTCATTATTTTTTTGTCGTTATTTTTCCACTCTCAGAAAATCTCCGGTTGAGGCGTTGACCGCCACCCGCAACTTGGCATCGTTACGATCGTTGCCGTAGATTACATGCCAGACCAGTTCGTTGGCGGACCGGTTCCAATCCAGCAGATAAAACACCGGCAGATCAGGATTCTTCTCCAGCATTTTGTCGCCGCCGTGCTTCTGCCCTACTTCGAAGGCTTTATCTGAGTCCACTTTCAGAAAAGCCGGATCAAAGATCTGGGTCGAAGAATTGTTCGCACTGTAAGTATCCTCGGTTCCCGAGGAGACGCCGCGCGAAGGAGCATCGGAGGCGTCCGTCCCAGACCAGGTATATCGCTTGACGCCGCCCCGCGAGGGCGAGGCAAAGCCGGCTCCCCAAATGGCCGATTTACCGTCGCGGCCCTTGGAATCGGAATTGTATTGCGACTCCAAGCGGAAAGGCTGCGCGTCGCGCGCCCAACCCCGCGCCGAGATGTACATCTTCTGAAATCCCGTTCGGCCGGTAACCACCTCAGGAGTTTTGGGTTGCGGCTTCTCGGCGGGCTTAGACGGTTCCGACTCGCAGCCGGCTAGTATCAGTAAGCCTAGAATTGCCATTCCAAGTGTCTTCATGAAGTCTTAATTCATTCCTTAGAAGTTTTGAATCCCACGCTGCTGAGCACAATTCTAAACGACCAGGAATATGGGTCAGCATGGATTTCTTGTTACAACGAATCCAAAGTGCCATCATCTCCGCAACGAGGGGAATGAGCGCGGAACAGCTCAAATGGCATCCGGAATCGAAGTGGAGTGCCGCCGAAATCCTGGAGCATCTCTCGCTAACCTACCGTGGCACCCGCATCGGCTGTGAGCGCTGCTTGCAAGCCGAGAAGCCCACTACGACTGCCCCCACGCTGAAAGAGCGTCTAAGCAGAATCGTGGTCGTAAACCTCAGTTATATGCCCAAAGGACGACAAGCGCCTCCAAGATCTCATCCCAAAGGTGCGCCTGCGGAGAACATTGTTGCCAGCGTTCAAGAGCAGATTGAAAGTATGGACGAAGCCATCTGCAAGTGCGAGGAGCGCTTCGGAGGCCGCGTCAGGCTGATAAATCACCCTTTCCTCGGACCGCTGACGGTGCCTGAGTGGCGCAAGTTTCACTGGGTACACGCGCGCCACCACATGCGGCAAATTAGGTGGCTCAAGAACGCCATGCCGGGCAATCTTTCACGGCAGCAAAACCCATAGCAAATATTAATGCTCCATCGTCGTACCGCAGTCATCCTGAGCGAGGGCGTCAGCTCGGGTCGAAGAACCCCTCAGCGGCGTGGGCAGACCTTGCCCCGGCAAGGCATTCTCATTGCAAACTGACCAGCGAAAATGCCTTGCCGGTTTCGTCGTAGGACAGGCAGGGTAAGGGTCCTTCGACTCCGCTTGTGCTCGCTGCGCGAGCACAAGCTCCCGCTCAGAGTTTGTGACTTTATTGTTTTAGCGCAAGAACCGATGCTGATAATAAACAGCTCAGGTACCTCCAAAAGCGCGAAAAATCGAAAAAGTCACAACCTCTCAGGATGACAGAATTTCTTCAAAGAGCAATCTTCGAGAGTTCCAGCAAAACCGGGACTTCGTAATGCTGTGCTTGCCCTCGTCTGCCAAGACGAGCTTCTCCGACACGGGTCCATCCCGTCTATCATTTAAAAAAAGACCTCCAGCCCGATCCAGGACTGGAGGTGCTGACAGTGAGGTTTTTGTACTGCTCTATTCGCGCGTCTTGGCAGGGACGCCCGCCCTGCGCGCCCGTTCCTGCAGGTCGGCGAGTTGCTGTTTAGCCGCGTCCACAGCCTTCTGCTTGGCGTCAATCTGAGCTTTGTATTGCTTGTCTTCCTTGTCCCATTGTTCCGCGTTGCGCAGCCGATTGCCGGCATCGGCATACATGGCCGCGGCGCGCAGGCGATACTCGCGTTGCAGCACGTCGAGTTCCCGCTGCAGCAGCGTCAGGGCGTTCTTCTGATCAGCAATTTTTTTGGGCCATTCGTCGTCGGCTTTCTGGGAATCGTCAGAGCTTTGTCCGGGCTTTACGTCGGCCTTGGCAGTATCTTGGGCATCTTTCTGGGTGGTTTCGCCGTCGGCGAGTTGATCAGTGTTCGGCGCAGCCGCCTGCGGACTCGCATCATCGGAGGTGTTCAGCAGCTTTGCACCGTGGGGCGCAGCTTCCTCCGATGGTCTGCCGACCACGTTGATATGATCCTGGCGAGGCAGATTGTCGTTGTCATAAACCTTCTTAGGTCCCGGCTCAGTCTGCTTTTCTTTTTTCTTTTGACGAGCGTAATCGGCCAGGTTGTCGCCCTGTTTCTGGGCAGCTGCCATGGTGACCAGCATTCCTGCCAGGATGGCCCCACTCAGCAAATGGTATGCTACGCGTTTCATCGGTTCGTTCCCCCTAATTGTTCCGGCGCTCTCTCGATCGGCATCAGCTGCAAATGGGCAGTAACGCTGTGCAGAGTGCCAGTTCATGTTTTAACTAGCTTCTGATCCCGCCGGGGCCGCCTCTGCCTTCCTCAGAAAGCCTGCTATCGAACGCTCCAGCCGCTCGGCCTCGCACGCGATGGCGGACGCTGACCGCTCCATATTCTTCGGGTCACAGCCTGCCGCCAATTTCTTCGCGTGTCTCGAGATTACGCTCACCGAGTGACGCAGCTCCAGTACGCTCTCGGCCGATATGTCACCGTGCAATTCGCGCTTTGTGCGCATCTGCACCAGTTCGGTCTCGTCGTTAATCAGGCAGGTGACGCCCAAAAGCTCAGCGTTGGCTGCGTAAACGGGCGAAACCGTTACGGCCAACACGCGCTCCTCCCCGCCGCGAGTACGGTAAACAGATTCAACCCGCCGCACGCCGCCGGCTCTCTGCAACGTACTCTGGATGGCTTCCGCCAGAGTTGGCGCAATTTGCTCAGAACTTTCACTACACCGCACGACCGTCCCGCGGAACAGTTCGTCAGCGTTCATTCCTATCAGCCCCGCCAGGCCAAGAATATTCTTCGCTGCGGGATTGGCCTGCCGCACCAACCCAGTGCTGTTAAAGAACAGCACGCCGCACGAGAGGTTCGACAGCACGGCCGCGCTGATACTTTCCGTAGTCTTGGCACGTCGCCGCTCCACCTGCTGCAAGGCTTGTAATTCGTGCTTCTGCTGCTTGAGCTGCTGGATCACTGCGTGATAAGTGTGCAAGGCAAAGTTTTCCGTCGAAGGATCTCCTTCTCGCAGCAAAGCTTCTTCTTGGACGCTGCGCCGCACCTGTTTCATCAGAAACAGGCCCAACAGGAACGCGAATGCGCCTGCAAAAAAGACCGCAGCCACGCGCAGCAGGAACGGGTTGGTGAGCAACTTCACAGCAAACTCCAGTACCAATGCAGGAACTGGTTTCCAAAAAAGAAAGCAAGCAATGCCATGCTCCCCAGAAAAACTCCGAACGGTATCTGGTAGTAGCGATACACCATGCGTGCCGATTGCCAGGCACGCCGCCGGGCGGCCTTGACGGTCTCGTGATGCCGCACCAGGCGTCGGCGCATTCGCTTGATCCAAACAACCAATACCGTGCCAATTCCGAACACAGAACCGGTCAGCGTTGCCGCAAACAGCGTGAGTATGGTGAGCCGGATACCGAGGAACGACCCGATCATCGCCATCAACTTCACGTCACCGAAGCCCATGCCTTCCACGCCGCGCCAGTGCAAATAGATGGCGCCCGCTCCATAGATAAACGACGCTCCCACGGCCGCACCCAACAGAGCATCCAACAGCGAAAGAAGATGCCAGGGAATGTCCGAATTCGTCGGAAGCGAGATGATTCCCGGCAGAAGCTGCGAGGCGAGATCGTTCACCGGCACGATCAAGCTGAAGATCAGGCCAAGAGCGAGGCCCGGCAGGGTGAGCTTATCCGGCAGCAACTGAGTTTCCGCATCGGTGAAAATGAGGCCCAAGAGGAGAAAGCCCAGCACGCAGCACTTGAGCCCGGCCAGGGTCAATCCGAATTTAGCGTAACAGGCGAGGAACAGTGCTCCGGTGAGCAGTTCGACCACGATGTAGCGGGGCGAGATCGGCGCTCGACAGGCCCGGCACCGCCCCCGCAACAGCAGCCAACCGACGACTGGAACGTTGTCGTAGAACTTGATTGGCGTGTCGCACTTGGGACATTTCGAATTTGGCAGCACGACGGAGAGACCGCGCGGCAGTCGATAGATACAAACGTTCAGGAAGCTGCCCAGAACCAGCCCAAATACGAAGATCGCCGCCGCGAAGAACGGATCCACCCGTCTCCCCTTTTCGCCCGTAAGTTACCGGATGCCTTTGGTTTGTCCCGATTATAAGTCGAGTGGGGCAGGGGCCCTAAGGTACTGAAAGCCGTGTACCTTTGGGCGCCCTGAGGTAAACCAAAAAGAATCAGCAACATGAACGAAAGGAGCCGACGGAAGGACTTAGCGGCCTGGCGCCGTCTCTGAGGGTTCGATGGTCAGTGGCAGGAACACCCGGAAGACGGTTCCGCATCTTCCCGGCTGGGTAGTACTTCGCAAGCGGATCGAGCCGCCATGTTTTTGCACGATGTTGTAAGTCAGCCAGAGTCCCAGCCCGGTTCCGCCTTCTTTTTTGCGCGTAAAGAACGGTTCAAACAAGTGCATCACATCCTGCGGCGCTACGCCGTGACCGTTATCGGCCACGGTTACCCGCACCCCGGGCCGACCACTATTCGACCACTGGTGACCGCGTTCCACCCGTAGCCGCAGGCGTCCTTGCTCTGGCATAGCCTCAATCGCATTGGCGAGCAAGTTTGAGAACACCTGCCGCAATTCTCCTGAAAATCCCCGGATTTCGATGCCTGGTTCGAACTTCTTTTCCACCCTGATTTTCTTGGCGCTCAGCTTGCGGGCATAGAGATTGAGCACTTCCTCCAGCACACTAGAAACGTCCAAAGGCGCCGCCGATGCGGCCTCACGCACGAATCCCAATGTTTGCTGGGCAATGTTCACCACCCGCAGCACTTCCTTTTCTGCCATGTCCAGGTACTCGTCGGACTTGGATTTATCTCGGCGCGCCAGGTAAAGCAGGTTGGCGATTGCCTCCAGCGGATTGTTAATCTCGTGGGCGATGGCGGTAGCCAGCCGCCCCGCCGTAGCCAATTTCTCGTTCTTGCGCAACGCTTCTTCCGCTTTCTGCTGAGCCGTCAAATCCTGTGCGATGGCGGATGCGCCTACCACTTTCCCGCCGGGGCCACGAATGGGGGACACCGAAAGGTACACGTTTACTCGGGTTCCATCTTTGCGAACCCGCTCTGTCATGTAGTGTTGAATGTGTTCACCCCGCCGCAGCTTTTCGATAATCTGCGGAAGTTCATCCGGCTGTTCCGGAGGAGCGAGGATGGAAACGTTCTTCCCGATTACTTCGTCGCCGCGATATCCGTACAATCGCTCCGCTCCCGGGTTCCAGTTCGTGATAACTCCGTCGAGGTTCTTGCTGAAGATGGCATGCTCGGAGGATTCGACAATGGCTACCATCTGGCGGTGGGCTTGCTCGGCTCGAATGTCGGCCCTCGACTTCTGACGGGCCAGACCGCTGGCCAGCACCGATACCACCAAAAAGACAAATAATTGCTCCAAGTTTGTTCTCGACAGCGACCAAGCAAAGTGTGGTTCGAATACTACGTAGTCAATGAAAAGCAGGGACAGAACAGCGGAAAAAATTCCCGGGCCGAATCCCAAAAAGCGTGCGGCCACTATGACAGCCGCGATGAAAAGCACAAAAGGCGCTTCATGCATCTCCGGCGAAACCCACCACAACAACAAAGCCGCTCCGCACAGGGCAGTAGCAACTGCGTAGTTGATCACTGGCTGCCGGAAATCGGAGGCCCAAGTCCGCATAAGTGACACACGTAGGCTGGTCGCGTGTAAGGAGAGTACCAACCCCGGAATCAAGGACTGGACTCAAAGGAGGGTGTCTCTTTTACCCGCAAACGAAGAATCTAGCAAGGGTACTTAGTTCTTGCAATTGTCCTTAAATCGGGCTGTCCGGTGTTTACCGGACAGCTCTGGAAGAGCAAGCTTTTCCAGTCCGTCAGATGCAAATTCCCGATGTCACGAAACGGGACAGGTAGTTTGCGAGGGAGACTTGTGATGCCTTGGCCCGGGCTGGCCCGGGCCAGGCATCGCTGGTCCTACTTGGCCTGCAACGACTCGATGTACTTGTTCAGGTTGGCGACTCGCAACTGCACTTCTGACTGGTGTCCTCCGCTCATATGCCAGAACAGGTTTCCCCAGATCGGCATCTCCTTGGAACCGTGCGCGGGCAGGTTCAAGTCGCCCTGGATGGCGGCAGACACATGGTCGGACGGATACTTCCCGCCATTCTTCTTGGCCAGTGTGGTGAGGTCCGTTGGAGGCACCTTGAGTGCATCCGCCGCCGGGCCTCCTCCTTTACCATCCTTCCCATGACACACGGCACAGTACGTGTTGTACATCTCCTCGCCTGAGGCGGCCGAGGTCGGCTTCACCGGAACGTGCTTGATTTCCTTCTGCTGCGCTATGCTGAACATCGCCCATCCCATCAGAACTGCCAGCAACAGCACATTGCGTTTCAACATGATAGGTTCCTCCCTATGACTGCTTACGGCTGGGCCCAACAATTCATGAGGTTAGTGTAGGGATAAATTTATATGACAAACGGTGAGACTTGTCACCTCAAGATGTGACGGAGGTCGCAGGGAAGGAAAGGGGCGCAAGCTGATCTTGCGCCCCATGGTTCTTGCTCAGTTGTTTTCCAGTTTCTGACGATTAGAGTTGGGGCCCTGCGTGGTGGGAATCACCGTCAACGGAGCCTGCAGGGTAAAGTTCAGCACGGTTTCAGACGACAACTTGATCTGCTGGCCTTTGGTTGCGGCCTGTACGCCGCCGCCCAAGCCGCCGCCGGCCGCCGCCCCGATGGCAGCGCCCTTACCTCCGCCGGCAATGCCGCCAATAATGGCGCCGATCGCCGCGCCCGTTCCAACCTTGGCAGCGGTGTTCTTGGTCCGCGAGCTACCCTGACGGCGCCACTGATCTGTCTGAATGCTGTAATACTTGCCACGAACGGCGATGCGATCTAATTGCAACGCCAGGAGCGACTGCCCGGCAAACTTGCCGGCGCTCTTCACGTCCACAATATGTCCTTCCACATCGTAGCCAGCTGGAATCACGACATCCCCTTCGAGTGCGAGCGGCGATTCCAGCGTGGCGCGGAAGGTTTGGCCCTGCTGGGCGGTTTCTGAGTCAATCGTGTCCACCAAGCGCACTGCCAACGTGGTCCCCGATGGAATCGTGACCTTGGTAGGTGCGGGCGGTGCGGGAGGCGCCGTATTTACGGCCTCCATCATCGTCGGAGCGGCTGCTACGTGTGTACTGCTTTGCGGTGCTGGTTCGTTTTCCATCGACGAAGTTGGCACCGACCGTCTGTGCCGCGCGCGAGGTTTGGGAGCAGGCTTAGGCTCTTCCACCGGGGCAGGAGCGCTTGCCGTCTGCTCCGCCATGGCCGGGGCGACCTCGAGGTTATTTACCACGGTCTTCACACCCTCGATGGATGCCGCCAGCCGTGCCGCGGCGTCCCGCTCTGTCTGGTTGTCCACAGTGCCGCCGATCGTGACCACGCCGTTCGCCGTCTCGATGGTAAGGGGCTTTCCCTGCAAACCCGAGTCCTGACTGAACTTGCTCTGTATTTCGCTGGTGATCTGCGAATCCGCTTTGGCCTTGGCTTGATTGCAGCCTACCCCGACTCCGAGCACGAGCAGAAGCAGAACTGCAAGAACCGAGAGAGAGAATCTTGCCTTCATATGAATCTCCTGTGCTGAACCCAGTACTAGTTTAGATGCAGAAACATACCGGCAGACAGTAAAATTGCGTAAAGCGGCCTTCTCAACTGAAGCTAATAACCCTCGAGCCGCCAAGAGGTTGCGCTGCCGCTGTGGAAAAGATCCGCTCCGGAGCACACGCCGGAGTGCTTGAGGCGGGCGGAAAGCCCCGCGGCGGCAGAGTGCCACGGGGCCCTAGCTCTGATGGATGAACTTGTAGTCCAGAATAGCGGCCGCCAAGCCAAGGCCAGCCTCGGTATCGCGGGACTCCTTGGAGCGGATAATGCGCGCCTGGCAGAGCACGTTGCTGTTCTTCTGCCCGGAAATCTCCTCCGGCATCTCGAAGACCATCTCCACCAGCGCGTTGACGGGGAGTTGCTCAGGTCCCTGGAATAGCACCCCAGACTGGCTTATATTTTCGATGATCCCTTCGAACCAGTTGCCCAGATTTTTTACCCGGTAGCGCACCGGCGTGTCCAGCTTCAACCTGCGGGCGCGTGGTACCCACGTCGGCTTCCTGGTGTGCGCCCGCCGCCTGGTAGCGGGCTCAGGCACGGCCTCCAGACGCTCGACCCGCCGCATGGTTTTCCAATCGTATTTGTACTCAGCCGCGCACAGCAAACAGACCTGATAATACGACCCATCTGCTGCCCGCCGCGGCCAGGAAAATTCGTGCGCGCAGCGACCTAGCATGAACACATCCAATAGCTTCTGGGGCATAGTCTTTTTGAATCGCCGGAAATGTCATCATCCAATGGCACGCGTAAGTTGGAAAGGTTACTTTCGTGCAGCTCGAAACGAGGTTCCTTAAGAGAAACAAATAAAAGGGGTTAATCGCCTCAGGCGGGAGTTCCCCTTTCCCTTGGGCGGATGGCACGAACCATGACAAAGACTAGTTTCTGCCAGTGACATGTACTCTAAGCGCTGGTACCGGCACCGGGCGACTCCGACCGTGAGCTCCTTCGTGAGCAGTGTATGATGTGCCGCGTGGAAAATCTTACCGCCTTCATCCTTGCCGGCGGCAAAAGCTCCCGCATGGGGACCGACAAGGCGTTCCTCGAGTTAAAAGGGCGCACCCTGCTCCAACGTGCGCTGGACACAATACGCGTGTTAACGCCCGAAGCGATCATCGTGGGCGAGCGTTCCAAGTTCGTTGGCTTGGGAACGGTGGTCGAAGACGTTTTCCGGGATCGCGGACCGCTGGGCGGAATTCACGCCGCCCTGTCCGCAACGGCAACGGACTTGAACCTCATACTCGCAGTTGATCTGCCGTTTCTGGAAGCTGCTTTTCTCAAATACCTTTTGAAACAGGCGGAAGCCACGGATGCGCTGGTCACGCTCCCGCGAGCCGCGGGCGGCTGGCAGCCCCTGTGCGCGGTGTACCGAAAAGCTTTCGGCGCTATCGCAGAACATTCCCTGTTACAAGGCCGGAACAAAATCGATCCTCTATTCTCGGAAATCAAAACCCATGCCATCGACGAGAGCGAGCTCGCACGACGCGGCTTCTCGCCCGCCATGTTCCGCAACGTCAATACTCCGGAAGAGCTGGCACTAGCAAAAAGGCAACGTTCTCTGAAAAAGTAAGCCTCAGTAGAACTTGAGGCCGCCGCCTTTTCGTGGAAAACTGACACCTGAGACCTAACACCTGAGACCCGAAGCCATGGTGGATCGCGGACCCAATCTCAAGCCGTATATCGAATTCGACGACGTGAGCAAAGCCTTCGGCGATAATCGTGTGCTGGACCACGTCAGTTTTTACGTCCTGCCGGGCGAGACCCTGTGCATTCTGGGTCGAAGCGGGGTAGGCAAATCGGTTTCACTCCATCACATCATGGGTTTCCTCAAGCCCGACGTGGGCCGCATCATCGTGGCCTTCGAGGACATTACCGACTACTCCGAGTTGCAACTCCAGGAGATCCGCAAGAAAGTCACGATGGTTTTCCAAAATGGTGCTCTCTTCGATTCTTTGACCGTAGGCGAAAACGTCGCCTTCCCTCTGCGTGAAAGGAGGGATCTGAGCGAAGAGCAGATTTTCCAGATCATCGATGGCCTGCTGGAGATGGTGGGAGTCAAAGAAATGCGCGATTTGCTGCCTTCGGACCTTTCCACCGGGATGAAGCGCTCGGTGGCCATCGCCCGCGCCCTGGCTGCGCAACCCGAATGTGTCCTCTACGACGAGCCGACCACGATGGTTGACCCGCTGATGGCCCAATTACTGGGCGACTTAATCAAGAAGCTGAAATTCCAGTTGCACCTCACCAGTATTGTCGTCACTCATGACATGCGCCTGGCAAAGAAGCTGGCCGACCGCGTGTGCTTTCTGCATGAAGGTAAGGCGATCTTCTTCGGAACCTATAAGGAGATGGAAAATTGCAATCAGCCAATTGTGCAGGAATTCCTGGAACTGGATGAGCTGAAACTGGGAGTGTAGCCGAGGGTGCCGAGAGACATCTGGCATTCAGGGGCAGGACTGGCCAGGGTTAGAAGCCTTCTCTCACGAGTCTTTCCACTGTAAGTCCCTGGCTGGCTGGTTCACCGCGCATCATCTTTTCTACGTACTTGGCGATAACATCGGTCTCCAAGTTGACGGGATCGCCTGGCTTCAATGCCTTTAGATTCGTCATCTCCACGGTATGGGGGATGATCGCTACGGTGCAGCATCGTCCCTCCAATTTGGCCACGGTCAGGCTGATTCCCTCAATCGCAATCGATCCCTTGTAGACCACATACCTGTCCAGTTCCTCAGGCACTTCGATCCGCAGCCACCAATTTTCAGAATCGGGGATCCGCTCGAACC
This sequence comes from Terriglobales bacterium, assembly GCA_035631655.1. Lineage (GTDB taxonomy): Bacteria > Acidobacteriota > Terriglobia > Terriglobales > Acidobacteriaceae > Gp1-AA122. The sequence goes on from DASQIH010000040.1 coordinate 18,327, forward strand.
CGATGAGCTTGCCGACTCCATCCACGTGTCCTTGCACGATGTGACCGCCCAATCGCCCGTCCACTCTCATGGGCAACTCCAGATTCACCAGCGCGCCGGGCTTCACCCGCGAGAACGAGGTTCGAATCCAAGTCTCCGGAGCCAGATCGGCAGAGAAAGACTTGGGACGGACGGCCAGCGCAGTGAGACACACCCCGCTGACAGCGACACTGTCCCCCGTCTTGAGTTCTTTGGGTGCGCGCTTGGCTTCAATCGTTATCCGCCGGTTCTCGCCTCTCTCTTCCATGCGGGCGATGCGGCCGACTTCCTCGATAATGCCGGTGAACATGAAAGCCTCCAAACCTTAGCAATTACCATCTAGCGCTTGGCCCCTGAGCGATCAGCTAGTTCGCGGAATGGGCACTCACCGATACTGGCTAAATGCCAAGTGCCAGATGCTAATTGCTAACTTCAATCGCGGTATGGGTCTTTCAAATAACCCTCGACCGCGAAGTCTTCCCCAAACCGATGAAGCTGCAACGACCTCACATAAGCCGCCTCGCTCATCTTGCGAAACCCGATCCCCGCGGCAAACGGTACCGACCCTGTGCCGGCCAGGATCTTGGGCGCGTAATAGAGAAAAACTTTGTCCACGATTCCTGAAGCAAGTGCAGCCCAATTCAACATGGCTCCGCCTTCTATGAGCAGACTTGTAATCTCGAGTTCTCCCAGCCGGCGCGCCATACCGATCATGTCGGGACGCCCGTCGGGATGAGGCGCAGGAATCTGTTCCACCTGGATGCTAAGCTCCTGCAATTGCCGTTTCTTCTTCTCTTCGGCGAAGGAGCACAGTACGAGCACATCGTTCTGAACCGTCTTTACAACCCGCGACTCGAGCGGCAAACGCAGCCGCGAGTCAACGATGACGCGCAGGAGTGGACGTCGCCGGGGGCGTCCGCTGCGGTCGGTGAGCAAAGGGTCATCGGCGATAATCGTGCCCACGCCCACCATGATGGCATCATTTTCGTGGCGCAGTTCCTGCACATGTCGGCGAGCCACTTCGCTGGTAATCCACCCGCCGGTCACGCCGCCTGCGCCCAGGGCCGTGGGATTCTCAGACTCGCCGGGAGGAGGAGCAATCTTGCCATCCAGCGTCATGGCAGCTTTCAGCGTAACCAGCGGCATTCTGTTCCGGATGTACTTGGCAAAACTTTCGTTCAGCCGGCGCGCCTCGTCTTCAGCCAGCCCGACTTCCACCTGGATTCCCGCAGCCCGCAGTTTGGCAAATCCCTGTCCACTGACCAGAGGATTGGGGTCCTGCATGGACGCGACTACCCGCCGAATGCCCGCAGCGATTAACACGTCCGCACACGCCGCGGTGCGTCCCTGGTGAGAGCAGGGTTCCAGGTTGATGTAGAGGGTCGCGCCCCGAGTGCGTTCGCCCGCCTTTTCCAAGGCCAGCAGTTCGGCGTGTTTCACGCCATCGTACGTGTAGCTGCCGTTTCCTAGTACATTGCCGTGTTGGTCCGCAATAACCGCGCCCACACAAGGATTCGGCGAAGTCAAACCGACGCCAGCCCGCGCCAGTTGCAGAGCCTGGCGGATGAAGGATTCGTCGACGCCGTGTTCAGCCATTTAGCTAGGAAAAGAATTAACTTTTGCGGGGTGGGAAAAAACCAGGCTCTTCTTCCTCCGGCTCGGCCACCGCGGCCGCCCCGCTGTGATTGTTAGGCCCGCGTCGCAACGGCGCCCGCCGGTCGGAGTAAGGATCGCCGGGCTCGAGCTCACGTTTTCCCCCAGCCATGCGCCGCAAGAACTCGGTCAGGGCCTGCAGTAGGGAACGCCGGGTCTCTCTCTTTCCGGGCATGTTTTTCTCCCTCTCTTTGCCGGGGACCTAGACGAGAAGCGAATCCACAAATTCCTTCGGGTTGAACGGCAGCAGATCCCCAGCTTTCTCTCCGACCCCCACGTAACGCACGGGAACGCCAAGTTCCCGCGTAATCGCCACCACCACGCCGCCCTTAGCGGTCCCATCCAGCTTGGTGAGCACAATCCCAGTGACGCCGGCCGATTGCGTAAATAGCCGTGCCTGCTGCAGACCATTCTGTCCGGTAGTGGCATCCATCACCAGCAGAGTTTCGTGAGGGGCACCCGGAACGATGCGTTGCGCGGTCCGCCGCATCTTCTCCAGTTCCGCCATTAGGTTTGCCTTCGTGTGCAGACGCCCAGCGGTATCCACGATGACGTAATCGGTGTGGCGAGCGGTCGCGGCTTGCAATGCATCGAACAGCACTGCCGCAGGATCTCCTCCCGCCTTGGTCTTGATCACTTCTGTGCCGGTGCGCTGCCCCCACACTTCCAGTTGTTCGATCGCCGCCGCCCGAAAAGTATCGGCGGCACACAGCAGGACATTCTTGCCGTCCGAGCGGAACACCTGGGCGAGCTTGCCAATCGTCGTAGTTTTTCCAGTGCCGTTCACGCCCACAACCAGGATGACCTCCGGCACGCCATCCACCTTCTGCACCGGTCGCGCACTGGCTTGGTCCAGAATCGCCAGTAGTTCTTCCTTCAGCAAGCGCTTTAACTCTTCCACATTCCTGATCTGCTTGCGATCGGCCTTCTCCCGCAACTTGTTCAGGATCTCGTGCGTAGTAGTCGTGCCCAGATCGGCGCCGATCAACGTCGCTTCCAGATCGTCGAGCGTAGAGCGATCAATCTCTTTGGTGAAGGCCACCGCTTCTTCAATGCGCTCGCTGAGGTTCTCGCGCGTGCGAGCTACCGCCTCCTTCATACGCTCGAAGAAGCCAGGCTTCTGTTCCGTGCTGCCGAAAAGAGTCTGAATCATAGGGACTGAAGCGTGCTGTCTCCAGAAGACAATTATAAGCGGTGGACTCAGAGCAGCCGGGAAGTGTCAGCAATTTGCAAGAAGGATGGCGCGTGAAGCACAACCCAACTAAATCCGGCTAGTTTCGATCGAGGCGATCACGTCCGAACTGGCCTCAGGCGCCGCGGCAGCGCCAGCGGCTGCACCCGCGGCCTGCGTCTTAGCGAGTCGTTGAATGCGAATTTCCCCACGCTCAAACACAGTCGTCAAAGCGGCTACGCACTGCGGGTCAAGCCGTTTTCCGACGAGACAATGAATAATCCGCAGCGCCTCCAGCGGATCGTGCGCCATCTGATAAGGACGGTTGGTGGTAACTGCATCAAAAGTGTCGGCCACTGCGATGATCCGCGCCAGCATCGGAATCTGCTCGTCTTTTAACCCGTAAGGATACCCAAGCCCATCCAGCGCCTCATGGTGAAGTTCGATACCAGGAAGCATCTCGCGTAGTTGTTTGACCGGACGCAGGATGTTAGCTCCCCTGGTAGTGTGCGTCTTCATGATCTCGAATTCTTCGGGAGTGAGGGCGCCGGGTTTTTTGAGAATGCGGTCTTCAATCCCGATCTTACCAACATCGTGCAGCAGAGCTGAAACGCGCACCGTTTCAATGAAGTGCTCGGGCATATTCATTTCCCTGGAGATCAGCACCGAGTAGCGGGTCACGCGATCGGAGTGGCCCTTGGTATAAGGATCCTTTTCGTCGACCGCGCCCGCCAGCATCTGGATGGACCCCATGAACAGAGCCCGGTTTTCTTCCGCGGCGCGCTTCAGATCGAGCACGAACTGCTCGAGTTCCTGGGACATCACGTTGAACGTCTCGGCTAATTCGCCGATTTCGGTCCGGCTCTTCAGGCGAACGCGTTGAGTGAAGTCGCCGCGTGCAATGGCACGACTGGATTCGGTTAGCGTCTCGAGCGGATTGGTAATCTTGCGGGCCACATAAATGCTTAAGCCGATACTTAGCAAAACCGCCAGAAAGGCCAGCAAGCGCGCGGTGTGCTGCATTTCGAAAACGCCACGATAGGCCTCACGCTGCGGTTTTTGCACTACGACCGCCCAATCCAGCGCGGTCACCGGACTGTAGGTCCCCAGCATGTCGATGGTGTTCTTGCCCTCAACGATCTTGAATTCCTTGGTCGCGGCCAGTTGCGCCTTTCCTCCCTCATCAACGAAATTCTTCACGATTTCCAGCCGGGTCATGTCCTGGCCTGTGGCGTAATCGGGCGCTGCTCCAGCCACCAGCCGCCCCTGACTGTCAACCACGTAAGGCGTGAGCCCACCGCCGCTTACTTCCTGAAGCCGCTTGATCAGGAATTGCAGGTCCACAATCCCACCGATCATGCCGAGGAAGCGCCCGCCATAGCTAAGGGGAGTGCTAACCACCACCACCGTTCGGCTTGCCTTGCCCGACCCCACCGTGAGGGCTTGTCCCGTATAAGCCCGGCCTTCAGTGGACGCCGAATAGGCTCGCTCCAATTCCCGCTGCAAGAATGCATCCGGCGCGATGCGCCCCGCTGAGATGCCTTTTGCCTCTGCATTCAGCAGCGTGGCGTAGGCTAGATCGTCAGAAGAAGAAACGAAGTTTTCGAGCAAAGCCCGCAATTCGGGGGCGGAAATGTTGTTGGTTCCAATGTCGCCACCACTGGCCACCTGTATGGCCGAGGAGAGGTTCGACAGGCCCATGCGCAGAGATTCCTGCCGTTGCGCGATGTCATCGGCCAGCGATCGGGTGACCGTATTCTGCAGAAGCATCTCGTTGGTTTTCAGCCGGTCGCGGTTAATCGCTTCTACCTGGGCCGAATAGAAGTACATCGGCACCACGCTGATGGCCACGAGGACACCTAGGATGACGTACAGAATGGGGATGCGTGCTGGTAGAGGCAATCTCAAGGGATAACGTTAGCTCTGCAGAGAGAGCGGCAAGTTATGCCAGTTCCTGAAAATTGTACTTTGAACGTGCCGCCCCAACGTCAAAAGCGGCTCTCCCCGGCATTACGGAAGTACCTGACAGATTTTGTCGGAAGCCCGATGAACGCCTGATCTGCTGAAAGGTAAACTGTTGCTGCATAAGCCCAAAGGCTGCCGCAGCGCGGAAGGGAGGACGACGCAATGAAAGCCAGCAATGCTCCCTGGGGGTACCTGATTGTGTGGGAATTCCAAGTCAGGCTGGGCTCCGAGATGCAGTTTGAGAAGGTCTATGGGCCGAAGGGTACCTGGGCAGAATTCTTCAAGCAAGCAGAAGGCTATCTCGGCACCGAGCTAAACCGTGACTGGAAGAAACCGGGGCGCTACTTAACTCTGGATTTTTGGCAATCGCAAGACATGTACGAACGCTTCCGCGACCAGCACAGGTCGGAATACAAGGCCCTAGATACCCGCTGCCAGCAAATGACCGAGAGTGAAGTGGAAATAGGTGGCTTTGCCCGAATCGAACCGTAACTACTAACTACTGGCCACGGATCACTGACCACTTCCGATCCCCATCTCACTTTTCCCGCTCCGAGTCATCAACTCATGAATCGCCTCTCGCGGTGCCTTCCCATTGTGCAGGATGGCATACATCTGTTCCGTGATCGGCATCTCGACGGCGCGCGCCCGTGCCAACCCGACTGCCGCATTGGTCGTGAGCACGCCTTCCGCCACCATGCCGTGCATGCCGGCAATGATTTCCGAAAGCGTCCTCCCCCGGCCTAGTTCCACGCCCACACTGCGATTGCGGGAAAGCCCACCCGTGCAGGTGAGCACCAGGTCACCCAGCCCGGCGAGCCCGGACATGGTCTCGCGTCGCCCGCCACACCCCACCACCAGACGCGTGATCTCCGCCAGTCCACGCGTGATCAGTGCGGCCACCGAATTGTGCCCTAGTCCCAATCCATCGCAAATTCCGGCGGCGATGGCGATGATGTTCTTCAGCGCGCCGCCCAGTTCCACTCCCGCCACGTCATCATTGGTGTAAATGCGGAATGATGGATCACTGAATTCGCACTGCACGGTCTGGGCAAGGCTGGCATCTTTCGACGCAATTGCGATCGCGGTTGGATCACCCCGTGCAACTTCCTTAGCGAAAGACGGCCCGCTGAGAGCCCCGATCCGGGGCTGAAATCCACCATCTTGACTGACGACCTGGGCAATCACGTCGGTCATTCGCATCAGGGTTTCGTTTTCCAGCCCCTTGGTAGCACTCACAAACAACATCTTCTCCCTGAGATGTGGACGCATACCGCCGAACAGCCGGCGGCAGTGGTGCGAAGGCATGACACTGACCACAATCTCCGCGCTCTGGAGCGCCTCCTCCAGGCTATTCGTGCACTTCACGGATTCCGGTACCGGATGTCCAGGAAGAAAAAGTTCATTCACCCGGCGGGAAGCGATCGAATCGCAAACCTCTTTTTCATAAGCCCAGAGCTGCACATCGTGTGCCCCCTTGCGCCCGAGCGCAATGGAGAGCCCCGTGCCCCACGCCCCCGCCCCGATGATCGCGATTTTACTCATCCTCGCCTCAACTGGAACCGGTTTTCCGTACCTGCCACCAGGCGCCGAATATTCTCGTGATGTTTCGCGATAATCAAAATGGAAACCATCGCCATGAATCCCAGCACCGGGCTGCGGCTATATCCGTCGAGTAACCAGGCCAGCAGGGGAAACAGCGCGACGGCGACCATGGAGCCCAGAGAAATGTAGCGGAACACCAGCACAACCGCGACAAACACACCCACCATAAGCAGAATCGCTTTGGGGGCAAGCACAACGAAAGAACCCAGGCCGGTGGCGACCCCCTTACCCCCGCGAAACTTGAGCCACACCGGAAAGATGTGGCCTAGCACCGCGAATAATGCCGCTACCCCTGCGAGAACAACAGGAGGCGCCGCGGAAGACGGAGCGATCCAGTAGCGCGCGATCACGACTGCCAGGAATCCCTTGAGAGCATCCAGCAAAAGAGTGGCGATGCCCAAGCCGGCTGATGTCCGCGCCACATTCGTCGCGCCAATATTCCCGCTGCCACTTTGGCGGATGTCGGCTCCCCGAAAAATTCGCACCAGCAAAAATCCAAAAGGAATCGAGCCCAGCAAGTAACCGATCGTGGCGGTAAGAAGTACTGTTGGCATGGCTCAGTTTCGTGTGAGGACGGGTCTCCGACCCGTCCCGGCGGCGCAGCTCGGCTCTCTGGTGCCGCTGTCAATGAGGGTGCCGGCACCTCATTGCAGCGGGAACGTGTCCAGCTTGGTATACTGCGACCCGTCCCGCGAAAGCTTGCTTTCATAAAGAAAAAACTCGCGGGCGGTCATGGTACCAAACTCCGGCTGAGGCATCGCAGCCAATTTCTCCTGAAGGCGATCGAATTTGACGTTGGGTCTATCGCTTGGGCGACGCGGCGCACCCGACTTGCCGCCCCGCGCCAAAGTCAAATGTGGACTGAAGGCATGTTCTTCTTTGGGAATACCTAGGGACAGCAAAGCATCATCCACAGCGGTGGCCAGCCTGCCTAGCTCTGGGCCCGCCTGGATACCCACCCAAAACACGCGCGCCGATTTCGCCGTAGGGAAAAATCCGAATCCCTGGAAAGCAATTTCCATGGCGCCGACTTGAATCTTGGCAAGCGAGCTTTTGATCAGCCCAACCGACTCCGGACGCTTTTCCCCAATAAACTTCAGCGTAATATGCAGCGACTCCGGCCGAACCCACCGCGCATCCGGAGCGAATCCACGCACTCCTTCCAGGAATCGTTCGATCCTCTCGCGGATCGGCTGGTCGATGTCGAGTGCGATGAAAATTCTCATAGTTAGATGTGGGCGTCATCCTGAGCGGACGCAAGTCCGCGACGGATCTCGCGTGAAGCGGACAAAGATGGTCGTGCACGCCAGATCCTTCGCCAAGCTTGTCGCTTGGCTCAGGATGACGACACGGGCTCGGCCTCTCATCCGACTAAATCAGTTTCCTTCTTACCATATCCAACGCCTGCTGGCTGGCGAACCAGCGGATGCGCCTGCGATCTCCGGGGAAAATGCGCTCCACCACGTCCGTGCTCCCTTCGCCGGCCAAGGCGTGAAAGACCAGTCCCGCTGGCTTCTCCTTGGTTCCGCCCGTCGGTCCTGCAATTCCGGTAATTCCGATTCCCAGGGTCGCGTTGCAGCGCTTGCGAATGCCTCCCGCCAAAGCTGCAGCCACTTCTTTGCTGACCGCGCCATGCTTCTCGAGAAGTTCCGCAGGCACGTCCGCAAAATCCTTTTTCAGATCGTTCGAATAAACCACGGCTCCGCCGAGGAAATAGCGCGAACTTCCGCTCACGGATGTGATCCGCTCCGCGAGCAATCCCCCCGTACAGGATTCTGCGACAGCCAAGGTTGCGTTTCGCATCTGAAGGTAGTAGCCCACAATTTGTTCCAGCGACTCCCCGCGGCTGGAAAAAACGAAATCGCCCAGTTCATCTTCGAGTTCTCCTGCTAATTGATCTACTCTTTCCTGGGCCGCTGCGAGCGAGTTGCCCTGCATCTTTAAATGCAACTGAATCTCTCCGGCCCCAGCCAAAATCGTGGTCTGCACATCCGGAAAACGTTTATAGATTGGGGCCACCCGCGCATCGCATTGCGATTCGGGCATCATCGCGACCTTCAGCACGCGCGTTGCGATGAACGAGGGCGGCAGCTTGGCCCGCAGCCGCTCCACGCATTCCTCTTCAAACAGCTTCTTTAATTCATGCGGAGGTCCGGGCAGCAGAAGAATTATTTTCTCCTGGTCATCAAAGTTGCCGGAAAGCCACTGACCTGGTGCGGTGCCTACTGGATTGGGCAAAACGATGGCGCCGGCCAGGATGTCGGCTTGCTTGGCATTGTTGGGTGACATCTTCATTTTGTGAGCGGCGAAGCGCTGTTCAAGCTTGGCCAGAACCGCTTCATCCCGGCGAAGTTCCAGCCCTAAAACCTCGGCAACCGCTTCCCGCGTCAAATCGTCTTCCGTGGGTCCCAAACCGCCCATGAAGATGATTACATCGCCCCGGGCCAATGCCATTTCCGCCGCCGACACGAGATGCTCCCGCTTATCGCCCACAATGGTCTTGAAAATCACGTCGACACCAAGCTCGTTTAGTTTCTCGGTGAGATACAGAGAATTGGTGTCCTTGCGGAAGGGAGTCAGCAACTCCGACCCGATGGCGACAATTTCAGCTTTCACGAAGGAAGTTTAAATCATAAGCAGACACGAGGCAGAACCGGCACTGAACGGGCTTACAAGAATGTCGTCATCCTGAGCCGACGTAAGCCGGCGAAGGATCTGGCGTGCGTAGTTGATGGTTCAGGAATGGTGATCAGTTCGGCAATCAATCGGGCGGCAACGACAATCCCTGGATATCCCAGGCCAGCCGGTGTACAGCGTTGGTAGTGGCCAGCACTGCCGATCGGCCGGGCGCGAATGCCAAACCCACCAGACTTTGTCCGGCAACTTCCAGAGAAGCCTTGGCCTCGGGCGTGATCTTCACGATTCCCCGTTTTCCAGCCAGCGAAGCCGCCACATACATGTTCCCATTCACGTCGAAAGCCAGCCCTTGCGGCCGTCCCAATCCCCGATAGAAGATGGAAACGCTTCCGTGGGGATCGATCTTGTACACAGAATCAAAGCTGGATGTAGTCGGACCCGTGACAAACAAGTCCCCACGCGGCCCCAAACCCAGGTGATAGGCGGAGACGCTAGGTTCCAGCGTCGCGAACACAAAAATTTGTCGATCGCGTGCAATCTTGAAAATCGTTCCACTCCGGTCACCCACATAGAGGTTTTGCTCGCGGTCAAAGGCGATTCCCGTGGCCACGCCCATCCCTTCCGCGTACGAAGACATTGTGCCGTTAGGAGCAATCCGGTATACGGTGCCATCGTGGCGCGACGACACATACATCTGCCCTTCGCGATCGAAGGCGATCGCCGTGGCGTTCATCATCTCGGCCAGAAAGGGCTTTACGTTGTAGTTGGTGTCGATCTTGAAAATAGCAACCGGGACTTTCTGTCCCCGCGAGCCGGAGAAGGTGGCGTAGATATTACCTTCAGCATCGAGCGCGGGATTGGTAACCGGGTGCAGGTTCTCAGCGATCGGGATGGCGACTTTGACCTGGTGCGGATTACTTACATGACCGTTAGTAGCGACTACCACCGGACCCGAGGTCGCCCCTTCTGGCACCCGCGCGACCAGAAAGTCGTCGGAGCTGATCAGGACCGCTCCTTCCACGTTGCCGAACTGCACACGCGGCCGCCGAAGCTCGGGGGGGCGCAAGCCTTTGCCCAGAATGCGCACTTCCCCGCCGGGCAGAGCTGCTCCCGGCTGCACCGTCTCGATGTGCGGCTTGCCATTGACGTTCTTTTTGCCTAGCAGACGGTCTGAAATCGCCATGAAAACCAGTTAGATGCAATGCTGCTAGAGAGCGGCCAGACACTACTTCGCCAGCAAGCCGAAATGCAGCAGGACCCGCATCACGGCCAAAGCGTACAGCCCTGCTCCTATATCATCCACCACTATGCCGGTCCCTTTCGGCAACTTTTCCAACTGCCGCACCGGAGGCGGCTTCAATGTATCGAATACCCGAAAAAGTATAAAGCCGGTCAGAAGGGTTTTCCAGGAGATCGGGACGGCGATCAGGGTAATTAGCTGTCCCGCGACTTCATCAATCACTACGAACTGCGGATCCTTGAGTCCGGTTTCCCGCGCCACCCGCGTAGCTGCGGGTATTCCGACGGCGATCGCCAGTACCGCCAACCCAATCACGGCCACGATCTGCCAGGAGTTTCTGATCCAATGGCTGAGAATCCACCACAGAAAGATGGTTGCGGCTGAGCCCCAGGTTCCCGGAGCCAGCGGCAATCGTCCGGCACCGAAGAATGTCGCAATCACCCACGCCCAGGTTCCGGCCGGTCGAGAGACAACCGGCCCTGGCGCAGACGGTGGTGAGCTCGCAGCCATCACCGGTCACCCTCCGACGCACGTGCTTGTAGCGCCGGCATCTTGCCGGCTGTCGTGGGGGCATCCCGCCCCCACACCCACACCCAGACCCAACCCCAATTCACCGGGCCAGCTTTCACCGGATTCTCTGCCAAATAGCGCAGGGCCCGTTCCAGCTCAATCTCATTGCGTACAAGGTGGTCGTAGTACTCACGTTGCCAGAAGGCACCGTGCTGTCCAAGAATCCGGTTTGCTTCTTTGGCGCTGAAAGATTTCCAGGAATGGATTACCCAGGCCAGTTGCTGCCTGGGGAATAATCGCAGAACCACGTGCACGTGGTTCGGCATGACGCACCACCCGAACCGTCGGTAGCGTTTGTCATCAAAGTAGAGGAGTGTTCTGCGGACTGCATCCGCGATCGCCGGATTTCGAAGATGGCAAGTCCCCGCGCCCGCATCGAGACAGTTTTCGACGCGAGCGGTGGAGAGATTTCGGAGACGTTTCTGCTCGTCCGGACTCAGTTTTCGGCCCAGCGTCTTGGCATTGTTGACAATGCTTTTTCGTTCGGATTCGATCTTCTCAAGGAGCGTTTTCGGTAGGGAATCCGTCAGGCGAAGAGTGATGAAGTACGTGGCACTTTCCTGTTCCCAGTGTGGCAGGCGTCCACGGTCGCGGATTGTGACCTCGCCGAAGCGGGGGCGAGACGCCCCCGTGACAGCCGGCGGGACGCCGGCGCTAATCCTTTCGTTTCTGTCTGTCATCTTCGGGTGCTACCTCGGACGAAATGTCGCTCGTATCCCGCAAAGGCGAGGAGACTATGTAGGCCCCGCTAGCCCACTTGCCCAGATCGATCACGCGGCAACGTTCGCTGCAGAAGGGAAACTCGGGATCGCTGCTCTTCACAGTCTTCTTGCAAGTAGGACAACGGAGACGAAGCGTGCGTTTGCGGGTCATGGCAGCTATTTCTGATTGTAGATTTCAAACTGCAGATTTCAGATCGCAAAACACAAGCTAACTCAATCTGAAATCAGAAATCAGAAATCTACAATCGACTTACGGAATCCTGACTACCAGATCGTAATCGTGAGCCTCGGTGATTTCGCAACGGTAAAATTCTCCCGGCCGCACTTCGCGATCTTCCGCAATCTCATTGACAAAAACTTTGCCATCGATCTCGGGCGCGTGCATTGCGGTCCGTCCTTCAAGCAACAAGTCGGTTTCTTCCGATGAGCCCTCCAGAAGCAAATCGAATTTCTTTCCCACCAGTGCCTTCTTTCGCTTCCTGCTGATCTGACGCTGAATTTGCATCAGCCGCTTGCGGCGCCTCTCAATTTCGGAGCCTGGCAACTTTCCTTTCAAGCCGTACGCGGGTGCGCCTTCTTCGTCCGAATACTCGAAAGCTCCCATCCAGTCGAACTGTGCCTCGCGAACAAAGTCGCAAAGCTCCTCGAATTCCTTCTCGGTCTCGCCCGGGAAGCCCACAATGAAGGAAGTTCGCAGCGTCAGACCAGGAATCGTGCGTCGCATCTTCTCAAGGGAGCGCAGGAACAAGTCTGCTCCGCCGCCTCGCTTCATGCGTTTCAACACCGTTGCCGATGCGTGTTGCAGCGGAACATCGACGTAGGAACAGATCTTCTCGTGCACCGCGATCGTCTCCAACAGCCGCGCGGTTATCTTGTTGGGGTAAGCGTACAAAAATCGGATCCAGCTCAGATCGGGAATGGCTGCCAGTTTTTGCAGCAATAATGCCAGGCCATCCTTGAGAGCGAAATCTTCGCCGTAGCAGGTAGTGTCCTGGCCAATCAAGGTAATCTCGCGCACCCCGGATCGCGCCAGTCGCTCTGCTTCGGCAATTACGGATTCAAACCGCCGCGAACGAAACTTGCCACGCAACTGCGGAATGATGCAAAAGCTGCAGGGATGATCGCATCCTTCCGCAATCTTGATATAAGCCGAATACTTGGGGGTAGCCAATACCCGGGGAGTGGTGTCGTCATAGAGATAGTTCGGCAGATCGGCAATTGCGCCATCCCACGATTCCCGGGAGAACCGTCCCTGCGCCGCCCGCGCATCACCTTCAGGCCGCGACTGCAAAATGACAAACGGTGAGTTCGGGTTTTCTGCCGGGTCCGCGTTGATCCCCGATGCTGCGAGTATCTTCTCCAATTCCCCCGTCCCCACCACCGCGTCCACTTCCGGGATGTTCTTGCGGATCTGGTCGCGATACCGCTCAACCAGGCAACCTGCCACCACTAATTTGCGCGCGCTACCCTCGCTCTTCAACTTGGCCATCTCGAGGATCGTGTCTACCGACTCTTGTTGTGCTCTGTCGATGAACGAGCAGGTGTTAACGACGATGACGTCCGCATCCTCGGCACGCGCGGTCAGTTGGGCGCCGGCTTGCGCCAGCAGTCCCATCATGACCTCGCTGTCCACGAGGTTCTTCGGGCATCCCAAGCTCACAAAGCCAATTTTGGTTGGCTCTGTGGAAATCTTGTCTCTAACGGGAGTCGCCGCGTGCTCTACAGTTGAGGATTTGTTGGACATCCAATCTTTTAATTCTAACATTCACGGGCGCCGGTGCTGGCTACCTCACGAACATTAAGACGCCTGCGAAAGGCAGCACGAAAAAAGATTGAAATCGCATGGCGCGTGGTAACCTAGGCGAACCCACGAAACGTCACAATCAAGCCGTTGCAAACGGAGTAACGATGTCCGGAAGAAGGCTTTTGAGCGCATCGCTGCTCGCGGTCACATCCCTGGTGGCCAGCGCTCCTGCCCAAAAGAACGAAATCGCCGGTGGCATAGGGCGCACCTTCATCGCCGACCAGGGAATCAAGCCTGGAGCCATTCCGCTGCTTAACAACACCGTGCATTTCGGCCATGGCACAAGCTTCGAAGTGAACTATTCCCGTCACCTTATCGGCGAAGGATTTTACCGTTTGGACCTGGAAGTGCCGTTCGTCGGTAACCCGAATGAAGATCTAGGCTCGGGGAATGGTGGGGTGCCCAGCAACTATTCGGCTTACTTCGTAACTCCGTCCATGCGCGCAAAAGTTTTCGCCGAGTCGGTTGTTCAGCCCTGGATAAGTTTTGGCGGCGGCTACGGACGATTCAACATGAGCAATACTTTGGTCTACGGTGGCACGAATCCCGGTCCCACCAGTAAGAGCAGCGGCCTTCTGCAAGCGGGTCTCGGCCTGGATGTCCGAACCTTCAAACGGGCAAGTATGCGTTTGGCTGCTCGCGACTTTTGGGCTGGCGCGCTTCCTCTCAACGTGAATACCGGGAAAAGCCACCAGCACAATATCGTGGTTACCGGCGGCCTCGTTTTCCGCTTCTAATTCTCGCCTTGATTGACCCTGATCGAACCCGCCACCGCGCCCAATCACCGGTCGGCATTGACTTTTTCGTACAACTCCGGCAACTTCCGCGCATCTTCAGCCGAGTCGCCAAAGCGCGCATTCTCGTAATGCCGGGTGAATTGTTCCACCTGCTGACGCAATCCGGCATTTGTAATTGTGGTCACGAACTCCGCCGGCGTTTGCGCTGTTGCCTTGCGCCATCCTCGACGCGCCACCGCTCGGGTCATCCGCCCATACCAGATGCTTGCCGCTTTCTGAGGTGCCCGCTCCGGGCGAGCGGCCAGCTGCCGCGCCTGCACTGACCGCCAGATCCGCCGCGCATTGATGGCGAACGAAAGCAACAGGGTCGCCAGGATTGCGCCCAAACTCCAAGCTCCCGGCGCGCGCATCAGTTCTTTGCGTGTTTTGCGGGCGACATCCAGGAGTGCCGCGTAACGGATACGTATGCTATCCCGAAGCTTCTCGAAGTATCCCCGAGAGGTGCGGCTAGCCTCCTCCCCTAGAGCCATCTGATGACTCACGTCATAGTTAATGACCCACTCCCGCCAGAAGGAAGACATCGCATCCAGGTAGAGCATCACCCGACTCCATCCCGTGCGGGTTTGCAGCCCCGCCGCCGGTGTAGGATCGAAACTCACCCAGCCGTATCCTGGGAAATAAGCCTCCACCCAGGAGTGCGCATTGCGGGCTCTTACGACGTATTGCGAAGTCACATCGTTGAATTCGCCCGTGCGGAATCCGTTGACCAGGCGCGCCGGGATCTTCAGCGTGCGCAGCATCACAGCCATGGACGAAGCAAAGTACTCGCAATGTCCTTGCTTGCGTTCGAAGAGAAAATAAGCCAGGGGATCTTTGGGAACGACGCGGCCCATTTGCAAAGTGTAGCCGTAGTTGGTGGTCAGGTAGCGCTCGATGGCAGCCGCCTTGTCGTAATTGTTGCTGGCGTGGGCAGTGATCTGGCGCGCCAGGTCCGGAATTCGCTTGTCGAGCTCAGGCAGTTGCAAGTACGCCAGCCAGTACTCGGCCGACATATTTTGTCCTGCGGAGCGCAGGTCCTGAGGTGTCGGCTGGGCAATGTCAGAATCCGCTTCATACAGGCTGGGTGGACGGCCACGATCCAGATCGTAGACAGCGCTGCCCTCGTCGGTAGTGATCATCCGGTAGTTGCCTTCCAAAGCTTCAGGCCGGTGAGCGAGGAAAAACAGGTTTGTGCCCAGGGGTTCCAGCAGCACGCGATAGTGGATCGGCTGAGAACGATGAACAACGGATCTTGGCCCGCGCATCTCCGGCGAGAGGTTCGGCAGAAGAAACCGCCCATCAGAAACGCGTGGAACCACGATCTGCCGGTGCGGACTGGACCAGTTCCGCCCATCAAACATGCTGAGCGCAATGCCGCGCCATTTCAGGTCGTATCCGCCCCGCTGATCGCCATCAATTTGCACGTGCATCACCACGGAATCCGATTGCTGGATTTCGCCAATCCGCCCCAGTTCCACACGATCGCTGAACCCCGCCGCCAGCTCGCTGCTCGGGGCGTAAGCGCTGAAGTAGCCAGCGGAGATGCGAGGCATGACAAAAAAGATTGCGGTTGCGCCCACCAGGATGAAGAACACCAGCACTGGGCTGGTGCCCGCCAAGTGCCATCCCAGCCGCTTCTCGCTCTTGCCCTCGATCAATTCGCGCGCCCGTACGGTGGCAGCGGCCGCCGACCGCCGCATTTCCAACAGGATGAACGTAACGACTGCGGCCAGCAGGAAAGCAGAAAACGCCACCAGGAAGGTGCTGTCCACGGTGAGCACCGAGGCGGCCAGCACCAGAAGAAAGGACAGAATGGAAAGAAAAACGTAGTCACGGTTCCGGTGAGCCGAGAACAGCCGCACCACCATCAACGCCAGAACCAGGTGTACGGTGGCCGCGATGAAGGTCCCCGAAATGTAGAAGAAGTCCGCCAGATACCAGACGGCGAATGCCAGCGTCAGATATTTTGTCGTATGTTCCGAGAGCACGGAGGCGTGCTGCCGGATCAGGAAATATCCGCGTACCGCCAAAGCCCCGATGACCAGCAACACGGTCAAAGGGTCGAGTTGGCCCGTCTGCGCCAAAGTAGCGAACCCGGTCAGCACCATCAGGTACAAGGCGACTTCGAAGTACCGTTCAATGGTCCGCGGCAACGCCGCTTCAGTTTCTAAAGAGGTATCCAGCATGTGCTTTCCATTGTTCGCCAATCGAGCCGGGAAGGGAAGAGCCGGATAGTTTCATGGAAATCCGAGGTCACTTCAGATCACCTGGGCGCGGCCGCCCTCGGCCGTCCGGCCGATGGATGTTGGCATGTGCATCTCTCGGGCCGCAGCCGTTTGTTAGAATGACGAGGGTCAGGCATCGGTCCCGCGCGACGCATTCCCGCCAACCCCGCCAGGTCCGGAAGGAAGCAACGGTAACGGGCTCTTGCGTGTGCAGCAGGTTCCCGGTGCCTGGCTTTTGCTCTCTAGGGACGGGTCTTCGGCCCGTCCAGGCCGAGCGAAGCTCGGCAGCTCTCACATTCTGGGTTAGACATTCTTCTCCTAATCCTGCAAAATACTTGCTTTTACCCGGGAGAAATCATTGTCCAAGCCTCTACGCGCCAAAATCAGCGCCTTGGGAACCTACGTCCCGCCTCGCCTCCTCACCAACGAAGACCTGGAAAAGATGGTAGAAACCTCGCACGACTGGATCATCGAACGCACCGGCATCCGCGAGCGCCACATCGTCGAGAAGGGAATGGCCAGCAGCGATCTGGCCGTAGAAGCCGCCAAGAACGCTCTTGCGGAGCGCGGCATCCTTCCGTCGGACATCGATGCGATCATTGTGGCGACGGTAACCCCCGACATGTTTTTCCCTTCGACCGCCTGTCTGGTGCAGCACAAGCTGGGCGCTAAGAACGTCTGGGGCTTCGATCTGTCCGCTGCCTGCTCCGCCTTCGTCTACGCGCTGCAATCGGGGGCGCAGTTCATCGCCACGGGAGCTCACAAGAAAGTTCTGGTCATCGGCGCGGACGTGATGTCCTCAATCATTGACTACACCGACCGCGCCACTTGCGTGATTTTCGGCGACGGCGCGGGCGCAGTCATTTTGGAGCCGACGGAAGACGATTCGCTCGGGCTCATTGATTTCCTGCACGAGGTGGACGGCTCCGGCGCCTGCTCACTCTATATGCCGGGTGGCGGAAGCCTGCATCCCTCGACCCACGAAACCGTGGATAAGAAAATGCATTACGTCCACCAGGATGGTCAGGCCGTGTTCAAATTCGCCGTCCGTAAGCAAGCGGAACTTTGCGAAAAGCTTCTTCGGCGTCACGGGCTGAAAGGCCTCGACATTGACGTGTTTATCCCGCACCAGGCCAACAGGCGCATCATCACCGCCACCGCCGACCGCCTCGGCCTGCGTCCTGAAAGCGTGATCATCAACATCGATCGTTACGGGAACACCACCGCCGCCACCGTCCCGCTGGCCATGGACACGGCCCGCCAGGAAGGCAAGCTGAAAAAAGGGGACCTCGTGATGCTGGCCTCAGTAGGGGCGGGCTTTACGACGGGGGCAACTTTATTGCGGTGGGCCTACTGATCGGTGCGACACTCATTCCCAAAGTTCTGCCGAGAATGAACCTTGCAAGTTACCTCCGTTATGCCGAGATGAGACCCACGTCACAGAAGCGTGCCACCAGTGTCCTGCACAATGCATGCAGGAGGTGTCTTCTCTCGTGTTGCGGCTCGATTACCTTTCTTGCGTACTGACAATTGTCTCGACCATTCTGGTTGGACGCAGGTGCTGGCAAGGTTGGGTACTGGCGGCGGCCAACAGCGCCATCGTTTGCGTGATTGCCGTACGAACCGCGCAAACCGGCTTCATACCGGCCAACCTGTTCTGCATCGTGCTTTACGGCGTTAATCTGCACACCTGGCGCAAAACCGAGCCCTCCTAACTAACGTTCCATCAACAGCTTCCCGAGCGCCTGTCGTACGTCACACCATTCCAGTGACTGCAATCACTGCTGCAGATCCGCCCCGGATGTACAAGAGATCTGAGGGCTAGTCTCTCGTGGTAACCGTCGCCAAGCTGAGACGCAGCGACCGCGGCCGGAAACTCAGGTTCTGTTTATGGGCAGTGCAGTTACAGAAAGGCTGGAATACTACCGTCCCGGGCTTCTATTCAGAATTTTTGATTTCTTTTTCGGATGCCATCACACCCATCTCAGCCGTGTTTTCACGATTCGCAAGGAAACCTATCGCGTGTGCTTTGACTGTGGACAGAAGTTTGCGTATTCCATGGAAACCATGTCAATGAAACCCGCGGGGGGCACTTATGAAGAGAGCAATCATCCTGTTCATGCTGTTAGTTGCGATTCAGCTGTGGGCTCAGGATAAGTCTCGCGTCACCGTAAAAAGCACCGAGGTGATTAACCGCGTCGTGCTGGTCACCATCAGCGAGAACGGCAGAACTCTGGAACTGCAATGCAATCAGGACCAGGCCTTCTGCACCGCGCCCAAGCCCGGCACGTTCCAGATGGTCCGCCTGCCCAAGAACCGAGGCATGTACGACTGTAACAACGCCGACCTGTTTGCGGAAACGGCTGATCCGGCGAACGACCAGAAGATCGGCGAATATTGTTTGAACGAAAAATAGGCGGAATCTATTACGTTGGTAACGCCCGGCTAACCTATTCCGCTGACATAGCAACGGGAGCCTTGCTATCTTGCCGGACACAGGCGGGAGTGGGTATGGCAGGGCCAGCCAAAACAACAATCCGATCCCTAGTCTGCTGTGTTCTTCTCGGAGCTTGCTCGTTCGGCCAGAATTCCCAAGACGACGTCCGCTCGCAGGAAAACAAGCTGACCGCACTCGAGCATCTGTGGAACGAAGCGCAGGTTAATCGCGATGCTAACGCAATCGCTTCGATGATTGCCGACAAGTTCACCGATACGGAGTACGACGGCGAAGTCAGCGACCGGGGGAAATTCCTGAAGGACATCGCCGATCCGCAATTCAAGCCTGTCTCCCTTACGATCCAGGATGTGAAAGTCAACCTCTACGGAAATACTGCGGCGGTCGTCACCGGCATCTATCACGCCCGAGGGACCTATCAAGCCCGGCTCTATGACCATATCGGCCGGTTCACCGATACCTGGGTGTATGACACTGGCAAGTGGGAGTGTGTGGCCAGTCATACCAGCTTACTCAAGAAGTAGCCTTGCCCGCGGATCTCCAGTTACTACCGTAAGTCTGCTGTTACGAATGCGCTTGTAGCTTGCGCGCCCCCGGTCCTTAATTATGGACACCTATGAAAAAAGCTTTAATTCTCGTGCTGCTCATGAACGCGCTGGGCGCCTCTGCGTTCGCGCAACAGAAGGTTTTCGATTGGGTTCCAGCCAATAACGAAACCGTGCAGTTGGATCCCACCGACTATCACACTGGCCGCGTTTACCGGCCCGGTCCCGACGGCGGGAACATTCACGTGGGGATTCAGGCCAAGCAACCGGTCACGATTACCATGACCTGGATTGACGAATGGAACGCTGCCCTGCGGCAACCTGAGACGCTAAGCAGCTTGAATTATCGTTGCGTCCGCGAGCACGTGGTCAGCACGACTTATGAGTGCCATCTCCCGCCGGACCGGCCCATGGTCCTCATCCTCCACGATGAACGCGATGCCGACCGTGCCGTCGTAAGAGGGATTGGGGCCGTGCTCGGCCGTGGTGCTGTGAAGCAGCTGGTGTCCCCGAACGACATTACCATTCAGTACTACAGCTGGTCGTGCGTGGAACACTGTATCCAGCCGCAGTATCAGTGGATCCGTCTGGTCAAGGAAAAGTACGAAATCAGCTCCGTACCCAAGATCTACAACCTGCTGACCCCCGAGCGCGACGGCCAGCCATTGAACCTGCGAATCAAGGCGCCAACCCCCATGACCGTGGCTGTGATGCCGCAGGCATTGGCTGACCAGGTATATGACAATCCGGAAACTTTGAGTTTGGCACTATCCAAAACTTCCTGCAAGCAACGAGGCGTTCAGTCCTTGAGTTTCGACTGCAACTTCAACGTTGCTGATGGCCCGCAGTCCATCATCGTGGTGCCCGCATCTTCGGCGCCGCCTCGCAAGAAAGCCGAAATTGAGTTGCAGACATTAAAGTGCACGGCCAACTGCAATGTGAACAATCAGTAAGGAGAGCGCCGGATCTCAGCAATGCGCGCGGGGCTAGAGGCTAGAGCTGAACGATCCCACTTCGGATTGCATGGCGCACCAGATCGCTGAACGAGCCCAAGCGCAGCTTGTGCATGATCCTGGCCCTATGATTTTCCACAGTTCGCACACTTATATTCAGGCGTGCCGCAACGTCCTTGTTGCTGCTGC
>DASQIH010000041.1:0-47008 GCA_035631655.1 Terriglobales bacterium
CACTGCTTGCACCACAGCATGCCGGCGTATGCCTGGCGGTGAATGGCTTGCAGGTCGGCTGACAGTCCAGCGGGCAACAGTTCCCGATAGAAGCTGTCGGCTTCTGCCTTACGTTGCGCAACCGTGGTTTCGAAAGCCGCTCCGAAAGGGTCGGCCACATTTGCGTCGGCAGACAGCCGCAACCGGATGACACGGCTCTGCCCGGCCGCGATTGTGAGGGTTTGGCGAACGGCGACTTTGGTTCCGGTCAGTGCGGGATTGCATTGTCCCCTGGCGCCTCGCGAGACAACGAAGTCGTTGATGCTGTCCTTGACAAAAGACGAGGTGTTGGGGC
Organism: Terriglobales bacterium; assembly: GCA_035631655.1. GTDB lineage: Bacteria > Acidobacteriota > Terriglobia > Terriglobales > Acidobacteriaceae > Gp1-AA122. The sequence continues at coordinate 335 of DASQIH010000041.1, forward strand.
CCCAGCCGAAACGTTCGAAGTTCGTTTCGTTCTCGGCGAACAGAAGCTCACCGTCATCACAGTAGAGCCAGCGCTTGCCTAGCGAATCTCCGAATTCCTGGCCGTCGGAGCTTTCCGCCCGCAACACCTTCATGGTCCCGGCGGTGCGTTCGACCACGATGGTCGGCTTGGTCTGGTTTTTTGGGTCCCATGACCAATTGTTTCGAAACCACAGCGTCGGTAAGACGTCCAGCGTCGCTGCGTCGGGACCCCGATTGACGATTTCAAGCCGAATCAGAATGTCGTCAGAGTCGACTTTTGCGTAAGTGACGAAGACATCGAAGTACCGATTCGAATCGAAGACGCCGGTGTCGAGTAGTTCGTATTCGAAGGAATTAGCTTCCCCACGCCGGCGGCCGTTTTCATCAACTAGCGATGCATATGGAAATGCCCGCTGCGGATACTTGTACAAGAACTGCATGTACGAGTGAGTCGGCGTGCTGTCCAGGTAGAAGTAGTATTCCTTGACATCTTCGCCGTGATTGCCTTCGTTCCCCGTAAGTCCGAACAGACGCTCCTTGAGGATGGGATCACGCTCATTCCATAAACCCAGAGCGAAACAGATCAGCTGATGGCGATCCGAGATGCCCGCCAGTCCGTCTTCGTTCCAGCGGTATGCTCGGGAACGGGCATGATCGTGGGGGAGATATTCCCATGCGTTCCCGTAAGGGCTGTAGTCTTCGCGCACTGTGCCCCAGGCACGTTCGCTGAGGTAGGGGCCCCAACGCTTCCAATGCTTCTTGCGCTCTTGGGATTCTTGGAGGCGAATCTCTTCTTGCGTCATTTCTCTTCTCCGATCAACTCATATGACGTGTAATAACCAAGCGAATGCATCTGCGATTTGCGCCTGCACATGAATACGGTGTAGCTGCTGGGCGGTAGCAGGCTGCTCGAAAGCGACGTGGGTTTCTGTGCTGTCCGGCGTCCGATATTCGAGTTCCAGCTCCACTGTACCCGATGTACCCGACAACGCGAGTTCGAGAATGCCTTTGTTCACGTCCTTGCTCCTACTTTTCTTCGACCAGGATTGGGTGACCATCGGGATCACGCACTAGAAATGCTTTCTGGAAGCCCAACTGTCCATGCGATTCGGCTACCACGCCAGAAGATACAAACTTCGCATGAACATTTGATAATTCTGTTGCGGCGACATCACCATGAGGGGTTAGGAGCACAGTTTGCCGATGCACCACATCGTTAGCATGCTCATCGGCGGGGAATGGAGCGCCGTCCCGGGGCGCCAGGTACTCAAGTAACTCAATGCCTGGTCCTGTGGCAGCTCGCAGAGATGTAATGCGCAGCCTGGCTCCAAAGACATTATTGAGGTGCTCCTGTTCGGTGCCGTAGTTTTCACTCTCGCCGGCTACCCGCATGCCGAGCAGGTCGCGATAGAAGTGCAGACTGTTTTCCGTATCACCGACCACAATGGCGCTGTGGTCGATTCCGAGAAAAAGTTCGCTGGAAGGCCGATGCCATTTCTCCGCTCCCTTATCAGGCGGGAATTGCAGGATTTCCAGCGGATGGCCATCGCGATCTTTGAAGTAGAACGCCCGGATTCCAGCGGCGTTCTTGTTCCAGTCGGGTAACCGTTGAGGACCGGAAGAGGCGTGCTCAACTTTGTTTTGCCGTAACCAGGCGTAGGCTTTATCCATGTCGCTAACGATAATGGCGACGTGTTGGAATGAGCGATCATTGCTGCGGGCATCGGACGGCACTGGACGTCCTTTGGGCGCCAGGTATTCGGTCAATTGGATGAATTCCTCTCCAAGTCGCATCCTGACGACGCGCATCCTTATGCCGAAGACGCCTTCCAAGTGTTCGTATTCTTCGCCCGCGACCTCGACATCGGAGACCTTGTGGAAGCTGAGCACGCCAGAATAGAAGCTCACAGCGCGCTCCATGTCCGACACGGTCATATCGATTGCATCAACTCCGGAAACGAGCGGATACGTCGTCGATTGAGCGCTGGCGAGCAGGTTTCCAAGGAGCAGTAACGCCGTGGCCAATACCGCTCTTCGAGACTGAATGGTTCTTCTCATGTTCTATTACCCGACGACCGGCTGTGCTTGCCGAGACTTGGTTCCGTTCACCGCGTACTCAGCAATCGGCACACGCAAGCGCTGAAGCAGGTGATCCCCCACACGCAGCGCATTTGCCATGATCGTCAGAGCGGGGTTCACCGCAGCACTGGAGGGGAAGAAGCTGCCGTCCACAACGTAAAGATTGTCGAGATCGTGGGCTTTGCAGTTCACATCCAGGGCGGAAGTCTTCGGATCATTGCCGAAGCGGATTGTGCCATTCTGGTGCGCAACCCCCGCCAGCGGAATTCTTTGCCCGACATATAAATTTCGGGCGAAAAGCCCCTGATGGCATTCATGCCCGTGGATCGAACACGTGTTCTGTTTCATTGCCCTCTGCAGATGCGCCTTGAGCTGCTCGTGCGCGTTCACATTGTTAGGCGTGTAAGTCAGCACAATCTCGCCGTCTCGGTTGATGGTTACACGATTGTTTGGATCCGGCAGGTCTTCTGACGTAAGCCAGAAATCAAGCGAATGTTTCGCCATCAGTTCCAGGGTGAATCCGGGAGCTATGGCTGGGGCGCCGGCCCGCAGTGTGATCGCGTCGAGCTTGCCAACGAAAGAGATATGGCCCATCGGATGCTCAAAGTCTTTTGACCCGAAATAAAAATCATTCACCGAGAGCGTTTTCTGAAAGATGGTTGGATTCGGGCACTTGGAAATCGCCATCAACACAGAGTTGGTGTGCCCCATGTAATGGCGGCCAACCACGTCAGAACTGTTCGCCAGCCCGTTCGGGTATTTGTCGTTAGCAGAGCGCAAAAGCAGGGCAGCCGAATTGATAGCCCCACAGGAAACCACGACGATATCGGCTGAATACGTTTCCAACTCGCTGTTACGTTCTACGATCACCCGTTGAACTTCCCGGCCCGAAGAATCCGTCTCCAGGCGCTTGACTAAGGCGTTGGTCAGCAAAGTGACGTTCGGGTGTTGTAGTGCCGGATCCACACACAGCACCTGAGAGTCGGATTTGGCGTGCACCAGACATGGAAAGCCGTCGCATGTATTGCAGCGAATGCACGGACTCAGCCGTGGATTCTTCTCGTCCAGCATGATTCCCAGCGGAGTATGGAACGGCCTCAATCCCGAAGCCGCAAAGTCGTCCGCCAGGTGCTGGAGCCGGGGCTCATGGCTCACGGCTGGCCAGGGATAAGCCTTTCCCGCTGCAGGTTCCGTCGGATCTTCGCCGCGATTGCCGTGCACCTGGAAAAGGTGTTCGGCTTGCGTGTAGTACGGTTCCAGTTCGTCGTAACCGATCGGCCAGGCAGGAGAGATTCCGCCGTGGTGACGAATCTCTCGGAAGTCTTGCTGGCGCAGCCGGAAGAGCGCAGCACCATAGAATTTGGTGTTGCCACCCACGTAATAGTTGGTGTGGGGATGCAACTCCTTACCGTCCACGTCGCGCCACAATTCTTTGGTGTTGTACTTGGCATCGACATTAACGGCTTGCGGGTTCCAGTTGTCCTTCTCGCGAGTGACGTAATCACCGCGCTCAAGAATGAGGATCCGCTTGCCTGAAGGAGCCAGGTGATAAGCGAGTGTGCCACCCCCGGCTCCCGTCCCGATAATGATCACGTCAAACCGATTGTCGCGGCTCATGGCCGTCTCCTTTTCGCAGTTCAGGCAATTACTGGTTCATTGCAGACATCGGTGCAGCGCCCTGATTCAGTGGAGCGGTGGTGAAGTTCACTCCGAAGCGTTTGCACCAGATAGTTACGGCACGGTACTTGTTGAGGTCCAGATCGGAAGGCAGCTCATAGTTCTGGTCTCCGATATTGCCCTTGAGAGCGCCCACTTCTACAAATCCCGCCTGTTTCACGGTTTCGCTGTCGCTGGCGTCCCTGGTGGCAACCAGATAAACGTGAACATCAGGACCGTTGGAGGTCTTAAAGTTTGTAAAGCGGAGAATACGTTTGCCGTCCGAAAGCTGGTAGATACTCGCATTTCCACTTCCGTCGTGGGCGACGCTGTGGAAAGTGCCCGAAGCCAGAATGGTTTCCGATGCCGTGCTTGCCGCCGAGGTCGGCAACCCTTCATTTACCTTGGCATTGATGAACAGCCGCTCAGGACGGAATGCCGCCCATGCAACGACTGCCGCGAGAACAATTAAACCGTAGATCAGAGTTTTCCGTTTCATTACATCATCTCCTTCAAAGTGATTGGTTGGGTTAGAGCCTTGTAGTTACAGCGAAAAATGCAGCGCTTGTCGTTATCGTGGTGAAGCTTGGCGCACAAGACCGCGTGTTTGCCGCGCAGCCACAGGTACACTTGCGCGGCCAGCAGCATGCCTAATGGAGGCGCCGTGAAGTAAACCCAGAGAGCGTTCCAGATATGTCCCGAAGCCGCTGATGCGAACGTGCGCGCCGGGCTCATGCTCATCCCGGATAGAGGAGCCTCAACCGTGATGTAAGTCGCAACCAGGGTTCCGGCCAGGACACCAGTGAATCGGGCGATGTGCGCCGAGTTTGAAACATTCAGGACCATGGTCATCATCAGGAACGAAATCACCAGCTCTGCGATAAAAGCCACGCCAGTGCCGTTTCCACCCGGGATGGTTGCGGCATAGCGCACGTTCTCGTGGGCAATCGCTTCTCCCCACAGCAGCGCGCTCAGAGCAACTCCGAGAGACCCGCCTAGGAATTGCGCGATAACGTAGAACGCCGCGTCCCAGGGCTCAACTTTTCCCAGCCGAAAGAAGGTAAGCGTTACGGAGGGATTCAAATGTGCGCCCGATTGTTTACCCCATGGCGAGTAGATGAGAGCAATTGCAGTCAATCCCATGGCGATGCCGGTCAGGGCGCGTCTGAGAAAGGCGCTCGGAATCATCTGCCGAACGATAGAGCCTGGGTGTTGCAGCAAGACGGTGAAGCTGCATGCCGAGACCATGAAGAGGCCCAGGCATGCCGCCTCGATCAGATACTCTGGCCAGTGACGGCTAGCGGCCGAGATCGCGACGCGCCAGGTTCGGCTTCGGGTCCGCGCCTCGGCCCTTTTCGCCACCTCTGGCCTTGTTTCGCTCTTGACCATTGCTTGCATTCGCCCATCGGATTCCGTTGCGGCTTTTTGGTGACAAAACGATCATAGAATTCAGCAATGGATAATCTGTGCACCCCAGACCGTCACTTTTTGTCGTGATCCGCATCGCATGGATGGAGTTGGCCAACTCAATGAAGAAGTTCACATCGCGACACCGCAGAGAGGTAGAAATCAGCTGCCGCGAGGTGGTACTGGAACTGTCAGACTACATAGATGAAGGTCCAGATCCCCGTCTACGTCGCCAGATTGAGCAACATCTCGCCTGCTGCACGCACTGCACCGCAATTTACGACGGTGTTCGAAATGTAGTCACGTTGATTGGCGACGATCGTAGTTTTGAGTTACCCGTAGGTTTCAGTCGGCGACTTCGCGCAAGGTTAAAGAGCTCAGATTAGAAATGGTTTCGGAATCAGAACGGCCGCACTTTTTGGTACTGCCTGCCGCAAATCCAGGCTCCATCGAAGCCGGGCGCTAAAGCATCACGCATCTGCAGCCGCGCGCGAGACAATCTCGTCTTCACATTGGCTTCCGAGATTCCAAGTACTTGGGCGGTTTCACTAATGCTGAGATGCTGTATGTCGCGCAAGATCAGCACGCTTCGATATTTTTCTGGCAGTGACTCCAGCGCCTTGGTCAGCGCCTTTCGCAGTTGTTTCTGTTCTAGTGCCTCAGACGGAATTTCCCGCCAGTCGGCAAAATCTTTAGGAATGTAGTCGCCTTCCTCGCTTGCCGAACTTTCGTCGAGAGAGTCGTAAAGGCGGCGCCGGTCCTTCCTGAGTTTCATCTTCGCTTCATTAATCGAGATCTGGATGATCCAGGTACTGAACTTAGATTCCTGGCGAAAGCGCGAAAGATTCTTAAACGCTTTCAGGACAGCTTCCTGTGCCACGTCCTCTGCATCCGCCTCATTCTTGAGGAGCGAGAATGCCGACAAGTAGATCACGCGCTCGTAGGGTCGGACCAGGTCGTAAAAAAGCGAAACCTCGCCCCCTTGGATACGCCGGATTAGTTCTGCTTCGTTTCTGTCGGATTCGGGTGCAAGACCCTGGGCCGCAGACTCTCGCCCTAAGGAGCGAGCAGCCTGTGCTCCGGCCCCGGTCTTCTGATCGCTTGCACTGAGTAGCATAGACATTAAACTGCCTGCCCTAAGGCGAGTCGTTTTACAGAGTCAAAGCGTAAGACGGAGCAATCCGCCACAAGATGCAGGAAATTTGTGATATAGACAGCGGCGAGCGTCTGGAAAAAAGAAAGTTGCGCCGGCCGCAGTTCAAGCCTGCTCAGTATGGGGGGCCGATTTGTTATAGCTTTTTCTGGCGAATGCGGCCCATGACGTCTGTGACGATCGGCTCGACTGTATCTGCCGGAAGGGTGAAGGAATCACTGTCCGTCACAATTCGAATGGTCTTGCGGGTGCTGTCCACAATGACTTGGCAGGCTTTGCATTCGTTAAGATGAGCCTCAAGCTTTGCTCGCAATTCGGGGCCAGCCGCGCCATCCAGGTAATCGCCGAATTCGGCCAAAAACTCAACGCAACTGAGCATTGAAACTCCTGTTCTCAGTGCGAATGAAATGCGGAGCCAGGCTCTCGCGTAACATCAAGCGTCCGCGTAACAGCCGGGCCTTCAAGGCCGGAATGCTCACCCCGAGTGCGGCCGCGGCTTCTTCGGTGGAGAGCTGGTTGATGTCGCGTAAAAGCACTGCCACACGGTATTTTGGCGGCAAACGCAGAACAGCCTCTCTCACAAGATCATTCCTTTCAGAGGCGGCAAGGAGTTGCTCCGGGTTTTCAGTCCAACTCTGAATTTGCTTTGGTCGAAAGCCCTCGTCATCGGCGATCTCGTCTAAAGGTTCATACGGTTTGCGTTGGCGCAGAAGGTCAGTCCCAGTGTTGATGGCAATACTGATGAGCCACGTTGAAAACTTCGATCGACCCTGGAAGTTGCCGATGTGCTCGAAAACCTTCAAAAAGACCTCCTGGGTAGCATCCCGGGCATCGTCAACACCCCCCAAAATGCCCGCAAGCGTGCTGAAAACCCGCCTCGAATGCCGGCGCACCAATTCTTCAAACGCGTCCGTGTCGCCATTCTGAACCCGGGCGACATATGGGGTATCGGCATCTTCGGACTGACTCTCATGGACCGTGAGACGGGATGGCGCTGCAGAACGATGCAAATCTTTTGGGGTGAAGATGCGGTGAGGAGGGAAATCGGGCACGGCGCCTAGTCCGAACTGCAGCGTGTTCAGGAAGTTGGTCAATGCGGCCATGGTGGCGGCTTCGACGATCTGAAGCTGTGTAAGCCCCTGGGCTTGCAGCTCTCCGGAATCGAACTTGCCTGGCGATGCCGCGGCCGGAAGCGCCAGCTTGCGTATCTCCTTCAGCAAGGCAACATCCGCCGCCGGCATGATGGGGGGATACTCTCCTTGGACGACCTGGTCTGAGTCTTCGGCAGGTACACCCAACACGGTCAAGATTTGGCCATGTACCGCAACGAAGTAGGTGTTGGCGTTCGCGGCCGATATTGCGAGCAGAATATTCTCTTTCTGGATGCGACTCAGGCGATCTTCGCCGATCAAGATCTGCTGGAGGACCTCAGCTTCCGCTTCCACCACGTCAGGCCGGAGCATCTGGTCGACGAAGATATTAGGAACGAATCCGAACTGTTGCCGAAACAGAGGATAGATTGGGTAGCCCGTGACTGCCTTGGTCTGGAGATACGGCCCCGGAGTTTCGGTGTATTCGACATTCGCTGCAAGAGAGAAGGGAGCAGAGGCCATTTCTGAAGCAGGTTGCCGTTCATCATCGGGACACAGTGCATTTGCGAGCGTGCAAAGCATTTGGCCCAAAGCAATCGTCTGGACAGCTTCAAGAATCTCGCGGTCGTCAAAGCCGGCTCTCTTCAGAGCCTCAACGTCGTGCTTGGAAACCAATAGTGCATAGCGAGCGAGTTTTTGCGCGAATGCAACAAGCGCAGAATCGTTTCTCGTCTCGTCGCAAGAAGTATCGGGACCGGTCACTCGACGGCAATCATGTCCCCAGACACTCGCCACAGTCCAGAAAAGACGATCCTTATGCCGTCTGCTGAGGCCGCCTTCCTGAGCCGCAATAGCTTCGATGAGCCGCTGCTCCGCTTGAATGGCCTTCGGCAATGCCTGTTGGGCGGCGAAAACCCTTGGTACGAAAGCGTAAGGTTCCACCGACGCTGAATATGCTGGACTTGCCGCGTTCCCGGCGGATGGCATGGCACCCATAAAAATAGTCTATGAGTATATCGCGGGACTGACATTGTTCCGACCGTGCTCATTTGGCAAGTTGGGCTGAAACGGGGCTGAATGCATGAAACGTGTGGGTAGGAGTGCGGTTTATCTCGTGGTATAACTGTTCCCACTGCTTGGGGGAGCGATCCATGGCTTATCTCCGCAACCAGCCGTACGATGAAAAAGACTTTCCTGCCTTTGCGGCCATCCGGGAGCAGTTCGGATTTCTGCCTAATTTTTTCCCTGAACAAACGGCCCGCCCGGACATGGTCGATGCGGAAATAGCCATGACCGCCAATCTGGTCGTGAAAGAAGGAGCACTGGAGCGCAGGCAAAAGGAATACATTTTCCTGGTTTGCTCCGCTGCTAATCTCAGCACATATTGCGTTACCGCCCATTGTGAGATCGTTCGCATGCTTAAACTGGAGGGGCCTGAACCGGAGCAGATCGCCATCGACCATGTGCACGCAAACATCCCCATCGCCGACAAAGCATTGCTAAATTTCTGCACGAAGCTAAATAACCAGTCATCGAAGATTGGACCGGACGATATTCAAGCACTGCGCACCTTCGGATTTACCGAGCAGCAGATTTTGGAAGCGATTCTCCTGGTCGGCTGGGCCAAATTCGCGAACACAGTCGCGTTCGGGCTGGGGACCGTGCCTGATTTTCACAATCGAAGAATAGCCGAAGAACTAGGAAAGGCTCGCGCGGCTGAACGGGAAGCCCACATGCGCGCGGCCGGCTAGAGAAGCAGCTACTCTTGTAAGGCAAACGCAGTGGGAATTCAGGTTAACTTCTGCGCTTCTTGCGCTGCTGGCCCGACAGATGACGATTCAGCTTCTTGTAGAGATTCTGACCGGCGCTCGCCGGCAGTTCGAAGGCTCTACCATCCCCGACGAGCTTGACGACATTCCGCGTGCCATCGAGCACCGCACTGCAGTGTGAGCAGTTCTTGAAGTGCGATGCAAGAATGTCACGCAGTTCAGAATCCACTTCGTCGTCCAGATAGTTTGAGATCTGCCGCCATACTTCTTCGCAGTCGATTTCTATAGGTTCCTTTGGCATCGTACTGTCCAGGTGCAGCCGCGGACCGGACTCCGCTCTGCTTCTGCAATGAAAATCGATCTTACATCCTGGTCTCTTCTCCAGGCACCGTCAACATCAAGGCTGCGGGTTCGCGTACGTTTAGGCAATTCCCGCCACTTTCGATCGTCTCCTGCGCGCCGAACTACGGCGCACGACACTTCGCCCGCCTAACATCTCTGATAAAACGTCGCCCGGCGGCATTTGCGGAGGAACGTCGCGATTATCGAAGTAAATGGCGATTTTCCACCGCCCTTCAGCATCTTTTTGCCAAATCTCCAGGTATCGGCTGCGCGTGATAATCGGAGTGCCGCCCGTCTTGGGTGTAAGCGTGAGCTGGTGCCAACCCCAATCGAAAGCCCAGGGCCCGTTAACGCGAATAGAGATGATAGTTACCGCCAGCTGGGCCTTGTAAGTTGCAAACAACTCTTTCAATCGATGCTTCAGCACTGCCCGTGCTTCAGGACCATAGAACGATGCAAGCCCGGCTGACATGTCGCTATATGCATCTCCAAAAACGGAGAGCACTCCGTCCACATCTCCTTCGCTATACGCATCCCGCAGCTTTGTTTTTGCCAGCCGAATGGCGTAGCTGTCGTCCATTTCGCTTATTCTCCTGGCCCACAGCTCTTGCTTGCCGCAATTGCGCGGCTTTGATCAACCCGACCTAGGGGCGAATTCCGGCAACATTCAGGCGGATTCGATAAAGCCCGGTTTTCGCACAAAGATACAAGGTTTTGCCATCGTCGTCACCCCAGGCAAAGTTATGCGGATGTTCTGGTCCAACAATCGTCCCCAGATGTTTGCCTCCGGAAGAGATAATCCAAAGCCCGCCCGGTCCGGATACATACAGGTTTTGGGTTGCGGGTTGTCTGATTCGTAACCAGGGAAAAGGTGACGAACTGAGCGAGCGAGGTCTGCTCGTCACGTTTTGCTGCGATCGCAATCTCATGTAGCGAGACGAGCGCTAAATCGGCTTGAAAGCGTCGCCGAGGCGGGTTTCAATTCAGGGGTGAATTATGGCGAGAGTGATCGAGTTTTACGTACCGCACAGCTACATACCTAAACAGCGTTGGGTTCCGATGGATGACCGCGGCAAGGTTATCGCCTTCATAAACGTGCCCGCCAAGAAATCTGCATAGGACGAGGCCCGCGACCGTGTACGTAAGTGCGGACAATGCGACCTGTATTCTTACGACAGCAGCAAGAGGGGAAGGCAACGCTGGTGCACCATGCAACTGGGTGGACATCGCCTGAAGGTCGCCGCATTTGCGGCTCGTCCGCGGACTCGGCGTGTCGGATAGGTACTTTTCTTGCCCAAGGTTGCAGGCACCAAAGGTTCGTGTGACGGAGATTACGGAATTAGACCCCTGTGCCTAACGTTCACTTGTCATAGGATTAACACCGAAACCGACATGGATAAACGACAGACGATGAACCTTAGCGAAAAAGAAAAGATGCTGGGAGGGGAACTCTACCGCTCAACAGACCCCGAACTTCAAGCCGAGATGGCAAAAGCCCAGCAGCATTTGCGGCGCTTGAACGCCATCCCGAACGAAGCTGCAGACCAGCGGTTCGAGGTATTGCAGGAGATGCTCGGGCAGATCGGAATTGGCAGCCAGATCAAGTCACCGTTCAGTTGCGACTATGGCATGCACATCCGTATTGGTAAGAATGGGTTCATCAACTACGGATGTGTGTTCCTTGACTGTAATCTCATCATCATTGGGGACGACGCTCAGATTGGACCGGGCGTTCATATCTACACGGCCCTCCATCCGGTTGACCCAGAGATTCGGAGCCGCGGACTGGAGGCGGCGAAACCCGTAAACATCGGGCACAATGTCTGGCTTGGTGGGCATTGTGTCATTTGTCCCGGTGTAACCATCGGCAACAACAGCGTGATCGGAGCCGGGAGCGTACTGGTGCGAGACATTCCAGCGAACCGAGTAGCAGTAGGCAACCCTTGCCGGATAATCAAGGAGATTGGCGATTAAGAACGGGGAACGCGCAACCTTAGCCAACTTCACATCGTCAGGACGACGCGAAATTGTGCCTTACCGCTCAGCATCCGCGCGTAAGCCTCGGGCGCTTTTTCGAGCGGATAGGTTTCAATCATGGGACGCACGCCGGTCAGCTCGGCGAAGCGCAATGTGTCCTCGGAATCGGCTGGTGTTCCCGCGGCCCAGCCCTGGATCGTTCGACTTCCACTAATGAGCTGTATCGGCGTGACCTCAATGGGATCGAATGTCGCACCGATCACCATGAGCTTGCCGTTCGGCCCCAGGCCGTCGATCAGTTCGGACATCGCTTTCGAGCTTGGGGCCGTCGCTAGAATCACCCGTGCGCCGCCCAGTTTCTGCAAGGCCTGTGCTGCATTCGTCGATTGGCTGTCGATGAACACGCTCGCTCCGAGTTTTTTCGCAAGTGACGCGTTTTCCGAGCCGCGCCCGATAGCCGCGACCTTATAACCAAACTTGTTGGCGAATTGAATTCCGAGATGACCCAGACCGCCGATACCCTGTACCGCGACAAGATCGCCGGGCAACGCACCACTGTGCCGCAGCGAGTTGTAGGTGGTAATGCCGGCGCAGAGCAGCGGTGCTGCTTCGGTGTCATTTAGACTGTCCGGGATCGCCGCCAGTGCCTCCACGGGAGCGACCATATATTGCTGATAACCGCCGTCATAGCTGATGCCCGGAATTTTCAGATTCCGGCAATTGCGGAAATCTCCGCGCCGGCACTCGCGACACGTGTTGTCCTGGCCGCCGTGCCAGCCGACACCTGCACGCTGCCCCTTCTTCCACGCGGAAACGCCGGCGCCCACTTCATCGATGATGCCCGCGACTTCGTGTCCTGGAACGCGGGGATACTGAATTCCGGGCCAGGAGCCTTCTTTCGTGAGCACGTCACTGTGGCAAACACCACAGGCCTGTACTTTGATCCGTACCTGTCCTGCACCCGGCTCAGGAATCTCGCGCTCGATGATCTCGAAATCTCCTCCGGGTTTTGAAATCTGTGCCACCTTCATTGGGGCTACCGCTGGTTTAACAGCGATTCTGAACGTTGCCATAAATCCTCCTATGAATCTTCTTCCATTGCTGAAGAGTACTTACTGCTGCTGGCGAGGCGACCTACACTAGCTTGCCGCACCATCCGTTTACCTTCGGGGGTAGTTCGTGAAAATGAAGCCTCTTGCCGTTACAAGCGTTCGGCACTGGTAACAGATTTTCTTCTCGAATGAGCTGTCTGCCGAAGAGCTTGAACGCATCAGACGCTGCATCATATAAAAACTGGGCATATCCTCTCCGCCAGAATTCTTGAAGTTGGCTTCCACAATCGGGACTTACTGATCTACTGATCGACCCTTCCCTTCATCCCCATCAAAAGGAACTCAAGCTAGAGCATGTTTCACTCTACGTGATTGACCCGTCTGGGGTGTCTGCGTCGAGGCTGTCGCGGATTTCGTGCGAGGTGTGGCTCACCTGGAATCGGTGGCGAGACGGCACCGGTCATCGCCAGAGCACTTGCTTGCGTCAGATAGGTGTCAATGGAGGCTACAACTACCCGCATATTGATGTGGACTAAATCTAGACCAGCCAACGAGATCCGCATCCAGGCATCGATCACGATGCCCTTATCGAGCACGCGATCGTACATGTCTGCGAGACTGCTATCGCTCGATGCTCGTTCCACATCCATGGGAAATCCCTGTTCCCGCTACACTGATTTGAAGACTTCTGCGCCCTCCTCACAGTAAGATGAAACTCCTCTGGTTTGCGTTCCACTCCTGACAATGGGCCATCCTACGTTTCGAGTTTGTACCAGCATCGCGTCCTGCGTGCTTCACTGGATCGAACTCGCCACGTTGGAGAACGCAATGTTGGCGTTCGAGCCGATAAGCCGGAGGGTGCCGATCACGACCATGAGAATCGTCGCCAACATCACGGCGTACTCAGCGATGTCCTGTGCTTCGTCATTCAGCCAAGCTCGCTGCAAAAGAAGAATCATGTTCGACCTCCCGTGGGCACAATATGAAGGTTAGGGCGTACCTCGATCTCAAATGTCAAATGGTTGGTGACAGGCAGGTGGATGCTGAAATGCAGACGAGATCGCCGATACTCAACGTTCGACATCTCAAAGGGTAAAGGCCCCAGACCACCAGGCCTGTCTGGTCCGGGGCCGACTTCCAGAATCTTCCGCGCCCTCCCCCAAGGTGCGGGAAGACCAGCGCATCGTACTCTGCTTCAACTCTGAATCCATAAGGCAGTTTCCGTACGAGGCCCAGGGAGATACTGTACTTTTCGGACAGCGCCTGATTTTCAGCGTGCGGGAGTGACGATAAAGCTGTGGAAGGCTTTGTTTCCCACAGAGGCAAAAGTTGTAATCGAGAACGAGAACTGAGCGACAGACCTCTTCCCACAGAACTCTTTGAGCGCCTTTTTCATCATCTGGTCCTTGGACTGTGCAGGATCTGCTCACAGCGAGCAGTCTCGACTTTGATTTCGCTGACCCGCTCTGCGCCCTCATACCGGGAAGGAGCGTGGTCGCGAACAGATTGGAATGCCGGAAGACACTTGCCGAACCATGATTCGGCTTCGCGGCAGTGTTCCGCACTCATTTGACTTGATGTCGTTTCCGAGGAAGCGAGGAGTACATGAGCCTTGCCCAGCCAGAGTTCGTCCGTGATCACAGCGAAGCCAACCAGTGACTGCGGGTTCTTGGCATCGGGAAGCTTTTCCAGCGTGCTGAGAGACAGCCGAAGTTGCTCGACTGCTTGGGACGGCTCTCCGCTCTGCGTCAGGATTTGGCCGATCTGTCCCCTCACTCGCCCTATGTCCTGCTGGAATTGTGCGTTCGCAGGGTCAGCGCTTGCCAGGGTCTGGAATGTCGACAAAGCCTCGCGGTCCTGTGTGAGAGCACCCCGCGCATCATTCATGTTGGCCAGTAGTTCACCCATGGCAAATTGGTCGTAGGCCACCAAACGACGGAAATCGGAGTTGGTCGGGTCGGCCGCAACCAGAGCCTGTTTCGTGATGATGGCCTTCTTGTACAGAGCCAACGCCCGAGGACGGTCACCGGGTTCATCTTGCAGAATTTCGGCCGTCCGGCTGTAACTCAGGCCCAAGAGGCGTCGAACGCGCAGGTTCTGAGAATCCTCGGAAGCCATTTGTTCCAGCATTACTGATCCTTGACGAAGGTTCTCCAGTCCGGACATGCGGTCGCCCGCCACAACTACCTGCTTGTATCCTCGATCCATGCGATAGGCAGCGAACATGATACGGTCTGCCGGGTTGGCGGGATCAGCGTGGTAAAGAGCCTCCGCAAGGGCAAACCCTTTTGCCGAATACTCCATGGCGGAAGAATCTCCCGTGGACCAAAGCAAATCGCTTAACTTTCCGTAATTGGGTATGAGCTGCCGGCGCACCTCCAGATCTGCGGAATCTGCAGTGGCCAAGGACTCTCGAATGGCCAGAGCCTTTCTGTAGCTGGCCGCCGCACCCACAGGGTCGCCCAGATTTGCCTGGCGGGGCTGACCTTGCACATCGCCGATTTTTTCATAAGCGGCCGCCAATTCCCGTTGCAAGGACGCGTCGCTCTTCGCTTCTCGGCTTAGGCTGTCCAAATACTCCAGGGCGCGGCCGACTAGAAGTTTTCGCGCAGGAGTTGACCCCGGCAGATCCTTGATCGAATCGTGGACCTCAAACATCAGCGAGTTGGCCAGCTTGCGGACGTCGTTGAAGCGCTGCTCGGCCCGAGCCCGCTGCTGCTGCGCCACTCGCGCTTGCTCTCGCGCGATGCGCGCCTCATGAAGCGTTACTGCCAATCCGGCTAGGAGCGCGAGAGCCGCCACTGTGGCTGCTAGCACTGCCGCCGTGTGTCGCGCCACAAACTTCGATGTCCGATACCGCAATGTGTCCTGACGCGCACTCACTGGGAGATCTTCCAAGTGGCGTCGGATGTCTTCGGCGAATTGCTCAACCGACACGTAGCGCCGTTGCGGTTCCTTGCGCAGAGCCATCAGCACGATATTGTCGAGATCGCCATTAAGCCGTTTTACGAGTTTCTCGGGCGATCCATCACGCACTGCACTGACAACTAGAGGGGTAACTTTTTCGCCGCCTGCTGGAGATTTGGTTGTCCGTACCACAGTGCTGGGCTTTTCCGGCTGGGATTCGCACACCGCCCGGGCAATCTCGTGGGGAGTCCGGCCACTCACGGCATACAAGCGGTGCCCTGTGAGCAGCTCGTAGAGCACAACTCCGAGGGAATAAATGTCGCTGGAAGTGGTGATCGGCTCGCCCTTTACCTGCTCCGGACTTGCGTAGTACGGAGTCAGCAAACGAAACACCGTGACCGTAGGTTCGAGAGCCTCAGGCTGCGCTTCTGCGTCTAGAAGCTTAGCGATACCGAAGTCCAATAACTTCGGGACACCCTCAGCGTTCACGAGGATATTGCCGGGTTTGATATCCCGATGAACGATCAGTCGCTGATGGGCGTACTGCACGGCCGAACAGACTTGCAGGAAAAGCTTTAGCCGTTCCGTCGTGGACAGCCTGTGAGTGTCACAGTAAACATCAATGGACTGGCCGTCGATCAACTCCATCACAAAGTACGGCGCGCCCTCCTCGGTCGTCCCTCCATCCAGCAGTCGCGCGATGTTGGGATGCTCGAGGCTGGCCAGCACTTGCCGTTCGTTCTTAAAACGATTGAGGACAAAACCCGAGTCGTGGCCCGCACGCACCAGTTTGACGGCTACTTCCTTGCGATACTGGTCATCCGCACGAAAAGCGCGGTACACCTCGCCCATGCCGCCAATACCGATCTGGCGCACAATCTGGTAGGGCCCGAGCCGCCGTCCGATCAGATCGCGTTGGTTAACTGAGGGCAGCGCTGTGACCTTGGGCACCGGCAGGTCGTGGGAATCCGTGCTTGTCTGTTCCTGAGAAGCGAGGAGGGATTCCAGTTCGCGGCGCAATTCCGGATCATCGGCAGCGATTTCGTCAAGATAGGCAGAACGGCGCGCCGGCTCCAGTTCCAGCGCAGCCTGCAACTTATTTCTCACGATGCTCCAGCGCTCCGGAATCATTCAGAATCACTTTCCGGTTGGCGTGGCCGCTGGATTAAAAACTCGGCAACAGGGTTGGACGAAGCACCGCTCACCTTGCTCACCCCGGGGGCGCAGAAGCGACTTCTTGGGCGGAAATCATAAGTCCGGATGGGCGTGCAGTCAATGAACTTGACTAGCCACAAAGGCGTGCCTCTGAGTTCGTAGGGCGGACATCTAAATTGCTGAAATATTGGAACATGACACAACATCCGCGGCGGTTGGCGGAGCTGAACGCGGCCGACTGCGCTGCCGGGGACTCTCGGGTTTTTCCCCCCCACCTTCCCAGATGGAAATCCTCGACAATATCGCGCGCCCTTGCTAGCAATTCGAGTGCGGAGACGTGCACGCCTTCCGCTTAGAGCGTCGTCCTGCGTAGAAGGGTCAGCTGATTCAGGGCGTACTCTATGTCGCGCAGTTCTTGCGCGTGATCAGGGGACGGGCTCAACTGTTGCAAGCGGCTATCCATCGCCGCTTGTGCCACGACGATTCGCTCCAGGGCTTTCTGCAAATCGGTCTCAAAGATGGCAGCTCGATAGAGCTCTTGCCATGCTGCCGAATTATGCTCAATCATTGGCTGGGGTCTAGGGGGCGTCGATTGCGCGAACTCTCCTGCCGGCGATCTCCGCACGCGCGCGGAGCCAGTCTTCCAGGTCATGACCGTTTTCCCGGCCGCGCTGCTCGTAGAGTTCGTAGGCGCGGCAGCGGATCTGTTCGTCAAGGTCCGGGGTCGGCCCGGTAGCGATGTTGGACTGTCGCTTCTTGGTCGCATCTTTTGCCATGGGGGTACTCCTTTTCGACGCTGGGTGACGAGGCGGAGCGGCTCACCCGGAACGATGGATTAGTGAGTTACGATGATGGAGAAATAAAACTACGCCTGTTTTGAGACGGGGTCAATTCCCCGAAATTAGTGCAACTCTAAATTAACCGTAGGCGGCTGCCTCCAGCCCGCTCAATTCACTCTGGAACGTCCGGGTCCTGAGTTTTGTCCAGCCTGAATTCCCAACCGCAGTAGCGGCCTTCGGGTGCTTCGGGCGGGCAGTGGAGGCATGCGGTAGAGATGCGTGAGTCAATGGTGTGTGCAAAGTTTGAAAACTCCACAAAACTCCACAATGCCCACTGACTTGCAAGGAAAATCGGGCAAGCCTTTGCGCCGGCGCGCCTCCTGCACTCGACACACGTCCATATAGAAGCGCAACCGGTCACCTGTCCATTCGCTATGCTGGTCGTTGATCAGACTGTACATGCGCAAGCCCAACGCTTTATCAAGCGCGTTCAGCCCTCGGTCGGGCAAGCTGAACGTACTCAGGATGCGCCGGGCTTCCACGGCCGCGAATTGCTCCCAAGCCTCGCGATCCAACTGGATTGCCGCTTCTAACCCCTGGTGCTGCTCGGCTGCCAGGAACCAACAGCCATCATGCGCCAGCCAGTTCTTGGCAAACATTTCTAAAGCCTTTAGCAAGTCCTCTCGATTCATCTGTTCAAATGCATTCATAACGTCACCCTGATAGATAAGAAACTGCAAAGCGTGTTTCACCGCGGAACAATGATCAGCACGCTGCCGATTCAATTATTCCAGTTTCGTTCGCGGCTTGCTACCAGTTCGGTCCGGAGATGCTCTCGTAAGTGTGCTGGAATCTCGGTTGTTCGACTGAAAGGAGCACCTCAGAAGTGCCCCTCATTGCAGAAATGCCAGGGGTCTAATTCACGGTTCCCGAAGCACAACACGTTCAAGGAGAGAAGCAGTCCAAGCCAAACCGCGTGACGTGCAAACGAATCTAGTCAGGCACTGCGTTCAAAAACCGGAACTTGCTCCGCTTCCTCTTGGCAGTGCAGGCAGTAGCGCGTCCATGGCATCGCCTCCAGTCGCTTGCGGCTGATGTGTTGACCACATCCGCCGCATTCCCCGAAACTGCCAACCTCAATTCGGCGCAGTGCCCCGTTAATAAGGCTGAGCAATTGCCGCTTTTGGCTACCACGCTCGAACAAGTTTTCACGGGACAGGCTGACCACGCAGAGGTCCACGGCGTCCTGGGGACCGTCGTCGGTTAACTGTCTCCGCTCGACTTCGACCTCTTCCAAAAACCGAAGGATTTCTCGCCGCTCAGTTTCAAGCCTGTGCCTAAAATTCAGAATGTCTGTGCTGGTCAATCCGTGCGCAGTTCGATTCATAGGTTTCTCTTTCTTAAATTGCTGAAGCTCACCTCGAGGTCGACTGTCGATCATTCGTTTCCTTTTCTCCAGACGAGGTATAAAAGGCCATGCCGCTGCTGCTCTGAAATTGGCTTCTCTCGGGGCAGTATCTCGCGTAGCGTCCACTCAATCCGGTCGACCGACTCCTGGATAACGCGAACTGACTGTTGATTCGGAATCGCAGAGGCCGAGAACGAAATAGCCGCCAGGGCGTTCCGGATGTGATGGTTCATTTCAGAAATTACTTGCAAGCGTGCAACCGTAACCTGGCGCCGCTTGATGCTGGTGCGGAAGAGCGCCGCCGCCAGGCAGCCGATGATTAACGCGGAAAGACCTTCCGCCACCATCCGCTCCCCGTGCCGGCCCAAGTCGGGCACGAGCAAATAGTGCAGAAACTCGGAAAGGAGGAAGGCGGCCGCGGCGAATGCCAAGGCAACCGCCATCAGCAGTTTCTTAGGGCTAAGTCTCTGCCAATAGTTGTTCTCGTCAGTGCTGGATAGGCCAGCGGGAATCCTGGTCATGGCTATACTCTTCCTGCGCGGCCGGCATCGGCCGGGGCATAATGCGCTTCCCGGATTCCCGATGCGCCCTTTATCGTTGGTCAAGTGCTTGGCCTTGCCGTCAGGCAAGGCCGCACGTCATCGGGCTTCTCCGATCAGCAGAATCATCCCGGCACAGATCCGACAAATAACAGTATCGTGGCTTTGGGCAAGCTTCCCGTCCCGCCGCTCAGTCCAGTGGAAAGCTGCTGGTTGTTCTTTGCACATCTCGCACGTTGCATCCAGAGCGACTCTGTGTTGATCGAAAATGTGCACGATAGGAGTCTGCAGTACGGGTCCGTTCGCTACAGTTGCCATATATGCTCCTTTCCTTCCGGCGATGGCATTTCATCTGCTTCCGAGATTATTTCTGGGGAAGAGTCCGGCGCCCCGAGGGGTTGCATCCCCTTTTGGGAGCTGGGCTGGAATGCCGCCTGCCGCATGAGCTAGCTTTGAAGCGAACTCTCTTGACAAGAGGAGCGCCTGCACAGCCCCGCTCGAGGCAAAAACGACAATTCCTTCTGACAGCCGGTGACTAGCTGAACGGTGGGGGTCGGTTGTAGTGAAATCCCTTTGATTTCAGGGGTAGGAGCGGCTCACCCGAGGCTATCCACGGTGATAGAGATGCGGGTGGTGTGGAAAGCTGGAATGACTGGCTTGGCCGAACCCACAGGGACGACCCATCCAGATATTGCAGCTTTGCATGGGATGTAAGGCATCTTACTGTGGAATGCCACGAAACAGGCGAAAGGGGTGCGGGCAGAGCAGTTTGCGAAACCAGCAACGCAAGAGCCACTGCCAACACGAACGCGATTGAAACGCGCTGGGCACTGCGCTCGTAGATATTCACAGTCGGCGCCCCCTGTGGCCTATATGTTGGAGCATTGTACTGCGAAATTGGTTGTCCAGCTCTGGACCAGAAAAATACTTTCCGAGGTCAGGATGATCCGATCAGGCTGTATAAAAGAATCATCAAGACCAAGAGCGTAAATCCCACGTACAACCAGTCCCGTTCCGCGGCAAAGCCAAAAACCGAAAAGGCGACGCGAGCAATAGGAGTCGCGATCAGCAAAAGCAGACCGAGTTGAATGATGCCGCGACCGTGAAGAGAAGCTGCCTCGTGCAGGATTCCGCGAATGTCGCGGAGATCGGTGGGCTCGCCGCGGAACACCCGGTAGTCCGCGCGGTCGTGCCCATGGCGGACGAGATATATCACCCCACCAGACAGGACAACTACAGCGGACAGAAGTACGCCGGCGCGCAAAAGGTTTCCGATCACGTCTTCGACTCTGCGATCACTCCACTGAAGACTTGCTCTCATCTCAGATCCCCCCAACGATTCCCTTGTAGATCATCTCCAGCCCCAGGAGAACAATGACCAGGCTGAACACCAGGCGCAAGGAACGTGTTTTGGCTTTTACCAGCACGCGAGTGCCGAGCAGGGAACCAGCCAGCACCCCCAACATCACTGGCATGGCCAGCCCCGGATCGATATACCCGCGATTCAAGTACACACCAGCGCTGGCCGCGGCCGTAACGCCAATCATAAAATTGCTGGTCGTCGTGGACACCTTGAAAGGAATCCGCATAGCCTGGTCCATAGCGAGAACCTTCACCGCCCCTGAACCGATTCCCAGCAACCCAGACAATACCCCAGCTCCGAACATCAGGCTGAAGCCTGTGGGCACGTTGTGGACGTAATAGTTTTTCGGGCCATCCGCCGAGGGATAGGTACCATTCATGCGCAGGCGGGTGGCCAGCGGATCGGGCCGGTCGTTCTCCGGTATGACGGGCTGCGTCCGTGCGGACAGAGATGCCGAGTACAACAGGACCAGACCAAAAATGATAGCAATCGCCGCCGTGGGGACCTTCACCGCGAGAAATGCTCCCACTAGCGCCCCCACGGTGGTCGCAATCTCCAGGAACATTCCAATGCGAATGTTAGAAAACCCCTCTTTGACGTAAGCCGCTGCCGCGCCCGAGGAGGTGGCGATAACCGACACCAGCGAGGCACCAATGGCGTATCGAATATCTACTTTGAAAACCAGCGTGAGCAAGGGCACAAGGACCACTCCACCACCCAACCCGGTCAGTGAGCCGAGGAATCCCGCGGCAAAAGACCCGAGCCACACCAGCAAAGTAAAAACCAGGACGTTCATTGGATCTCCAGCCAAGAAGTATGCCATGCGGTAATTTTCGGGCCCAGAGTCGGTACATCATTGTGGTGAGTTGCCGTTAGAGTCCTACTTCTTAATCTTCGGTCGCAAGGTTCTCACACTGCGAATCCTCACAACGGAAATTGATCGCTTAAGTTTTATAAACCTGAATGGGCCGTCGAGAATCCCGCGATAGTGAATCCACCCAGCGAAAAGGTTGGGTGAGCCTTGACACCCGAATATCAGCAAGGGTAGGCTACTCGACGCCACCTCCAAAGGCTTGTGTTCTTTAAAGTTGGGATTCTGAGAATTTAGGGTGTTTCTGACGTGGGGAAGGAAACTCCCGTTACCCAACAGGGTCGAACCCGAATAACGTCGCTCGTACTCGTCACCAAGCAACGTTAACCAGCCAAACGCGGAGTTAGCTCCGCTCGGCTCCCAGCCGAGGAGACTCCGGGAGGACTTGTCACCATGAAAGCGCGAATCCCTTTTTGGGGTATTAGTGTGGTTTTGTTCGTATTCGCCGGCCTGCTGATCGGTGGTCGGTTGTTCCGCACGGGCGCGCCAGTAGTGAAGGCCGCGCCAGCGACGCTCGACTGGCTACATTACGGCAACGATCTAGCGAACACCCGATTTCAAGACGTTGATCAAATCAATCCCAGCAACGTTGCTAATCTCAAGGTTGCTTGGGAATTTCGCACCGGCGTCATGGATCCGAAGGCGGAACTGGAGACGTCTCCGATCGTGGTCAACGGCACGATGTATATCACCGATGGCCATGATGATGTATTTGCCTTGGATGCGGCCACCGGCAATATGAAGTGGTCCTATAAGCCCATTGAAATGCCTGGCGAGATGCCTTCTTTGGACCAGATTTCAATCTGCTGTGGTCAGAACAACCGCGGCGTGGTCTTTGTCCCAGGAGCGGAAGTCTCAGGAAAAGATAGAGTTATCTACGGGCGCCTCGATAATGCGGTGGTAGCCCTGGATGCGGGCACCGGCACGGTTCTATGGAAAACTGTGGTTGCGGACTTTCGCACTCGTGTGGCCATCAACCTGGCCCCGCAGTACGCAAAAGGGCTGGTGATTGTAGCTCTGTCGGGTGGAGAGTACCAGGTCCAGGGCCAGGTCATTGCCCTCCACGCGGATACCGGCACCATTGCGTGGCGCTTCTTCACCACTGCGCCAGGCACGTGGGGAGGAGATTCGTGGAAGACAGGGGGCGCAATGGCTTGGCAGAACCCCTCGATCGACCCCGATCTGGGCCTTCTTTATTTCGGTACGGGAAATGCGGCTCCGGACATTAATGGCGTCAGCCGCATAGGCGACAATCTGTATTCCTCTTCGGCGGTCGCTCTCGATTTAGCTACTGGGAAGGTTCGCTGGTACTTTCAGGAAACGCACCACGACCTTTGGGACTATGACAGCACGATGACAACGGTGCTGTTCCCGGTCAAAAAGGGTGGCCAGACCATCCCGGCTCTCGGCCACTGTAGTAAGAACGGAAATTACTATATTTTGGACCGGCGAAACGGGAACCCAGTGTTCCCCGTTACGGAGGTAAAGGTTCCGACCAGCCCCGCATGGCAACACGCGTCGCCGACCCAGCCAATGTCCTCTGTCGAACCCTTGACGCCACTGTCGTTTGTGCCTGGAACGATCGACATGAGCTTGCTGCCGGCGCACGTCAGGTTAGCCCCGCAGTACACGCTGCCGCAGCAGCAGACATACCTGATCGTGCCGGGCGATGATGGAGGCTGCGAGGGGATCGCACAAGGCTACAGTCCGCGGACAAAGTACGTCTACTACGGAACGCGGTACGAGCCGACTACGTTCTTCACATTCCCGAGCAACAAAGGTCCAAATGCAGGAGGTCTTTTCCTCGGCTCAACCTTCGACGAACTCACGCCACAAGAAGGGGTGACGAACTATGGTCTGTACGGCGCGACCGACACCGTCACAGGCAAGGTCGTATGGAGCATCAAGATCGATCAGCCCGCAAAATCCGGCGTACTCATTGCCGGGGATCTAGTGTTCTTCGGCGAGGGGAACGGCAAGTTCCACGCCGTGGACGCCGCCACCGGCAACATGTTGTTTACATTTGATGGCACGAGTGTCCCCGGCGGGGGCGGCGCGCAAGCGGCACCGGTCGCTTACGTAGTGAACGGGAAGGAATACATCGTAAATGGCTTCGGCGGGAATGTTCCCGATAGGCACAATTTCCCACCCAATCCAGTCGGCGATGCGGTGGTTGCCTTCACGCTGCCGTAAAAAGGCGTCGCTGAACTGCGACGTCCCAAAATGGTGGCGGTGACAACCCGCCGCGAAACACAACGAAGTCTTCGAGCATCAAAGGAGCTATGCATATGGAATGGGTTACCCCTGATTTTGAAGATATTTCCGTGGCATGTGAGATCAACTCATATGCTGTAGCAACGCTGTAGCAAAACCGGTGCGTGCCAAGGTACTTGGCTCCGCTGCGGGTGGCGGGTTTCCGCAGTGGAATTGTGCCTGCCGCAATTGCAACGGCATACGCGAGCGGACGCTGAACGCAAGCGCCCGCTCGCAATGTCAAATTGCAATCAGCAGCAACAACAGCGATTGGTTTCTGCTGAATGCCTCCCCTGACCTGCGTTTGCAGATCGAAGGCACACCCGAACTGCACTCCCGGCCCGGCGGCGGCACGCCAAGAACGAGTGCCTCTCGTCAGAGTCCCATTGCAGGGGCGCTGCTCACGGGTGGCGATTTGGATCAGGTGCTCGGGTTGCTGCTTCTCCGCGAGCTCGAGCCCATCCACATCTATTCCACGGTTTCGGTTCGACGGCTGCTCAGGGAGCACAATATCTTCTTTAATATGCTCTCCCGGCAGCCCTGGCAAAGTGTCTGGACCGATATTGTGCCCGGGGAGAGCTTCCAGCTGACAACTGCGGATCCTTCCTCCTATATCGCATGTCAGCCGATCTCTCTATCCGGTCCCTTTCCCGCTTACGTGGATGGAAAGGGAGCGGCGGACTTGAAGACTGACGAGGCGGTTTTGGGACTCGTACTTGAGTCAAACAACGGAGGCGGGCGCTTGGCGTATTTCCCATCAGTGCCGGAAGTCAGCGATCGGCTGCTGGACATATTCGAATCTTGCGACCTATTGCTTTTCGATGGGACTTTCTGGGTTGATGATGAACTGGTTCGAGTCCAGCGTGGATTCCGAAGCGCCACCGAAATGGGCCACCTGCCGATTTCCGGGGCCGGGGGGAGCCTCAATCGCCTGGCAAAACTGCGGCGGCCACGAAAAATTTTTGTGCATATCAACAACACCAATCCCATTCTGGACAAGGATAGCCTACAGTATCGGCAAGTAATCGACGCGGGTTGGGAAGTAGCGGAGGATGGATGGGAATTCAGATTGCAGCGCCCGAAGCAAGCTCTCGCCTGTTGAGCGAAGAAGAATTTTCCGCCCGCCTGGAGAGCATCGGGGAAGAGCGGTATCACCATCGGCATCCTTTTCACTTGCTGATGCATGAAGGGCGGCTGACTACCGGCCAGCTTCAGGCCTGGGCGTTGAATCGCTACTACTATCAGAGTCGCGTTCCGATGAAGGATGCGATCATTCTTTCCCGCAGTGACGATGTCGAATTTCGCCGTGCCTGGCGAAAGCGTCTGTTGGATCAGGATGGCCGAGACGGAGCCGGCGGTCTCGAGTGCTGGATACAGCTGGCCGAGGCTACTGGGCTGTCGCGGGAGCGCGTGACCTGCTGCGCAGAGGCTCTGCCAGGCGTGCGATACGCTGTCGACGCGTACCTGGCACTGGTGGAGCGCGGAACTCTGCTGGAGGCAGTCGCCTCATCTCTTACGGAACTGTTTGCAAGCCGCCTGATTGCTGTGAGGCTGGATTCATTGCGCCGCCATTACGCGTGGCTTAGCGGCGCTCTTGGGTATTTCGAGGCACGACTTTCTCAGGCACCCGAAGACGCGCATTTTGCCTTTAACTGGGTGTACGAGCATGCCCACACTCGCGAAGAGCAGGAACTGGCGGCGCTCGCCCTGACGCGCAAATGCGAACTGCTGTGGGCGCAACTCGATGCTTTGTATTTTGCCTACGTGGAGCCCGGGTGGCCTCCTCCCGGAGCTTTTCGGCCGGATCAACCTTGAAGACACTCAACAGTTCGTCCCAGCCGCGACTCGTCGTCGGCTGCCGGGTGCGCGAGGCTGAAAGCGGTCTCGCAACCCTTCTTGTTCCTGAGGGTGTTCTGCAGCTAAAAGGCACCGCAATCGATATCCTTCGACTGTGCGATGGTCAACGCACGTTGGGAGAGATACTCCAGGAGATGCGGGCGCGGTATCAGTCGGCGGACCCCAAGCACATGGAACAGGAGATCGAGACTTTTCTGAGCCGCCTGCAGCAGCGGCGAGTAATTGATTTCTAATGCTGACTCTACCACTGGCGCTGATTGCCGAGCTGACCCACCGCTGCCCGCTCCATTGTGTCTACTGTTCGAACCCGCTCCAACTCCGCGCCTACTCGGAGGAACTACCCACCGAAGCATGGACTCAAACCTTAGAGCAGGCGGCTAATCTCGGAATGTTTCATGTGCATTTTACGGGTGGGGAGCCGCTGGCCCGAAGCGACCTCGTTGCGCTGGTTTCAGTCGCTCACTCGCTTCATTTGTACACAAACCTGATCACCTCAGGAATCGGGCTGAACGAGAAAAAGCTGGCCGCGCTGGTGGAAGCGGGTTTAGATCACCTGCAGTTAAGCTTCCAGGATGCCGAGGAAAGTTTTGCAGACCGTATCGCGGGGGCGGCAGTGCATGCCAGGAAACTGGCCCTTGCACAGCTTATCCATGAGTGCAGGGAACTGGCTTTTACCGTCAACCTGGTGGTGCACCGCTACAACTTGGATCGGCTCGAGTCGATAATCGCGTTGGCGGAATCCCTAAACCCGCAGCGCATCGAGATTGCCAACGTGCAGTACTACGGCTGGGCTTTGAAAAATCGTGAGTGGCTATTGCCCACGCGCGAACAAATTCAGCAGTCAGTTGCAATCGTGGAGCGCGCGCAAGAACGCTTAAACGGGCAGATCAAGATCGATTTCGTGACGCCGGATTACTACGCGACCTTTCCCAAACCTTGCATGGGAGGGTGGGGACGACAACTCATGCTGGTCGATCCCTCGGGCAAGGTCTTGCCCTGTCATGCCGCGGCGGTGATCCCCGGAATGGATTTCGAAAATGTGAAAGAAAAGCCGCTGCGCTGGATTTGGGAAGAGTCTTCGGCGTTCCGCCGGTTCCGCGGCGAAGACTGGATGCCCGAGCCTTGTAGAAGCTGCGATCGGCGTGCCTTGGATTTTGGTGGCTGCCGCTGTCAGGCATTCCTGATAACTGGGGACGCGAGCACCACGGACCCGGTCTGTTCGCTGGCTCCCGCGCACAGGTTGATCGAAGAACGGCTCTTGCACGCAAATTCGATCGCCGGCTCTGAGTCTCATCCCGCGCCCCTTCCGCAGTCGCCGCGGTCGTGGACCTATCGTCCTCAGCCCAGCTGATCGCAGCGACCCATCCACCTCAGGCGGAGCGAATCGAACGGCGAGTAAGGGATACCAACCCATAAACTCCTACTAGCGCCGCGCTTAACAATACTGTCACGGGCGCGCCGATCGCCGAGATCAGGGCGCCGGCAGGGAAGTCCCCCAGCGGCCTGATGCCCATGATGAGCAAAGTATTCAGACTCATTACGCGTCCTCGCATTTGCTCGGGTACCCGGGTCTGCAGCAGTGTGATCGTGGTAGTTGTGGTAAAGGATTGACCGATGCCCACCACCAGAAGGGTGGCCAGCGAAAGAAGAAACCAGCCGCTCACCGCAAAACCTGCAAGCGCTACCACCCAGATCAGAATGCCGGTCAGGTACAGATATCCCTTGCGCACGCTGCTGCCGAAAGAAGCCAGGATCAGCGCTCCCAAAATACTTCCCAGGCCAACCGAGGTAAACAAGAAGCCCAGGCGTTCTGGACCCACATGCAGGACCTTGACGGCGAAGACCGGCAGAATCAATGCCGCAGATGGACCCAAGCACAAGAGTGCGCCATATCCGGCCAGCACCCAAGGCAGGACAGAATCGCGCCGAACGGTATCCAGGGACTCTCGAATCGCCTGCCATGCCGATTGCAGATGGGTCCTAGGCCGATCAGGCACACGCATCAGGTACAAGGCGAGCAGAACTGGAATAAAGCTGGCGGCATTGAGGAAAAAGTTGGCGGCGTAACCCAGCAGACCCACAGCAAATCCAGCTAACGCCGGCCCAACAGTCGACGCCCCGCTGAAAAGATTTGCTTGCAAGCTGATTGCGTTCATCAGCTGATCTTTAGGAACCAGCTCCGGCACCAATGCGCCCCGTGCGGGCTGGTCAAAACTCAGCAAAGTTCCATTTAGAAAGGTGATGGCAAAAATCATCCAAAGCTGGATGACGCCGTACCATGTCAGTATTCCCAACACAATGGCTAACCCGGCAGATGCGCTTTGGGTCAGCAGCAGAAGGCGGCGCTTATCGATGCGATCGGCAACGCTGCCGCCAATCAGGGCAAAAAGGAAGAACGCCAAAGCTTGTGTAAGCGAGACTGTTCCTAGTGCGAATGCCGATCCGTGGGTGATCTTAAGCACAAGCAGGCTCAAGGCCACGATTTGCATCCAGGTGCCAATTGCCGATATGGCCAGGCCAACCCAGAGGAGGCGAAACTCCCGATGGCGAAGTACACGCAACGGATTGAATGTTGTTCCGCCATTCCGCGCCGTTCGCGTGGGAGGTCTGGTGGCGCCGCCGTTCATTCAAGCACCAGTTCGTCGGATCTTCTGCATCGCGGAACCGGATTATATCTGCGGCTCCTGGCCGTCATTTGAGAATTGCAACGATGATGCCGATGCCCGCGCCAACCATGTAGAACGCGAAATCTTCAAGGCTAGACAGGAAGGAGTCGTGTTCCTTGCCGAAAATGTCGATGAGCAATTCCTTCACCAGCGCGAACACCAGCACGGCCAGGAAGCCGTACGCCCAGTGGTGGAATGCGAAAGCAGCAGTCAGCACCGCACCATAACCGATGAGGGCGTGCACCGCTTGGTACGCCACGGCGGGAGATGGGTAGTTTCCATTGCTCATTTAGCAGAGTCACCCTCGAAGCATTATCCACGACAGCTCCGCCCTTGGCATCATCCGCTAATTTGCCAGCGGCGCACCATCGGTAGCCAGGAACATCACATCAGCTTTATAGATCACGCTGAGAGAAGCGGCGGATGGCGATAAGTAATGCGATCGTTAAGTACAGTGCGGCATAGAAGACCATGGTCATGCTTGGAACAGAGAGCGTGCTGAATGGAGAGATGCGCATGGCGTTCGCCAGCGGAGACTGCATCTCAAAGGCGGCGCGGCGCCACAGAGTTTCGCTGGGCATAATCACGCTGGCGATCACCCCCACATTCACGGCACGTTGCGTCTGCGTGATAGCTCCAAACTGTTCGATCCAGCCGCCCAGAAATGCGAGTCCGTGGAGTCCGAGGGCGAGCACCCCGCTGGTTAATGTCGAGAAATAGGTCGCAAAAGCAAAAGTTACCGAGAGCAGTACGGCGCTTTCCATCCAGATGAGCAAGAACCCGCGTACGAGGTGACGTGCCGTAACTCCTGCCATAACGTAGGTCACAGCATTCACGCCGCCTACCATGATGCTCATGTACGCGGTGAGCATACCGAGGAAGCCGAACCACTTGCCCATGAGTACTTGCCAGCGGGGAAGGGGCTTGGTCGCAATCGCCTGAATCGTGCCGGAGGCGATTTCACCAGAGAGCGTATCGACCGAAGTGAGAATAGTCATGAGCACGGCTAGCAGGTCGACGGCGTAGAGGCCCATGGTCAGCATGGTGAACGCGATTTCCCGCCGCAGGACCGGGCTCATGCCTTGGGCGGCAAAGTCTTTGGCCTGGAAATGCAGGCCGGTGCCGAACAGGATCAGGAAGGCGCCACCCGCAGCGAGTGCCATCCACAGCATTTTCTTGCGCGCCGCCTCGCGGAATGTTACCCCGGCCATGATCCAGACGCCCATCACAGGCCTCCGTCGCTGCCGACAATTTCGAGAAAACGTTCCTCGAGTGAAACCCGCTGGGGAATGACCTCGTAGACATCGGCTCCCTTTGCGACCAGATAGCGTACAACCTCCGGAAGCAGGGCACGGGATGACAGTGAGAGCGTCAGGTGCTCACCTTCGCAGTGAAAGGACGAAGTCCACTGTGACAGGCCATTCACAACCTCGGCCGTCACTTTGACTGCCCGGATCGATACCTTTGTCTGTTCTTCAATCTCGCCATTCAGTCGACGGGTCTCCACCACTTCGCCATCCTTGATAAAACCAACACGGTCGCATGTGATCTCCACTTCGCCCAGAAGATGGGAATTGAGCAGCACGGTTGCACCGCGATCGCGCTGAGCTTTAATAATGTCGCGAACCAGCCGGCGGCCGACGGGGTCGAGTCCCGACGTGGGCTCGTCGAGAAAGATCAGGTCGGGTTCATTCAACAGTGCCTGTGCTAGGCCAATGCGCTGCAGCATGCCCTTGGAAAAATCCCGCAGGCGCTTGTCGCGGTGCAGCGTAAGCCCTACTAGTTCGAGCAGAGCGGGAACGCGCTCCCGAAGCGTGGCGCGCGACATGCCATAAAGTCTGCCGTGGAGTTGGAGCAATTCGGTCGCGGTGAGCCAGTCGTAGAAGCGGAAGTGCTCAGGAAGAAAACCAACTTTGCTGCGCGTTTTCACGTCGCCGGCTGGACAACCAAGAATCTCGGCTTCGCCGCTGGTAGGAAACACCAGGCCCAGCAGCATTTTCACTGAGGTGCTTTTACCCGCGCCATTTGGTCCCAAAAAGCCGAAGACCTCACCTCGAGGAACTTCGAGAGTGAGGTTTCGGACTGCCACTTTGCCGCTGAAGACTTTGCGAAGTCCCCGGGCGCGGATGGCGAAATCAGAGGATCGGCTCATCTCTAAGATTCATGGATCACCGCAACGAAGCAGCCAGGGTCAGGGCGTCGGACGAGTTGCCGTGCCCAGCCAGGGAATGGATCACCCCGTTCTTGATCCACAATAGACTATACCGATTCCCCTGCGGCAGAGTTTCCGTGATCAGGGTGCCTTCGACTCCATCCACAGTCACCGTCTCATACGAGCTAGTATTGCGCGGAATTGGAACTACCATCGTAGAGGACCAGTCGACGGTCTGGCAGAAGGAATGGGCTTCGGCGGGACTCATGCCGACCAGTTGCAACGCTGCCTCAGCAACTTCCGACATGTTGAGTTCGGGCGGGACGCTCACGGTCGGGCTGGGGGCTTGAACAAGATAAGTGCAGTTGGTGCTCTTCATGTTCGCCATGCGTTCCATCTTGCGTTCAGCCAGAGACTCTGTCTGCGATTGGGAGTTCGCGTACCTGTGCCGAACCGGGCAGTCACCATACATAGAGACAACCGTCTTCGGAATGTGAACCGCGATCAATGCGCCGTTCGCGGACTCAGGAATGCGGATGTCCGAACGACCAACCTCGTCGAGCAGAGTCTCAATGCGATCACGGTTGATGGTCATCTGGAACGCGGTTTCGCCGTTAACCTCGATCCTTTGCGGCGCTCCCAGACTGCTGACCGTGCGGATGGGATATCCAGTCAACTGAGCAGCTTTGCTCACGTTGGGAACGACATCGGGTTTGCCGGGGTCCATGGTGACCACCACGTTGTCAGCGATGAACTGATTGATCAGCCTGTAAGGACGCGAGTCGGGCTCAGAGCTGTTCATCAGCGGGGTGGGATCGATGGTGACCACGGCAATCTTCTGGACTCGCAGCATGGCCAGGATCCGCTGCGCCCACGTGCGAACCGGATTGACGCCAACTACAATCGCGACCAGCAATGCAGCCACTGCCAGGCCCCAAGCCGGACGCCAGCGGGGAGCGAAGAGGCGAGTGATCCAGGAGGCCTGTGGCTCGTCGGCGGTTCCGAATTGGCTGCCGAACTGGGCATACGCGACCGCCGGATTAATCGAGGTGTCGCTCCCGGTCGGGGTCAGCGTTGCCAGCAAATTTTCGGTGCGGGCCGTCTGGGCGCGCAGCTTTTCCAAACGGGCACGGCAATCGGCGCATGTAGCCAGATGCTGATCAGCTTCTGCCAGTTCGGTACCGCCCAGTTCGCCGTCCAGACGGGCGCGAAGTACTCCATCATGAATGCAGGTCATAATTCCTCCTCGTTCGGATAAAGGGCGAGGTAACGGTTGCGGAATTCTTCCTCGGCACGGTTCAGCATGGTGCCGATACCGCTGGGCTTGACGTCGAGGGTTTCGGCGAGTTCCTTGTAGGACAATCCAGCGGCGCGAAGAATCAGGAGTTGCGCCTGGGCGGGCTTGATCAAGGCCAGCACGCTGCGTACCCGCCGGCATTTTTCTTCACGCAACACGTCGTCCAGCGGACCAGCGGTCGCACCTTGTTGCATGAGCCGTCCGGCAGCTTCCTCGTGGTGTCGGCGACGGTGAGAAGCGCGCAGGCTGTCGATACCAAGGTTCGTCGCGGTGCGGTACAGCCACCCGCCGACGTTGCCGTCGGTCTGTAACCCGGGCTGCCGGTACAGCCGCCAAAAGGCATCGTTGGACACTTCTTCCGCCTGCGAAGGATCGCCGAGCAGGCGCACCAGGATAGCGACGATCCGGACGTAGTGCTGAAGAAAAACGGCCCGGAAATCAGCTTCGTCCCAGTGCTGCGATGTACTCTCGCGCAGGCTCATGGACCGACTCAGTGTTGGTGCCGTTCCCACGATAATGCCCGCCTTCCCAGGTTCACATACCTAAAACGACGCTCGGGAGCAAATTGTGACAAGCATTCTGGTTCACCAGCACGAGATGCCCCGATCGACCTCGAACTTGCTCGACTCCTCCGTGGATATCGCTCACGTTTCACGATTTCCGGTGGGCAAACGTTGGTTTTTCCGAGCGCAGACCCGCGTGACTCGCGCCAGCATTAGCAGTGTTGTCTCATCGTTGGCGATCGCCTCCATCTCGGCGCAGATTGATTCCAGCTCTTCTGGCGTCGACGCGCCTGCTGCGAAAATCGCCGGTGCCGCTTCCCGTAACGTGATCTCCCAGAAACGCTTGGCGTCGCCGCGCAAGCGCGCAATCTGTTTCACCATGATCTCGGGCGTCGTGAAACCCGCCTCCTGCACCAGTCGCGGCAGCTTCAGCCCAACATAAGAGTCGAGTCCACGCGCCTTGTTCACTGCCTCACTGATTTCGACCAGACGTTTGTACGCGTGCGTTGGCGGTTCGGTGAAGATGCCGCCGTCGTCATGATCTTCGCAGACGAGCATGCCGCCGGGCTTAAGCAGCGCGCGCATTTCTGCCATCGCCTAGGCCGGCGCGCTGAGGTGGCACATCAGGAAACGCGAATACACTAAGTCGAACGATTCCCGAAGTAGGCCGGTATCCTACGCGCCCGCGGCGCGAAAGGAAATGTTCTTCAAGCCCGCTACCGCCGCGTTTCTCTCCGCCACTGCCAATTGTTCGCTGCTCATGTCCACCGCTGCGACAGACCCTCTCGCAGCCACCTGGCCCGCCATCCATAGCGCGACTAGACCTGTGCCACAGCCGATCTCGGCGACACGCATTCCTGGTGCCAGTCCCACCTGATGCAGCAGTTCGCGTGTCCCCGGCCCGAAGATTTCATCCAAAAGCCGTAAACGGTGCTCTGCCTCGCTGCCCGTGGCCAGCATGTAATCACTTCGGGAGTCATTCGGCGCCGCCATATGGCTCCTCTGCGCAGCCATTGTAGCCGCCCAAAATAGCTCAGAAGTGCCATTTACGGCATGCGTCGAAGTAATTAGGGTGGAGGCAACCCAATCCCCCAAGGGAAATTTAAGCGATTTTCGGTTCCTTCCCCGAGCCTAAATCGTGGCCTCCGTTTCTCGGAGTTGGTCAGATTTTGAAAAAGAGGTTTCTCATGGCCACCAGGACAACAGGGATTGACTTCTTGGACGTATTAAATATTCCCGGGGAGAAAGAAGCGCTGCAGGACTTGACCATCTACATGCTGGCTCTTGATTCTTATCCCGATCAGGTTGCCGGCAAGCCCCAGCTTAGTTTCCAGCAGCATCTGCAGAATCTGATTCATGCAGAGAGTCGCCGCCTGGCTGGCAATTTGCAGTCTTGAGGCGTGCACCGGGGACTTGCGATCGGCTGGAGTCGGCTACCGGCAAATTGTGCCCTGCCCTTCGTCTGGATAACGGCCCAGCAGTTTCAGCAGGAACCGGTGTACACGATGGACAAACTGCGTATGGGGAAGAAACATGAACGGGCAATAGCCTTCAACCAGGTGTATCCCGTTCTTATGGCAGAAGTCGGCAGCCTCATTACTGACGGCGCCTTGTCCCCGCCACGATGCATCCAAACCCGGCGAACGCCAGCTTCGACACAATCGCGCACCACGCGTTCGGTGTCTTGAGGTGCCGTCATTACCAGCGCACCCTCGGCGGGCGGATCGATCTCCTGTAAGCGGCCGAAGCAGCGCCGGCTTTCCACTTCACTCACAGCCGGATTTACCGGCACCATGTCATAGCCTCGGTCGCACATCTCGCGGAAGAGCATGCGACTGAAATCCTTCGGGTTACGTGATACGCCAACGAGGGCTATGCGTCGTTGCGCAAGGAACTCGCGAACATCTGCAATGGTGGTAGGCATCGGAGTAGACCTCCTCCCGACCGTACTGATGAAAATTGAAAACCCTGACCGCAACTGCTGGCAGTGACCGTGGTCACACGCAACCAGGGATTCTTGCTACGGTTTTTTAGTGACAGAGGTTCGTTCTCGAGGATTTTATGTCGCGTTCAGGACTCAGCCGCGGCGAGTTGGCGAATCCTGTGGTTGGACGACCTCTTTTAACAGTGGGGAACTGGCCTGCAGGCGTCGCATGCCACGAAGCCACCGATCATGATCGGAGGCCTTACGTTGGAAGTACTCAGCTACCTCGGGATGCGGCAGGATCAGAAATCTTTCCTCGGCCAATCCGTGGATGACGTGTTCAGCCACCTGTTCCGGTTCCAGCGCTGAGTCCAGCAGGAACGAACCTCCTCCAAATGCGGCTTTCTTGAGCATGTCCGTGCGGACTCCCATGGGGCAGAGCGCAGAAACCTTGATTCCGCGGTCGCAGTACGTGATCGCCAGCCATTCTGCCAGGCCTAGCGCAGCATGCTTGCTCACGGTGTAAGGGGCCGAGCCTAACTGTGAAAGCAGCCCCGCGGCTGAGATAGTTTGCAGTAAGTAGCCCTCACCCCGGGCAAGCATTCCCGGGAGAACTGCCCGGGCAGCGTAAACGTGGGCCATGACATTCACACGCCAGCTTTGCTCCCAATCGGCATCGGGAGCTTCGACGGACCCGTCGCAACCTACGCCAGCATTCGAGCAGAAAAGATCGATTGCCTTGAACCGGTCGAGCGTTTCCTGCACCAGCCGCTGCACGTCGGCTTCGCAGGTAACGTCAGCTTGGACAGCGATCCCGCCAATCTCCTTGGCAACGTCAAAGGCCTGCGCCCCGTTCAGGTCAACAACCACGACGCCTTTAGCTCCTTCTGCCGCGAAACGCCGGCTTAAGGCACGGCCAATTCCGTTAGCACCACCCGTGACTACGACGACTTTTCCGCTCACCTGCATAGCTGTCTGGCAAACCTCATTCTTGATTCGATCTTGATTAGCTCATTTCTTTCTGGCTGACTTCGCATCCTGTTGGCCCACCATTCGCATGACGTTCTGGCTGATGAGTTGTCCGATAGCAGCCGGAGCCAACACCCCCAGGTCGCGGTACCAAAGCGCGCACCAAACGAGCATGCCGCCGATACATCGCGCAGTAATGCGTTCGTCAACGACGTGGAAAGCGCCGGTGCGCATGCCGTCTTTCAACAACTTCATAATCCGATGGTCGAACTCGTTCCGCTGCTCCCGGATGGTTCTTGCAATCCCGGGGTCCAGGTTCATCTCCTCTCTGAGATAAATAATGGTGTGCGCTTGATAATTAATGATCACCTGGGCAACTTCTTCGGTGATCCTGGTTAGCTTCTCCGGAATGGACAGTTTGCTAGCTAAAATGCGCGACTGAGTTCTAAGGCACTCGCTGATACATTGCATTGAAATCTCATGCAGCAGTTCGGTTTTGTTTTTGTAGTAGGAATAGATGAACTGCTTGGTGACTTCGAGGCGGTCGGCTATGTCGTCCAGAGTTGTGCGTTCATAGCCTTTTTCATAGAAAAGCCGTCGCGCGGCGTCCACGATTCGCTTTCGCTTGAGCGCGATGACTTCGCCTTTAAGGGCAGAACGCTGCGATGGCACCTCTGGTCCTCTCCCCTATTACCCAGTCCGGAGAGCTCCGATCCGGACTCCACACCCGATAAGGCAAGCAAGTGTACGCTGCGTTCGAAGCCGGAATCAAGAAAACTGGATTTCTATTGCTTTTCATAGTTACAGACCCAGTTTTCCAATTTTTGAAATATTACTTAAAGTAAACGAAAAATTACCAAGAATACGATTTTTGTGCTGCCCCAGCCATTCCTTGCTATAATCCGCCGCCGATACCCCCTCTCTGTCCGCGTCGCCTGGTCTCAACCGAACTCTAAAGGGGAGGCAAATATGGGGAGAATGATCAGTTGGTTTAGCTCCGCCTTGTTCTGCCTATTGCTTGTTACTGCCGGGGCTTTTGCCCAAGGGGTTGGCTCTTCCGGAGACATTCAAGGCACCGTAACCGATCCTTCCGGGGCTATTGTGCCAAAGGCAAATGTGACTGTGGTCGACACCCAAACAGGGTTGCGGCGTACGGCTGTGACTGACGCCAGCGGACAGTTCCGCATACCCGGCCTGGCCCCAGCTCCCTACGATGTGAGTGTCCAGGCCTCAGGCTTCGCCCCAGCCGTTCACAAGGGTGTGGTGGTCAGTATCGGGCAGACCACTATCT
Organism: Terriglobales bacterium; assembly: GCA_035631655.1. GTDB lineage: Bacteria > Acidobacteriota > Terriglobia > Terriglobales > Acidobacteriaceae > Gp1-AA122. Next base: position 36,815 of record DASQIH010000041.1, read on the forward strand.
CTGATTTCCAGTTGCGGCTATCGCAAGTTGCTACGGAAGTGGAAGTTTCCAGCGAAGCCGCTGTCGTCCAAGTCGAACGGGCAGGGCAAGCCAATAGCGTACCTGAGAAATACATAACTGACTTGCCGATTGACCGCCGCGATTACCTCACCTTCACTCTGCTCATGCCCGGTGTCAGCAATTCCAATACGATTGCCGACAACGCCGATTTTCGGGTGAAGCAGACGCCCCAGAGCGGCCTCTCCTTCTACGGCAGCAATGGGAGAGGCAATAGCGTTACCGTGGACGGCGGTGAGGCCAACGATGATGCGGGCGGCGTTCGTTTGAACGTAAGCCAGGATGCGGTCCAGGAATTCCAGATCAACCGCAGCAATTACGCGCCAGAGTTGGGTGGAGCCAGCGGCGCCTCCGTCAACATCGTAACCAAAAGCGGCAGCAACACGGCGCATGGCGGACTTTTCGGCTTTTTCCGCAATGATGCCATGGATGCCCGCAATCCCTTCGCCTTCACTCCGGCGCTGGCTCCCGATCCGACCTTCAGTAACTTCGCTCTTAATGCGGTTGGCGCGCCGATCAAGAACTCCTTGAGCCGCCAGCAATTCGGCGGCACCATCGGATTCCCGATCAAGAAAGATAGAACCTTCCTTTTTGTGGGATACGAAGGTCTGCGCTCCGACGCCCAAGACGCGGTTCCCCTGCTGACGCACAGCAGCATCTTCGCTGCGACTAAAGCCCAGGACCCGATCCTCGGCGCACTCGCGGCTGCACCTGGTAACCCTGTGGTTCCGTGCATCAATCCCCCTGGTCAGCCGACAGTTAAGTTGCCTTCGAATCTTTGCGCCCTTGCCCTTCAGAGTATCTTGACTATCGATCCGACTGCTGTTGGCAACCCCTTCGTAAGTCCGGCGCAGCTTCTGTCGAAGCAATTCATCGTCCACCAGTTTGAGAAGGATGGTGGCTTGTTCCCCTTCCCGATCCGCCAACACGATGTTTCTGGTCGCTTCGATCATCGCTTCAGCGACAACAATCAGGCGTTTCTGCGTTACAGCTATGCACATCAAAAGGAATCGGATCCCGATGTCCAGGCCTTGATTGGTTTCTCGCGCGGCACCTCTGTGTTGAATTGGGATAGCACGCTCCAAGGTTCATGGTTCCACCAGTTCAGTTCCAATTCCATCAACGAAGCGCGCTTGCAGTGGAACATTTACACCTTCAATGTCGACACCAACGATCGCGGCGGGCCGGGGCTGGACGTGCAAGGCTTTGGTTTCTTCGGACGCGGCATCTTCTTGCCCAGTCACACCACCTCGCGCCGTTATGAGTTCACCGATAACTTTACCGTCATCCGCGGCCACCACACCATGCGCATGGGCTTCTACGAGTTGATTCGGGGCAACAACACAACCTCGGACACCTTCTTTCCCGGACGATTTGAGTTTTTGGATCTGCCTGGCATCGTGCTTAGCAACTGCCTGCAGATTCCCTCGGTTCCCATTGCCCTGGGTGGCTGCGGACTGCCGGCTTCAGTGATCCCGGCTTCCCTGACCACTCTTCAGGCATGGGCGCTGGGAGCACCGGCGTTCTTCGAACAGGGTTTTGGCGATCCTAAATATATCGAGAACAGGCCGTTCACTGCTGGCTACTGGCAGGACTCGTGGCAAGTCCGGCGAAACTTTACGTTGAACTACGGGCTGCGCTACGAACTGGACTCGCAGTACGGACCGCTCAACACCTATAAGAAGGACTTTGCTCCTCGTCTTTCCTTTGCCTGGGACCCGTTAGGTGACCAGAAAACCGTGGTTCGCGGCGGCTATGGCATTTTCTATTCCCCGATTTACGCCCAGATCCCGAATGTGGTGAAGACGCTGGGCAACGTCAACGGCGTGCGCCAGATTGCCAACACCTTGGTGACCATCCTGGGTACCCCGCCTGCCAACTCGGCCGAGATCTATGGGGCCATGTTCGCCCGGGGAAAGATTTTGTGCGGCACGCCTACGGCGGGGGCAAATTCCTGCATCACGCAGGCTGACTTGGCGCCTTTTATCCCGGTGAGCAACACCGGCCCCCTGCCTCCGGGAACGGTGCTCTTCTTCGGCCAGCCTAACTACCGTCCTCCGCAATCCCAGCAGGCTTCGTTCGGGATCGAGCGCCAGATCGGGAATAGCCTGTCGCTGTCGGCCAACTACATTTATGTCCACACCACTCATCTCCCCTGGGCGGTCGACAAGAACCTGCTGCCGGGAGCCCCGATCGTCAGCGGAACGGGCGCCAACGGTCTGCCAACCAACGGTCTTCCGTTCCAGGACTGGGAAGCGCCGCAATGCTTTATTAATCCCGCTCTGTGCTTTGCCGATCCGACGCATACGATCCTTCAAAACAACGAATACTCTTCCATTGCGAACGCCGTTTATCACGGCGGAATTCTGGAATTGAGAAAGCGCTTTAGCGACAGCTTCACGCTCATCGCCAACTACACGTACAGCAAGGCCATCGACGACTCCACAGACTTCAATAGCGACTACGCGGCCTTTAACGAGGTCAACCTTGCTGCAGAGCGGTCCCTGTCAGACTTCGATCAGAGGCACAAAGTCGTAATGGCAGCCGTGTTGGACAGCCCATGGAAAAGCTCCAAGGTTCTTTCTGGCTTCGAGCTGTCGCCCATTATTTCTTACAACAGCGGGCATCCGTTCAACCTGCTGGCCGGCGCCGATATTAACGGCGACGGCCACTTTACGAACGACCGCCCGCCGGGCTCTCGGCGCAACAGCGGCATTGGTCCGAATTACGTCGATTTCGACATGCGCCTTAGCCGAAGTTTCCATTTTGGAGAAAGGGCTGCCCTGCAATTCACGGTGGAGGGGTTTAACATCGCAAACCGTACCAACTATGCGGCGGTGAACAACATCGTAGGCGCAAACTTCGGTCCGCCCTTTAACGTTCAAGGCACTGCGAGTCTATCGCCCAGCCAGCCGCTGGGGTTCACGTCAGCCTTGCCGAAGCGGGAGCTGCAACTCGGGGTACGGCTCAGCTTCTGATGTCGATCGTCTTGGTGAAGGTTCGTACCCGCCGGATGATCCGCTGCGTCGCGTAACAAAGAATGATGGTTCCTCTCACCCCGATACGTTTTCTGCGCTACGCAGAGCAGCAATTCCCGCGCAAAACCGCCGTGGTGTGCGGGCAGCAAAGATTTACTTATGCGGATTTTGGGTCGCGCGCGGGGCGGTTGGCTGGCGCGCTGCAGTCGCGTGGCGTGAAAGCGGGGGATAGGGTCGCATTTCTCAGCACCAATTGTCACCGCCTGCTTGAGGCATACTACGGTGTTCTCGACGCAAGCGCCGTCCTGTTGCCTGTCAACATCCGTCTTTCCCCGCAAGAGCTTGGCTACATATTGAATGATGCAGGTGTAAACATTCTGTTTCTGGAAAGCGCGTTCTTGCCTCTAGTTGAGTCCTTTCGGAATTCGGTTCCCATCAAGGATTTTGTCTTGTTGGACGGTACTCCCAAGGTCAATTGGCTGGCTGCGCAAAATTATGAAGAGCTCCTGTCCGCAGCCACGCCGTTGCGTCGTGATGTCATGGAGGTGGACGAGAATGCGTTGGCAGAGCTCTTCTACACCAGTGGGACCAGCGCTAACCCGAAAGGAGTGATGCTGACCCATCGCAATGTATACCTGCATGCGCTCTATGTTGCTATGGCGATGAAGAGCACGCATAACACCGTCGAACTGCACACAATTCCCCTATTTCACGCCAATGGCTGGGGCGCTGCACATTTGATTACATTTCTTGGCGGCACTCACGTGATGATCCACCGCTTTGATCCAGTAGAAGTTTTCCGTTTGATCCAGCAGGAACGGGTTCACTCCTGTAGCCTGGTTCCTGCCATGGCTCTGGCGCTGGTGCATTGCCCGGAACGCGAAAAATACGACCTCAAGAGCCTGGAAAGAGTCTCAATCGGTGGGGCCGCTTCTTCTCCCACCTTGGTACGCCAAGTCGAGGAAAAACTGGGTTGTACGTGCTACTCGGGATACGGATTGACCGAGACCTCGCCAGTGCTGACCATTTCTCCTATGAAGAGCGGCCTCCAATGGGAAGGCGAGCAACGTTACGAAGGCCAGGCGCGTACAGGTTTTGCGATTCCCGGGGTCGAAATTCGGGTGGTCGGCGCTGGCGGCTCCGATGTGCCGCCAGATGGCAAAACGATTGGCGAAATATGGGCACGCGGCGACGGCATAATGGCGGGTTACTGGCACGATCCGGATGCTACGGCCCAGGCTCTCGAGGGCGGATGGTTTCATACCGGAGACATGGCGACTATCGATGAGAACGGTTACGTCCTCATCGTCGATCGGAAGAAGGACATCATTGTGAGTGGCGGCGAGAACATCTCTTCTCTCGAGGTGGAGAAGGCGCTCGCCGCGCATCCCGACGTTTATGAAGCAGCGGTCATTCCTGTGCCCGACGAGCAGTGGGGGGAAGTGCCCAAAGCGCTGGTCGTGCTGAAGCCTGGCGCATCGGTCGAGGAGAGCGACCTCGTGGAGTTTTGCCGCGGTCGCCTCGCTCATTACAAATGTCCGAAGTCCATCGAATTCCTTGCCAGCTTACCTAAGACGGGGACGGGGAAATTCTTGAAAAAAGAGCTGCGCAAGAAATATTGGTCCACGGCAAATCTCGAACGGAAACTTTGACCGAACTCATGCTCATTCTTGAGTGCCCGGATGATTTGCATGCTTGGGTGGGCAAGGAAATTGCCGTTACCGATTGGCTTCAGATCACGCAAGAACGAATTCAGCAGTTCGCCGAGAGTACCGCAGACAAGCAATGGATCCACACCGATAGGGAGCGAGCGTCACGGGAATCGCCCTTTGGCGTAACCATCGCACACGGGTTCTTGACACTCTCTTTGCTCAGTTATTTCCTGAGGCAGGCGATCGAAATTCGCGGAGTGCGTCTGGCCATCAACTACGGGCTAAATCGCGTCAGGTTCCCTGCGCCGGTCCGCTCGGGATCGAAGATTCGCGCGCGGTTTACACTGCAGGCGTTCAAGAAACTTGCAGATGCGACCGAAATTGTGTTTGCGGTATCGATCGAAAACCAGAGTGGCACTAAGCCGTGCTGCCTAGCGGAATGGATTGTTCGTTTCTATTCCTAGTCGGCGGCGCAGAAAGACGGCTTTGAGACACACAGCAGCCGACGGAGAAACTTCTTGATGAACAATTTGGTTCAGATTACGAAGGACGCAGAGATTGCGATCATAACGATCAATAATCCTCCGGTCAACGCGCTGGGCCCCGGTGTAGCTGAAGGTATCCTGGCCGCGGTCGAAAAAATCGAAAGCGATCCTGAAATTAAAGCTGCGGTGGTGATTGGAGGCGGGCGCACCTTTATCGCTGGCGCTGATATCAACGAGTTCACCAAGATCACTTCCGGACAGAAGCCGCGAGGTGAGGGACTTCATCCCCTCTTGTTACGGATTGAGGATTGTCGCAAGCCAATCGTGATGGCGATCCATGGGACTGCATTGGGCGGCGGTCTGGAGGTTGCCATGGCTGGGCATTACAGGGTCGCAGTTCCCAATGCGCAATTGGGACAGCCGGAGGTGAAACTCGGCCTGATTCCCGGCGCAGGTGGAACCCAGCGCCTGCCGCGTCTCGTGGGCGCAGCCAAGGCCGTCGAGATGTGTGCCATGGGTAATGCAATCAGCGCCCAGCAGGCGTTTAATTCGGGGCTGGTTGACCGACTGATAGACGGGGAATTGCTAGCCGGCGCCGTCACCTTCGCGCGAGAGATGGCGACCAGACCCGCTTTGAAGACTCGCGAGCGCAACGGCAAGCTGGGCACGGCGGAGCAGAACGCGCCAATCTTTGCCGCGGCACGGGAAACCGCACGCAAAAAGCAGCGCGGCCTCTCGGCTCCGCTCGCAGCGATTGACGCCGTAGAAGCAGCCAGCAGGCTCTCTTTCGACGAAGGCTGCCAGTTCGAGCAGAAACTGTTCCTGGAATGCCTGTTCTCTGAACAATCTAAGGCTCTAATCCACGTATTTTTCGGCGAACGCGAAGTCGGCAAGATTCCCGACATTCCGAAGGACACTGCAACGATCTCGATAAACAAGGCCGCGGTGGTGGGTGCGGGGACGATGGGCAGCGGCATTGCTATGGTTCTTGCCAATGCCGGAATTCCGGTTCTTGTCAAGGACTCCGATCCGGCCGCACTCGATCGCGGGCTGGCCACGATACAGAAAAACTATGCAGCCTCCGTGCAACGCGGCCGTTTCACGCAGGAGTTTGTCGATCAGCGATTGCGGCTCATCACACCGACTCTTACTTACGACCGATTCTCTGAGGTGGACTTAGTGATCGAGGCGGTTTTTGAGGGCATGTCGGTCAAGAAAGAAGTTTTCGGCGAACTGGACAGAGTATGCAAACCCGGCGCCATTCTAGCGAGTAACACCTCGACCCTTGACATCGATGAAATTGCCCAGGCCACTTCGCGCCCGCAAGCCGTAATCGGCACCCACTTTTTCAGTCCTGCCAATGTCATGCGTCTTCTGGAAATTGTGCGCGGCAAGCTTACCAGCAAAGAGGTGATTGCAACCTGCATGCAGCTTTCCAAGAAGCTTGGCAAGGTAGGGGTCCTGGTGGGGAACTGTCGCGGATTCGTCGGCAACCGCATGTATCATCCTTATCGCCGCGAGGCGCAATTCCTGGTGGAAGAGGGTGGCCGCTTCGAAGAAGTGGATCGGGTGCTTTATGAATTCGGAATGGCAATGGGGCCATTCGCGACGGCAGATCTCTCTGGGCTGGACGTGGGCTGGCGCATTCGCAAGGAGTACCGTCATCTGGAAAAACCCGGCGCGCGGAAGCCCCTGGCTGAGGATCGTCTTTGCGAAATGGGCCGCTACGGCCAGAAAACCTCGGCTGGCTGGTACCGCTATGACGAGAACCGGCGGCCTTCTCCCGACCCGGAAGTCAACCAAATGATATGGAAGATGGCGGCTGAGCAGGGAATACCCCATCGCCAGATTTCGCGCGCCGAGATTATCGACCGCTGTATCCTCGCCCTGGTGAACGAGGGGGCCCGCATTCTGGAAGAGGGAATCGCTTTGCGAGCAGTCGATATCGACATCATTTATATCAACGGCTACGGTTTTCCCGCCCATCGTGGAGGCCCAATGTGGTACGCAGACACGTTGGGCTTGCGACGTGTGTACGACCGCATTCTTGAATTCCAGCAGCAACACGGCGAGTTATGGGAACCCGCTCCGCTGCTGAAACACTTAGCTGGTGAGAACCGGAAGTTTGCCGACTTCACCCAGGGTCAGGCTTTGACCGCGTAGTGTTTCGAGGAGACCGTCTAAATGCCTTCCGATACCTCTGCCGTCCGCACCAGCGAGGAATTGCCGGTCGGTGTCCTCACTGAATATTTGCGCGGCAAGATCGAGGGCGTAGAAACAGGCCTCACCGTCAAGCAGTTCAGGGAAGGGCACTCGAACCTTACCTATCTTCTATTATGCGGCGACGGCCGGGAGTACGTTCTCCGCCGTGGCCCCCTGGGCCCAGTTGCGCTCAAAGCCCACGACATGGCCCGCGAATACCGCGTCCTCGACGCTGTGCATCGTCACTTTCCAGAAGCGCCTGAGCCCTACCACCTGTGCGAAGACATGGCGGTTCTAAGCACCGTGTTTTTTATCATGGAGCGCCGCCGTGGAATCATCTTGCGGGATAGCGTTCCTCCTGCTCTCCTGGAAATTGCGGATCACCCACGCCGGATCAGTGAAGTATTCATTGACTGCATGGTTCGGCTGCACTCGATTAAGGTTACGAATGGCGATCTGGCTGCGCTGGGGAAACCGGAAGGTTTCCTTGTGCGACAGGTACAGGGCTGGGCCGAGCGCTGGCATCGTGCGTGCACCGAAGATGTGCGCGACATGGAGGTTGCAGGCGAATGGCTGGCGCGCAACCTGCCAGCATCGCCGCCGCCTACCCTGGTGCATAACGACTATAAGTTGGACAACATAATGTTGAGTTCGGTTGCCAAGGTGGAAGCCGTCCTCGACTGGGAAATGGCGACTATCGGCGACCCTCTGGCCGACGTTGGCCTGACGCTCTGTTATTGGGCATGGGTGGACAGAGCCGGAGTGGGCGGCACCGTACCCGGGCTGACTTCCCGGCCTGGATGGTACAGCCGCGATGACTTCGTGGCACGGTATTCGGAGCGCACTGGCCGCGATCTTTCCTGCATCGTGTATTACGAGGTCTTGGGAATTTACAAGCTCGCCGTGATCTTGCAGCAAATCTACTATCGTTTCCGTCGTGGGCAGACCCAGGATGAACGCTTTCGGAATTTCGATCAGTCCGTGAGGGCTCTGGCAAGGCTGGCCGCGTCTTTGGCGGAGCACAACGGGTGAGCAACATCTACCTGGTCCGGCACGGTCAAGCCGGCACTCGCGACGCGTATGATTCGCTTTCGCCTCTCGGCTGCCGGCAATCTCGGCTGCTGGGCGAGTACTTCGCGTCTCAAGGCATCAGGTTTTCAGCCGCTTATTCCGGGGAGATGTCGCGCCAGCAGCAAAGCGGAGAAGAAGTCCGTGCCGGCTACGGCGCCGATTTCCCCGAAATCATGGTCGATCCGGGCTGGAATGAATTCGATCTCGACCGCATGTATCGGGAGATTGCTCCGCAACTCAGTGGCGGCAATCCCGGCTTTCGGCGCGAGTACGAAGCCATGCGCCAGCAGGTTCACGCAAGCGGCGGAGCGCAGCAGGCATCGGTGCACCGTCGTTGGTTGCCTTGCGATACTGCCGTTGTGGACGCATGGGTTGAGGGCGGGCATGATTACGCCGGCGAGAGTTGGGAGCAATTCCGTCAGCGGGTCACGGCGTGCCGGCTCAGCAGTGATCTCGCGCCGCGAGATGTGAACATTGCTGTCTTTACCTCAGCGGTTCCCATCGCGATCTGGACGGGCGTGGCCCTGGAAATTTTGAACGCCCGGGTAATGAAACTTGCCGGGGTATTGCACAATGCGTCGTTTACGCTGCTGCAAGTCCGCAAGGATAACTTGCGGCTGTTTACCTTCAATGCTACGCCGCACCTGGATTCCCCCAGCCTGCGAACTTTTCGTTAACCCGGTGCGGCGAGTCCTATTTCAGGAGCACAAACTGTGAATTTTGAATTCTCCGAAAAAGTTCGAGACCTTCAGCTGCGTCTGACGGAATTCATGGAGCGGCACATCTATCCCAATGAACAACGCTATGCTGAGGAAATCGAACGAGACCGCTGGTCGCCAACCCGCGTGATTGAAGAACTGAAGCCGAAAGCCCGGGCGGCCGGTCTGTGGAACCTCTTCTTGCCGGATCATGAACAGGGGGCCGGGCTGACCAACCTGGAATATGCGCCGCTGTGCGAAATCATGGGCCGCAGTCCGATGGCGCCGGAAGTTTTCAACTGCTCCGCGCCGGATACCGGCAATATGGAAGTCCTGGTGCGCTATGGCACGCCGGAACAGCAGGAACGATGGCTGAAGCCCCTGCTGGCCGGCGAAATCCGCTCCTGTTTCGCGATGACCGAGCCTGCTGTTGCCTCCTCGGATGCAACCAACATCGAGGCCCGAATTGTTCGTCAGGGCAACGAGTACGTCCTGAACGGCCGCAAGTGGTGGGCCTCCGGCGGCGGCGACCCCCGTTGCAAAGTCGCGATCTTCATGGGCAAAACCGATCCCTCAGCACCGGTTCACAAGCAGCAATCGATGGTGCTGGTGCCGATGGATGCACCCGGCGTGAAGATCGTTCGGATGCTGAACGTGTTTGGGTACGATCATGCTCCCCATGGCCACGCCGAAATCACATTTGAGGACGTTCGCATTCCAACTTCTAACATTTTGCTCGGGGAAGGGAGGGGGTTTGAGATTGCGCAGGGCCGCCTTGGACCGGGGCGGATCCATCACTGCATGCGGTGTATTGGGGTGGCGGAGCGCGCCCTGGAAAGCATGTGCCGCAGGGTGCAGTCTCGCGTAGCCTTCGGCAAGCCTCTTGTTGAGCAAGGCACTATTCGAGCGGACATTGCAACTTCGCGCATGGAAATCGAACAAGCTCGCCTGTTAACCCTGAAAACGGCGTACATGATGGACAGCGTCGGCAACAAAGCGGCGCGCAGTGAAATCGCCATGATCAAAGTGGTAGCGCCCAATGTTGCGTTGC
>DASQIH010000042.1:0-4091 GCA_035631655.1 Terriglobales bacterium
CAGCTCAGACGGTCGACGCAACACTTGCGTGGAGTTTACTCGCAGGAGTCTCGAAGCCTAAGGTTTTTCTTGGGCGTTGATTCAAGCGCAGCGAGACCTGGTCGAGCTGCGCTTGAGTGATGGGAGACAAGTCAGTTCCTCGCGGAAAATATTGCCGCAGCAGCAGATTTGTATTTTCGTTCGTCCCACGCTGCCAGGGACTTTGCGGATCGCAGAAGTAGACCTGCACATCCGTCGCCACCGTAAAGTCCTTGTGCTTGGCCATCTCCAGTCCGCGATCCCAGGTCAGCGAGCGTTTCAGCGTGGCGGGGAGCTTGCGAACATGCTGACTCAAGGCAGTAACCACCACTTTCGTTTCTTTGCTCGGCACTCTGATCAGCATGAGAAAACGTGAATGCCGCTCCACCAGCGTCGCAATGTAACTGTTCTTTCCACCGCTCAGCAGGTCGCCTTCCCAATGGCCAGGAATCGCTCGGTCTTCCGCCTCCGCAGGTCGTTCGCGGATGGAAATGGCATCGACGATCTTCCCGCGGGACTGTCCGTGTTCGCTCGAATGTCGCGAGCGACGCATGCGTCGCTTCGACCGCAGGTGATCCATGAGCTCTTTTTTCAGCGCTCCACGCGCTTGAATGAACAAGCTGCGGTAAATCGTCTCGTGGGACACACGCATGCTCTCGTTGTTGGGATAGCGGATCTTCAACCACCCGGAAATCTGCTCGGGCGACCAGTCCAGAATCAGTTTACTCGCAACGATGTCCCGCAACTTGCGGTTCACGGCTAGCAGACATCTCTTCGGGCGCAAGGCCGAAACCCAAGCTTGTCGATCTGCATCATGAGCACGATAGGCAGGACGGCCGCCATGGCGCGCGATTTCCCGGCTCACTGTGGAGGCAGCTCGCTCGAGGCGACTAGCGACCTCACGAATCGACGAGCCGGAAGCGATCCCTCGCGAGATGTCTTCTCGCTCAGCGAGCGTGAGTGCTAGCCGCGAGCGGCGACGAACAATAGGAGGGATACCCCCGCGGGGCAGTAACACAGCGCGGATCGAAGTATGCGGCTTATCGTAATCACGGCCAATCTCATGCAGCGTCTGTCCGGCCTTCCAGCGACTCCAGACATCACGCTTCTCGACCTCAGAAAGCCCAAACCGCATCCCAGGTCTCATACCAACACCACCTTTCGCGAGCTGACTTACATCATGGTGTTGCATCGACCTGTCGAATGCACCCAGCTAATCGGAAAAGTGGTGGCTCCTGCTGCAAACCTGTCCAACAGTCTACTACTTCTCCGCCCTGCTTCTCGGGTCGCGTCCCCTTGTGCACTCTACCCCTTTGTTTTCTTTCTCTTACGCAAAACCGGTTCGAATGCCGCTCCGTGGGCAAATTCTACTATTATTATGATTGGACTTGACAAAATCAGAAATATAGTGTAGAATCGTTCCTGAAATCGCACCAGGAGCATCCTAGGGCCCGGCTCCACTTTCACTGTGAGCCTCGCACGGCTCCCGTAAGCCTCAACGCGCCGTCGGCGGCCCTCTTTGCCCTTCAGGATTACGCCTTTGTCTCTTCGGTCTAACCTCAAGCTTCGGACGCTGAACCCCTGTCTCCTAACATGCACTTTTTACCCCGTCCTTTCTTTTCAACAACTTCCAACAGTCAAATTTTGTAACCCCTTTGTTTTGATAACCATACGAATTGGCCGGGATGTACCCACTCCCCGCCAGAAAGAAAGGAAGATCATGACCACACAAGCCCCAGACGTAGAAGTCCTGCAGCCCGAAACATCCAACCCGGAGAACCCCGCTCAGGTATCCATTCCCTCCCCTGTCGGCCTCCGCTGCCAGCATCGCTATGCCAACGGCAAGCAATGCCGCCAGTCCGGACTGCCATCCCTGGCGGGCCTCTGCTCTCATCATTTCCGTCTGAGCAACCCCTCGGTCGTCTTTCCGTGCACTCCCAATGACTCCGCCGACCTCTCGGCAGATCTCCTTCCCCACGGCGCTGACTTCTCCTCCGCCGAAGACCTTCGCGAATACCTCACTCGGCTCCTCATCCTGATGACCAAAGGCAGCGTCTCTCCCCGCCGCGCCGCCGTTCTCGCCTATGTCACCAACCAGCTGCTGCACTCCCACGTCGTCGCCGAAAAGGAAGTGGCCAACGAGCCCCAGCAAATCATCTTCGACCTCCCGCGTCCCCAACGCGACTAGGCAGTGGCCAGCCAAGACGAGTCACCAGTCACGAGACGGAATGCCAGACGTACAGATTGAAGGGAGGGACCTATTTTTCGAGTTCGACGACGCGGGAGTGGTAGTTGATGCGGACCGAACGGAACTGGCGGAGGGATGTCCTGTGGCGCAACTGCGGCGCACGGCTCCGGCGTCGTGCGGATGAGCGAATCAGGTGAACACCTGATTGTTTGAAAACGAAATCGCCATAAATTGATCTGCGCTGGCCACCTGAACGGCGACTGTAGCCTTCACGTCCCCGCCGTCCTGGCAAGAGCAGACCCGGCTCCGGCTCGAACGAGCGTGACCACGACCCCTGAAGCACGATCCAGGAAGGAAGTAAAAGTTAAACCGGGAGGATCGACCATGTCCTACGATCCAAGACTATTATTTGAGCAGATCGCGGCAAGCTTGAAGGAGAATCCACGCAAGACGCTGGAAGAACTTTCACAGACTTTGCGCGTCAGCAAGCGAACCATCAAGAAAACCGTGCGGCTGGCAACCGGAGGAAATTTCAGGAGCTACCGGGAAGGAGTCCTGATGGATCGGGTGAAGGGCCTTTTCGCCGTGCAGCCGGGAGTGGCGATTAAAGTCCTGTCGATTGACCTGGGCTTCAAATCGCCAAGTTCGTTTGCGCGCGCAGTGCGGCGCGCTTCGGGCTCGTGCCCCGGCGAACTGCGGACCGCCGTCGCCGGCGAACTGCCAAGAGCGGAGAAGCACGCAACCTTTTACTGAGGCAATTTGAAAATCCAAACTGCGGGTTCAGTCTCCCGGTGCTTTTGCGTTGAGAAGAATACGATCTATCACTCAAACAGGTCGGGGTGTGCGCGAGAGATGCGCTGCCAGAGCGGCTGGAACTGAAACCAGCCCGCGAGGTGCGTACCGACGAGCGCGTAGGTGCTCTTCGCGGTTTCGTGCGGAATTCTTTGTGGCTGGCCCGCGGCTTCGGCGAGGAGTTGCGCCTGGCAGGAGCGGTCCATGGTGATAAACCACCAGGCAGCTTCATCAACGGAATGGCCAACGGTCAGGAGACCGTGATTCCGTAGTATCGCCGCCTTTTTAGATGCGAGAGCACGGGCGATGCGGTCGCCTTCGGAAGTTTCTTCGACGATGCCGGTGTAATCGTCAAACACCGCATGATCTTCGTAAAACGCGCAAGCATCCTGCGTGAGGGGATCCAAGCGGCGGCCGAGCGAGGACCACGCTTTGCCGTAGAGCGAATGCGCATGCGCGGCGGCGACAACGTCAGGCCGCGCGGCGTGAATGCGCGAATGAATGGCGAACGCGGCGAGATTGACTTCCGCGCGGCCTTCGACCACTTTGCCGGCGTGATCCACCAGAATCAGATCGGAGACGCGAATCTGGCCGAAGTGCAAGCCGAAGGGATTGACCCAGAAACAATCGAGGCGCTCAGGATCGCGCGCGGTGATGTGGCCGGCGACGCCTTCGTCAAAACCATACTCGGCAAAAAGGCGAAAAGCCGCAGCGAGACGTTCTTTGCGATGACGGCGCTCCTCCGCGGGAGAAGTGAAAACAGGCGGGCGCGGAATGCGATCCATAAAAGCATTATGAGATTCAGGTGCGGGTGAGGGTTGCGGCATGAAAACCTCCACGGGAACGGGGGGCGGAAGGAATTGTGCCTCAACGAAAAGAGGTTGGAAAGGAGAAATGAAGCCAGAAGGGCATCAAAACAGCGAGAGGCTGTTGAAAAGGAAACGCCCCGCATAGGCGGGGCGTTCGTGAGAAGACTTAAAAGCTGGAACTGGCGAATGGGCCGCGGCTACGGTTTGGTTGGAGTGGTGGGCTGTGTGGCGGGCTTGGCGGCAGCAGGCTTCTGCTGCGCAGGCGCTGCGCCGGCTTTCACCGG
>DASQIH010000043.1:0-21432 GCA_035631655.1 Terriglobales bacterium
CGGCGAACTCGCGGAACAGTCGCCCTACGATTCCGCCCATCATGAGGAGGGGAATAAACACAGCCACCAACGACGTGCTCATCGAGAGCACCGTAAATCCGATCTCCGCAGCTCCTTTGAACGTCGCCTCCACCACTCCCATGCCATGCTCGACGTACCGGGTGATGTTTTCCAGCACCACAATCGCATCGTCGACCACGAAGCCCGTCGAAATGGCCAGCGCCATCAGCGACAGATTGTCCAGGCTGTACCCCAGCAGGTACATCACCCCGAACGTGCCCACCAGCGAAAGCGGCACCGAGATGCTGGGAATGATCGTCGCGCGCACCGTCCGCAAGAACACAAACACGACCAGGATCACCAGCACGATCGAAATCAGCAGCGTGCGCTCGATATCTTTGACCGAGGCCCTTACCGAGGTGGTCCGGTCCATCACCACGGAAAGCTTCATTGCCGGCGAAATTGAGGCCTGAAGAAACGGGAGAATCGCCTGCACGCGATCTACGGTGTCGATGATGTTGGCTGCAGGCTGCCGGAAAACCGCCAGCATGACTCCCGACTTGCCGTTGATCAACCCCAGTTGCCTTCGGTCGGATACGTCATCCGTTACATCGGCCACGTCGCCCAGTCGCACCGCCGCACCATTGTGGTACGACATGATCAAGGGACGGTAGACATCTGCCGTAAACAACTGGTCCGTATCGTCGAAGACATACGATCGGCTGCCATCCGAAACCTTACCCTTGGGACGATTCGCATTGGCGGCGTTCAACGCATTCCGCACCGTATCCAATCCGACGCCAAGTTTGTTCAGCAGAGTCGGATTCACTTCAGCGCGCACTGCAGGCTGTGACGATCCCCACACGAAAACCTGACCCACTCCCTGGACCTGCGACAACTTCTGCGCAACCACTGAATCCGCAGCGTCGTACATCTGCGAAACGGTCATCGTGTCGGAGGTTAATCCGAGCAACAGAATCGGCGAATCCGCTGGATTCACTTTGCGGTAAGTGGGATTGCTCGGCAAATTCGCTGGGAGTTGGCTGCGTGCCGCATTGATCGCCGCCTGTACGTCGCGGGCAGCGGCATCAATGTTGCGATTCAAATCAAACTGCAGCGAGATGCCAGTGCTCCCCAACTGGCTCGACGACGTCATTTGATTGACCGCTGCGATCCGTCCGAACTGACGTTCCAGTGGCGTGGCCACTGCCGATGCTATCGTCTGCGGATCGCCTCCTGGCAATCCCGCGCCCACGCTTATGACAGGGAAGTCCATCTTCGGCAACGACGCCACAGGCAGGAAGTTGAACGCCAGAACTCCCGACAGCAACAAAGCCGCAGCCATCAACGAAGTGCCGATCGGTCGCCGAATAAATGGAGCAGAAATACTCATAATCAACCCACATAAGGACAGCCGCCTAGGCTGCCCGCGAAGCTAGGGCTTAGCAACTTCTCACACACTCACCACGGAGACACAGAGGCACGGAGAAGGCAAGTTTTCTTGTTCCTCCGTGTCTCTGGGACTCCGTGGTGATCATGTTTGCGAGATCTCTCTAATCCGCCGACATCGGCTCTGGCGGAATCTCATTTCCAACTCGATATTTCGAGAACCTCTGCGCCAGCCGATCGAACCACAAATAAACCACCGGCGTCGTATACAAAGTCAGCAACTGGCTCAGCAGCAATCCACCCACAATCGTGATACCCAACGGCCGCCGTAACTCCGCGCCTGTTCCGGTTCCCAGCGCCAGCGGCAATCCGCCCAGCAGCGCCGCCATCGTCGTCATCATGATCGGACGAAAGCGCAGCAAGCATGCCTGATAAATCGCTTCCTCCGGCGGCTTATGCTCCAAGCGCTCCGCTTCCAGTGCGAAGTCGATCATCATGATGGCGTTCTTCTTCACAATGCCGATCAGCAGGATGATGCCAATGAGACCGACGACATTCAGGTCGTTGCGGGTGATTAACAGAGCCAGGATGGCGCCCACTCCGGCCGAGGGCAACGTGGAAAGAATCGTGACGGGATGAATATAGCTTTCGTAGAGCACCCCCAGGACGATGTAGACGGTCACGATCGCGGCGACGATCAGCCAGGGCTCGGTAGACAGCGAATTGCGGAACGCTGCCGCCGTGCCCTGGAAACTAGAATGGATGCTGGTGGGCAGGTTGATTTCGCGTTCGGCGGCGTCGATGGCCTTGGTGGCTTCGCCGAGGGAGACTCCGGGTGCGAGGTTGAAGGAAAGGTTCACGACCGGGAACTGTCCCTGGTGATTGACTGCCAACGATGTGTTGCTCGGCTGAAAGTGACTGAAGGACGCTAGCGGAACCTGGGTCCCGCTGCTGGATTTGACATAGATATCCTTTAGTGAGTCCGGGGTCTGCTGAAATTGGGGATTGACTTCCAGGACCACGTGGTACTGGTTCAGTTGCGTGAAGATGGTCGAGACCTGACGCTGACCGAAGGCGTCGTAGAGCGTGTCATCAATAGCCTGGGGAAGAATGCCTAGGCGCGAGGCGGTATCGCGGTCAATGACCAGGTCCGCTTGCAGGCCGCCGTTCTGCTGGTCGCTGGCAACGTCGCGGAGTTCCGGCAAAGTCTGCAGCTTGGCAACTAACCTGGGGGCCCAGGAATTCAGCTCCTGGACGTCGGCATCTTCAATTGAATATTGGAACTGCGTGCGGCTGACCCGATCTTCCACGGTCAGGTCCTGCACGGGCTGCATGTAAAGCGTAATGCCCGTCACCTTGGCCAACTCCGGCTGCAGGCGGCGAATGATCTGGGAGGCGGTTTCCTTTCGCTGGTCGCGTGGCTTTAAGTTGATCTGGATGCGGCCGCTGTTGGGCGTCGTGTTGATTCCGTCCACGCCAATAAAAGAAGAGAGGCTGGCCACGTCGGGATCCTGAAGAATGATTTTCGCGAGTTCCTGCTGACGCTGGGCCATGGCGTCGAATGAAACCGTTTCCGGGGCCTGCGAGATGCCGAGGATCACTCCGGTGTCCTGCACCGGGAAAAAGCCCTTGGGGACTACTACATAAAGGAAGAGCGTCAAAATCAGCGTGCCGAATGTGATCAGCAGGGTCGCGGTCTGATGACCGAGTACCCACTTCAAGGTGCGCCCGTAATAATGGATGACACGCTCATAAAGATTTTCTGACGCCTGGAAAACACGCCCGGGCTGTTTGCCTGCTTTCGATTTCAGCAGCTTGGCTGACATCATCGGCGTCAGCGTGAGCGAAACGATGGCGGAAACGATGATGGTCACGGCCAGAGTGACCGCAAATTCACGAAAGAGCCGTCCGACGATGTCTCCCATGAAGAGTAATGGAATCAGCACCGCAATCAGCGAGACAGTCAGTGAAACGATGGTGAATCCGATCTGCCCGGAGCCCTTCAGCGCGGCTTCCAGCGGAGAATCGCCTTCTTCGAGGAAGCGGGCGATGTTCTCGATCATCACGATGGCGTCGTCCACCACGAAGCCAGTCGAAATCGTGAGCGCCATCAGGGTCAGGTTGTTCAGGCTGTAGCCGAGCAGGTACATCACGCCGAACGTGCCCACTAACGACAACGGAACCGCGACGCTAGGAATGACGGTTGCGGAAAGATTGCGCAGGAACAGGAAGATCACCATCACGACCAGCACGACGGTGAGCATCAATTCGAATTGGACATCTTTGACCGAGGCCCGAATCGTTTCCGTGCGGTCCGTCAGAATCGAAACCTTGACTGCCGAGGGGAGCGAAGATTGCAGCTGCGGAAGCAGTTTCTTAATGCGGTCAACCACCGCAATGATATTAGCGCCGGGCTGGCGTTGGATGTTGACGATGACCGCTGGTGATAGGTTCATCCAGGCAGCTTGTTTGGCGTTTTCGGCGCCATCAATCACCGTAGCCACATCAGAGAGCCGGATGGGAGCACCATTCTTGTAGGCAATGATGAGCGGCCGATAATCGTTGCTGGAGACGAGTTGGTCGTTGGCACCAATGGTGAATGCCTGGCGCGGGCCGTCAATTACGCCCTTAGCCTGATCAACGTTGGCTTGTCCAAGAGAGGTGCGAAGGTCTTCCAAACTCAGGCCGTGAAAAGCTAAAGCGGTGGGATTAGCCTGGATACGAACGGCGGGCTTCTGTCCGCCGCTGATCGAGACCAGACCGACGCCCGACAATTGCGAAATCTTTTGAGCGAGTGCAGTGTCGGCGAGATCTTCGACTTTACTCAGCGGCAGGGTATTGGAAGTCAGAGCCAGCGTGAGGATGGGCGCGTCGGCGGGGTTGACCTTGCTGTAGATCGGAGGATTGGGCAGGTCGCGCGGCAGATAAGTGCCCGATGCGTTGATGGCGGCCTGAACTTCCTGTTCGGCCACATCAATGTTCTGATCGAGCGTGAATTGCAGGGTGATGATCGAGCTTCCGAACGAACTGGTGGAAGTCATCTGGCTCAGGCCGGGGACTTGGCCAAATTGACGTTCCATGGGAGCGGTTACGGCGGAAGCCATCACATCCGGATCGGCGCCGGGATAAAACGTGACCACCTGGATGGTGGGGTAGTCGACTTCGGGCAGGGCCGAGACCGGTAGTTGCCGGTAAGCGACGATTCCCACCAGCAGCAGGCCGATCATCAGAAGAGAAGTGGCGACCGGCCGCAAAATAAAGATTCGCGACGGACTCATGGCGTGGGATTTCCCGAAGTCTGTACCTGCCGGCGGCGCGGCAAATTGTTGGTCGGGGCACTGGGAGCGGTGGGAGTGTTCTTGCCGCCGGGCGTGTTGGTGCTGGGCGGATTGGCCGCAGGAGTAGCGGGGGGCGACGGAGCGCTGGCGCGAGCTTCCACCTTGCTGCCAGCCTGCAGCTTATCTTGCCCATCGGTTACGACCACATCACCTGGCGCAAGGCCCTGGCCGACAGCACTGGTATTGCCCTGGGTGAGCGCCACGGCTACCGGTCGGACCTCGACGGTTTTGTCCGGTTTGACCACGTAGGCGAACGTTCCCTGAGGCCCGCGCTGGATCGCCGCGGCCGGAACTACGATGCTGTTCTTGCGGAGTTCCAGCAGAAGATGCGCGTTCACGAACTGGTTGGGCCAGAGCGAATTATCTTTATTGTTGAACGCGGCCTTCAGGCGGCCCGTGCCGGTAGTTTGATCGATCTCATTATCAATGGTGAGCAGCCGGCCTGTAGCTAGCCTGGTCTGATCGTCCCGGCTGTAGGCATCCACCTCCAACGCGCCGCTCCTCATGTGGTGCGCCACAGAGGGAAGCTGATCTTCAGGCAGGGTGAAGATGACCGTGATGGGTTGGAGCTGCGTGACCACCAGCATCGGGTTCTGATCGGAGGCGTGCACCATGTTGCCGGGATCTACCAGCCGCAGGCCGATGCGGCCATCGATCGGCGAAGTGATGTGGCAATAGGTGAGCTGAAGCTTGGCATTATCGATTTGTGCCTGGTCGTTGCGAACCGCTCCTTCGTACTGGTCCACCAACGCAGCCTGCGTGTCGACCTGTTGCTGGGACATGGCCCCGGAGCTCTGCAGCAGATCCTTAAAACGCTGGTAATTCAGCCGGGCGTCACGCAGCAAGGCTTGATCGCGGAACAAGGTAGCCTGCGCCTGGCTGAGTTGGACTTCGAAGGGACGGGGGTCGATCACGGCCAGCAACTGGCCTTTCCTGACCTGCTGGCCCTCGCGGAAGACGACCTCGGTCAATTGGCCGTCGACCCGGCTCTTGATGCTGACCGCGTTTAACGGCGTTACGGAGCCCAGGCCCTCCAGATACACCGGCAGATCTTGCTGCTGTGCGGTGGCCACAGCCACAGGAACCGGCTGACTGGTGGCAGCGCGCACATTGGCTTTCGAGGTGGAATCGGCGCAGCCCGCCCCTAAAACACACAGGAAAAGAATGGCAGCAAACGCGAGCAAGTCCAGCTTGAGGTTACGTCGCTTGCTCCGAGAAGTAGAGCCAGCTTTCAGCCGCTCATAATTTGCGGACCGACGGCGCGAATCTCTTGGCCGCAAACTTAATCGTTCCATAGGAGGTCCTGAGCTACGCCTTGGACGCGCTGTAGGGTAAACGGGTTGCGGAATTTCCGCAGCCTCCGAGCCTCACTGAGATGCTTCTGTCCCGGTCCGGAGCGGGTCAAAGCATGAGACTTATTTGACTAAGTGGCAAGGCAAAAAGCTGTTGAGTTTACAAAACTTTACCTTGAGCCAGTCGCTATGCCAGGTTCCGTGAATCAACCCAAGAGTACTCATCGCGAAATCTCCGCTGCGCCGCTGTCCCGGCGGCTGTGGTGCCGGCGTCTCGCCCGCACTGCGAGGGCAGGATGCCCTCGCGACAGCCGGCAAGATGCCGGCGCTACAGGTCGTGCTGTTTTGACAGAAATACCTAATGGATGTGCAGATGCCGGAGATCAACGGCTTCGAAGCCACCGCGGCCATTCGGGAAAAGGAGAAGAAGATGGGCGGTCATCTTCCCATCATCGCGATGACCGCGCACGCCTTAAAAGGAGATCGGGAGCGCTGCCTGGCCGCGGGCATGGATGGCTACATCTCAAAACCTATCCGGCCAGAGGAATTGTGGAAGGAGATTGACGGTCTTCTCCGTTTAATCTTCGGCCGGGGCACCGGTCTCGCCCGACACGCGACATCGGCGGAATAAACAAAAACTCTAACCGACTGCCGAAAACTCCGACTGCCTAAGTACAGCGGCTGAAGCCGGACATATTTTGAGCGACTTGCGGCACGCCTGAAGGCGTGCCCTGATACGATTCGGGCATTATTCAGCGGCCTGCCACCGATGTCAGCTCAGGGAAACACTCCACCCTCAGCGGCTGCGAGGTGCTGCTCCGCCGGCAGCTTGCTCAGGCTGCCGTTTCTGTGAACGTCCCCACCGCCAGCCTGAGCATTCTCGGCTTCACGAGATTCTTAAAATCTTCCCAGGCCATGCGCACCAACTCCCGGTGCGAACCAGCGTTGAACGCAATTTCCTTGTCACGCGACAAAGTCTCGTCCGCAAAAACCGACATGCCGTAAAGATTTCCAAAGGGCGGCATGGCGCCGGTCTCGCAATCCGGGAACCTGTCCTTGAATTCTTCCTCCGTGGCAAGCTCAACATTGTTTGCGCCGAGCGTCAGTCTCAGGTGGGAAAGATCAACGTGGCTGGAGGCGGGAACCACGGCCATGGCCATCGCGCCATCAATTCTTATAATCACCGTTTTGGCCAGCTCTCTCCCCGGAGTGTGGGTAAGCGCCGCGATACCTTGAGCGGTGTAAGCCAGCGAGTGCGAAATGGCCACATACTTGATCTTCTGACTGTCCAGGAATTCTTTGAGCCGGGTTAGCGGCATACGTTCCTCCTTTTGCGCCAGGCAAACTGAATCAGGCGGCACTAATAATGGTTTCCGGGGACTCGCGAGTGACGTGGCCGGGCTCGCAGATCTTCTGCAAGGCGGTCGCAATTTCCCAGCTGTCGACACCCGCGTTGCGCGCCAGGTCACTCAGAGACAACATACCTACGATTTCACGTTTTACATTCACCACCGGAAGACGACGGACCTGGCGCTCCTTCATCAGTTCCAGCGCGTGATGCACATCATCTTCCGGAGTGCAACAAACCGGGTCCTGGGTCAGGCATTCGCTAATCCAGATGTAGGCGGGATCCCGTCCCCCTGCCACGACGTGCAGGCAGAGGTCCCGGTCGGTTACCACCCCCACCAGTCTGGGAGTAAACGGGTCCTGGGTGACGGGCAAAATCCCGGTGTCCCTTTCTTTCATCATCAGGGCGGCTGCCAGGGCCGAACTGGACAACCAGCAGCAGGCCGGATTCCGGGTCATTACTTCGCTGACTTTCATAGCTGGCCTCCTATGCTGGTCGGACGGAAACGGGCACAGCCGTAGCAAAATGGCGGCGCCATATGGCACACGGCAGCGTATCTTTTCGGGAGGTTACTTCGGATCTGCGGGCAAGAGACATGCTCGGCCTCGCGATCGTGCAAGTTGGCGAGCGGCTACGAAGTGCGCCGTTGGTCTTTGGTCGTGCCCAACGACAGCTTCATTATTCGGACATTTTTCAACTTCCTGCCGTGACGGGCGTCACCCGCATACGTGCCTGAGAGAATTATACGAGCCGATGCCAACCTTGGAATAGCTCGCAGCAATGCGGACAGTTCCCTCCGCGACCGCGATGTTTCCACTCCCAAAATGGGATGCGACCGTCACTGACTTTGCTCGGCTACGTGAGGGAAACTGATAGTGGTGAGAATGCCTCCGCGAAAGGAGCTCCTTATGGAATTCCTATGCAAGTTCTGCGGAAAGCGGAAAGGGGATGCGCAGGATTGGTTGCTGGGCTTTGAAAATCTCAGCAAAGCGTGGAAGAAGAATACCATTATCCTGCTTCATGAGTGGGACGAGGAACGGGCTTGTGAGCCCAACGCGGTGCACTTCTGCTCTTCTGCTTGTCAGGATAAGTATGTCTCGAAAAATTTTGGCGATGACACTGAAGCCGTGAGTTAGCGACCTAGGCGCGCGTCGGGAGGAGATCCCCATGGTGATCGCATCCGAATTGAAGCCGGGGATGGCCCTGCGAGTGGAAGGCCAGATCTACAAGGTGCTGGAGGCGGAATCCAAGGCCGGGACCGCGAAGCTGGGAGGGGTGGTCAAGACCAAGCTGCGCAACGTGAGCAGCGGCCGTATGTGGGAGCCCCATTTTCGTCCCCAGGAACGGCTGGAAGATCTCGAAGTCGAGCAGCGCTTGATGGAATTTCTGTTTTCGGCAGGGGATTCCTGCACCTTCATGGACCCGCGCAGCTTCGAGCAAATCGAGGTTCCCAGCGCCCTGGTTAGACCGGCAGAAAAATTCCTGCAGCCCGGTATGCAACTGCCGGTGGAGTTCTTTGAAGGCCAAGCGATCAGCGTTGTTTTTCCCGACATCGTCGAGGCACGCATCGCTGATACCGCACCGGCTTCACATTCCCAACAAGACAGCACCTGGAAAGAAGCAACCCTCGATAACGGCCTGGAGATTCGAGTGCCCTTGTTCATTGCCGCGGGAGAAGTCGTGCGCGTGGACTTGAGAACCAATAGGTATGTGGAACGAGCGCGAGGCGAGCGCAAGCGGAGCGCCTGAGGTCTGAGCTACAGCTTTAAAGTAGACAATGTTAGCGGTTGCGGGAAACTCTCAGCGGTGGATGTAATGCGCCACATCGCGCCAATCCAGTCGCATGTAAATGATCTTCTCTTCGGCCGGTTCGACTGACGCGCCGCGCATTTCGACAGTGATAAAGAGCCACACCCAGAGGCTGTTCAGCTACAGAAAAGCCAACGTACCAATGACAATCCAGAACGACTCCGACATGCATCACCACATGAGCGGCCAAGAGTTTTGAGGAAACCCCTCTATCTTATTTTCTACGCCTCACAGGTGCAGTGCTCCGTGACACGGGTCATAGACGGACGTGACGCAGGTTACAAGGGGAGAAGCGGGGAAAACGGCAATTCAAAATCCGTTGTGTTTAAGGTTCACTGCCTGCCAGATCCTTCACCGGCTGAGCATTTCGTGATACACGTTTCCACTTGCACTTCAAGCACACCATCTTTCTGTTTGTCGCGGCCGGGATCGCCGGAACCCTGAATTCGATTGCCGGCGGCGGCAGCTTCGTTTCGTTTCCCGCACTGCTGTTTACTGGGTTGCCGTCGGTAGAGGCGAATGCCACCAATACGGTTGCGTTGTGGCCGGGTTTGGCGGCCAGTAGTCTCGCTTATTTGAAGCGACTCCAGATGCCCAGGCTACTGTTAGTCCCTTTGCTGGTGACCAGCATCGTTGGGGGGCTAGGGGGCGGATTGTTGCTGATTAAGACCCCGCAACATACCTTTCTGCATCTGGTTCCGTGGCTGCTGCTGGCGGGCACGCTGCTGTTTGCGTTTGGGCACAAGCTGCGCCTGATGGCGGGAAGAGCCGCCAGCGAGCACGACCTGCGACAGACCAATTGGCAGACCATCACGGTCATATCCGCGCTGGAGCTGCTGGTAGGAATCTACGGTGGCTATTTCGGCGCGGGCATTGGATTCATCACCCTAGGCATGCTAGCGGCGTTGGGGATGCGCGACATCCATGCCATGAATGCTCTTCGCACCCTGCTGGCCGTGGTCATCAACGTGGCGGCCGTAGTCACCTTTATCGCGGCCGGGGCTGTGTACTGGCCACAATGCCTGGTCATGATTGCGGGCTCACTTATCGGCGGGTGGTTCGGCGCGCATTACTCGCAGAGAGCTGATCCCAGGAAAATGCGCTACTTGGTGATCGTCGTGGGGGTGGCGATGAGCGCGTACTTCTTTATTACGGTGCGCTAAGTGAAGCGAAGCAAACTCCTTCTGCTACCACCCCTTGCAACACCAAAGCGAAGTTCCCGAAATAATGATAGAAAAAGCTTATCAGGGAGATTCAAACAATCAGTTTGACTGACCCTTAGATTATCCCTGAACATAGGCGTAGCCGTGTGGGGTTACGCCGCAAGCTGACCTATCCGGCGGGGTACAGATTTTCGTGTAAGAACGGTCGGGGAAACGGGAATGCAGGACTTTGTTTCCATGAAAAATTATTCCGCTTTACCGGACACATCGAATCATTTTAGGACCGCTGCTAGTCCTCGCTCGCTGGAGGACATCCTCCGCTGACCAGTGAGACAACGTCACCCGCTGCAGGAAGAATCGAATGAGCCGCCTTCGCAGCCTTCTGGCAGGGGATGAGTTTTGGAGGTTTTCAAAATCTTTGGGATTGAGGCACGATGAGCTCCTATTCAAATGGCATGGGAAACAACGAGATCAGTAACTGGGCACCCGACCCGCATTGGGAGGGTGTGCCGGCGGGCTCGACCTTTAAACCTCCGGCGCAGAGGACGCTTGCGGATTTGCTCGAGCTGGGGCTTGGCGACAATCCCGCCATTATCCTTCCCGAAGCCGGGGTGCAGGTCACGTACGATTCCTTGCGGGCGCAGGTTTTCGCCCTGGCTGACGCTTTGGCCGCGGGCGGCATTCGCCGGGGCGACCGAGTCGCCACGGTTTTGCCCAACGGTCTGCCGGCTATCGTGAGTTTCCTGGCTGCGTCGATTTCGGCAACTGCGGCTCCGCTCAATCCGGCATATCCGTACGAAGAGTTCTGCTTTTACCTGGAAGACACGAACGCCCGTGCCCTGCTTTGTCCCCCGAAGGGGGCGGAAGAGGCGCGCCGCGCGGCTGCCGATCGAAACATTCCGGTGTACTCCGTCGATGTGGATGCGAGCGGAAACGTTCACTTGGTGGATGCTCCCACGGGAACTGCGGCGACTGCGCCTTCTGCGACCGACATTGCGCTGATCCTGCACACCAGCGGTAGCACGGGGCGTCCGAAGCGTGTGCCACTGCAGCATGCCAACCTGGTGGCCTCGGCCATCAATATCGCCAAGACTTATGCGCTCTCTCCGGATGATGTCGCGATGTGCATCATGCCGCTGTTCCACATTCACGGCATCGTGGCCTCGACGCTAGCACCGCTGCTTTCCGGCGGGACCGTGGTAGCTCCCAACAAGTTCAACGCGCTGACGTTCTGGCGGACAGTGCGGGAACACCGGGTGACCTGGTATTCCGGCGTGCCCACCATGCACCAACTTCTGCTGGCTCGGGCCCGCCGCGAGCATTCCGACCATGCGCCGTCGCTGCGCTTTGTTCGCTCTGCCAGCGCCCCGCTGGCGCCTGAGATTATCCAAAGGCTGGAAGACACGTTTGGGGTGCCGTTCGTCGAAGCCTATGGCATGACCGAAGCCGCGCACCAGATGTCGTCAAATCCCTTGCCGCCGCGCTATCGTAAGCATGGATCCGTTGGCATGCCCTCGGGCATTCGCATCAGCATCATGGACGAAGCCGGCAAACACCTTGGCGCCAACGAGCGTGGCGAGGTAGTCATTCAGGGGCCCAGCGTGTTCAGCGGATACGAGAATAATCCGGAAGCCAACGCGAAGGCTTTTGTGGATGGATGGTTCCGCACCGGCGACCAGGGCTTGATTGACGGAGATGGCTACTTACACTTGACAGGGCGCATCAAGGACCTGATCATCCGAGGCGGTGAAAATGTTGCGCCACGGGAAATTGATGAGGTGCTCTTGAGACATCCTGCTGTCTCTGATGCCGTGACTTTCGGATGCCCGCATCCGACCTTGGGCGAAGAGGTCGCAGCTGCTGTCGTCCTGCACGAGCCGCATGGTGCGACCGAATCGGCCCTGCTGGAGTTCTGCCGCAGCCGCCTGGCCGAATTCAAGTGCCCCAAAAAGATCCACCTGGTGAAAAGCATTCCCACCACGTCCACGGGCAAGATCCGGCGGTGCGCGGTGGCCGAAGCCTTCTCCGGTAAGAAGGGATGAAGTTTCTCATCGCCGGAGCCGGAGCCATCGGCGCCTACATTGGCGCCCGCATGGCCCGCGCCGGCCAGGATGTAACCCTCTTTGCGCGGGGTCCGCATCTGCGCGCCATGCAAGCCCACGGCGTGCGGGTGAAAAGTGCCGATGGCGATTTCGAGGCGCACCCGAAAATCGTCAGCACGCTCAAGGAAGCTGGACCTGCCGATGTAGTTTTCCTCGGAGTCAAAGCCCACAGCCTGCCCCACCTTGTTCCCGACCTTCATTTCGTACTTGGCCCAGACACGACCGTCGTCAGCACACAAAACGGCGTACCCTGGTGGTTCTTCCAGGGATTCGGCGGCAAATGGGACGGATTGCGCCTGGAACGGGTTGACCCCGGCGGGGTAGTGTCGGCTGCGATCGAAGCACGTCGCGTGCTCGGCTCCATCGTCTATTTCTCGACCGAAATCACCGAGCCGGGCGTAATCCAGCACACCGAGGGTAATCGCATTTCACTCGGCGAGCCGAACGGCACGCGCTCGGAGCGCATTCGTCAGATTGCAGAAGCGCTGGTCGCCGCCGGCCTGCGTGCTCCCGTCACAACGCGCATTCGCAACGAAATCTGGGTCAAGCTTCTGGGGAATCTCGCCTTCAATCCCGTCAGCGCTCTAACCGGAGCCATGCTGGTCCAGATGTGCCGCGATCCCGAGGTTTCCGAGTTGGTGCGAAACATCATGCGAGAAGCAGAAGCGGTCGGCGCCCGGCTTGGCTTGGAGTTGCCTGTTTCCATCGAGCAGCGCATGGCCGGCGCCGAGAAGGTCGGCGAACACAAGACTTCGATGCTGCAAGACCTCGAAGCAGGACGCCCGCTGGAACTGGAAGCCATCGTGGGCGCAGTTGTGGAATTAGGGGAGCGCGTCGGGGTCCCGATGCCCCACACGCGCACGGTGTATGCCTGCGCCAAGCTGCTTTCGCACTGCCGGACGGCTGTGCGTTGATTCTAGTTATCTCTCCCAAATGGCTCCGCAGGGGAATCGCTTCTAATGGGTGGTAATAGGTCATGTATCACCGGCTTCGCTGCTGAGTCAATCCGGGGCTCACTATCGCAAAATCTTAGGACCCTATCGACAAGCGCGCCTGCGCCGAGCGGTCCGCGTTGATCCGATTGTTTCACGCCGGGGCGCTTGCGATAGGGGGATTTGGATGAAGCCGCTGGTGTTTGCGGCGGATGCGGAGGGCTATAAATATATAGTATGGGTTTTCAATGGCCGTTTCGCCATTTCATCGCCTAAACCACGCCAAGATGCCGGTTTTCCTTGAACCCAAGTGTTCAGCACGGTCCGAATATTATCATCCATTGTCGACCGCGGAGAAGAAATGTTGATCCGCGCAAAAAAGCAGCCCTACGAACACGCGCAAGTGTCTGCCGCGCCAGCGGCTTCGTCCAAATCGTGTCTACGCCAATAACGAACGTCAATGAGACGCCTGTTTACAACAGTGATCAGTTCGCTGATTTTTCCTCGACGCTACTTTCTGGGCCATAATCCAAAGCGGCATGCAAGAGATTCATCTAGGCGATCAGATAATCCGCTACGACTGCGAGAGGACGAGAACGGCATACGCCGGGATGAAAACTGGGTCCACGCAAAGCTGTGGTTGTCGCTTTTGTAGAAACTTCGTAGCACAACGCAACCTCGTCTATGCCGAACAGTTTCGCCAAGTTCTCGATCGGCTTGGTATAGACCCAGAGAAAGAGGGCGACCTTTTCGAGGAGGGTCCAGAAGGCTCGCTGGTACGGTACTGTGGGTGGTTGCACTTGGCCGGCGAAGTCATTCAAGCAGGTGAAAGGATGACCGATGGTGGTGCCGGTCTGCAGTACTTCTTTCGTGCGAGTCATCGACCAAGGGTGCTAGCAGACTTCGGCGAGGAGGTGCTGGTCTTGGAGTTCTCAACGAAATTGCCTTGGGTGATCTCCGACCAGCCAGAGTGGCTCTGAACCGGGTTGTTGACGAAACATCGCGTCAATTACGCTCACATGGACTGGCACCGAGAAATTCAATAAACACAAACCGATCTTTATTTCCCGGTTTCTAAATCTTTTCGAAGAAGTGCGCGATTTTCTTGCCGGCGTTCTCGGTGGAGTAAACCACGGCCTTGGTACCTTTCTCCGTACCCGCCGCCACCTCCTTGCCGCCGTCCGCAGCCGCGTGGCCGGTAAGGGTAAACGTGTGCTCGGTACCGTCGGCGGATTTGATGACCAGCTTCTTTGCACCGCGATCGATCTCCTTGATCGTTCCTTCGGTTTTCGTTAGACCGGCCTCTCCGACCTTGTCGACTTCAACCGCTGTATCTTCCGTCCCCCGCTTCGTGGAGTGCGCCACGACTTCCGATCCCTCTTTCAGGCCGTGCCACGAATCCTTGGCAGCGACATCGGAGGCTCGCACTCCATGAACGGCAGTGTCCTTGGTCCAGTGGAATACGTGCTCGGTACCGTCGGCAGTCTTGATGGCTAGGGTCTTGGCTGCTTTATCGATCTTCGTGACTACGCCATGGGTCGCGGTGACCCCCTCCACGGCAAAGACGAGCGATGCAAGCGACATAACAAGAACTGCGATTCCGATAATTCTCATTTGCGACTTTCTCCTGCGTGAAGTTGGATTAAAGTATAGACGACTTCAACAATCCGGTTCATCAAGCTGGAAACATCTTCGGAAGACAAGATAAAGTACGCATGCACAAACCCAAGTCTCAGTTGCTACCCGCGGGGGCCACTTTACCCACGATTCCCCGCTTCGGTATGCCCTTTCGTCACTTGTGCGTCTCCGCTGACCACTGCACAATCCCCGCAACCGGAGGGCTTTATGAGTAAAGCAATCAGGACGACCCTGAGCCTGGTAATTAGCCTGGTGCTGTTGAGCACGCTGACGATGGCGAAGACTAACGGGAACAACGCCGACAAAGATAAAAACAAGCAACACCACAGTCGCCTCTCAAAAATTGCCTTCTGGCGTCATCACAAGGACACCAACAAAAACGCAAAAGCCCAGGCGCAGTCCAAACATGCTCAGGCTAAAACGGCGCAGGTAAAGCCGGTCGCGGCCAAGCAGGCTACGGATAAGAAGGAACAGAAGCCGGAGCAGCATGTGGCCAAGGCGAAGAAGGCTTCCGGCAACAAGGCGCCGGCTACAAACAAGACGAAGCAGCGAGAGAAGACGCAAGATCCCAAAGCGGCTTCGTTCCAGCAATAGTTTCACAGGTTGGCAAGATCAGTGGGACAGCCGAGTGCGGCTGTCCCTACGTGGTCTCTCCCAAAAGCAGAGTTGCGTCTGAAGAGGAGTTGCTGTCCTCAGTTGCCGCCTGCGGCAAGCCCCTGATTCCACGCAAAAATAATTTTCTTTGGGACCTTACTTCCCACTTGACAGGGTGGGTATAATTCTTTGGTCCACTTAGCGGACCAGTTGAGAGCTCCTCGTGGCCACCACCCTCAACAACGATTTCGAGGCGATCCGTAGAAACAAAGTCTACGAAGAAGTCGCCAAGCAAATCGAGCGGCTGATCCTCAAGAAGCTGCATCCCGGCGACAAACTTCCCTCCGAACGCGAACTTACAGAGATGCTGGGCGTGAGCCGCAGTTCCATTCGCGATGCCATCCGCAGCCTGGAGTTGGTCGGCCTGGTCGAACCCCGCCAAGGCGCAGGCACCGTGGTGAAGGAGATTTCGTCCAGCACCTTAGTGAATCCTCTCAGTGCCGTCCTGATGCACAAGCGGGAGGCGGTGAGCGAGCTTCTGGATTTCCGCAAAATGCTGGAGCCGCCGCTGGCCGCCCGCGCCGCCAAGCGCGCGTCCGCGGAAGAAATTGCCGAGATGGAAGAGATTCTGAAACGTCAGGATCAGAAGGTGCGGCAGGGCGACGTGGCCATCGAGGAAGACTCCGACTTCCATTACAGCGTGGCCCTGGCCTCCGAGAACACCGTGGTGCTGAGGGTATTGGATATCGTGATGGACCTGCTGCGCGAAACTCGGGAACGCTCACTGCAAGTGGAAGGACGTCCGCAGAAGTCGCTCGCCGGTCACCGGCGGATTGTGGCCGCCATTAAGCGTCACGATCCTGACGCTGCCGAGAATGCCATGCGGCGCCATATTCAGGACGTAGAAGAGATCGTGCTCAACAAGCTCTGAGAGAAAGGGAGGCTCCCCAATGGGCCGGTTATTCGCAATCGAGATCATTTATCGAGGCATCTACCAGAAAACTTTGGCCAGCCGGATCAGCCGCGCGATCGTGCTGGCCGCGCACCAGGAAGGCAAACCCGGAATCTCCTTCGGCCGCTACGGTGACAGCCCTGAGCGCAATGGCATTCCGGCGAAGAACTTTGCCATCGTCGGCACCGATCAGGAGACGCTCGAGCAGGGCATGGCCAAGTACGAGCCGAAGGAAGTGGACATCACGATCGCCGTGGACGACACGCTGTGCAAGGGTGTCGAATCCTGGGCGTGGTATGGGCTGCAGCCAGTGAACAAGCTGTTGAAGCCCGGCGGCACGCTGATCGTGACCTCGCGTGAGACACCGGAAGCTCTCATCAAGATGGCCCACCGCAAGGGAACGCCTTACCAGTTGGCCATTGTGAAGGGGACACCCAGCTTTTCCGGCCTCTGGGTCTACAAAGACGACCACACTGATGTTCGCATTCTGGGCGCGATTGCCAAGCTGTTGCCCGAACTATTCAGCCTCAAGTCGGTGCAGAAGGCGATCGTCAATGAATGGAAAGATCAAGTCAAAGCGGAATCGGCGGCGCGTTCCTACGAGCGGATTTCGACCACCAAGGTGATGCCGAACCAGGGCAATCCCGAAATTCCCTACAAGTTCGAATTCCCGAAGTGGCATGAAATGGGCGAGGGCATCGCTATCCCAAGCATCCCGGCAGGCAGGGCAGTCGAAGACCCGGTAAGCCACGCGACTGGCGGGTTCCGGCCCGACCGCAATCCTACCTTCAAGAAGTTCACCACTCGCACTATGCGGCCGGTGGTGAACTTCGACACCTGCATCAAGTGCACGCTGTGCTGGCTGCAGTGTCCTGATTCCTGCTTCGATGTGACTCCAGAAGGCCTGTACGACGCCAACATGCAAGCCTGCTGCGGATGCGGCGTATGCGAAGCGGTCTGCCCGGTCAAGGATTGCGTGACGATGGTGAACGAGGCGGAATTCGGCGACAACGCCAGCCAGTGGGAGGACTGGAAGAAAGACAAAGAAGCATACAAGGTCTGGCTGGAAGGCAAAATCAAGACGCGCTCGGAGCGATCCCACGGTTTCCGTTATCGGGGGCAATACGAGGAGCAGATTCCCGAAATGCTGCAAATTGCGCGCGAAGGCTAACCGTTCAGGAGGAAAGTTGTCATGGCTCAATTGGCCACAGTTTTGGAAGATCAGCGTAAAACGGATGAAACAGCATTAATCACGGGCAGCGAAGCTATCGCGGTCGCTTGCAAGCTGGCCGATGTGGATGTAATCACGGCATATCCAATCCGCCCGTATGACACAGTCATGCAGTACGTGTCCAAGCTAGTGTCCAACGGGGAATTGGACTGCGAATACATCGTCGCCGAAGGCGAGCACTCACAATTTGAGATCGTGAAGCATGCATCGGCTTGTGGCGCCCGCGTGTTTTGCGGCAGCAGCGGTGTGGGCTGGATGTATGCCATGGAAGCTCTGACCGTTACCCCGGCGCTGCGCATTCCCATGGTGGCCATGGTGGGCAATCGTGCGCTGGATGATCCCGGTGCATTCGGCGTGGAGCACAACGACGCGCTGACGGTCCGCGACCTAGGCTGGCAGCTCGTCTGGGTGGATACGGCGCAGGAAGCTCTGGACACCGCACTGATCGCTTATCGCGTGGCCGAAGATCGGCGTATCTTCCTGCCCTGTGCGATCAGCTGCGACGGCGCCTTCCTGACGCACTCGCAGGCACTGGTCAAAATTCCCTCGCAAGAAAAGGTAAATGAGTTCCTGCCGCGCTATAACCGGGCAGACCTCCTGCTGCATCCCGACAACCCGATCACGGTTGCCCCGCAGGGCAATGAAGATTGGGTGATGGAAATCCGGCGCCAGAACTATGCGGCCATGGAACGCAGCTCCAGCGTGCTGCGCGAAGCCTACGCCGATTTTGAGCGTGTTTTTGGGCGCTCCTATGGCAATCCGTTCTTTGAAGAGTATGAGACCGAGGATGCCGACATTGTGTTGATGGGCATGGGAACACTCTCGACGCCCGTCAAAGTTGCGATCCGGAAAATGCGCAAGGAAGGCAAGAAAGTTGGCTTCGTCCGTATGCGCTGGTTCCGGCCGTTTGCGGCGGTGGAGCTGGCCAAGTGCTTGAGCCGCTTCTCCGCAGTGGGGGTGGTAGACCGAGACTATTCGTTTGGCTCCCCTTTCATGAGCGGGGTGGTGGCGAACGAAGTGCGCAGCGCGTTGTATTCGTCGCCGGGCGCGAAGCCGCCGGTGGTCGGGTTCATCGCCGGCCTGGGCGGCCGCGAGGTCACGGTTCCCGATGTGGAGAGAATCACCGACGGTGTTTACAACGCCGCGGAAGGCAGGCCGCAACCCTTGACCCAGTGGATCGGGCTGCGCGAATAACCAGGATTTTTAGCTGATGTGTAGTGAACCATTAGAAAGGATAAAGAAGTTATGGCTACGTATGTACAGATTGATCCGACGCAGAACCTAGAGCCGTTCAAGGCAGTGAAGAAGATCCCGCTGGAGGAATACTTCACCTCCGGCCACCGCACCTGCCAAGGCTGCGAGTCGGCGCTGGTAATGAAGATGATGGCCAAGGCTGCCGGGCCCAGGACGATTGTGCTGGGCAGCACTGGGTGCATGTACGTGGCTAACACCACCTACTACAGCACCTCTTGGGTAGTGCCGTGGATGCACACCCAACTGGGCAGCAGTGGGTCGGCGGCGCTGGGGACCGCCGCGGCTCTGAAGGCCCTTATGCGCAAAGGCAAGATGAAGAAGGAGCCCATTAACGTCATCGCCTTCTGCGGCGACGGCGGCGGGGCCGACATGGGCGTGGGCGCGATTTCCGCCACTTTGACCCATCCCGACTACAACTGTCTTATTTTGTTGTATGACAACGAATCTTATGCTAATACAGACATCCAACTCTCGGGCAGCACACCGTGGGGGGCCAATACCACCTTCAGTACTCCGGGAAAAATGAAGCGGATCATGCACCGCCGCTGGAAAAAGAATATGGCGGGCATGATGGCGGCCGGTCATCCGGAGTGCAAGTATGTGGCAACCATTTGCATGTCGTATGGCCTCGCCGGCATGAATTCCATCCGGAAAGCGCTGACCATCGGGGGGCCAACTTTCATTCATTCGCTCGATCCCTGCCCCAAAGGCTGGGACTACGATCCTTACCAGTCCCATGAGATGGGCGAGTTGGCGGTTAATACCGGCGTTTGGCCGATGTACGAAGTGGAAAACCGCGTGCTGAAGTTGACCGGCAGAACGCAGCAAATCGCTGCCGGCAAGATCAAGCGGCAGCCCGTTCGAGAATACTTATTAAGACAAGGACGATTCGCGCACTTTACCAACGATGATATCGATTACTTCCAGAGTAAGGTCGATGAGATGTGGGAAAAGTGGCTGGTTCCCGGCGTGATCCCATTCCGGAAAGAGGTCGAGGAAGACCATCCGCCTGCATAGGCACACAGGCGGGTAGCTCCCGGGTCGCATAACCTCTACGGGCATGGTCGCAGGCAACTGGGGAATCAGCGTTTAAAAATTAAACCCTAAGAGTCTGACGAGCACCGAGGAGGTGTATCTATGGCTGAGTCCGTCGCAGCCCATCCGAACATTCATCCGTCCCGGATTCCAAACCGTTGGATCCAGTTGGCCGCCGGCATCATCGCGATGATGGCCGTCGCGAACCTCCAGTATGCCTGGACCCTGTTCACCAAACCCTTACAAGCCCACATGCACGTGACGCTGACGGCCATTCAATGGACGTTCGCGTTGTTCATCGCGCTGGAAACCTGGCTGGTTCCGTTTGAAGGCTACCTGGTCGACCGTATTGGTCCACGCCTGATGCTGGGGGTCGGCGGCATCCTGGTAGGACTGGGCTGGCTCGGAGCGGGACGCGCCGAAACGCTGCACAGTCTTTACTTCTGGTACGCCTTGGGCGGCGTCGGTGCTGGCGTCGTCTATGGGGGAACGATTGGCAACGCCCTGAAGTGGTTCCCTGACCATCGCGGCCTGTGCGTCGGCTTGACCGCCGGCGCCTATGGTGTCGGCACCGCCTTAACGGTATATCCGATCGCGTCCATGATTAAAGCCTCGGGCTATCAGCATACCTTTGTTTTCTGGGGCATCATCCAGGGAGTAGTGGTCCTAGCGGCTGCGCTGTTTTTGGCCAAGCCGCCAGCGGACTGGGCGCCATCCGGCTGGAAGGAAAAAGAAGCTCAGATCAAAGCCCACGTGCAGAGCTCCAGCGTGGACATGACGCCTTGGCAGATGGTGCGCACCGGGTCGTTCTGGATGATTTACGGAATGATGACCTTGCTGGCCTTCGGCGGACTGGTGGTCACTGCCCAACTCAACCCAATGGCGGTCTCTTATCACGTGGACAAAGTGACCATCATCTTCGGGTGGACGGCCTTGGTGATGGCCATCGAAGTGGATCGGATCCTGAACGGACTCACTCGACCCTTCTGGGGATGGGTGTCGGATCACATCGGCCGGGAAAACACTATGTTCATCGCCTTCAGCTTGGAGGCGCTGGCGGTGTTTGCCCTGCTGCAACTGATTCACCGTCCGGTTTGGTTCATCGCGCTGTCTGGGCTATGCTTCTTTGCCTGGGGAGAAATCTTCTCTCTGTTTCCGTCCATCACAGGCGACGTGTTCGGCAAGAAGTGGGCCACCACCAACTACGGCATCGTCTATACCGCCAAGGGCCTGGCGTCCATTTTTGCCGGACCCGGCGCGGCCTGGCTGTTTTCCAGGACCGGATCCTGGAGCAAGGTCTTCTGGGCGATGATCGCTTGCGACCTTACGGCGGCGTTCCTAGCCATCTTGTGGCT